>CAJWHE010000001.1 GCA_913041145.1 uncultured Paracoccaceae bacterium
AATCGGCATGGCTTTGCATCCTGGTATTTTATTAACACCTTTGTTGAAAATATCCATGTTACTTTTTATATATACCATTAAGTCATCCAGCCAATTTGCACTTTCTGGGGAGTAGCCAGCAGTTGCCATATGTATTCCAAATGAGTTGGGTGATATACCTAACGCCGCCATCCGAATTTCGAATTTAGCAACAAGTTTTGGGTTGTTAATGATAACATTACCTGTATGAGCCCCAGCAATATTAAATGTTTTTGTGTTTGCTGTTAACATTATCAGACGATCATTAACCTCGGGGGCCACAACAGCCATTACATTATGAGTATTCTCAGGCATAATAAGATCATGGTGAACTTCATCGCAAACTAAAATTAAATTATTTTCAATGCAAAAAGAGGCTACCTGTTTTAGTTCGCTTCTAGACCAAACTCTTCCACCTGGATTATGTGGGGAGCAAAAAATTAACATTTTTTCTTTTCCGGTAAGCTGTTTTTTGTATTCTGAAAAATCTAATGTATATTGATCACCGTCTAAATTGAGGGGAAACTCACGAACTACTCTGTCAGTAGCATTCAATACCCTAAAAAATGTATAATACATTGGTGTAAACATGATGATTTCATCGTTAGATTCTGTGAAACTATCCACACATAGTGCCATTCCATTAACTAAACCGTTGGTTGTAAAGATTGTACTACTTCCGATATCCCAACTATGACGGTTTTTCATCCACCATCTTATGGAGGTTTTATATTCTTCAAAATCACCGTAATACCCATAAACGCCATGCTGGAGTGATTTTTCTAAAGCTTTTTGGATGTTTATAGGAGGTCTAAAATCCATATCTGCGACCCACATAGGTAGTCCAGCGTCCTTCGAAACACCGTACCGTTCTTCTGTCTCATCCCATTTACTGCTGTGAGTATTACGGCGCTCAATAATTTCGTCAAAATCCATTGCGTGAACCTACCTTATAAAACTTATAGTTTTGGTATTTAAATTTTTGATTAGATAAGCGACCCATGTTTAAGTGAGGCTTACTATTGAAGATCTTTAAACGCTTTTTGCATACGTTCTACTGCTTCAAGAACTCGAGATCTTGGGGTGGCGATATTAAATCTCATAAAAGCTTCACCACCTTCTCCCATATCTGACCCGTACACAGTTGTAATTTTAGCTATTGTTTCGATACGGTTTTTAATCTCGGCCTGGGGCATTCCTGTGCCTGAAAAATCTACCCAGGCAAGATATGTGCCTTCTGCATGCATAGCTTTGCAGCCTGGAATATTGTTTATTCCAGAATCGAAAATTCTAAAATTTTCTGCAATGTATAAAAGTAAGTTATCAAGCCATTCTGCACCACCTGGAGAATACCCAGCTGTTGCCATGTGAAGACCTAAAGTATTTGGGCTAAGCCCAAGAGCTTTCATTTTTTCTTCGAAAAGAGTAGCTAAACCTAAATTATTAATAATAACATTGCCGGTATGTGCCCCCGCAATATTAAATGTTTTAGTATTAGAAGTTAACATAATCAGTTTATCATTTATTTCAGGTGCGGCGACTGCCATTACATTGTGAGTATATCCGGGCATGATGAGGTCGTGATGAATCTCATCACTTACAAGTAAAAGGTCATTGTCGTTACAGAATTTTGCTACTTCTTTTAACTCTTCAATCTCCCACACTCTCCCACCAGGGTTATGCGGTGAACAAAAAATTAACATTTTTTCTTTTCCTGTAAGCAATTTTTTGTACTCAGAAAAATCCAGAATATATTTGTCCTCTTCCAGTTTGAGAGGAAACTCTCGGATTACTCTATCCGTCGCATTTAGAACGTTAAAAAAAGCGTGATACATTGGTGTTAACATAATAATTTCATCACCAGAGCTCGTGAAAGCGTCAACGCATAAAGCCATACCGTTAACTAGGCCGTGGACAGTAAAAATTTTTGACTCTCCAACATCCCAGTTGTGACGAGTTTTCATCCACCATTTTATTGAAGAATGATAATCACTATAACCAGCAAAATAACCATAAAAGCCATGAGATAGAAGGTCACTCAGTTTTTCTTGTATTACTTTAGGCGGCTTAAAATCCATTTCTGCAACGTGCATAGGTAAACCGTCTTCTTTAGAAATATTATACCTTTCTTCCATTATGTCCCACTTAGCGCTGTGGGTATTGCGTCTTTCTATTAACTCATCAAAATCCATGATTGACCCTCTATCCTATAAAGCTTAGGATTTTATGTGTTTTTTTTTTAAAATGATTATAATACGACTATAAAATATCAAAACTTTAATGAGGTAAAGTAAGAAAATGAAGAGAAAAATATTTTATGACAATTAGGCCAATATTAATACATCCAGAGCCGAAGTTGAGGAAAAAAGCATTACCTGTTACCGTTGTTTCTGATCAAATGCTTAAGTTAGCTGATGATATGGTTGAGACAATGTATGAAGCGCCAGGGATAGGATTAGCTGCGCCTCAGGTTGGCGCTTTGGTTAGGGTAATTGTACTTGATTGTAACAAGAGTGAAGATCAGAATTTAGATGCTATCCAGATGTTTAATCCTGAGGTTTTGTATGCGTCTGATGAAAAAAATACTCATGAAGAAGGTTGTCTTTCGATTCCTGACCAGTATGGAGAAGTTGAACGGCCCTCAGTAGTCACGGTTAGGTGGATTGATAGAACCGGCGAAAAAGAGCAACGGACTTTTGAAGGCTTATGGGCTACCTGTGTGCAACATGAAATAGATCATCTAAATGGCAAACTTTTTATAGATTATTTAACTCCTTTACGAAGGCAGTTAATTACGCGGAAAATGAAGAAACTTAAGAGGGAAAAGTTACAAGAATGATCTTAAGTATAATTCAATACCCAGATCCAGTATTAAGGTCGCTTTGTACACCAATATTAGAGGTTTCTAACGAAATAAAGACTATCATTAATGACATGTATGACACTTTATATGAGGCTGCGGGTCGAGGTCTAGCAGGACCTCAGATTGGAATTGCCAACAGATTATTTGTGATGGATATAAATTGGAAAAATGGAATTTCTGAGCCAGTAACTATGATAAATCCAGAGATTTTATTTAAATCGAACGAAACTCAAGTTAACGAAGAGAGGTGTCTCTCAATACCAGAAACTCCAGTGAAAGTTGAGAGACCATACACTATTGACGTGATGTGGATGGATGAGGAATGTAAACTAAATCGAAAACGGTTTGAAGGGATCTCGGCTGCTATTATATGCCATGAGATTGATCATTTAGATGGTAAACTTATAGTGGATGAATAGAGTGTTTAGTTTATATTTAATCAAAATGAGTAATTACAGTTTATGAAGATAGTATTTTTTGGCACCCCTAGTTTTTCTGTCACTATTCTAAATGCTCTTATTGAAGAGGGTCATCAGGTAGTATGTGTTTACTGTCAACCACCGAGCGTGGCGGGGCGTGGACAAAAGGTTCGCAACTCACCAGTGCATGCTAGAGCAAATGAACTGGGACTTTTAGTTAGGCATCCGTCTAGGCTCTCTGATGATAAAATTGTTCAAGATTTTTTAGATCTTGAGGCTGATGTTGGCGTTGTTGTAGCATATGGCCTTTTACTTCCAAAGGAAATTTTGGATGGCTCCAGATTTGGGTGTTTGAATGTTCATGCTTCACTTTTGCCAAGGTGGCGGGGGGCAGCACCAATTCAGAGGGCGATTATGGCAGGTGACCCTACAACGGGGGTATGTATAATGCGGATGGATCAAGGTTTAGACACAGGAGCAATAGTTGATACCTTCGAGGTGGAGATAGGGGAACGGGAAACATCAGGTGAGCTTCATGAGAGATTATCTAACATAGGAGCAAATTTAATTGTTCATACTATTTCTAAAATTAGTGATATTGCAGATATTCAACAATCAAAGCAGGGTATAACGTATGCTCAAAAAGTTTTAAAAAATGAAACTTTTATAGATTGGCGGCAACCGGCTATAGAAATAGATAGGTTGATCCGTGCAATGTCTCCTTGGCCGGGGGCTTGGTGTCATGTGAATGGGGAGCGTCTTAAGCTCCTGGGTAGCTATACAAAGAACATAAAGGCAGACCCTGGAAAAATTTTAGATAGTTTCACTGTAGCTTGTGGTACTGGGGCTGTGTCTATTACCTCAGTTCAAAAACCTGGGAAACGGATCGTAACTACTAAAGAGTTTTTAAAGGGGAACAGTTTGCCGGAAAAACTACTTTAGAGTGGTTTTGATATTTTTTATTACCCATAACTTAAAGAACTTGCAGTTAATTTTGGAAAGGGGCCATTCCTAATCTGGCAAGTAAATCTGCACGGTCATTTTCTGTATTGCCAGAGTGTCCTTTCACCCATTCCCAAGTTACGTTATGTGGTTTTCTGGCTTCATCCAGCTCTCTCCAAAGGTCTTCATTTTTTACAGGCTTTTTTGATGCAGTCTTCCAACCTTTTGATTTCCAAGATGATAACCACTTTGATATACCGTCTTTAACATAAACACTATCTGTATAGATTGTTATTGTTGAGGGCCGTTCTAGAGCGTTTAATGCGTTTATAGCTGCAGTCAATTCCATCCGGTTGTTAGTGGTGTGCTTTTCTCCTCCATTTAATTCTATCTTTTTTATTATGTTTTTATCTTTTGTGGCTGTTATTATAACTCCCCAACCACCAGGCCCAGGGTTCCCTGAGCAGGCTCCATCAGTATAGGCACAAATAAACATTACACAGATATACCTACTAAAAGTAATAGCACTACGATAAGGGTCATTGGAACGCGTAAGCTTAGCCACCATTGTGGTGCAAGTTTTTCTTTCCAGTGATGGACGTCAAATAACAGGATTCCCAAAAAGCCAATTAAAAGTAAAGCCAATGATAATTTAATATTGTGGCTCACAGAAAAAAAGTGCTCAGGTATTATTAAGAATACTAAAAAAGTTGGAATAACACTAGATAAATAAGCCTTTGTAGATAATATCCCCGAGCTTTTTGCGGCAAACCCCCAGTGAGTTCCTGCCATAAAGCTTAGTATTATGAGCCCATAAGAAAGTAATAGCTTATCCAGCTCAGCATTAATTAATAAGTAGCTTTGAGATGTTATACCACTGAGTGATATCATTTGAAATATTGAGAAAATAAAGAAAGGAATTAAGCCCAAAAAACTCAACATTATTGCTGGTTTGGGGATATCTTTCATGAAACTTCTCTAAGTATTTTAGGGACCTTAAATTCAATATTTTCTATGGCAGTTTCTACTAACTCTACCGTAATGTCATACCGGTCCTTTAATGCGGCTATAACTTCGTTAATGAGTTCATCAGGAGCGGATGCTCCAGCTGTCAAACCTATTGAAGAAACATCTTTAAGTGCTACCCAATCAATTTCTGTAGCTCTTTGAATTAGACAGGCATACGAGCAACCCGCTTTTAAGCCGACTTCCACTAAACGATTAGAGTTTGAAGAGTTAGGAGCACCAATCACCAGCATAGTCTTAGTCTTAGTTGACATTACCTTAACTGCGGTTTGCCTATTAGTAGTAGCGTAACATATATCTTCTTTGTGAGGACCAATAATATTTGGAAATCTTTTTTTGAGAGCTGTGATTATCTCTATAGTGTCGTCAACAGATAGAGTAGTTTGAGTAATAAATGCTAGTAGTTTTTCGTCTCGAGGTTCAATCTTTTGTACGTCACTGACCGTTTCTACCAAGAGTACTTCACCGGCTGGAAGTTGGCCCATTGTTCCAATGGTTTCGGGATGGCCTGCATGTCCTATCATTACCATCTGGCGATCATTTGAAAAATGCCGTTGAGCTTCATTATGAACCTTTGAAACTAGTGGGCATGTAGCATCTATATAAATCATCTTTCTATCAAACGCTTCTTTTTCTACCGATTTAGGCACTCCGTGAGCAGAGAAAATAACTGGTCGATCACTAGGGCAGTCTTTTAAGTCCTCAATAAAAATTGCCCCCTTAGATCTGAGTTGATCAACGACAAATTTATTATGCACGATTTCATGGCGAACATAAATTGGAGCACCCCACTTTTGAATCGCTAACTCTACCATTTTTATAGCTCGATCTACGCCAGCACAAAAACCTCTCGGAGCAGCCAGATATAGTTTTAATTTAGGTTTTAACAACTTAACCTCTCCATTTTTATCCAAATCGGAATTAGAATGCTAATCAATATGATACTTAAAGACTATTTTTAAAAAGTTTATTGTAGTATTATTACATCTTCAATATTTGTGAACATTCAAAATGCATATATAATAAATATAAAAAAAGTAAGTGTTCGAAACAAATCATTTTTAATGTTTTTAGGGTATATTTTTTTGTCAAACAGTTTCAGGAAAGCATTTGTAGCATTTGGTGGTAATGTAGTGTCTTCCGTTGGCAAGCCAAAGCAAACTATTATAGCTGCTCTAAGAGAACTTGAAAGTGATTCGTTAGAGATTTCAAAATTGAGTAATTTTTACTCAACACCGGCTTTCCCTCTAGGAAGTGGTCCAGATTTTGTGAACGCTGTCGCATATATTCAAACTGATAAAAATGCAGAAGAATTGTTAAAGGAGTTTCATAAAATTGAAAGTATTTTTGATAGAACTAGGTTGTACAGATGGGCACCAAGACCAATTGATATAGATCTACTTGCATTTGAAGATCAAATATACCCATCTAAGTATGAATTTCTAAAGTGGTCTAATTTAACAATAACAGAGCAGATCAAACGGGTTCCTTCTAAATTAATACTGCCTCACCCACGTATCCAGGACAGAGTTTTTGTTCTTGTACCTTTTTTAGATGTTTCGAAAAACTGGGTGCATCCAGTTTTTAAAAAGACTTTAACGCAAATGCTTGGAGCTCTTAAGCCAATGGATAAGGAAATAATTTATCAAATTTAATTGATCGTACCTTAACTTTTTAGTTGTATTTTTCGTTTTAAAAGTTTAGGGCGGATACTCAGATCCCTTTAATTAAACCGGAGTGTGCTATGGCTCGTGTTACTGTAGAAGATTGTGTTGATAAAGTACCAAATAGATTTGACTTAGTTTTGCTTGCGGCTCACCGTGCACGCGAGATATCTACTGGATCTGCGATAACTGTGATAAGGGATAATGATAAGAACCCTGTCGTCAGCCTAAGAGAGATAGCAGATGAAACTCAGTCAGCCGATGAATTAAGAGAAAGATTAATTGAGAGCAATCAAATTCAGATTGAGGTGGATGAACCGGAAGAAGATGAAATGGCTTTGTTAATGGGTATCGAGGATGATGAGGTAGCTGATGATGATATGTCTGAAGAAAAACTTCTTCGTGCTTTAATGGAAGCTCAAGCAGAAGATTAGGGTTATATTAAACATGTGGTGGATTTTTTATGATTGAAGCCAAAGAACTAATACGCTTGGTTAAAGTCTATAATCCAAAAACTAATTATAAACTAATAAATAAGGCTTTTGAGTACTCAAGAAGTATGCACACAGGACAATCGCGTCGTTCGGGTGAGCCATATTTTTCTCACCCCGTAGCTGTTGCGGCAATTCTTACTGAGCAACGACTTGATGACGCATCTATAGTGACAGCTTTGTTACATGATACCTTGGAAGATACGAAGTCTACTTTCTCTGAAGTAGAAAAAAGCTTTGGTTCTGAAGTTGCAGGTTTGGTAGACGGAGTAACAAAGCTAACCAACCTTCAGCTTAATTCAACAGAAACTAAGCAGGCTGAGAACTTTCGCAAACTTTTTATGGCCATGTCTAAAGATTTACGAGTTATCTTGGTAAAGTTAGCTGATAGGTTACATAATATGCGAACTATCAAGCACATGACTCCAGAAAAGCAGATTAAAAAGTCCATAGAAACAATGGATATTTTTGCTCCTTTGGCTGGAAGAATCGGAATGCACTGGATGAGAGAAGAGTTGGAGGATCTCGCTTTTAGAGTTTTAAACCCAGATGCTCGGAACTCTATAATTCGCCGTTTTATCACTTTACAAAAAGAAACTGGAAGTGTTGTTCCAAAAATTACAAAAGATATAAAAACAGAACTATCAAAATCTGAACTAAATAGTGACGTTTATGGTAGAGCGAAAAAACCTTACTCTATATGGCGGAAGATGGAAGAAAAAAAACAGGGTTTTTCACAGTTATCAGATATTTATGGTTTTCGAATAATCACAGATAAAGAAGATGATTGTTACAAGGCCTTAGGTATCATCCATCAGAGATGGACGGCTGTTCCTGGACGATTTAAAGACTATATTAGTCAGCCCAAATCTAACGGGTATCATTCCATCCATACTACTGTTTCTGGGCGTGATGGAACGCAAGTAGAGGTTCAAATCCGAACTAGGGAAATGAATGACGTTGCAGAAACTGGAGTGGCAGCACATTGGGCCTTCCGAGACGGCATTAGAGTAGAGAATCCATTCACATTGGACCCTTCTAGGTGGGTGGATGCTATGAATGAGCGGATAGAACAAGCTGATGATCATGACGAGTTTCTTGAGCACGTAAAATTAGAAATGTACACTGATCAAGTATTTTGCTTCACGCCTAAAGGAGAGGTAGTCAAGTTGCCTCGAGGCGCAACGCCTCTAGATTTTGCCTATGCTATCCATACAAGAATTGGGCATTCGTGTGTGGGCGCAAAAGTTAATGGAATAAGAGTGCCTTTGTGGACGAGGCTCCGTAATGGCCAATCAGTTGATATCGTTACGGCAGATGGTCAAAAACCTCAACCAACTTGGAAAGATATTGTTGTTACTGGTCGTGCTAAAGCGGCAATAAGAAGGTCTTTAAGGGAAGAGCATCGTGACCGATTTGTAAAATTAGGTAGGGAGCTTGTAAGAGCGGCCTTTGAACACATTGGGAAGAGATCAACAGAGAAAGCTTTATCCATAGCAGCTAAGGAATTAAATTTGCAGGATGCAACTAGCTTACTGGAATTAGTTGGTTCCACGGAGTTATCTTCTAAAGATGTTGTGAATGCTATTTATCCTGATTTAGTTGAGAAATCGAGGCTTGATGGACCGTATTCTAAACGTTCAGTTATAGGTTTACCAAAAGGTGTTCAAATAAAGAGATCGCGTTGCTGCCTTCCTTTGCCTGGAGAGAGAATTGTTGGGATTAAACACCGAGGTGACGGTGTTTTTGTCCATTCTATAGATTGTGGTTCACTCGTTGAGATTGATAGTGAGTCAGATCGATGGGTTGATGTCCATTGGGATACAGGAAAACATCTAGCGACAAATACAGTCACCCTTAACTTGACAATAGTGAACGATTCTGGAGTTTTAGGTAGGCTTTGTACCTTAATTGGAGAGCAAAGAGCAAATATTTCAGATTTACATTTTATAGATAGGAAACCTGATTATTTTCGTATTTTAGTGGATGTGGATGTTAGCGACTCTGAGCATTTGCATACTATCATGGTAGCCATTGAAGCTGATAGCTATGTTGCCGCTTTAGAGAGGCATAAAGACGTTGAGTTGAAACCTAAATAAAGTAATGAAGATCTAGTAGCTTACGGAGAAATTGTCGAAAGTGTTTAAACGAAGAACATCAAAAACATGGTTGCTATGGTTATGGCATTTTCTTTGGCCAAACGGTGGTTGGAGTCGTAGGTTTGAGTATGTTAAATATAGAATTAAAAGGCTTCCTGACTCCCCAAAGAGAATATCTCTTGGTATCGCCGCTGGTGTATTTGCTTCGTTTACACCACTTTACGGATTTCATTTTTTTGTTGCTATTATTCTTGCTAAGTTAATTAGAGGAAATATGTTAGCAGCTTTAACCGGTACTTTCTTTGGAAACCCCTTAACCTATGTACCTATAGGGGTGATTTCATTAAATTTTGGTTGTTTTATCTTAGGAATAGATCAGTTGGCACCAGATAAAATAATTGAAATATTTATTGGTGCTTGGAGTGATTTTGGTCAAAATTTAGTAGCCATTACCCTACATCAACCAACAAAATGGCAAAAACTAGGGTTATTCATAAACGAGGTGTTTTTGCCTTATTCAATTGGATGTATAATCCCAGGATTAGTAACGGCTGTGATTTGTTATTATATTAGTTTTCCATTGATCTTTGCTTTCAAAAACAGATCAAAGGGTATCCTTATTAAAAAACTCTCAAAATATCGAAAAAAAGGTTCTTAATTATTGTTTAATCCATTTCTTTGTTTGTTTTTTATATTTTAAATAAAATAATAGAGAGGTGAGTAGGTTTTATATATTATTTACTAGTAAGGTTGACGTACAAATGTTTTGATATCGGATAAAAACCGCATTAGAACTATTCAAACTAAATGTTAATATTTAAATAAGAGAGAGCAATGGATAAACACAAATTACGTCTTGGAGTAAATATCGATCACGTTGCAACCGTAAGGAATGCACGCGGAGGGAGCAATCCTGATCCACTAAGGGCAGCAAAAATAGCCGAACTCTCTGGAGCAGATGGTATCACAGCGCACCTTAGAGAGGATCGACGCCATATTACAGATTCGGATATTGATGCGTTAGTTGAACATCTTAAAATACCATTAAACTTTGAAATGGCAGCAACAGATGAAATGCAAAAAATAGCACTTAAGTACAGACCTCATGCAGTCTGTCTTGTTCCAGAGAAACGGGAAGAAAGGACTACCGAGGGTGGTCTAGAGGTTTCTAAAGAGGAAAACAGGCTTGCACATTTTATTGCTCCTTTAAATGAGGTTGGGTGTAGGGTGTCTATCTTTATTGCGGCAGACCAGTCACAAATTGAATCTGCAGCTAGAATAGGTGCTTCAGTTGTAGAACTCCATACAGGGGCATATTGCGATGCTTATGCAGAAGACCTTAATACTAAAGCAAACTTAGAATTAAAGAGTTTGAAAGAAATGGCAACTTTTGCTAAATCATTAGGGTTGGAGGTTCATGCTGGACATGGATTGACTTATGATACGGTGAGGGCAGTAGCCGTAATACCTGAATTGGTAGAGTTAAACATTGGTCATTTTTTAGTTGGAGAAGCAATTTTTAAGGGATTAGATACAGCAATAAGCGAGATGAGGTTACTGATGGATAATGCTCGAAAAAATGCTTTAGTAGAAAGTTTAGGTTAAAGTTTTTGGATAATTTACTATGATTATTGGAATTGGAACTGACTTAGCAAATATTAATCGTATAGAAGCGACACTAAAGCGTTTTGGAGATCGGTTCAGGAATCGAGTATTTACCGAGCTAGAAAAATCTAAGGCAAAATCGCGTCCAGATGAAGCTAGTACATTAGCAAAACGATGGGCAGCAAAAGAAGCTTGTTCTAAGGCTTTAGGGACGGGGCTGAGGATGGGTATTTCATGGAGAGATATGGGAGTAATAAATCTTAATACCGGTCAACCGGTAATGGAACTAACCGGATGGGCTGAAAAAAGACTCAATAGTCTGACACCAAAGGGCCATAAAGCATTTGTTCACGTATCATTGACTGATGATCATCCGTGGGCTCAGGCGTTTGTACTAATTGAATCCATACCAAGAATTGGTTGACTTAAGTCACTGTAGCACGCATCTAGCAGTAAAGATTTAAGAGAGTGAAAAATGGCAAGTAAAATAGAAAAAAAAGATGGTATAGTGGAAACTATTAAAACAATAGTGTACGCTTTATTAATAGCAGGCATTTTTCGAAGCCTTTTTTTCCAACCTTTTTGGATCCCTTCTGGGTCTATGAAAGATACTCTTTTAGTTGGTGATTTCCTATTTGTTAATAAAATGGTCTATGGTTACTCAAAATATTCTTGTCCATTTAATATTTGCCCTATTTCTGGTAGAATTTTTGCTAAGGACCCTTCTCGAGGGGATGTCGTGGTTTTTAGGCATCCAATAAGTGGACAGGACTATATTAAACGCCTGATTGGTTTGCCTGGTGATACCATCCAAGTCAAAGATGGTATCATTTTCTTAAATGGTAATGAACAAAAGCAAGTGGATAATGGATACTTTGAAGAGATCTATGAAGGGCAAGGTTCAATGGGGGGGTATCCTGCTTGCTCTAATAATACTGCTCAAACAGGAGCAGTATGTAAGAAAGAGAAGCTTTTGGAGTCTTTGGAAGGCAGCCCTGAGCATCATGTTTTAAATATCCGAGACGGTTTGCCTGGAGATAATACGCGAGCTTTTAACGTACCAGTGGGGCATTTCTTTTTTATGGGCGACAATAGAGATAATTCTGTAGATTCTAGATTTATGCAACAAAGAGGTGGTGTAGGTTTTGTGCCATTTCAAAATCTTTTAGGACGAGCAGATCGGATATTGTTTTCATCGGCAGGGAAAAAGATGCTTTATTTTTGGACCTGGCGAAAAGAACGATTTTTTAAAGCAGTCTACTAATATAAAAAAAATTTATGTTATAAGTAAACATCGGCTTAATAGTAAATAAGAACAAATTATGATCTATGATATAATTATCGATAAATAATATATGTCCATAGTACTATGTTAATGATTAAGGGAAGCCTATGAAATTATCCTCTGAATTGAGTGCTTTTTCTAAGCGGATAAAATATTCTTTTAACAAGCCAGAACTGTTAGTTAGAGCACTTACTCATAGTTCGTTTTCTTCTGCTACTAGGCCTGACAATCAGAGATTGGAGTTTCTTGGGGATCGTGTCCTTGGACTAGTAATAGCGCAAACACTCTTGGAGAAAGATATAAGTGCGTCGGAGGGTGTGTTGGCCCCTAGATTTAACGCTATGGTCAGAAAAGAAACTTGTGCTGAAATTGCTCGTGAGATCAATTTAGGTGAAGTTTTGAAACTTGGAAATTCTGAAATGGCGTCTGGTGGGCGAAAAAAACAAGCTATATTGGGAGACACAATGGAAGCATTGATAGCTGCCATTTATCTTGATGGCGGATTTGTTGTGGTGAGTGATTTTATTACTCAGTTATGGGGAGATCGAATAAATAAGGTAGAACATGATGCCAGAGACTCAAAGACTTCCCTCCAAGAGTTAGTTCAGGGCTGGGGGCAGAGCCCACCAATTTATTCTGTAGTAGAACGTTCAGGACCAGACCATGATCCAATTTTTAAAGTTTCTGTTCTGGTTGCTTCTGGAGAGTGTGAAGAGGGCACCTCTAAATCAAAAAGATTAGCTGAGCAGGTTGCTGCTAAGAATTTACTTGAAAGGATTAAAGGTGAGTAAAAAAAGAGCAGGGTTTGTTGCATTAATTGGTGAACCAAATGTTGGAAAGTCAACATTATTAAATCGAATGGTTGGCTCAAAAATTTCTATTGTTACTCATAAAGTCCAAACAACAAGGGGAAGAATTCGAGGTGTGGCTATTGAAGGGGACACACAAATCGTATTCGTTGATACTCCTGGCCTTTTTAAAACAAAACGGCGCTTAGATCGTGCAATGGTTGCTTCAGCTTGGAGTGGAGCGAGTGATGCCGATGTAGTAGCCTTATTGATAGAAGCCCATAAGGGAGTTACTGAAACAGTAAGAAAAATAATTGAGGAGATAGATGGCAAAGTTCAGTCTAAGCATGTTATTTTAGTTATAAATAAGATTGATCGCACTAGTCCTGAAAAATTACTTAGTATTACGAGGGAACTAAATGAGATATTCAATTTTGAGGAAACCTTCATGATTTCGGCGGAGAAGGGTCACGGAGTTGATAAGCTAAAGCTATGGTTGGCTAGTATGCTTCCTCAAGAGCCATGGTTGTACCCAGAGGAACAGATAGCGGACTTACCGTTGCGGGTTATTGCTTCTGAGATTACTAGAGAGAAACTTATTCTTAGACTCCACCAAGAGTTACCTTATCAACTTACTGTTGAAACAGAGCGGTGGGTAGAAAAACCTGACGGCTCTGTTTTGATAGAGCAGATTATCTATGTTGTTAGAGATGGACATAAGGGAATTATTTTGGGCAATAAAGGTACTACCATTAAGTCTATTGGACAGGACGCTAGAGCCGATCTAATTGAGTTCTTAGGTCTTACCGTTCATTTATTACTTAAAGTAAAGGTCCGACCTAATTGGCAAGAAGAAAAAGCCAGATATACTGAAATGGGTCTAAGCTATAATGATGGAAACGTATGATTAGGTTAACCACTGAGCTATGGGCCCATAGTTATATTACCAGGCTTAGATTGAAAGGAATTCCTTCGTTTGTTACACAAAAAGGTGATCTGAATGCAGGAACAGTTTTTGTTAAATTGAATACGTTGGATGGCTTGGCCAAAGCATATCAAAGATCTTTTGATTTAGCTTCTGACAGTAGATCTTGGGTAATTTTGTATGAGGGTATTGAGCTAGAGGTTGATAAGAAACTGGACAAACAAAAAGAATATGATCCTGACATATGGATCATTGAAGTCGAGGACAAGCAAGGTAGACATTTGCTTAATGAGCCAGGAATCAGTGATTGATGGAATGGAGCGCAGAAGGTTTATTATTGGGTGTACGGAATTTAGGAGAAACATCTACTATTATAGAAGTTTTTACGCGAGAATATGGAGTTTATTATGGTGTTGTGAGAGGTGGAAAATCTAAGAAAATTGCACCAACCTTACAACCTGGTGCACAGCTGGATGTAACGTGGAGAGCAAGGTTAGAAAATCACCTTGGTGTGTTTAATACGGAACTGTTAAGTTCAAGGTTTTCAATGGTATTAAATCAACGAGATTCTTTAGCTGGATTAAACGTTATTTGTAGCCTTTTGAGGTTTTCGTTATCTGAAAGGGACCCTCATCCACTGCTATACGATCGCACAATTCATCTCTTAGACATGTTAATCAATAACACTAACTGGCCTTTCTTCTATATGAAATGGGAGCTGGCCTTACTACAAGATATGGGCTTTGGTCTTGACTTAGATAGATGTGCTGTAACGAATCAAAGTGAAAATTTGCGATATATTTCACCAAAATCTGGCCGAGCCGTGTCAAAAAAAGCCGCAGGAAAATGGGCTGATAAGTTACTACCTTTGCCTGCTTGTCTTACGGACATTGATCAGAGTTCTGATACCAGCTTAGAGGATGGATTTAAGGTTACAGGATATTTTTTAAAGAATTGGTTGGCACCCTTGATGAATGATAGGCCTCTCCCAGCATCTAGGGAAAGACTTTTGAATATTCTCAGACGTAAAGGAGCATTATGAGATATTTTTTTCGTTAATTGAATTTGATAATATTCTTCTAGATATAACGTTAGCTTGAATCTCCGCTGTGCCTTCAAAAATATTAATAATCCTTGCGTCGCACAGGAGACGGCTTGCTGGATGCTCTAAAGCATATCCATAGCTACCATGAATTTGAAGAGAGTTATCGGCAGCTGACCAGGCTACTCTGGAAGAAAGTAGCTTTGCCATACCCGCTTCCAAGTCACATCTTTTATTATTATCTTTTTGTTCAGCAGCGTAATAAGTCAGTTGTCTACTCACCATTAGTTCTACAACCATCATAGCAAGCTTATTATATACTCTAGGGAACTTTATTATTTTTTTACCAAATTGATGTCGATCATTGGCATACTTTATAGCCAGCTCACAAGCGGATTGTGTGATGCCAATAGCTCTGGACGCGGTTTGTATTCTTGCTGACTCAAACGTTTGCATAAGTTGATTAAAACCAAAACCTTCTTTTTCACCAAGTAAGTTCTCTTTTGGTACGTAAAACTCATCAAAAGAAAGTTCAAATTCTTTCATACCTCTATAACCGATTACCTGAATCTCTCCTCCGGTAAGGCCCGTATCAGGAAAAAAATTATCGTTATTGCCAGATGTTTTTTCAGCTAGGAACATCGATAACCCCTTGTGGTTAGAAAGTGTTCTGCTTGTCCGAGTAAGCACTGTCATTAACTGAGCACGACTTCCATGAGTAATCCAAGTTTTATTTCCAGTGATCTTGTAACCATTGTTAAATTTAATTGCTTTTGTCGTTAGAGCACCGAGATCCGATCCTGTGTTAGGTTCAGTAAAAACAGCAGTTGGTAAAATTTCTCCGTTAGCTATTTTTGGGAGCCATTTTCTTTTTTGATCGTCTGTTCCTCCGCACAAAATTAATTCAGCTGCGATATCGCTACGAGTTCCTAAACTCCCGACGCCAATGTAACCCCTAGATAATTCTTCTGACACGACACATAGCGCAATTTTCGACAGACCTAACCCACCGTACTGTTCAGGAATAGACATTCCAAATACACCAAGGTCTGCCATTTCTTGGATAAGGTTCATCGGTATTAATTCATCATTAAGGTGCCAGTTTTGGGCAAAAGGATCTACTTTTTCATTACTAAAACGTCTGAATTGATCTCGAATCATATTTAATTCAGACGTTAAGCCAGTGTCACCTGTTAACTCATTTTTAGAACATTCAGATAAGTGTAAAATTAGAAACTTCTTACAATCTTGTGATGCACCCAAATTAATTAGCTTTTTGATATCAGGGTTCTTGAACAACGATTGGTTTTCAACATCAATCTCGATATCATTTAACCTTACTATTTCACCTTGAGAAATAGGTATGCCACCTTTGATTTGTGCTAGATACTCACTAAAAGCTATTTGGTGGATTAAGGTTTCAACTTCCCCCAGACGATTCTCCATCTTCAATTGCAAAGACCATTTTTGCATTCGCTCTAGAGCAATATAATATGTGCATAACCATGCTATGGTGTGATTAAAAGTTTGATGCTCCTCCACGAACATTTTTTCTGATTTTTGACTTTCTACGAATCTCGACACACAGATTATTTTAACTCTGTCTATTATTGAAGAAAGTTCTGTTAAAGCAACTTCGGTAATTGATAAAAGGTTTGGAATTAGCAAAGTTTTATACATCGAACTTTCTGACACCACTTTTCTACCTTTTAATATACGGTTTATTGTTTGTAATTTTAATTTTATAAAATTTTAAGTTATTTTAAGGCAATATCACAAACATCCGCTTCTACATGAGGTAAGTATTGCTCAAAGTTCTGATTAAACATTGTTATGAGTTTGTGCACCTGACCATCGTAGGCTTCCTTATTTTCCCATGTATCACGTGGATTGAGTAACTTATCTGGTACTCCGTTGACAGATTCTGGTACTTCAAAACCAAAGAATTTATCGACACGATAGTTCACTGAACCTAGGGAGCCATCAAGAGCAGCAGATAGAAGGGCTCTGGTGGCTTGGATGGGCATTCGCGAACCAGTTCCATATTGACCCCCAGTCCACCCGGTATTCACAAGCCAACATTGTGCTTGATTATCAGCAATTTTTTGTCGTAGAAGGTTGCCGTAAACCTCTGGCCTTCTTGGCATAAAAGGTGCTCCAAAACATGTTGAAAAAGTTGGTTGTGGTTCGTTTATGCCATTTTCAGTTCCTGCCACCTTTGAAGTAAACCCTGACAAAAAGTGATAAATTGCCTGAGCAGTTGAAAGCCTTGCTATTGGTGGTAATACTCCAAAAGCATCACAAGTTAGCATAATTATATTTTTAGGATGATATGCTAATGAACTATTAGAAGCATTAGCTATATAATCTAATGGGTATGCGCACCGCATATTAGCACTTATACTATCATCGTGAAAATCCAACTCTTTGGTAACTGGATCATAGACCATATTTTCGATAATAGTTGCAAATTTTTTGGTAGTAGCAAAAATTTCTGGCTCAGCTTTAGGGTCAAGATCTATAGTTTTTGCGTAACAGCCACCTTCAAAATTAAATATCCCATTATTAGACCAACCATGCTCATCGTCGCCTATTAGAGTACGATTAGGATCTGCTGAAAGTGTTGTCTTGCCTGTGCCAGAAAGCCCAAAAAATATTGCACTATCATTTGAGTTATCGTGAGCATGATTTGCTGAGCAGTGCATTGGCATAATACCTTTTTCAGGTAATAAAAAATTTAATAAAGAAAATACAGATTTTTTATTTTCACCAGCATACTCTGTTCCCCCAATTAGGATTAACTTTTGGTCAAAGTTTATTGCTATAATAACATCTGAACGACAGCCATGCTTCTTGGGGTTAGCATGAAATTTAGGACAATTAATTATTGTGTATTCCGGGTCAAATCTTACTAATTCATTTAAATCAGGCCTTCTTAACATATGTCTAATAAATAAACCGTGCCAAGCAAGTTCGGTAACTAATCGGACATCGAGCCTATGCTCAGGATCGGCTCCAGCAAATAAGTCATGAACAAAGTAATCTTTACCTTTCATATGAGCGAGCATATCTTTATGAAGTATCTCAAAGCTCTCTGGTGTCATGGGTGCATTGTTTTCCCACCATACGGAGTTTTCATTACTTGCTGTTTTTACAATAAACTTATCATTAGGTGATCTGCCGCTGTGTTTTCCCGTAGTGACTAGTAGGGTACCACCATTTCCTAGCTCACCTTCACCTCTTTGAATTGCTTCTTGGATTAACCCTGGCTCCATTAAGTTATAAAACACGTTATTTAGTTCTCTAATTCCTTGAGACACAATTGTTTTTTCGGGATTGAATGTTCCGTGGTTCATCTAATGTCCTTAGTGCTTTAAAATTTTACTTTATTCGTAGCTGATTATTATGTTTATGTCTTGAATATAAAAAACCCGAGCGACTAATGTTAAGTTATATCGTGTCATATCAAAATGAAAGGGCTCAACTGTCAACAGTTAGTGTTGAACAATAGGCTGAATTGCCGCAAGTGGTTATATGGTATTTTAAACATATGGAGAAATTTTGTTTAGTGTTAGGGTTAAAGGTTTTTTTAACGGTATACCGAGAAAGTATTAGGGATGTTGATAAAGTGCTTTTGAAATTAATTAAAGTAAGTTTTAAAAGTAATAATTTTTAACGAGATGGTTCGGCTGGATTTTTACTATAATCATAAAACCCTTTACCAGTCTTTTTTCCAAGCCAACCTGCTTCCACATATTTAGTCAGTAGTGGACAGGGTCGATATTTCGTATCTGCCAGCCCGTCATGTAACACAGTCATAATCGATAGGCAGGTATCTAAGCCAATGAAGTCAGCAAGCTCAAGTGGACCCATGGGATGATTTGCACCAAGACGCATAGATTCATCAATTGATTTAATTGAGCCTATACCTTCAAAAAGTGTATAAATTGCTTCATTTATCATTGGCATCAATACTCGATTTACAATAAATCCAGGGAAATCCTCTGCTTGAGCGGCAGTTTTTCCTAGTTTTTGTACAACAGACAGGCATGAATCATAAGTATCTTGATTAGTTGCAATTCCTCTAATTAGTTCAACTAACTGCATTAAAGGTACTGGATTCATAAAATGAAACCCCATAAACTTTTCAGGACGATCAGTTCTTGATGCAAGTCTTGTAATGGAAATTGATGATGTATTTGAGGTCAGAATTGTGTCCTCTTTTAGATGTGGCGTTAGGCTTTCAAAGATAAGTGTTTTAACGGCTTCATCTTCAGTTACTGCTTCTATGATAAGGTCAGCACCAGCCACTGTCTCTAATTTTGTAGCTGGTTTTAAGTTATCTAAAGTCTCTTCACATACATTTAATGAAATTCTTCCATCTTTAACTTGACGTGTTAAACTTGTAACTATTTTCTCAACATTTGTTTTTAATACTTCTTTTGAAATGTCAGAAAGTATTACTTTATACCCTACCATTGCCATTGATTGGGCAATTCCACGACCCATTTGTCCTGACCCAACTATTCCAATAGTTTTAATTATCATTTAAGATTCTTTCACTTTTAACACTTTGGAGTTATGAATAAGTTGATAGAATTAAAGTTTTTCAATTAGCTCTGGCACAAGTTCAAAAAGATCTCCAACTAAGCCATAGTCAGCTACTTGGAATATCGGCGCTTCTTCGTCCTTGTTAATTGCAACAATTACCTTAGAATCCTTCATTCCAGCAAGATGTTGAATAGCTCCTGAAATACCGATAGCAACATAAAGATCTGGTGCTACAACCTTTCCTGTTTGACCAACTTGCCAATCATTAGGGGCATAGCCAGAGTCCACTGCTGCTCTAGATGCTCCGACTGCAGCACCTAGTTTGTCGGCTAGTTTTTCTATTAGGTCAAAATCATCTTTGGAGCCAACTCCTCGGCCTCCTGACACAACACTCCCAGCCGATGTTAATTCGGGACGATCACTTGCTGCTACCATATCTTCCATCCATTGACTCAATTGTTGGCTACTGGACGATGATAATTGTTCAATCTCAGCAGATCCATTTTGATCAGTCGCCTCAAAGTTAGCCGTTCTAACCGTAATAACTTTTTTTTGATCTATGGATTGCACTGTTTGTATAGCGTTTCCTGCATATATTGGTCGTTCAAAAGTGTCGGGTTCAATGACAGCTGTTATATCTGACATGATCATTGAATCAAGATGTGCTGCTACTCGAGGTAGTATATTTTTTGCTCCGGCTGTTGATGGGGCAACTATATGACTAAATTTATCTGAAAGTGATATAATTAAATCAGAAATAGGTTCAGCCAGATCATGACCGAGGGATGAGGACTCAGCATATAATACTTTTGCGACTCCACTTAGTTTTGCAGCAGACTTTGCAGCATTTTCGGTGTTTTCGCCTGCACATAGAATAGTAACATCACCCATTTTTTTTGCAGCTGTTAATGCTTTTGCAGTGGCATCTTCAGCTAATTCACTATTTGATAACTCTGCTATGAGAAGGACTGCCATTTAAATTACTCCTGCTTCTTCTTTAAGTTTTACTAGTAGTTCATCTACTGACGCTACTTTAACACCAGCTTTTCTGGTTTCTGGCTCTCGGGTGTTGATAATCGATAGCCGCGCTGTCAAATCAACTCCGTAGTCCGAAGGGACTTTTTCATCTAACTGCTTTCTCTTTGCTTTCATTATATTTGGAAGAGATGCGTATCTGGGTTGATTGAGCCTCAGATCAACAGTTATGACTGAAGGAAGGGACACTTTTATTGATTGAAGGCCCCCGTCCACCTCTCTAGTAACCACTGCATTTTTTGCCTCAATATTTAATTCGGATGCGAATGTTGCTTGGGACCAACCTAAAAGGGCAGATAACATTTGTCCTGTTGCGTTCATATCATTATCAATTGCTTGTTTGCCACACAGTACTAGGTTAGCAGCTTCCTCTGTGGCAATTTCTTTTAAAAGTTTAGCCACTGTAAGAGGTTCTATATCTTGATGCACATCTTCTGATGCAATGACCAATATAGCTCGATCTGCACCCATGGCTAAAGCTGTTCTCAAGGTTTCTTGATTTTGCTTCACTCCTATTGAAACGGCAATTACTTCAGTAACCTTTTCTGCTTCTCTAAGTCTAATGGCTTCTTCTACAGCAATTTCGTCGAAAGGATTCATCGACATTTTGACATTGGTAAGGTCAACACCTGATCCATCTGCTTTTACACGGACTTTAACATTGTAATCTATGACGCGCTTAACTGGTACTATCACCTTCATTAATGGTAACCCCTTATAAATAACCAGGCTTTTCTTAACCTGAATAATATTTGTTTACAAAATTTTTTTAAAAAACAATAGGACAAAATCGACGCGCCTTGTGATTTTGGCGTCGGTTTCAACAACAAAATTAATCAAATATTCTTTAGTGCACATAAATTTAACGGTTTGCACCGGGAACCCACAATATGTCATCTTTTCCGTTAGAGTTTGCTACCCTTGACGCCACAAAAAACCAGTCACTTAGCCTATTTAGATACTGAATAGAATGTGCATTCACTGTCTCACTATTAGATAACTCAACGGTTAAGCGTTCTGCTCTTCTTGAGACGGTTCTGCATAAATGTAAATGTGCAGCTAGTTTTGATCCCCCAGGTAAAATAAATGACCGCAAAGGTTCGATATTTTTGTTCATAAGATCAATCTCAGTTTCTAACCTCTTAACTTGATTTCCAGTCATTCTTAATGGCTGATATTGAGCTTCGGAGTCCTTTTCCTGATCAGGTCTACAAAGATCAGCCCCAAGATCGAAAAGATCATTTTGGATAACCGAAAGTTGGGTGGATATCAGTGTTCTATCCGCGTATAATTTAGCAAGACCCACAGTAGCATTTGTCTCGTCGACGGTTCCGTAAGCGGACACTCTTAAAGAGTGTTTAGGTACTCTATTGCCATCTCCGAGCGAAGTTTCTCCAGAATCCCCAGTCTTTGTATAAATTTTACTTAGTGTGACCATTTAATTAGTTTCCAATATTTTTGATTAATACGAATAGTAAAACAAGAATTATTGCAAGAGCTTGAGCCCCTATTCGATAACGCATAATTTTATTAGAGTATTTTCGGTTGAATTCGCCACCTTTTGCAAACGTCCCAATCCCTATCAATAATATAATTAAGACTACGATAGCTGCTATTATAACTATAAAGAAAAGTGGATCTTGTACCATTAACGACCTTTTAATTTTTATATTTACCTTTTAATTCACCAGAAGTTTTCTGATAGATAGAGTTAAAGTTTTGAAATTAAAAGATCTAACCATTTAGTAGGTAGTATTTTTTTCAAATAATACAGTAAGTATGTTGGAGTTGTTATGAAATAACGTGTTTTTGGTTTGGAACTCTCAAGGGCATGAATTAATTTCTTGGAGACAGCAGTTGCTGGGAGTTCAAATAAATCGGGCGCATTTCCTTTGTATAGTCTTGGTATAAGTAACTTTCGATACTCGTCAGCCCGAGAAGACTGCTCCCATTTAACCCATTTTTCAAATTTAGGTATAGAATTTTTTCTTATCTGAGATGTTATAGGGCCAGGTTCGATTAAAATAACCTTAATGTTTGAGTGAATTAACTCAACTCTTAGTGTGTCAGATAGGCCTTCAATAGCAAATTTTGTTGAATTGTACGCTCCTCTAAATGGAAGAGCTACAAAACCTAGAACAGATGAACAGTTAACTATTCTTCCGTATCCTTGTGCCCTCATTATAGGAAGACTCAAACGTATAAGTTCGTGATAACCAAAAACATTTGACTGAAAGATATCTTTCAAAGCGCCAGTACTTATGTCTTCCAGAGCTCCCGGAATTGCGAAAGCTCCGTTGTTAAATATAGCGTCAAGGGTGCCCCCTGTCACTTCAAGGCAACTTTGCAATGCTGACTCTATTGTTTTTTCTTTTTGATAATCAAGTAAGAAGCTTTCAATACCCTCAGTTTTAAGTCTATTACAGTCCTTTTGTTTTCTACAGGTAGCAAAAACCTTCCATCCACGTTTATGAAGCGTTTGCGCGCAAGAATATCCTATTCCTGAAGAGCACCCTGTTATTAAGATAGATTTTTTATGCATTTTTATCCTTTGGTAAGAAAGGTTCTTAAGAGAGTTAGTAAAACAGATAAATAGAGGTTTAAATAGTAAAATTTGTGTTAAAACTAAGTTATGATAAAGGATTGCTTTACTGGACTAATTACCTTGGATAGATAGTATTTATGGCAGACAATTTTAATGATCACAGCGATCAAACTTCAGAAGTTACAGAGACTCTTCGTAGAGCGATAGGGGACAGGTATTTAAAGTACGCCTTATCGACAATTATGAATCGCGCTCTGCCTGACGCTAGAGATGGTTTAAAACCTGTTCATCGTAGAATTCTTTTTGCGATGCATGAACTTAAACTTTCATCAATCGGTGGGTTTAGGAAGTCGGCAAAGATCTCTGGAGATGTTATGGGGAACTACCACCCTCATGGAGATCAAGCTATTTACGATGCTTTGGCTCGGTTAGCTCAAGAATTCAGTGTTCGTTATCCACTAGTGAATGGCCAAGGAAATTTTGGAAATATTGATGGAGATAACCCAGCGGCACCGAGATATACGGAAGCTCGCATGACAAAAGCCGCTGAATTACTTTTAGAGGGTATTTCTGAAGACGCAGTGGACTTCCATGATAATTATGATGGAACTTTACAAGAGCCAGTTGTTCTGCCGGCAACCTTTCCTAATCTTCTGGCGAACGGTTCTAGTGGCATAGCAGTTGGGATGGCGACTAACATTCCACCCCACAATGTAATCGAGTTATGCTCGGCATGCTTGCATCTATTAAAAGCACCTAATGCTCGTGATGAGACCCTAGCGGAATATATTCCTGGTCCAGATTTTCCGACTGGAGGCGTAATAGTCGAGCCTAAAGAGAATATACTAAACTTTTATAAGGTAGGTCGCGGATCTATTAGATTGAGAGCTAAGTGGGTATTAGAAGAGTTACCAAGAGGACAATGGCAAATAATTGTTACAGAAATCCCATATCAAGTTCAAAAATCTAGACTTATTGAAAAAATAGCTGAACTAATACAGATGAAAAAAGTTTCAGCACTTGGAGATGTGCGAGATGAGTCTGCAGAAGATATAAGAATTGTACTTGAGCCAAGAGTAAAAAATATCTCGGCGGAAGCTCTAATGGAAACAATGTTTCGTCATTCAGACCTGGAAGTTAGATTTAGTATGAACATGAATGTTCTTATCGATGGCTTAACACCAAAGGTTTGTTCATTAAAAGAATTATTAAGGGCATTTCTAGATCACCGTCAGGTTGTATTAATTAGAAGGTCTAAATTTAGATTAAAAAAAATCGATCATAGATTAGAAGTGTTAGAAGGTTTTATTGTCGCTTTTCTCAATTTAGATAGGGTTATAGATATTATTAGATACGAGGAAGACCCTAAAAACGCTCTAATGTTCGAAAATTGGGGAAGTGATTTTAAACGAGCGACTTCAGAATTTGATTATATTCCGGTTCATAAAACACCGTTAAAGGACCCCTCGCTTAGCGAATTACAGGCAGATGCAATATTAAACATGCGCCTTAGGTCCCTTCGTCGTCTGGAAGAATTAGAGTTACGCAAAGAACGAGATAAACTTATGTTAGAGCGTGTGACGCTGGAAGACCTCCTTGATAGTGAAGAGTTACAATGGTTAGAAATTAGTGATCAAATAAAACATACAAAAAAAATATTTTCTGCTGACTCCATAAACTCTATTAGGAAGACAATCTTTGAGAAAAGGAAGGATATTGAGGAAATATCTTTTGAGGAGATGGTTGAAAAAGAGCCTGTGACCGTAGTGTGTTCAAAGATGGGTTGGGTTAGATCTTTGCGTGGACATATAGAGCTCGGTCAAGACCTAAAGTTTAAAGATGGTGATGAAAAGGGTTTTATATTCCATGCAGAATCAACAGATAGAATTTTAATTTTTGGTTCAAATGGAAGATTTTATACTATTCCATGTGCTAATCTGCCGGGAGGGCGAGGAATGGGGGAGCCCGTTAGATTAATGGTAGATCTGCCAAATGAAGTAACTATCGTCGATATTTTTGTGCATAATTCGATGAGTAAGTTACTGTTGGTATCGAGTCTAGGTGATGGTTTTATTGTTAAAGAGACGGAGGTAATTGCACAGACTAGGAGTGGTAAACAGGTCTTGAATTTACAAGAGAGCTCAGTTGCAGCTATCTGTCATCACGTTTTGGGAGATCATGTGGCTATAGTCAGCACCAATGGCAAACTATTAGTTTTTTCAACTTCAGAGCTTCCAGAAATGAATCGTGGTAAAGGAGTGCGGTTGCAGAAATATAATTCTTCAAAAGGCCGACAAGGTTCTTTGGCTTTAGATGGAGGTCTTTCTGATTTGACGACTTTCAATTGGTCTGATGGTCTTTCCTGGAATACTGATGGAGGAAAAAATAGAAATCAGATAGACATGACTCCTTGGTTATCAAAAAGAGCTGGGGTTGGTCGCAAATCGCCGCATGGTTTTCCTAAACAAAATAAATTTTTGTAAAAGCCCAATATCACAAAGTTTTATGTATAATTTGAATAGGGCCCTTGATTTTTTTCAAAAAAAATATATCCCAAATTTAGAATGCTATAGAGATTTTATAAACCAAAAAAAAGATAAGAGGATTTGACAATGGCTAAAGAAAAGTTTCAACGTAATAAACCGCATGTTAACATTGGTACGATCGGCCACGTAGATCACGGTAAGACTACACTAACGGCAGCGATTACAAAGTACTTTGGAGAATTTCAGGCATATGATTCAATTGATGCTGCGCCGGAAGAGAAGGCACGTGGTATTACGATTTCCACAGCGCATGTTGAATATGAGACTGAAGCTCGTCATTACGCGCATGTCGATTGTCCTGGTCACGCAGATTATGTGAAGAATATGATCACTGGTGCAGCCCAAATGGATGGGGCTATTCTAGTTGTTAACGCGGCTGATGGTCCAATGCCTCAAACACGAGAGCATATTTTGTTAGGTCGACAAGTTGGTATTCCAAAAATGGTTGTGTTTATGAACAAAGTCGATCAAGTGGATGATGATGAATTACTTGAGCTTGTTGAGATGGAAATTCGAGAGCTCTTATCTTCATATGAGTATCCTGGTGATGATATCCCAGTTGTTTCGGGTTCAGCTTTAGCTGCTATGGAAGGTAAAACTCCTGAAATTGGTGAAGAAAAGATTAAGGAGCTGATGGCAGCTGTGGATGAATATATTCCAACACCTGTTCGAGCAATTGATCAACCGTTTTTGATGCCAATTGAGGATGTATTTTCAATCTCAGGTCGTGGCACTGTTGTTACAGGTCGTATTGAACGTGGTGTTGTTAATGTTGGAGATGAAATTGAGATTGTTGGTATCCGAGATACTACAAAAACAGTTTGTACCGGTGTTGAGATGTTCCGTAAACTTCTAGATTCTGGACAAGCAGGGGATAATGTTGGTGCTTTATTGCGTGGAGTCGATAGAGAAGGCGTCGAACGTGGACAGATTTTATGTAAGCCTGGATCGGTAAAGCCACACCATAAATTTACTGCTGAAGCATACATTCTTACAAAAGATGAGGGTGGCCGTCATACGCCATTTTTTGCGAACTACCGTCCTCAATTTTACTTCCGAACAACTGATGTAACGGGATCAGTTGAGCTTGCGGCAGGTACTGAAATGGTGATGCCTGGAGATAATGTATCATTCAAAGTAGAATTACTGACCCCGATTGCGATGGAGGACGGGTTAAGATTTGCTATCCGTGAAGGCGGTAGAACAGTCGGTGCGGGTGTTGTTTCAAGCATCATCGAGTAAAATTAATAAAAAGGATCAAAAGAGGTTAAGATAATAAATCTCTTAAAATTATTTTTTGGGGTGTTGCAACTGTTTACTTGCAAAATTAGGTGGTCTTGCTTAAGCATCTTATTTAAATGCAGGGGCTTAGCTCAGTTGGTAGAGCATCGGTCTCCAAAACCGAGGGTCGTGAGTTCGAGTCTCTCAGCCCCTGCCATTAATTAAATTTAGTTTATCAGTTGCAGGATTTGTTCGAAACGTATAGGCACAACCGTCTAAGTTCAAATTTAAAAAGGTATTAATATGGCTCTTCCAAACCCAGTTCAGTTTATCCAACAAGTAAGGGGAGAGGTGAGTAAAATCGTTTGGCCAACACGTAAAGAGGTAGTTTTAACTACTGTAATGGTATTTATTCTGGCTTCGTTAACCGCGGTTTTCTTTTCTTTTGTTGATCTTGGTATAAGATCTGGATTGAGTACAATTTTTGGTTTGTTTTGATTCTAATTGTTTATTGTGTTTTAAGGACTTGATATTGAACGCATCGACGACTAAAGAGTCCTCAACAAGTAGTTTAGCGTGTATTGATTCGAGATACGCGCCTTTTGGTTTTAAAGTGTAGTTAAAAAACTCACTTTTTGAAGTTTTCTCGACACTTCGTGTGGGGTAAGTAAGGATCGGTTTAGAATGGCTAAGCGTTGGTACTCAATCAGCGTACTCTCAAATTTCGAAAAGAAAATTGCAGAGTATATTCGGCAGGCCGCTGAAGATAAGGGCTTACAAGATGAAATAGAAGAGGTTCTTGTGCCTACAGAAGAGGTAATCGAGATAAGGCGAAATAAAAAAGTTACAGCGGAACGCAGATTTATGCCTGGGTATGTTTTTGTTAAAATGGAAATGTCTGATAAGGGATATCATTTAATAAACTCTATAAATAGGGTTACCGGTTTTTTGGGTCCTCAAGGAAAACCAATGCCGATGCGAGATGCTGAAGTAAATTTAATATTAAATAGAGTTGAGGAGGGTGCAGAATCACCAAGGTCCACGATAGTATTTGATATTGGAGAGAATGTTAGTGTTACTGATGGACCTTTTGAAGGGTTTTCAGGGATGGTTGAAGAAGTTGATTTGGATCAACAGCGATTAAAGGTAACGGTATCGATATTTGGGCGAGCAACGCCGGTAGAATTAGAATTCACACAAGTTACTAAGAGTTAGTAACTTGATCAGTGGGAGGCATTGCAAACGCGTTTGTTGAGCCGTACCACACAACAGAGTGTTCTGGGCACGCGAGACCCGGGCAGTTGATAAAGGAGAAACACGATGGCTAAAAAGATAGTCGGAACGTTAAAGTTGCAAGTCCCAGCGGGAAAAGCAAATCCATCCCCACCTGTAGGTCCAGCATTAGGGCAAAGGGGAATAAATATTATGGAGTTTTGTAAAGCTTTTAATGCAAAAACTCAAGATACAGAAGTTGGAGCGCCATGCCCAACGATAATAACTTATTATCAAGACAAATCATTTTCGATGGATATAAAAACACCTCCAGCTTCATATTTATTGAAGAAGGCGGCAAAGCTAGAATCTGGTGCCAAAGAACCTTCTAAAGAAGTTGTAGGTCATGTAACTGCATCCCAAGTTAGAGAGATCGCAGAAACAAAAATGCAAGATTTAAATGCAAATACTATCGAAGCTGCGATGCAAATAATTCTAGGTTCCGCGCGTTCTATGGGTATAGAGGTAAAATAAAATGGCAAAATATGGAAAAAGAACAGTTGCGACAAGAAAAGCATTTGAGGGAAAAACAGACTTAACAGTCGAGGAGGCTGTAAATTTAGTTAAATCTACTGCATCCGCAAAATTTGATGAGACTGTTGAAATAGCAGTAAACCTTGGTGTAGACCCAAAGCATGCGGACCAAATGGTCAGAGGAGTTATAAACTTACCTAACGGGACGGGACGAACTGTAAGAGTGGCAGTTTTTGCGAGAGATGCTAAAGCAGAAGAGGCTAAAACAGCAGGTGCTGATATCGTTGGTGCAGAAGATTTAATGGAGATTGTCCAGAGTGGAAAAGTAGACTTTGATAGATGTATTGCTACACCGGATATGATGCCGATAGTTGGTAGACTAGGTAAAGTTCTCGGTCCAAGGAACCTAATGCCTAATCCTAAAGTTGGGACTGTTACAATGGATGTTGTTGCTGCTGTGAAAGCAGCAAAAGGTGGAGAAGTTCAATTTAGGGCTGAAAAGGCAGGAGTAGTTCAGGCTGCGATTGGGAAAGTTTCGTTTGAAGAAGGAGCCCTTGTCGAAAATTTAAGAGCTTTTGTTTCTGCTGTTTTGAGTGCTAAACCGACCGGATCCAAAGGAAGTTATATGAAGAAAATAGCTCTTAGTTCCACTATGGGTCCAGGAGTTTCAATTGCAGTAGATAGCGCTACAAGTGCTAAGTAGGAATTTTTACCGGCTAGTCTGGTATAAATAGCGAAGACTTGTCTTCGTTCTGTCCGAGATGGAGGGTTAATCTTATGATTAATAATTCCTTCCTGAGATGGGAAAAGAACTAGAATTTTCGAGGTTTATTCCTCGGGTGGTTTTGGTGAAGACCCTGTAAAGGACCTTTAAGCGCTGGGAAACCAGCATAAATGAGCCGGAGGCCTAGGCCTCCAAATTTGGAGAGAAACTGTGGATAGAGCACAAAAAGAAAAAGTGGTTAATGAACTTGGCCAAATCTTTGAAAGCTCTGGCGTTGTGGTTGTTAGTCATTACAAGGGCTTGACAGTTGCTGAGATGCAGGATCTGCGTAGGCAAATGAGCCTAGCTGGTGGATCTGTTCGTGTTGCAAAAAATAGGCTCACCAAAATCGCTCTGGAAGGAAAGCCTTGTGAAAGCATAGCAGAATACCTTTCTGGAATGACAATTCTTGCTTTTTCTGAAGATCCTGTTGCCGCTGCTAAGGTAATAGAAAGCTATGCCAAGACAAACGATAAGTTGTCTATACTTGGTGGGGCTATGGGTGAGAATAGTTTAGATGTTGCAGGTGTCAAAGCACTTGCATCTATGCCTTCACGTGATGAATTAATTTCTTCAATCGTGAGTTGTATAGCCGCTCCTTCAGCGGGCATCGCAGGCGCAATTGGTGGACCTGGTTCTAGCATAGCGAGTATCATAAGCACAATTGAAGAGCGCGCTGAAGCGGCGTAATTTTTGGTCAAGGTGAATATAGTAAAGAATTAATCAAGCGTTGGAACACAAAACAAAGGATGGGAACAGTATAATGGCTGATCTAAAAAAACTTGCTGAAGAGATTGTTGGATTAACACTTCTCGAAGCACAAGAACTAAAGACTATTCTAAAAGATGAATATGGCATTGAGCCTGCAGCTGGAGGAGCCGTAATGATGGCATCTGCTGGTGGAGGTGATGCTGGTGGCGCAGCTGAGGAACAAACAGAGTTTACTGTTGTTTTAGTTGCTGCTGGAGCACAAAAAATAAGTGTTATCAAAGAAGTTAGAACTATTACAGGCCTTGGCTTGAAAGAAGCAAAAGACTTAGTTGAAGCGGGTGGATCATCTGTAAAAGAAGGAGTCTCAAAGGAAGAAGCTGAAGAAATTAAAGGTAAGCTAGAGGCGGCTGGAGCAGAAGTAGAGCTCAAGTAAAGACTAGTTTGGCTGGTTTTAATTTTACATTAAATCCAGCCAACTGCTTCTTAGAAAAAGCTTTGTTAGCTTTTTCTAAGGAACAGTTGTTACCTGGGAGTGTGTAATTGGGAATACACACAGGCATTGGGTTAACTACCTTTATCCAAAGGGTGGGTTGTCTTTCCCCGAGGCACCACTTTTGAAGGAATTGAAAGGCTTTCATAGTTATGAATCAAACATTTATTGGAAAAAAAAGAATTAGAAAATACTTCGGTAAGATCCGTGAAGTTTTAGAAATGCCGAATTTGATAGAGGTTCAAAAATCATCTTATGAGCTTTTTTTAAAGTCTGGTGATCAATTAGAACCATTAGATGGAGAAGGTATCAAGGGTGTTTTTCAGTCAGTTTTTCCAATAAAAGATTTTAATGAGACGGCAGTTTTAGAGTTTATAAAATATGAACTTGAAAAGCCTAAGTATGATGTTGAAGAGTGTCAGAGTCGAGATATGACTTATGCCGCACCGCTTAAGGTTACTCTTAGACTTATAGTTTTTGATGTTGATGTTGATACGGGTGCGAGATCTGTCAAGGGTATAAAAGAACAAGATGTGTTTATGGGGGATATGCCACTTATGACGCCGAATGGGACTTTTGTGGTAAACGGTACCGAGAGGGTTATAGTTTCTCAAATGCATAGATCTCCAGGTGTATTTTTTGATCATGACAAAGGTAAAACTCATTCATCAGGTAAGTTACTTTTTACATGCAGAATTATACCTTACCGTGGGAGTTGGTTGGATTTTGAATTTGATGCCAAAGATATTGTTTACGCTAGAATAGATCGGCGTAGAAAGCTTCCTGTGTCTACTTTACTTTTTGCTCTTGGAATGGATCAGGAGTCAATTATGGATGCGTACTACAACACGGTTCAGTACGAAAAAGTCGATAAAAAAGGATGGAAAACACAGTTTTTTCCAGAAAGATTACGTGGAACTAAACCTTCTTCAGACTTGATAGATGCCGACACTGGTAAAGTTGTAGTGCCAGCTGGAAAAAAAGTAACTCCTAGGGCAGTTAAGGCATTAATTGACGAAAACAAAGTTAAGAGCATTTTTGTTTCCTTTGAGGATATTATTGGGCGCTTTGTTGCCAGAGATATTATTAATGAAGAGACTGGGGAGATTTGGGCTGAGGCTGGTGATGAGCTGACTTGGGAATTGGATAAAAATGATGAAGTTTCTGGAGGATCTTTAAAGTTACTTCTGGATAATGGTGTAATAGATATCCCTGTTTTAGATATCGATAATATAAATGTGGGACCTTATATTAGGAATACAGTTTTTGCAGATAAAAACTTTGGTCGCGATACAGCTTTAATGGATATCTATAGAGTTATGCGTCCAGGAGAGCCGCCTACGGTAGAGTCTGCATCTGCTTTATTTGATAGTTTGTTCTTTGACGCTGATCGCTACGACTTAAGTGCTGTTGGTAGGGTTAAAATGAATATGCGACTAAACTTGGATGCGCAAGATACTGTTAGAGTATTAAGAAGAGACGATATCATTTCCTGTATAAATGCTTTGGTCGAGCTAAGGGATGGAAAGGGTGATGTTGATGACATCGATCATTTAGGAAATCGAAGAGTCCGATCAGTTGGTGAACTAATGGAGAACCAATATAGTGTTGGGCTTTTACGTATGGAACGAGCTATACGAGAAAGAATGTCAAGTGTCGAAATTGATACGGTGATGCCTCAGGATTTGATTAACGCGAAACCTGCAGCAGCGGCGGTTCGTGAGTTCTTTGGTTCGTCACAATTGTCTCAATTCATGGACCAAACTAACCCTCTTTCGGAAGTAACGCACAAAAGAAGACTATCAGCGCTTGGGCCTGGCGGTTTGACGAGAGAGAGAGCTGGTTTTGAAGTTCGAGATGTTCATCCAACCCATTACGGTCGCATGTGTCCAATCGAAACACCGGAGGGACCGAATATTGGTTTAATTAACTCCTTGGCGTCCTTCGCGCGAGTTAATAAGTATGGTTTCATTGAAACTCCTTATAGAAAAGTAAAGGATGGTCAGGTTACGGACGACGTGGAATATCTTTCAGCCACAGAAGAAATGCGACACACAGTAGCGCAAGCCAACGCAAATTTAGATCAAGAGGGTAGGTTCGTAAATGATTTAGTGTCGACCCGGCAAGCTGGCGAATACATGTTACAGGCGAAAGAAAATGTAGATCTAATTGATGTTTCACCCAAGCAACTAGTTTCGGTGGCGGCTTCACTGATACCATTTCTAGAAAATGACGACGCTAACCGTGCTTTGATGGGTTCTAATATGCAACGTCAGGCAGTTCCATTACTGCAAGCAGATGCACCATTCGTCGGTACCGGAATGGAAACAGTTGTAGCAACTGATTCTGGAGCGGCAATTCAGGCATCTAGAGGTGGTGTTATTGATCAAGTTGATGCCATGAGGATCGTTGTAAGAGTTACCGATGGGCTAGAAGTGGGAGACCCAGGAGTTGATATATATGGTCTTAGAAAATTTCAAAGGAGTAATCAAAATACCTGTATAAATCAAAAGCCGTTGGTTAATGTTGGTGATGTGGTCGCTAAAGGTGATGTAATAGCAGATGGGCCATCTACAGATTTGGGAGAATTGGCACTTGGTAAGAATGTTATAGTCGCCTTTATGCCATGGAATGGTTATAATTATGAAGATTCCATTTTAATTTCTGAGAGAATAGCAAGGGATGATGTATTTACATCAATCCATATAGAGGAGTTTGAGGTTGCTGCTCGTGATACTAAATTAGGCCCTGAAGAGATAACTAGAGATATCCCCAACGTCGGAGAAGAAGCACTAAGAAATTTAGACGAGGCAGGAATAGTGTATATTGGTGCTGATGTTGTTCCAGGAGATATACTTGTCGGAAAAATAACACCTAAAGGTGAAAGTCCCATGACGCCTGAAGAAAAATTACTTCGGGCTATTTTTGGTGAAAAGGCGTCTGATGTAAGAGACACGTCATTGCGCGTTAAGCCTGGAGATTTTGGAACTGTTGTAGAGGTCCGAGTTTTTAATCGTCATGGTGTTGAAAAAGATGAAAGATCATTGCAAATCGAGAGAGAGGAAGTTGAATATCTAGCTCGAGATAGAGATGACGAAATGGGTATATTAGACAGAAATATTTATGGACGTTTAGAGACCCTCTTATTAAATAAAAAGGTCTTAAAAGGGCCTAAAGGTATAGCAATTAATGCTAAAGTGACACCTGAACTTTTGGATACAATGTCAAAAGGGCAATGGTGGCAACTTGCCTTAGAAAAAGAAAAAGATGCTACTCAAGTAGAGGCTTTAAATTTCCAGTATGAGGAACAAAAACAAGTACTTGAAGCGCGGTTTGAGGATAAAGTTGACAAAGTAAGACGTGGCGATGATTTAATGCCTGGTGTTATGAAAATGGTAAAAGTATTTGTGGCTGTAAAGCGCAAGCTTCAACCTGGAGATAAAATGGCAGGGAGGCATGGTAACAAAGGAGTTATTTCTAAAGTAGTACCGATGGAGGACATGCCTTTCTTAGAAGATGGAACGCCAGTAGATTTTTGTTTAAACCCACTTGGTGTTCCATCAAGGATGAATGTTGGACAGATTTTAGAGACCCATATGGGTTGGGCAGCGAGAGGCCTTGGTCTAAAAATTGATGAAGCGTTAGAGGATTTTAAATTATCTGGGGATCCTTCTAAAGTTAAAGATGCCTTAAAATACGCTTACGGTGATGAAACCTATAGCAATGCTTTTTTAGACATGGATGACCAAAGGTTAATTGAAAGTGCTACTGCGGTTCGAAAAGGTGTACCAATTGCTACACCTGTATTTGATGGCGCTAAAGAATCAGACATTAATGATGCATTGTCTCGAGCTGGGTTTGATACTAGTGGTCAGTCAACATTATTTGATGGTAGGACCGGAGAGCAATTCTCTAGGCAGGTTACTGTTGGGGTGAAATATCTTCTTAAGTTACATCACCTTGTGGACGACAAAATTCATGCACGATCGACTGGGCCGTATAGTTTGGTTACTCAACAACCTTTGGGTGGAAAAGCTCAATTTGGCGGCCAAAGGTTTGGAGAAATGGAAGTTTGGGCCTTAGAGGCTTACGGCGCTGCATATACTCTTCAAGAAATGTTGACGGTGAAGTCAGACGATGTGGCGGGGAGAACCAAAGTTTATGAGAGTATAGTTAAAGGTGAGGATAATTTTGAAGCTGGTATACCAGAATCCTTTAATGTCCTTGTGAAAGAAGTCCGTGGGCTTGGCCTAAATATGGAGCTTCTGGAATCTGAAGAAGAGCATTAGGTAAAAGTTAAGACATAACTACCAAGTTAGACACAAAATTAAAGGATCTAAAATGAATCAGGAAATAACATCAAACCCGTTCAATCCAATTGCAGCGACAAAGACTTTTGATGAAATAAAAGTATCTTTGGCTTCACCTGAAAGGATCTTATCTTGGTCTTTTGGAGAAATTAAAAAACCTGAAACTATAAATTATCGGACCTTTAAACCTGAACGTGATGGTTTGTTTTGTGCCAGAATTTTTGGGCCAATCAAAGACTATGAGTGCCTATGTGGTAAATATAAAAGGATGAAATATCGAGGAGTAGTCTGTGAGAAATGCGGTGTTGAGGTTACGCTCCAAAAAGTAAGACGGGAAAGAATGGGGCACATAGAGCTTGCTTCACCGGTAGCACATATTTGGTTTCTTAAATCTTTACCCAGCCGTATTGGTTTGATGTTGGATATGACGCTTCGTGATCTTGAAAGAATTCTTTATTTTGAGAATTATGTTGTGATTGAACCTGGTTTAACTGATCTAATTTATGGTCAGCTATTAAGTGAGATAGAGTTTCTTGATGCGCAAGATTTATATGGTTTGGATGCTTTTACGGCTAATATAGGTGCCGAGGCAATTAGAGAAATGTTGGCCACAATTGATCTTGAAGCAGAGGCAGACCAACTTAGAGCGGAATTAGCTGTAGCAACAGGAGAGCTAAAGCCAAAAAAAATAATCAAACGATTAAAGTTAGTTGAAAATTTTTTAGAATCTGGAAATCGACCAGAGTGGATGGTGTTAACTGTAATCCCGGTAATACCTCCTGAGTTGCGGCCACTTGTGCCTCTTGATGGAGGACGATTTGCAACTTCAGACCTCAATGATCTTTACAGAAGAGTTATAAATCGAAACAATAGATTGAAGCGTTTGATAGAGCTTAGAGCGCCTGACATAATTGTTCGAAATGAAAAACGAATGCTTCAAGAGTCTGTTGATGCTTTGTTTGATAATGGTCGACGTGGTAGAACGATTACTGGGGCTAATAAAAGACCCTTAAAATCTTTAAGTGATATGTTGAAGGGTAAACAGGGTAGGTTTAGACAGAATCTTCTCGGGAAGAGAGTGGATTTCTCTGGGAGGTCTGTGATTGTTACTGGGCCAGAACTTAAACTACATCAATGTGGAATTCCCAAAAAAATGGCTCTCGAATTATTCAAACCATTTATTTATTCTCGATTAGAAGCTAAGGGATTATCTTCGACGGTTAAACAAGCAAAGAAACTTGTTGAAAAAGAGAGACCAGAAGTTTGGGACATTTTAGACGAAGTAATAAGAGAACATCCGGTACTTTTAAATAGAGCACCAACGCTTCATCGATTGGGAATACAGGCATTTGAACCAGTTTTAATTGAAGGAAAAGCTATTCAGCTTCACCCACTAGTTTGCTCAGCTTTTAATGCTGATTTTGATGGTGACCAGATGGCTGTTCATGTTCCGTTAAGCCTGGAGGCTCAGTTGGAGGCCAGGGTTTTGATGATGTCAACAAATAATGTTCTGTCACCAGCAAATGGTGCCCCAATTATTGTGCCATCTCAGGACATGGTCTTGGGCCTGTACTACAGTAGTATGGAACGAGTTGGTATGAAGGGAGAAGGGAAGGTATTTTCAAGTGTCGATGAAGTCCAACATGCACTTGATGCAGGTGAGGTACACTTGCATGCCAAAATTCAAGCTAGACTTCCACAGATTGATTCTGAGGGTGAAGAGATTTTAGTGAGATTTGAAACAACACCGGGTAGGGTCAGATTGGGAGCTTTGCTTCCGTTGAACGCTAAAGCTCCGTTTGAGTTGGTAAACAGGTTACTTCGCAAGCGAGAGGTGCAGAAAGTTATTGATACAGTTTACCGTTATTGCGGTCAAAAGGAGTCTGTTATTTTTTGTGATCAAATAATGACGATAGGTTTTACAGAGGCATTTAAAGCAGGTATTTCGTTTGGAAAAGACGATATGATAATTCCTGATAATAAGTGGGAAATTGTTGACAAAACTCGTTCTCAAGTTAAGGATTTTGAACAACAATATATGGATGGGTTAATAACACAGGGTGAGAAGTATAACAAAGTTATCGATGGTTGGTCGAAGTGTAATGATCATGTTACCGACGCGATGATGAAAAGTATTTCAACATTAGAACATAATGAAGATGGTTCGGATGCTGAACCAAACTCTGTTTATATGATGGCACATTCAGGTGCGCGTGGTTCAGTAACTCAAATGAAACAATTAGGTGGAATGCGTGGTCTTATGGCCAAACCAAATGGTGAGATTATTGAAACACCTATAATTTCAAACTTTAAAGAGGGCTTGAATGTTTTAGAATACTTCAATTCAACCCACGGTGCAAGAAAAGGTCTGTCGGATACTGCTCTTAAAACAGCCAACTCGGGTTACCTCACAAGAAGATTGGTCGATGTGGCCCAAGATTGTATTGTTCGTCAAACTGATTGTGGAACCAAGGGGTATATTACGGCTAGGGCTGCGATAAATGATGGAGAGGTTGTGTCTTCTATAGGTGAGCGTTTACTTGGAAGAGTAGTAGCTGAAGATGTAATTAACCCCGATGGAGGTGATATTCTAGTCGCTGAAGGGGAATTGGTTGACGAAAAACAGGCTGATGCAATTGATGCTGCTGATATAGCAACTGTGCGAATGCGAAGTGCATTAACTTGTGAAGCAGAAGACGGTATCTGCGCTATGTGCTATGGTAGAGATCTTGCTCGAGGTATATTAGTAAACTCTGGAGAAGCTGTAGGTATTATAGCAGCTCAATCTATTGGAGAACCGGGCACTCAGTTAACAATGCGAACATTTCATATTGGAGGTGTTGCTCAAGGAGGTCAACAGTCATTCTTGGAGGCAAGTCAAGAGGGAGTTATTTCCTTCTCCAACCCAAGTATTCTTAAAAATAAGGGTGGGGATTCTGTGGTTATGGGACGTAATATGTCTTTAACTATTACAGATCAAAATGGTGTAGAGCGAGCTACTCATAAGATAGGGTACGGTTCTAAACTTCACGTGAAAGAGAAGTCAAAAGTAGTAAGAGGAGACAAACTTTTTGAGTGGGATCCATACACTTTACCAATTATAGCGGAGAAAAAGGGTGTAGCAAAATTTTTAGACTTAGTTAGCGGTATTGCAATCAAAGATGAAACAGATGACGCAACCGGTATGACTCAAAAAATTGTTGTGGATTGGAGAGCTGCCCCTAAAGGTAATGATCTAAAGCCTGAGATAATAATTGAGGATTTAAAGTCTGGAAAGCCTGTAATGTTGAATAGTGGTAATCCTGCCGCTTACCCGATGTCTGTAGACGCTGTTTTATCAGTTGAGGATGGTCAGGAAATTTCTGCTGGAGATACCATTGCGCGTATTCCAAGAGAAGGAGCAAAAACGAAGGATATTACTGGCGGACTTCCTCGAGTGGCGGAGTTGTTTGAGGCAAGAAGACCAAAGGATCATGCGATAATCGCAGAAATAAATGGTTATGTTCGCTTCGGTAAAGACTATAAGAATAAGCGTAGAATTACTATAGAGGCTGCAGAAGAAGCCAATGAAAATGTTGAGTATATGGTGCCAAAAGGTAAGCATATTCCAGTGGTCGAAGGTGACTATGTTCAAAAAGGTGATTATATTATGGATGGTCACCCTGTACCGCATGATATTCTTAAAATTTTAGGTATTGAGGCGTTAGCAGATTATTTAATTGATGAAGTTCAAGATGTTTATCGCCTCCAAGGAGTTAAGATAAACGATAAACATATTGAGGTTATAGTTAGGCAAATGCTTCAAAAGTTTGAAATTTTAGATAGTGGCACCACGACATTACTAAAAGGAGAAAACGTTGACAAAAATGAACTTGATGCAGCAAATGATAAGGCAGTCCTTAAGGGTGGTAGAGCTGCAATCGCTGAACCGATTTTATTGGGTATAACTAAGGCTTCATTGCAAACTCGAAGCTTTATTTCTGCGGCTTCTTTCCAGGAGACAACGAGAGTATTAACAGAAGCTGCTACAATGGGTAAAAGAGATAGACTAGTAGGGCTGAAAGAAAATGTGATTGTAGGTCGTCTGATCCCTGCAGGTACGGGTGGAGCTACCCAGGACATGCTTCGGGTGTCCCAGGAACGTGATAATATTGTTAGTGAGACGAGACGTGTTGAAGCAGAGGCAGCATTAGTGCTCGCTGCACCAGCTACGTCTGAAACTCTTAATCCTGAAGATGTGTTTTCAGACATATCCCAAGACTAGAATATTGATAGCAAACAACAATAATAAAGGCCTTGCTACGAGCAAGGCCTTTTTTTTAACTTAGAGACCTAGGATGAATGTTAATAGTGAGAACTTTCGTGGCGCATGGTTGATGGTCTGTTCTATGGTGCTGTATACACTAAACGATGCATGCTTAAAGTCAGTAGGTTCAGAGTTACCAGTTTTCCAATCTATATTTATTAGATCTATTTTAGTTGCTATTTTCTTTGCACTTGTCGTTTGGTTCACTGGGGCCTTTAAAAGTTCAATTCCCTCTAAAGATATAAAGCTTCTAATTTTACGAGCTATAGCCGAAATAGTAAGCACATTTTTTTTCATTTCAGCACTGTTTAAAATGCCTATCGCTAACGTGGTTTCTATAGTCCAAATACTTCCGTTAACAGTCAGTCTTGGGGCAGTATTTTTTTTAGGTGAAAGAATAGGGTGGCGTCGTGTGATGGCAATTATCGTTGGATTCATAGGAGTGTTACTGATAGTGAGGCCAGGGGCTGGAGATTTTAATTTTTATTCAATTTATGCGTTACTAGCGGTTTTGTTTGTTACTCTCCGTGAATTGGTTACGCGTCGTTTATCAAAAGAGGTTTCGTCGATTTATGTGGCTACCACTACAGCAGTTTCTGTTTTTATATTCAGTGCTATGGGATCTTTAACAATTACTTGGGTTGTCATTGATCCAACGCAATTTCTTAAATTAATAACAGCTTCTATTTTCCTTACTGGTGGGTACCTCTGTGCAGTTTTAGCTATTAGGAATGGGGACATTGGGTTTGTAGCACCTTTTAGGTATACTAGCCTAATTGCAGCCCTAATCTTGGGTTTAGTTTTCTTTGGCGAATGGCCTGATACTTTGACTATTTTTGGTGCACTTACTATTTTTGTCGCTGGAATGTTTTCATTACTTAGAGAAAAGAAGTTACGTTTACAAAAAAGTAATGATTAAATTTAGTAAATATTAGATTAATTTTTTTTTAATAATGTTTTTTCTAATGTTTAAAAAAAATTATTAGAAAGTAATTAGTGACTAAAAGAACAAAGTAGTAAATAAATCTTTTAATTGATCAACTGCTGTTGACACGTGAACAGAGTCCTTCTAAAACGCCCAGAATTATCGGTCGGTAAGAGATCTGATGGTTTCAAAATTTTAAGTGGTCAAGATCTAGGCTTATACCTCGATCCTCTGGTAGTCCACCGCATCGGTTCCGCGTTCGGAATTGAGAGCGGTTTTTGTGTTTTTTATAAGAGACACGTATTAGATTGGGAAAATTTTCCCGTGTGAAAAAAGAAGAAGGGGTTATATCTTAATGCCTACAGTACAACAGTTGATCCGAAAGCCGCGTCAGCCAAAAGTTAAGCGCTCTAAATCTATGCACTTACAGGAGTGCCCACAAAAGCGTGGAGTCTGTACTCGCGTTTATACGACAACACCAAAGAAACCAAACTCAGCAATGAGAAAAGTCGCAAAAGTTAGGTTAACAAATGGTTTTGAAGTCATATCGTATATCCCTGGAGAAAGTCATAACTTGCAAGAGCACTCGGTGGTCCTTATCCGTGGAGGCCGTGTAAAGGATTTGCCAGGAGTTAGATATCACGTTTTAAGGGGTGTCTTAGATACTCAAGGTGTAAAAGACCGTAAGCAGCGTAGATCAAAATACGGCGCTAAGCGTCCTAAGTAGAGGAAATTTAAATGTCACGTCGTCACGCAGCAGAGAAAAGAGTCGTATTACCAGACGCAAAGTTTGGAGACTTAGTGCTTACTAAATTTATGAATAATTTGATGGTAGACGGAAAAAAATCGGCTGCAGAGCGTATAGTCTATAATGCATTCGATAGAGTTGAAGCCAAATTGAAAAAAGCTCCTGTAGAAGTTTTCCACGAAGCTCTCGAATTAATCAAACCTGCAGTTGAGGTCCGTTCACGGAGAGTCGGTGGTGCAACATACCAGGTTCCTGTTGAAGTTCGCCCCGAGCGTCGTGTAGCACTTGCTATTAGGTGGTTAATAAAAGCTGCTCGCTCCAGGAATGAGAATACGATGGAGGAGCGTTTGGCAGGAGAGTTAATGGATGCGGTTAATTCTCGGGGCTCAGCAGTAAAGAGAAGAGAAGATACTCATAAAATGGCAGATGCAAATAAAGCATTTAGTCACTATCGTTGGTAAGTTTAGGAAAGAATAGAACCCATGGCGCGTGATTTCCCTTTAAACCGTTATAGAAATTTTGGTATTATGGCTCATATCGATGCAGGGAAAACTACCTGCTCAGAGAGAATACTTTATTATACTGGAAAATCTCATAATATAGGCGAAGTTCATGATGGCGCGGCTACTATGGACTGGATGGAGCAAGAGCAAGAGCGTGGAATTACTATAACCTCTGCGGCTACAACAACTTTTTGGGAGAGAACAGAAGACGGTAGCTCGACTGAAACCGAAAAGCATCGGATGAATATTATAGATACCCCTGGCCACGTTGATTTTACAATTGAAGTGGAAAGGTCTTTAGCAGTTTTGGATGGAGCGGTTGCGGTTTTAGATGCAAACGCTGGTGTTGAGCCTCAAACAGAGACTGTCTGGAGGCAAGCTGATCGTTATAAAGTTCCCCGAATTGTTTTTGTTAATAAAATGGACAAAATTGGAGCTGATTATTTAAACTGTGTTAAAATGATCAAGGATCGAACAGGAGCAATACCGGCTCCCGTGCAACTACCTATCGGAGCGGAGACTGAACTTGAGGGAGTAGTTGATCTAGTTACTATGGAAGAATGGGTATGGACTGGTGAAGATCTTGGGGCAACGTGGGAAAAAAGACCTATTCGCGAATCCCTTCAAGAGAGTGCGAACGAATGGCGCGCGAAGTTAATTGAAAATGCCGTGGAGATGGATGACGACGCTATGATGGCGTACTTAGAGGGAAAAGAGCCCGATATTGCTACACTCCGGATGTTAATTCGAAAAGGTACTCTATCTATGACTTTTGTGCCCGTCCTTTGTGGTTCAGCTTTTAAGAATAAAGGGGTCCAACCACTATTGAATGCAGTAATTGATTACCTGCCTAGCCCACTTGATGTGGTGGACTATATGGGTTTCAAACCGGGTGATGAGACAGAGACAAGAGACATCGCTCGAAGTGCAAATGATGAACTACCATTTTCAGGACTCGCTTTTAAGATAATGAATGACCCTTTTGTTGGAACGTTAACTTTTACAAGAATTTATTCTGGAGTTCTTAGTAAGGGTGATACAATGTTAAACTCTACTAAAGGCCGGAAAGAGCGAGTAGGTAGGATGATGATGATGCATTCTATAAATAGGGAAGAGATCGAAGAGGCTTTTGCGGGAGATATAATAGCTCTTGCAGGTTTAAAAGATACAACTACTGGTGATACCTTATGTAATGACAAAGAACCGGTAGTCTTGGAGACTATGACATTTCCAGATCCCGTTATAGAGATCGCCGTTGAGCCTAAAACAAAAGCAGACCAAGAGAAGATGTCTCAGGGTTTAGCTAGATTAGCTGCCGAAGATCCTTCGTTTAGAGTAGAGACTGATATTGAATCTGGTCAAACTATTATGAAGGGCATGGGAGAGCTTCATCTGGATATTTTAGTTGATAGATTAAAGCGTGAATTCAAAGTTGAAGCAAATATTGGTGCACCACAAGTAGCTTACAGAGAAACTATTGGGCACGAGATTGAGCATAGCTATACACATAAAAAACAATCTGGCGGATCTGGCCAGTTTGCGGAAGTTAAAATGATTATATCACCAACGGAAGCTGGGGAGGGTTACTCTTTTGAGTCTCGCATTGTTGGAGGTTCTATCCCCAAGGAGTATATACCAGGGGTAGAAAAAGGTATTAAGTCAGTAATGGACAGTGGTCCTCTGGCTGGCTTCCCTGTAATTGATTTCAAGGTAGCCTTGGTGGATGGAAAGTTTCATGACGTAGACTCGAGTGTGTTAGCCTTTGAAATTGCTGGACGTATGGCGATGCGTGAAGGGTTAAAAAGAGCGGGTGCTAAGTTATTGGAGCCTATAATGAAGGTTGAGGTAGTAACGCCAGAAGAATACACTGGTGGAATAATTGGTGACTTAACCTCGAGGCGTGGACAAGTGCAAGGTCAAGATACCAGAGGTAATGCAATAGCGATAGACTGTTGGGTACCTCTTGCTAATATGTTCGGATATATTAATACGTTGAGATCGATGTCATCTGGCAGAGCCAACTTCTCAATGCAATTTGACCATTATGAACCAGTTCCACAAAGTATAAGTGAAGAAATTCAATCAAAATACGCATAATAAATTAGTTTAATAAGAGGATTTGACAATGGCTAAAGAAAAGTTTCAACGTAATAAACCGCATGTTAACATTGGTACGATCGGCCACGTAGATCACGGTAAGACTACACTAACGGCAGCGATTACAAAGTACTTTGGAGAATTTCAGGCATATGATTCAATTGATGCTGCGCCGGAAGAGAAGGCACGTGGTATTACGATTTCCACAGCGCATGTTGAATATGAGACTGAAGCTCGTCATTACGCGCATGTCGATTGTCCTGGTCACGCAGATTATGTGAAGAATATGATCACTGGTGCAGCCCAAATGGATGGGGCTATTCTAGTTGTTAACGCGGCTGATGGTCCAATGCCTCAAACACGAGAGCATATTTTGTTAGGTCGACAAGTTGGTATTCCAAAAATGGTTGTGTTTATGAACAAAGTCGATCAAGTGGATGATGATGAATTACTTGAGCTTGTTGAGATGGAAATTCGAGAGCTCTTATCTTCATATGAGTATCCTGGTGATGATATCCCAGTTGTTTCGGGTTCAGCTTTAGCTGCTATGGAAGGTAAAACTCCTGAAATTGGTGAAGAAAAGATTAAGGAGCTGATGGCAGCTGTGGATGAATATATTCCAACACCTGTTCGAGCAATTGATCAACCGTTTTTGATGCCAATTGAGGATGTATTTTCAATCTCAGGTCGTGGCACTGTTGTTACAGGTCGTATTGAACGTGGTGTTGTTAATGTTGGAGATGAAATTGAGATTGTTGGTATCCGAGATACTACAAAAACAGTTTGTACCGGTGTTGAGATGTTCCGTAAACTTCTAGATTCTGGACAAGCAGGGGATAATGTTGGTGCTTTATTGCGTGGAGTCGATAGAGAAGGCGTCGAACGTGGACAGATTTTATGTAAGCCTGGATCGGTAAAGCCACACCATAAATTTACTGCTGAAGCATACATTCTTACAAAAGATGAGGGTGGCCGTCATACGCCATTTTTTGCGAACTACCGTCCTCAATTTTACTTCCGAACAACTGATGTAACGGGATCAGTTGAGCTTGCGGCAGGTACTGAAATGGTGATGCCTGGAGATAATGTATCATTCAAAGTAGAATTACTGACCCCGATTGCGATGGAGGACGGGTTAAGATTTGCTATCCGTGAAGGCGGTAGAACAGTCGGTGCGGGTGTTGTTTCAAGCATCATCGAGTAAAATTAATAAAAAGGATCAAAAGAGGTTAAGATAATAAATCTCTTAAAATCCTATTGCCCTGAAAGGCTGATAAAATGGCGGCAAAAAGCCAAACTATAAGAATAAGATTGAAGGCGTTCGATTATAGAGTGTTGGATGCGAGTACACAGGAAATAGTTAGTACCGCTAAACGCACTGGTGCTGACGTAAGGGGGCCAATACCAATGCCTAACCGGATAGAAAAGTTTACTGTTCTGCGTGGTCCCCATGTGGATAAGAAGTCTAGGGAGCAGTTTGAGATTAGAACTCATAAAAGGCTTTTAGATATTGTTGACCCGACACCTCAAACTGTGGATGCGCTTATGAAGCTGGATCTTGCGGCGGGTGTCGATGTTGAAATTAAAGTATAGGGAGGGTTAATGATATGTTGCGCTCCGGTGTAATTGCAAAAAAAGTTGGTATGACGCGTTTGTTCATGGAAGATGGTAAGCAGATTCCTGTGACTGTCTTACAGTTAGATAAATTAGAAGTGGTCGCAAACCGTACTACAGAAAAAGATGGTTATTCCGCTGTTCAATTGGGTGCGGGAACTGCAAAAATTAAGAGAACATCTAAGGCGATGAGAGGTCATTTTGCAATAGCTAAAGTAGAGCCAAAACGGAAGATTGCAGAATTTAGAGTTGCTGCGGAAAATCTGATTGAAGTCGGCGAAGAGATAACTGCTAATCACTACTCAGCAGGTCAGTACGTTGATGTTTCTGGTACATCTATTGGTAAGGGTTTTGCTGGAGCTATGAAGCGCCACAACTTTAAAGGCCTAAGGGCGTCTCACGGTGTTTCCATCTCTCATAGATCGCATGGGTCTACTGGGCAATGTCAAGATCCTGGGAAAGTATTTAAGGGAAAGAAAATGGCAGGGCACATGGGTGCGGCACGGGTTACTACTCAAAACTTACAAGTAGTTAAAACTGATGTTGAACTTGGTATAATCATGATAAAAGGGGCCGTTCCTGGATCCAAAGGCGGTTGGGTTACGATTAAAGATGCTGTGAAAAAAGATCTTCCAGATAATGTTATTTACCCTGCTGCTTTACTAGCTTCAGTTAAGGACATTGAAGAGGTTGTGAATGTTTCTCCTGAAGAAGTTGAAGAGAAAATTGCTAATGTCGGTGCTGGTGATGGCGAAATTCAATTAGCTGGTGGCACAGCTCCTGAGGGAGGTAAAAAAGATGAAAGCTGATGCAATTGATTTAGATGGAAAAAAAGCAGGGTCGATTGAGCTTAGCGATGAGATATTTTCACTGGACCCTAGAGTGGATATATTACATAGGGTCGTTAGATGGCAGAGAAATAATGCTCAGGCTGGTACGCACAAGGTAAAAACTCGATCAGAAACCTCGTATTCTACTCGAAAAATATATAAGCAAAAGGGCACTGGTGGCGCTAGACACGGTAGTAGAAGTGCACCCATTTTTCGTGGTGGTGGCGTTTATAAAGGACCTACCCCTCGGAGTCATGGTCACGATCTTCCAAAAAAAGTTCGAAAGCTCGGCCTTATGCATGCTTTATCTGCTAAAGTTGCAGCAGGAGAGTTTGTAATTGTTGATGTTTCTAAGCTAACAGATATGAAGACTAGTCAGTTAGCAAAGAAAATAAAGGAATTAGGGTGGAAAAGGGCGTTGGTCATTGATGGAGTTTCTGTTAACCAGGACTTCGCTAAAGCGGCAAGAAATATCACAGGCCTAGATATCCTTCCATCAGTTGGTGCTAATGTTTATGATATTCTCAAGCGTGATACCTTAGTGTTAACTAAAGAAGGGGTTGCGGCGATGGAGGACCGACTTAAATGAAAATGAAAGCCGAATATTATGATGTAATACGAAACCCGATCGTGACCGAAAAAGCTACAATGGCTTCAGCGTCGAATGCAGTAGTTTTTGAAGTTTCGATGGGTTCAAATAAAATTGTTATAAAAGAGGCTGTTGAGGCGCTCTTTGGAGTTAAGGTAAAGGCGGTTAACACTTCGATTACTAAAGGTAAAGTAAAGAGGTTTCGTGGCCAACTGGGTAAGAGGAAAGATAGAAAGAAAGCGTACGTGACGTTAGAAGAAGGTAATACTATTGACGTCTCAACAGGGCTTTAATTTAAATAGGTAACCCTTATTGGTTGGTTCTGACCGATGAGATAATTTTAACAAGACCTTGATAAGGTCTTAATTAGACGGAAGACAGAAAGCATGGCACTAAAGTCGTATAAACCGACCACGCCGGGCCAACGAGGGTTGGTTCTGATTGACCGTTCGGAACTTTGGAAAGGTCGTCCACTTAAATCTCTTACAGAGGGGTTAATGAAGAATGGCGGTCGTAACAATACCGGGCGAATTACTATGCGCCGTAAAGGTGGGGGTGCAAAGCGTCTCTATCGTGTAGTTGATTTCAAAAGAACAAAATTTGATATGGTCGGTGTAGTTGAGCGTATAGAGTATGATCCAAACCGAACTGCATTTATAGCATTGATTGCCTACGAAGATGGAGAGCGTGTTTATATTCTTGCACCTCAACGGTTAGGAGTAGGTGATAAGATAATAGCTTCCTCAAAAGCAGATGTTAAGCCGGGTAATGCGATGCCGTTCTCTGGGCTACCTATCGGAACAATTGTTCATAATGTAGAGCTAAAAATGGGTAAAGGTGGGCAAATTGCAAGAGCAGCTGGAACTTATGCACAATTTGTTGGAAGAGATGGTGGGTATGCTCAAATACGACTGTCTTCTGGTGAGCTCAGGTTAGTTAGGCAAGAATGTATGTGTACTGTTGGTGCCGTTTCAAACCCAGACAATTCGAACCAAAACCTTGGCAAGGCTGGTAGGAATAGAAATAAAGGTATTAGGCCGTCAGTTCGTGGAGTTGCCATGAACCCAATCGACCACCCGCATGGTGGAGGTGAGGGGCGCACTTCGGGAGGTCGACACCCTGTCACTCCTTGGGGGAAGCCTACAAAAGGCGCTCGTACGCGTAACAAAAACAAGGCCTCAAGTAGATTAATATTACGTTCACGTCACGCTAAGAAGAAGGGTCGATAATATGTCTAGATCAGTTTGGAAAGGTCCGTTTGTTGATTCTTACGTCTTGAAGAAGGCCGAGAAATCTAAAGAGAGTGGAAGAAACGAAGTCATAAAGATTTGGTCAAGACGATCGACCATCCTGCCTCAGTTTGTTGGCTTAACATTTGGTGTTTATAATGGACGAAAACATATACCAGTCGCTGTCTCAGAAGATATGATAGGTCAAAAGTTTGGAGAGTATTCACCAACAAGGACTTATCATGGTCACACTGCTGATAAAAAAGCGAAGAGGAAGTAGGTCATGGGTAAAGAAAAAAATCTACGTAGAGTTGCTGATAATGAAGCAATGGCAAAGCTTAAAATGCTTAAAACATCTCCGCAAAAGCTAAATCTTGTTGCTCAGCTCATTCGAGGTAAAAAGGTTGGCAAGGCGCTTTCTGATCTGACTTTCTCGAAGAAAAGAATATCAGACGATGTAAAAAAATGTCTACAGTCTGCTGTTGCAAATGCAGAAAATAATCACAACTTGGACGTTGATGAGTTGATTGTTGCAGAGGCTTATGTGGGCAAAAATATTACACTAAAACGAGGTAGGCCAAGAGCTAGAGGGCGTTTTGGAAAATTATTGAAACCTTTTTCGGAGCTAACTATAAAAGTCCGTCAAACTGAGGAGCAAGCTTAATGGGGCAAAAAGTAAATCCAATTGGGATGCGCCTTCAAGTCAATCGGACTTGGGATAGTCGATGGTATGCCGACTCAAAGGATTTTGGAAATCTATTGCTTGAAGATATAAGCATTAGAAATTTCATTAAGGAAGAATGTAAGCAATCTGGTGTAAGTAGAATAATAATTGAGCGTCCTCATAAAAAATGTAGAGTTACAATTCACACTGCAAGACCAGGCGTTATAATTGGTAAAAAAGGTGCCGATATTGAAGGCTTACGCAAGAAAATTGCGAATCTAACACAGAGTGAGTTACATCTAAATATCGTTGAAGTGCGTAAGCCCGAACTCGATGGTCAACTGGTAGCCGAGTCTATAGCTCAACAACTAGAGAGGCGTGTATCGTTTAGAAGGGCAATGAAAAGAGCTGTTCAAAATGCGATGCGAATTGGAGCACTTGGAATTAGAGTGAATGTCGCTGGCAGACTTGGTGGAGCCGAAATAGCTAGAACGGAATGGTATAGAGAAGGACGTGTTCCTTTGCATACATTGCGAGCAGATATTGATTATGCGTCCTCTGAAGCGATGACTGCTTACGGCATTATTGGCATAAAAGTATGGATTTTCAAAGGCGAAATTATGGAACATGATCCGGCTGCACGGGACCGTAGACAACAGGAAATTCAAGATGGTCCGGCGCCACGTGGTGCTGGCGGACGTCGGTAAGGGAGAGGTCTAATGTTACAGCCAAAGAAAACAAAATTTCGCAAAATGCATAAAGGCCGAATCCACGGTGAGGCAAAAGGGGGTACATTGGTATCTTTTGGTACTTATGGGTTGAAAGCCACAGAGCCAGAGCGTATTACCGCTCGTCAGATAGAAGCTGCCAGACGGGCTATGACGAGGCATATGAAACGACAAGGCCGAGTATGGATTAGAGTTTTTCCAGATCTTCCCGTTACATCCAAACCGACAGAGGTAAGGATGGGTAAGGGTAAAGGTTCTGTAGATTTTTGGGCGGCTAAAGTTAAGCCTGGAAGAGTAATGTTTGAGATTGACGGGGTAACCGACTCTGTGGCAAGGGAAGCTCTAAGGCTGGCAGCAATGAAACTACCCATTAAGACTAGAGTCGTCATTCGTGAGGATTGGTAGAATTAGTAAGATTTAATAACCGAATTAACACTTAATGTATTGCTCTAAGATAATAAATGGATTAGGCGGGGCACTCTGATGAAGAGGAATAGGCGATGGACGCCAAGGAACTGAGAGAAAAGACTAGTGATCAACTGAACGAAGAATTGGAAACCCTTAAAAAAGAAGGGTTCAATCTTCGCTTTCAGCAGGCAACTGGTCAAGTTGAGAATACAGCTAGAATGCGTCAAGCTCGAAGAGAAGTGGCACGTGTAAAAACGATTATTAATGAAAAATCCACTAAAGTTGTGGTAGAATAAGGAACATACTAAAATGCCAAAGCGTATTCTCCAGGGTAATGTAACCAGCGATAAAAATGAACAAACTATAACTGTTCAAGTAGAACGACGTTTTACACATCCTGTACTAAAAAAGACAATTCGGAGTTCAAAAAAGTATAGGGCTCATGATGAAAGTAACATATTCAAAGTCGGTGACATGGTGCGTATCCAGGAGTGCGCGCCTAAATCAAAATCAAAGCGTTGGGAGGTAATCGCGGAGTAAGCGGTTCTTGCCACTAATCGAAACCCTGAGAGAAATTTTCAAAGGTCGGGAGAAAAATAAATGATCCAGATGCAAACTAATCTGGATGTAGCTGACAACTCCGGCGCACGCCGAGTTCAGTGCATCAAAGTACTAGGCGGATCTAAACGGCGATACGCGTCGGTAGGTGACGTAATAGTAGTCTCTGTTAAAGAAGCCATTCCTCGTGGAAGAGTTAAAAAAGGCGATGTCCGTAAGGCCGTGGTTGTTAGGACTGCGAAAGAAGTCAGGAGAGATGACGGTACGGCGATTAGGTTCGATACAAACGCTGCTGTAATCTTAAATACTGCTAATGAGCCAATAGGAACGCGTATTTTTGGTCCAGTTGTTCGAGAGTTAAGAGCAAAAAACTTTATGAAGATAATTTCTTTGGCTCCGGAGGTTTTGTAAGATGGCTGCAAAGTTAAAAAAAGGCGATAAAATTATCGTTTTAGCTGGAAAAGATAAAGGCAAAGAGGGTGAGATATCTAAGATAAACCCAAGTACTGGAAAAGCAATTGTTGAGGGTGTCAACATTGCAATTAGGCATATTAAGCAAAGTCAAAACACTCAGGGTGGAAAAGTACCTCAACCTATGCCGATTCAATTAAGCAACCTTTCATTGGTTGATGCTAATGGAAAAGCTACACGGGTCGGTTTTAAGATTACTGATGGAAAGAAAACTCGTTTTGCTAAGACAACAGGAGATTTGATCTGATGTTGGATTCAGAAAATTATACCCCAAGGCTTAAAGAGCTTTACAATAGTGTGATAAGAGCATCTCTAAAAGAAGAGTTCTCTTACAAAAACGATATGCAAATACCTGGCTTACAGAAGATTGTTTTGAATATTGGTTGTGGCGCAGAAGCGGTTAGAGATACAAAGAAAGCTAAAGCAGCCCAGAAAGATTTAACGGCCATTGCCGGTCAGTTAGCAGTTACAACTATTGCAAAAAAATCAATCGCAGCTTTCAGAGTTCGTGAAGATATGCCTCTAGGAACAAAAGTTACATTACGGGGTGATCGTATGTTCGAATTCCTTGATAGGTTAATTACTGTCGCTATGCCTCGTATTAGGGACTTTCGAGGTGTCTCTGCAAAATCGTTTGATGGTACTGGCAACTATGCAATGGGAATGAAGGAACATATAGTTTTCCCTGAAGTAGATTTTGATAAAGTAGATGAAATATGGGGGCTGGACATAATCATTTGTACCAGTGCCACTACAGATATAGAAGCAAAGAGCTTGTTGAAGAAATTCAACATGCCTTTCAACAATTGATCCGCTGGAAGGACTAGACATATGGCTAAGAAAGCAATGATTGAAAGAGAAAAAAAGAGGGCAAAGCTCGTTAAGAAGTATGCTTCCAAGAGACTTGCACTAAAGACGATCGCGGATAATAGGGATCTACCTATGGAGGAGCGGTTTTCAGCACGATTAAAACTTGCAGAACTTCCTAGGAATGGTTCGGCGACTAGGCTTCATAACCGCTGCCAAATAACAGGAAGGCCGCATGCTTATTATCGTAAATTAAAGATTAGCAGAATTGCTCTACGAGATCTTGGTTCTAATGGACAGATACCAGGTATGGTAAAGTCGAGTTGGTAGGGGAACGCAGGTATGAATGATCCAATAGCAGATATGCTTACACGAATCCGTAACTCTCAAATGCGTGGAAAATCAATAGTAATGTCGCCAGACTCAAAGCTTAGAGCTTGGGTTCTAGATGTTTTGAAAGATGAAGGTTACATTAGGGGTTATGAGAAAAAATCTGACAGTAGTGGATTTCCAACACTTGAGATTAGTTTAAAATATTATGATGGCGTGCCCGTAATTAGGGAAATCAACAGAGTTTCTAAGCCAGGGCGACGTGTTTACGTTGGAGCAAAAGATATTCCTACTGTTCGCCAAGGCCTAGGGTTATCTATTGTGAGTACGCCTAAAGGAGTTATGTCTGACGCAACAGCGCGCTCTCATAATATTGGTGGTGAAATAATTTGTACGGTCTTCTAGGGAGAATTTAATGTCACGAATTGGAAAAAAACCGGTCGAACTTCCTACAGGAGTGTCAGCAACTTTGTCTGGCCAAACAATATTAGTTAAGGGACCAAAAGGTGAGCTATCATTTACAGCTACAGATGACGTAACTGTAAAAATATCAGATAGCACCGTTGCGATAGAGCCAAGGGGTAGTTCTAAGCGAGCACGCCAACAATGGGGTATGAGTAGAACTATGGTATCAAATTTAGTCACTGGCGTCTCCTCTGGTTTTAGAAAACAGCTTGAAATAAATGGGGTTGGTTATAGGGCGCAAGTGTCTGGCAAAGTCTTAAAGCTTAATTTAGGACTTTCTCACGACGTGAACTTTGAAATACCGGATGGCGTTAATGTTACTGCACCGAAGTTAACCGAGATAGTTGTTGAAGGAATTGATTCTCAGTTGGTAGGTCAAGTTGCTGCCAATATTAGAGCTTGGAAAAAACCTGAGCCCTATAAAGGGAAAGGTATCAAATATAAAGATGAGTACATTTTCCGTAAAGACGGTAAAAAGAAATAAGGAACTCAGGATATGGCCAATAGTAAAAGGGATTTGTTTCTAAAACGCCGTTTACGCGTACGAAATAAGTTAAGAAAAGTAAATGTGGGACGTGCAAGACTTTCTGTATTCCGTTCTAACAAAAATATAAGTGCTCAGTTAATTGATGACGTTGCTGGAAAAACATTAGCTTCAGCATCTTCATTGGAAGTTTCCTTGGGTGAAGTCGGTAAAAACAACACTCAGGTTGCTATTGCTGTGGGTGTTGCAATTGCTGAGAGAGCAAAAAAAGCCGGCGTCAAAGAAGCATATTTCGATCGTGGTGGATATTTATTTCATGGGAAGGTTAAAGCATTAGCTGAAGCCGCTCGTGAAGGTGGATTAAAAATTTAAGGAGAAGATGGATGGCAAAAGAACCAGGAAATCGAGGCCGTCGCGATCGCGAGGAAACTCCGGAGTTTTCGGATCGTCTCGTTGCGATCAACAGGGTATCAAAAACTGTTAAAGGCGGTAAAAGATTTGGGTTTGCTGCTTTAGTTGTTGTCGGTGATCAGAAGGGACGTGTTGGGTTTGGTAAAGGGAAAGCAAAAGAGGTTCCCGAGGCAATTCGAAAAGCAACAGAAGAAGCTAAAAGGCAGTTGATACGAGTGCCACTAAAGGAAGGTAGAACTCTCCACCATGATGTAAATGGCAGACATGGTGCTGGAAAAGTTGTAATGAGGACTGCACCTCAAGGTACTGGTATTATCGCTGGAGGCCCAATGCGTGCTGTGTTTGAAATGCTGGGAGTTCAAGATGTAGTGGCAAAGTCAATAGGATCACAAAACCCCTATAATATGGTACGAGCTACAATGGATGGACTTAGAGATGAGTCAAGTCCTCGAATGGTTGCACAGAGAAGAGGAAAGAAGGTTTCTGAAATTCTTCAAACGTCTTCAAAAGTTGTGGTGACTGAACCGCTAGCGGAAGTGTGAGGGCATTATGGGAAAAAAAATTGTAGTCAAACAGACAGGTTCACCTATACGCAGACCTGGAAAACAGCGAGCTACGTTGGTGGGTTTAGGTTTAAATAAGATGCATAAAAGCAGAGAGCTCGAGGATACTCCTGCAGTGAGGGGCATGGTTAACTCTATATCTCATTTAGTAAAAATTACTAAAGAGATAGGTTAGTTTTTAGATTAAAAGGTACAGCTGACTTTCATAATTGGTATTCTGGATATCAAAGGCAGCAAAGGAGATAATAAAATGAGATTAAACGAACTCCATGATAATCCTGGCGCAACTCGGAAAAAAAAACGTGTGGGACGTGGTCCTGGATCAGGAAAAGGAAAAACTGCTGGGAGAGGGATTAAAGGTCAAAAATCTAGGTCAGGAGTTGCCCTGAATGGTTATGAAGGCGGACAAATGCCTTTATATATGCGTTTGCCTAAACGTGGGTTCAACAAACCAAATCGTAAAAGCTACGCAGTAATTAACCTCGGTCTTATTCAAAAGTTTATTGATTCTAAAAAATTGGACGCTTCTAAAGAAATCAATGAAGATTTATTACTTGAAACAGGAATAGTGCGTCGTAAGCTTGATGGAGTCAGGGTCTTGGCTAAAGGCACTGCTACATCAAAATTAAATATTTTAGTGACTGGTGCTTCTAAAGCGGCAGTTGATGCAGTTGAGAAATTAGGAGGAGTTTTAAAAACTTCTACTTCTAGCAAATAGTAATATAATAACAAAGGTAATTTTGAGTATATAGAATTGAAATTTGACATAAATTCAGAAATATAGTCTTTTTATTATTAGTAGAAAAAACAAGAAAGTCTTAGTCCATGGCATCCGCAGCAGAACAAATGGCGCAGAACATGAGTTGGTCAGCTTTTGGCAAGGCGACTGAGCTTAGACAAAGAATACTTTTTGCAATAGGCCTGCTTATAGTTTACCGCCTTGGGACCTATATACCTGTTCCCGGAATTGACTCAGAAGCTCTTAAGTCATTTGTTGAACAAGCTGCATCAGGTATTGGTGGAATGCTTAACATGTTCACTGGTGGTGCGATTGGTAGGATGGGTTTATTTGCTCTGGGGATAATGCCTTATATCTCTGCATCCATTATTGTTCAACTTATGACCGCAATGGTGCCTTACATGGAGCAACTAAAAAAAGAAGGTGAACCTGGGCGTCGAAAGATAAATCAATATACTCGTTTGGGAACGGTATTCTTAGCAACTCTTCAAGCGTATGGGCTGTCCGTAGGTTTGGAAGGATCGGGTTTAGTCACTGATCCAGGTTGGTTTTTTAGAATAACGTGCATAATCACTCTTGTTGGTGGGACGATGTTTCTTATGTGGCTGGGAGAACAAATAACAGCTAGAGGAATAGGAAACGGAATCTCTTTAATTATTTTCGTTGGGATTATCGCGGAAGTCCCTGCTGCAATTGCACAATTCTTTGCTCAGGGGAGGTCTGGGTCAATTAGCCCAGTGGTGATAATAGGGGTATTTGTAGTTGTTATAGCTACGATTACCTTTGTGGTATTTATGGAACGAGCTTTGAGAAAAATTCATATTCAGTACCCAAGAAGGCAGGTAGGTATGAAGGTATATGATGGTGGTGCATCAAACTTACCGGTTAAAGTTAACCCTGCTGGTGTTATCCCAGCAATTTTTGCTTCTTCATTACTTCTTTTGCCAACTACATTAAGTACTTTCTCAGGGACTCAGACTAGTTCTGTTATGTCAACAGTGTTAGCATACTTTGGACCTGGTCAACCGCTTTATCTTCTGTTCTTTACTGTGATGATAGTTTTTTTCGCCTACTTTTATACCTTTAATGTTTCATTTAAACCTGAAGAGGTTGCTGAAAATCTTAAGAGCCAAAATGGTTTTGTCCCTGGGATTCGACCTGGAAAAAGAACAGCTGAGTATCTTGAATATGTTGTTAACCGTATTTTAGTGTTAGGAGCAGCTTATCTCGCAGCTGTCTGTTTGCTTCCTGAAATATTAAGATCACAACTTGCCATACCATTTTATTTTGGTGGAACATCGGTTTTAATTGTTGTGTCTGTCACTATGGATACAATTCAACAAGTTCAAAGCCACCTTTTAGCACACCAGTATGAGGGCTTAATTGAGAAGTCCCAGCTAAGAGGTAAAAAAAGAACAAAACCAAAACCACAGAGACGATGAATGAATATTATCTTTCTTGGAGCACCTGGAGCTGGTAAAGGAACTCAAGCACGCAAGCTGGTTGCGGATTTTGATCTTGTTCAACTATCAACTGGTGATATGCTTCGAGAATCCCAAAGTTCTAATACTGAAATCGGTAAGAAAGTTGCATCAATAATGAATCCTGGTGAGCTTGTTTCTGACGATATCGTAATCTCTTTAATAAAAGAACGTCTATCTAAAACTCATGCAAGGGGCTTTATATTTGACGGGTTCCCCAGAACAATTGGTCAAGCAAGTGCATTGGACAAACTTCTTGATGTGCATGATACCAGTATCACAGCTGTAATTGAAATGAAGGTAGACAATGAGGCGCTCGTAGATAGAATTACTGGGCGTTATAGTTGTGGCGAATGTGGCGAAGTTTACCATGAAAGCTCAAAACCACTTTTGAGTAACAGTGTCTGTATTAAATGCGGTGCTGCTAAACTAAAAAAGAGAGTTGATGATAATGAAGAGAGTCTACGGACGAGGTTAGATGAGTATAATAATAAGACCGCTCCTTTAATAAAGTACTATTTAAATAAGGGAATTCTCTATTCTGTTGATGGATTAGCAGATATCGAAGTAATCAATTCTGCAATCAATAAAATTTTATTGAAATAACTTAAAACTGCGCTTGACGATACAGAAAAAAAACCCTACTCACCCAACTCTAGGCTAACTAGGGTTATGAAGTGTAAAATATCACTTCTTGAAGTCTAAGAAGCTTTCGATCCTTGAAAGGATTGAGAGATAGTTGTGAGAAAAGATTCTGGTGTTACGGAATCGCGACAGGAAAGGAAAACCAAATTGGCACGAATAGCTGGCGTAAATTTGCCTGATGGCAAACGAGTACCTATTTCTTTGACCTATATAACAGGAATCGGAAATACATCCGCAAGAACAATATGTGACGCGGTTGGGATAGAGGCATCAAGGCGAATGAATGAGCTGACAGATAGCGAAGTCCTAAAAATAAGAGAATACATTGATGCAAACTTCGAAGTAGAAGGAGATTTGCGGCGTGGGATACAAATAAATGTAAAACGATTAATGGATTCTGGTTGTTATCGCGGTCTTAGACACAGAAGAAACCTTCCTGTTCGAGGCCAAAGAACTCATACTAATGCTCGTACCCGCAAAGGACCAGCAAGAGCTATAGCAGGTAAGAAGAAGTAGGGGACTAGAAAATGGCAAGAGATAAAGTAAGGGCTAAGAAGAAGGCTCGAAAGAATATCGCGGCTGGAGTTGCTCACGTAAACTCCTCATTCAATAATACTAAGATTCTCATCTCTGATGTTCAAGGTAATGCAATTGCTTGGTCGTCAGCGGGGACAATGGGATTTAAAGGCTCAAGAAAGTCTACCCCTTATGCTGCTCAAATGGCAGCAGAAGATGTAGGACAAAAAGCACAGGAACATGGGGTAAAAAGTCTTGAAGTTGAAGTTCAAGGGCCTGGATCTGGCAGAGAGAGTGCCTTAAGAGCACTAGCCACGTTGGGGTTTCAGATATCATCTATTCGTGACGTAACACCAATGGCCCACAATGGTTGTCGACCGCCTAAACGACGACGCGTTTAATCATTAAAGACTCGATATTTTCCCCGAAAATATTATGAGTAATCCAATTTAACCTCGGGTGTCTTTGTTTTTGGACATGGAACAAGGACTAGTATGGAGGAAATAATATGATCCACAAGAACTGGTTAGAGTTAATTAAACCAAGTCAGCTAGATGTAATAGGAGGTAGTGAACCAGGTAATAAAGCTACCGTAGTAGCCGAACCGTTAGAACGAGGTTTTGGTTTGACTTTGGGAAATGCCTTAAGGCGCGTTTTAATGAGTAGTTTGCAGGGTACTGCGATAACAGCTGTTCAAATAGATAATGTGTTGCATGAATTCTCTTCGATCTCAGGTGTAAGAGAAGATGTGACAGATATTGTTTTGAACCTAAAAGGCGTAGCAATTTGTATGGAAGTTGAGGGTCCAAAAAGGCTCACAGTAACTGCAAAGGGACCAGGTGTGGTTACTGCCGCTGATATTTCTGAGAGTGCTGGGATCGAAATCTTAAACAAGGAGCATGTTATTTGTCATCTTGATGATGGAGCAGCGCTTTCAATGGAATTAACATTAAATAATGGAAAAGGTTATGTTTCAGCCGAAGAGAACCGTCCTGATGACGCTCCAATAGGGTTAATTCCTATTGATGCTATTTTTTCTCCAGTCAGGAAGGTTAGCTATGATGTTCAACCTACCCGTGAGGGTCAAGTTCTCGATTATGACAAACTGACTTTAAAAGTCGAGACAGATGGCTCGATTACCGCAGACGATGCTGTCGCTTTTGCGGCCAGAATATTACAAGATCAATTATCTATATTCGTAAATTTTGATGAACCAGAGAGTGAAAGTACTCAAAATGATGAAGACGAATTAGAATTCAACCCACTATTATTGAAAAAAGTGGATGAGTTGGAGTTGTCTGTGAGATCAGCAAATTGCCTAAAAAATGACAATATAGTCTATATAGGAGATTTGATTCAAAAGACTGAGGCTGAGATGCTAAGAACACCAAACTTTGGTCGAAAATCACTTAATGAAATTAAAGAAGTTTTATCTAGCATGGGTCATCACTTAGGTATGGATATTGTTGATTGGCCTCCAGAAAATATTGAGGAGCTTGCTAAGAGATTTGAAGATCACTTTTAAGTTTAAAAAATGTCCACAGATGTGGAGAATTACTGGGTAATAATACCCCAAGGAGAGCGCTTCGACACGCATCGGCGGCGCCAGACAAAGTATAAACATAAGGAATGAGATTATGCGTCACGCAAGAGGTTATCGCCGGTTAAATAGAACACACGAACATCGTAAGGCACTGTTTAGTAATATGGCAGGTTCACTAATAGAGCACGAACAAATTAAAACTACCTTACCTAAGGCAAAAGAATTAAGGCCAATCATAGAAAAGATGATTACTTTAGCTAAAAGAGGTGACCTACACGCCCGTAGGCTTGCTGCGTCTAAGTTGAAGCAAGACGCTTATGTTGCTAAACTTTTTGATATTCTTGGGCCAAGATACAAAGATCGTCAAGGTGGATATGCCAGAGTACTAAAGGCGGGATTTAGATATGGTGATATGGCGCCAATGGCGATCATAGAGCTAGTGGATAGAGATCCAAGTGCAAAGGGGTTAGTTGACAAAGAAAAGGCGATCGAGGAAGAAACTACCGAGGAGTAGTTAAGTAAGCTAATAAAATAAAACAGCCCGCGGCTTCGTGGGCTTTTTTTTTGCTCTTTTCAGGGGTTATATTATTTTGTTTCCTATTAGCTTGTGTTTAGCTAAGTTAAATAAAAAACTTTTATAAGAATTATATATAATGTCTGATTTATTTAACCAAGCACAGCCTGAGATATTGGTGTCAGTTAAACGGCCTTTAGCTGACTTGATGAGGCCAACTAGTTTTGATTTTGTTGTTGGCCAAGAACGCTTATTAGGACCAAATACTACTTTAAGTCTAATGATAAGTAGGGGCTCTTTGAGTTCATTCATTCTATGGGGGCCTCCTGGAGTAGGTAAAACGACGATTGCGCGTTTATTATCAACCTCATTTGAAATACATTTTGAGCAACTTAGTGCAATTTTTTCTGGTGTTAAGGAATTAAGAAATATTTTTGATAGTGCAAAAATTAGGAAAAAAAATGGTAAATCAACTCTACTGTTTGTAGATGAAATTCACAGATTTAATAAATCTCAGCAGGATGCTTTTCTACCCCACATAGAGGATGGAACAATAGTACTTGTGGGAGCGACAACTGAAAACCCTTCATTCTCTTTAAATTCTGCTCTGCTGTCACGATGTCAGGTTTTAGTATTAGATCGCTTGTCTGTTCAAGATTTAGAGAAAATTTTGACTAATATTCAAATAAAAATGAATAATAAACTTTTGTTGTCTTTGGATGCAAAGAGTGCCCTAATAGACCTTTCTGATGGTGATGCACGCTCACTAATTAATATGATTGAACAGATTTTTAGCTGGAATTTAGACAAACAATTAGATCGTGAGAGTTTGATTGAAAGGCTCTCAAAGCGCATGCCTAATTTTAACAGAACTGGAGAAGAGCATTTTAATTTAATTTCTGCTTTACATAAATCCATAAGGGGGTCGGACCCTGATGCGGCACTTTACTGGCTTTCAAGAATGATGGACAGTGGAGAAGACCCGAATTATTTATTTCGTAGGCTCACAAGAATTGCCTTGGAGGATATTGGGTTAGCGGATGAAAACGCCAAACGCATGTGCCTAGAATCCTGGAAAGTTTATGAGAGGCTGGGAAGTCCCGAAGGAGACTTAGCATTGGCAGAGGTAACAATTTATCTGGCGCTAGCTGTTAAATCAAATGCTGTATACATGGCCTTTAAGAATTCCAAGTCAGCTGCAATTGATAATGGTTCACAGCCTCCACCAAAGCATATTCTCAACGCTCCTACTATGCTGATGAAAGAACAAGGTTATGGGAAAGGGTACAAATACGACCATGATTATGAAAATAGTTTCTCTGGACAGGACTACTTTCCTAACTTGATTAAAGATCGTGAATATTACAACCCCAGCAATCAGGGAGCTGAAAAAGATTTAAGAGCAAAGTTGGAATACTTTAAGTCGCTAAGAAAAGCTCGAGAATCTTGACATCAGGTATTTTAGAGCAGACAGGTTGGTTATGACTTTTACATTTTTTCAGGTAGCACTGGGTGGAGCCCTTGGAGCAACACTGCGGTATGCAACAGTGATAAGTGCTGCACGTATGTTAGGTGCAAGCTTTCCAGTTGGAACCATTTTCATAAATATCCTTGGCTCTTTCATTATGGGCTTTTTAGTTGTAGCTCTAGAGCAAAGAAATTTGTTGAACCTATACCCTTTTTTAATGGTCGGTTTGTTGGGTGGCTTTACAACTTTCTCAGCGTTTTCATTGGACACGTATATGCTTTATGAGCAGGGCAATATTGTGGGGTTGATGTTATATGTCACTATATCTGTTTTATTTTCTATAATGGCTCTTTTTGGAGGTATTTGGTTGGGACGTTATTTAATAATATGAGTCTAATTCAAAAAATAACAGTTGGAGATGACGAAGCTGAGCAACGACTTGATAGGTGGTTTCGTAGAAAGTTTGCCCATATAAATCAAAGTAATATTGAAAAAATGTGCCGAAAAGGTGAAATTCGTGTAAATGGTGGTCGTGTTAAGTCAAGCACACGTGTGTCTCCGGGACAAATCATCCGCATCCCACCTCTTCCTTCTTTTGACGAGATAAAACAATTTTCTGGTCAAAAAAATATTACTAGATCTGATGCAGAAATGATTAGAAACTGTGTAATATACAAAGATGATTATTTGTTAGTTTTAAATAAACCCGCTGGCTTAGCTGTGCAGGGTGGTAGTAAACAAACTCGTCATGTTGATGGGATGACAGGAGCATTAACCTTTGAACGTGAAGAGGCCCCGAGATTGGTGCATCGTTTGGATAAGGATACCTCAGGGGTCCTATTACTAGCAAGAACTCAAGCAATGGCGAGTGAATTAACAAAAGCATTTAGACATCAAAACACTAGAAAGATTTATTGGGCGTTAGTTGCTGGGGTGCCATATCCAAAAATAGGTTCAATAAAGTTTGGTTTGGTTAAGAAGAAAGGGCATACTAATGATGGAGCAGGTGAAAAAATGTACTGTGTTCACCCTGATGACATTAACTCGACCTTTGGAGCTAAAAGAGCGCACACTGATTATGCAACACTATGTTTCTTAGCACAAAGAGCATCCTGGATGGCTTTGGTTCCGGTAACCGGACGAACTCACCAGCTTCGAGCCCATATGTCAGAGCTTGGGCACCCAATAGTTGGAGATGGGAAGTATGGAGCATCCGGCCAGGATAATTACGGTGACGGTTGGGGGTCCGGTTTAGGGGATGATATTAGTAAAAAAATGCATCTTCACGCACGATCTCTTACAATTCAACACCCAGTTACAGGGTTAGATTTAGTTTTTTCTGCACCGTTGCCAGAGCATATGTTAAAAACATGGAATTATTTTGGGTGGTCAGAGTCTGATGTGCCTTTCGACCCTTTTGATGTCAACGAAGAATGGCAATAATGAAGTTAGTAGTGTTTGATGTTGATGGGACATTAGTTGATAGTCAAGCACACATTTCTAAAGCGATGGGCTTGGCTTTTGAAAGGCAAGGCTTGCCCGTTCCGAAGAAAAGTCAGGTTAGGTCCATAATAGGCTTATCTCTTACTGAAGCTCTCCAAAAAATGGTGCCTGAAGGTTCTGAAATTCTTCATAAAAAGATAGTTGATTCGTACGTTGAGTGTTTTAGGTCTCTTCGGGAAAGCTCAGGATATGAACCATCACCACTATTTCACGGTATTAGGGGACTTTTGGATAGATTGTTAGTTTCTGAAAAGTATTTATTGGGTATTGCGACAGGAAAAGGGCGTAGGGGGTTAGACTATATTATAGAATCACATTCACTTGGCCACTACTTTTCGACTATACAAACAGCTGATAATCATCCTTCAAAACCTCACCCGTCAATGCTTTACTCGGCTCTTGATGAAACAGGGTTACTTTCTGAAAACGCTGTTATAATTGGTGATACTTCGTATGATATGGATATGGGAGAGGCGGCTAATTTTAATAAAGTAGGTGTCTCATGGGGTTATCACAGTTCAGAAATTATGATACCAAAATCAGATTTTTATGTAAGTTTTTCTGATGAAATAGATGGTATTCTGAAAAATATTTGGAGTGACATTTAAAAATGGTTGAATGGCCTAAAAAAAGATTTTGGGAGAAAGTATCAACTGTATGTATGGATGAGGCTGATCATTATAAAGTCTATTTAGATCAGAGACTATTGAACACGCCAAATAAGAAACCTTTGATTTTGCCAACTAAGGAGATGGCTAACCTTGTAGTTCTTGAGTGGAAAAGTCAGGGTGATAAAGTAGACCCATTAACGATGCCTTATACTCGCTCTGCCAATTCAGCTATAGATAAAGTCGCTCCACAAATTGAGGAAATAAGGAAATTAGTTACTGATTATGGAGATAGTGATCTCATTTGTTACAGAGCAGATAGGCCTATAGAGCTCGTGCGTCGCCAAGAAGAAATTTGGTCAAATCTTGTCTTATGGTCAGCATCAGAGTTGAATTCACCTCTTAACGTTTTTGAAGGCGTTGTGTATGCACCGCAGCCTGTTCAAAGTATTTTAGAGTTTGAGAAACAAGTTTCTAACTTAAGTATTTTTCAGCTTTGTGCCCTTTATGATTTAGTAACAATATCTGGGTCGTTGGTAATTAGTCTTGCTGTAACCAAGAATTTTTTGGATCTAAATAATGCCTGGTCAGCTTGCCAAATAGACGAAGACTGGCAACAGCAAAACTGGGGTGTAGACGAAGTTGAGAGTGTAAGGACACTTAATAGAAAAACAGCCTTTTTTCACGCAGCAAGTTTTTACAAAGTTTCTTAATCAATTTCTACACGGATTAAGATTAAGAGAGAATGTGAAGGCTGGAGTTTGAATTTTATTTTATTGTCATCTTATCCCTTGATATTATTTCTTAATTTTCTTGACCTTTCAAATAAAACCTATATTTAGTTGGGCCTTGGTGGATGTATCTGCTTAAAATAAAAGTTGGCTCGGGAGGGCTAAATAATTAGCCCTTCATGGGCATTAAATATAGGAAGAGACAATTATGAAAAAATCACTATTTATGGGCGCTTTACTGGCGTTAGGGATGGCTGCCACTACTTTAAGCGCTAGCACCTTAGAAGAAGTTAAAGCTCGAGGAATTCTTAACTGTGGAACTAGTACCGGTGTTGCAGGATTCTCATTGCCGGATGCTAACAACGTATATCAAGGGTTTGATGTAGCTGTTTGTCGTGCGGTAGCTGCAGCGGTTCTCGGTGATCCGATGGCTGTTGAATTTGTACCAACAACAGGTAAAACGCGTTTCACAGCGCTTGCTTCTGGTGAAGTTGATGTACTTTCAAGAACAACAACATGGACTTTTTCACGTGATGTTGATCTAAAACTAGATTTCCACGGTGTTAACTATTATGATGGTCAGGGCTTTATGGTTCCAAAATCTTTGGGTGTAACATCTGCAAAAGATTTAGATGGAGCAACAGTTTGTATCCAAGTAGGTACAACTACAGAGTTAAACCTTGCTGACTTCTTTAGAGTAAATGGTATAACTTATGAGCCAGTTCCAACTGAAAAAAGTTCAGAGTCTAGATCTCTTTACCAAGCAGAAGCTTGTGACGTCTATACTACAGATGCTTCAGGTCTAGCTTCTGCAAGATCTACTTTTGCAGACCCTGATGCTCACATGATCTTACCAGAAATCGTTTCTAAAGAGCCACTCGGACCAGTTACTCGTCACGGTGACAACCAGTGGGGTGACATTGTTCGTTGGACTTTAAATGCTCTTATTTCAGCGGAAGAGCTTGGTATTACCAAAGCTAATGTAGCGGAAATGGCAGCGGCGCCAACAAACAACCCAGAAATTAATAGAATGATGGGTACTGAAGGTAATCTGGGCGAAATGCTTGGTCTAGATGCTGATTGGGCTGTTCGAGTTATCGCAGCTGAAGGAAACTATGGTGAAATCTTTGAAAACCACCTGGGTCCAAATACTCAGATTGGTCTAGAGCGTGGTTTGAACGCTCAATGGACAGATGGTGGACTTCTTTATTCACCACCATTTAGATAAAAATTAGTTTATAGTTTAGGGCGCAGTTCTACTGCGCCCTAAAGTCAACTGAAGCTTTTAAAGTTTTGGCTAAGATAGCTATTAGCCAAAAGCTTAAAGGTTTGTACTAAAAGATTGGATAAAACTTACCAATGGCTCAACATCAAGATTTTAAGAAGCCTACTTTTGAATTATCGATGCTTCTATACGATACAAGGTATAGATCAACTTCATTTCAAGTAATAGCTCTGATATTCTTTTTCAGTTTAGTGTGGTGGCTTGTAAATAATACCATGAGCAATCTGGCAATATCAGGTAAAGATATAGATTTCTCATTTTTAGTACATGAATCTAATTATGACATAAATCAAAGACTCCTTGAATATGATTCAAGATCCTCTCACGGACGTGCGGCTGTCTTAGGTGTTCTAAACACCTTAGTTTTATCTGCAATCGGGTGCATTACTGCTACAATTTTAGGAGTATTTGTTGGGATAGCACGGCTATCAAAAAATTGGATAGTTGCACGAATAATGACTGTTCATATTGAGATTTTCAGAAATGTTCCCCTATTGTTGTGGATACTTCTGATAATGTCGATGGTGGCACATAGTTTTCCAGTACCTAAACATTTTAGGGGGGCAGACCCAATTGCTACGATGAAGCTATTTGATAGTGTAGCTTTAACTAACAGGGGCTTTTATATCCCTGAGCCACTATTCTCTAATGGTTTTGGCGACATGGGTTTTTTCTCAAACAGCTTCTATATAAGTATAGATTTGATAGTAATTTTAGCAATTTTTATTGGTAGTATTTGGGCCTCTGGAAAAATAAAGGCACGGGCAAAACGCATTCAAGAAGAGACAGGGATTAGGCCAACGACGTGGTACCTGAGGTTAGGGGTAATCTTTATTCCGACTATCCTTTTATTGGTATATTTGGGTTTTTACTTAGGATACCCTGAATTAAAAGGGTTTAACTTTAAGGGAGGAATTCATCTTAGGAACTCACTAATAGCTCTGTGGATTGCGCTGTCTCTTTATACGTCAGCATTCATTGCTGAAATTGTGAGATCAGGTATCTTGGCTGTCTCTAAAGGTCAGACAGAAGCTGCAGGGGCTCTCGGTATTAAACCTAATGTAATAATGGCTCTAGTAATTCTACCTCAGGCTTTAAAGGTTATTGTACCGCCACTTATCTCTAACTACTTAAATCTGACTAAAAACTCTTCACTAGCTATAGCAGTAGGTTATATGGACTTAACTGGTACTCTTATGGGGATAACGTTGAATCAAACAGGCCGTGAATTGGAAACACTTCTATTAGGGATGTCAATATACCTAACTATCTCTCTTTTAATCTCAGCGGTGATAAATTGGTACAATCGTAGAAACGATATGGTGGAGAGATAGTATGAGGAATGTGTCTTTTGTTAGATCTGAGATGTTGGCTGAACAAACACCACCCCTTACTTCTATTGGTGTTATTGGTTGGACAAGAGAAAATTTGTTTAATGGTTGGTTCAATAGTATTTTAACCATCATATCATTATACATTGTGTATTCTTTTCTAAGTTTCCTTATTCCGTGGGTATTAACGCCTACATGGAAAGCAACGAGTTTAAACGAGTGTCGAGAGATAAACACAGCTCTAACCGGGCATCATAGTGGAGCCTGCTGGGGAGTAATAACTGAACGCTGGCCACAATTTATTTTTGGGTTTTATGATAGAAGCATTCTATGGAGACCCATACTTGTATTTGTATTATTTTTAGCAACAATAGCACCAATACTATTTGAAAGAGTTCCAAGGAAACTGTTTCTACTTGGTCCAGTATTCCCATTTCTGGCAGTTTGGCTTTTATGGGGTGGCTCCATCTGGTCGCCAATTTTCTCTTTTCTGGGATTAGTGCTTGGGTATTTAGTTTGGAGATCTTTAAAAGAAAGAGTGAACGCAGTCATTCTATTGCTTTCATCGATAGGTGTGCCGATTATATGGTGGATGTTTTTAACAGAACCGGCTTCTGGACTGTTAGCTGAAATGATCCCCTATGAAATTCAGGTTTTGCCTAGCAGGGATTTTGGCGGACTTTTACTGTCTTTGACGATAGGGTTAACGGCAATTTTTTGCTCCTTACCTATAGGCATATTCTTAGCTTTAGGTCGTCAGTCCGATCTATTGATTGTAAAAGTTCTTTGCGTATGGTTCATCGAATTCATACGGGGTGTTCCTTTAATTACCTTATTATTTGTTGCATCAACATTACTTAATATTTTTATGCCCCCAGGAACGAATTTCGATATCATCATGAGAGTAGTTATAATGGTCACGCTCTTTTCTTCAGCTTATATGGCTGAAGTTGTACGTGGGGGTTTGGCCGGGTTGGACAGTGGACAATATGAGGCAGCAAATGCGCTCGGTTTTTCTTATTGGAAAGCCCAAAGGTTAATCATTATGCCTCAGGCTTTAAAGATCTCAATACCTGGGATTGTATCAAATTTCATTGGTGTTTTAAAGGATACAACATTGGTGTCCGTGATAGGACTCTTTGATCCAATTGGCCTGACAACAGTTGTTCTTGCAGATATGCGTTGGAATGGTGTTTATTGGGAATTAAACGTGTTTGTAGCCCTATGCTTTTTTGTTTTTTGTTTCTCAATGTCCCGTTACTCAATGTATTTGGAGCGAAAGCTTCGTAAAGAAAATTAAGGAGACCCATTAATGGCAAAACTATCGAAAGAAAAATTGGCTCGGGCAGAAATGCTATCATCTAATGAGGATGCTATTGCAATTTCAGAAATGAATAAATGGTTTGGGTCCTTTCATGTTTTACGTGATATTAATTTAAGTGTGAAACGTGGAGAAAGAATTGTAGTTGCAGGTCCATCTGGATCTGGAAAGTCTACTCTCATTAGGTGTGTAAACAGATTGGAAGAGCATCAATCTGGTAAAATCGTGGTTGATGGCACTGAATTAACCTCAGACTTAAAAAATATTGACAAGGTTAGATCAGAAGTTGGAATGGTTTTTCAGCATTTTAATCTCTTTCCTCATTTAACAATTCTTGAGAACTGTACTCTTGCACCTTTGTGGGTTCGAAAAACTCCAAAAAAAGAAGCTGATGAAATTGCAATGGGTTTCTTGGAGAAGGTTAAGATACCAGAGCAAGCAGATAAATATCCTGGGCAACTATCTGGTGGGCAGCAGCAGCGGGTAGCAATTGCTCGATCTTTATGCATGAGGCCTAGAATAATGCTTTTCGACGAACCTACCTCTGCACTTGACCCAGAAATGATCAAGGAAGTTTTAGATACTATGATTGAGTTGGCTGATGATGGAATGACCATGATCGTGGTGTCCCATGAAATGGGCTTTGCTCGACAGGTTGCTGATAGAGTTATTTTTATGGATGAAGGTCAAATAGTTGAACAAAATGAACCAGAAGAGTTCTTTAATAATCCGCAATCAGAACGAACAAAACTATTCCTTAGTCAAATCTTAGGACATTAAACTAGGATCTGAAGCGTATTTTTATCAAAGTTAACCGTGAAATGCGGCTATAGTTTTTAGGGTAGAAAAGCCGTAAAGAGCTTCAAATCCTTTTTCTCGACCATGACCAGACTTTCCTATACCACCAAAAGGTAATTCAACGCCTCCACCAGCTCCATAATTATTAATAAAAACTTGCCCACATTTTAATTTTTTAGCCATCCGCATCTGTCTTGCTCCATCGTTAGTCCAAATAGATGCTACTAGACCGAATGAGGTGCTATTGGCGATATGAATGGCCTCCTCCTCAGTATCAAAAGGTATTAGCACTTGTACGGGTCCAAAAATCTCTTCCTGTGCTAATTTATGATTATAAGGGACATCTTCAAATAAAGTTGGTTGAATATAAAAACCTGTTTCTGGCGCATTCTGGGAAATACTTCCCTTGGCAACAACCTTAAGATTTTTACCTACTTCTAGAAAATTCAAAACTATTTCTTTTTGACGATTAGAGATTAATGGTCCTAGGTCTAAATCTTCAGTGGCTGGCCCTACACGAAGCGCGCGATATTTCTCACCCATTAGATCTTTTACTTTATTAAAAACACTTTTTTGTATTAATATTCTGGAGGCCGCAGAGCATGTTTGGCCAGCATTTTGAATTCCTGAGTTAACTAAGTAAGGAAGAGCTGCCTCTACGTCCGCATCATCAAAAACAATTTGTGGCGACTTTCCGCCAAGCTCCAAGGTGACAGGAACAACATTTTTAGCAGCTGCTGCTTGGATTTTTATTCCAACGGCCTCAGAGCCTGTGAATGAAATATGATGAATACCAGGGTGACACGCTAAGGAGGCACCTGCCTCAAGCCCTAGACCGGGAACAACGTTTAGTGCACCATTTGGTAAACCAGCTCGTCTCGCTATGTCTGCAAAGGCCAATGCAGATAGGCAGGCCTCTTCTGCTGGTTTAAGGACAGTTGTATTTCCCATGGCTAGAGCGGCCCCTATTGAACGACCTATGATTTGCATCGGGTAGTTCCAAGGTACGATATGACCCGTTACCCCATGTGGCTCACGTAAGGTGTAAACGGTATAACCTTTTAAGTAAGGGATTGTTTCTCCGTGTATCTTATCTGCGGCCCCACCATAAAACTCTAGATAACGAGCTAGAGCTATCGCATCACCGCGTGCTTGTGCGAGAGGTTTTCCTACATCGTTTGCTTCTAGCTCCGCTAGTAGGTCAACCTCATTTAAAACCATTTGGCTCATTTTTAAAAGAACTCGGCCTCTTTCTAAAGCACTTGAATTAACCCAATCACTATTTTGTGCAGCTATAATCGCGTGATCTATGTCTTCACTGGAGCCACGCGATATTTTGCATAAAATTTCTCCATTCGAAGGGTTAACTAGTTCGATGAACCTCCCTTTATGAGGTTGGATCCACTTTCCATTTATAAAACAAAGAGAGGGATTAAAAGAGAGTTTATTTATGTCCACAGCTTTTCCAGTATATTTTTTTTAAATTTTAAATAGTTTCTAACTAGTTAACAGGTCTATAAGTGAATTTCCCATAACTTTTGCACTATCGACCATATCATCTATTACAACAAATTCATCAGGTTTGTGAGCTAAGTCTAAAATTCCAGGACCATAGGCAATGCAGTTTTTAAGGGTGCCGATCCTGTCTATATGTTTTTGATCGTAAGAACCAGGTGACGCGACATAATCTGGGCTTTTACCTATAACTTTTTCTATAGAAGTAGCGATGGATTTTACAATAGGTGCATTTTTATCTGTCATGCTGGGTATAACTCGATTTAACTCAGTTACCTCATATGTAAATTTTGGCCTTCTCGATTTTATACCTTCTAACAAGTTTTCTATTTCTGCTTTAACTTCTTCCACGTTTTCTTCAATCAGAAAGCGTCGATCAATAATTATTCTACAGCTGTCAGGAACACAGTGAGATGGCAACGCATTGCTTTCTGGATCTGGCTCCACCTGACCACCATGAATTGAGTTAATATTCATGGTAGAGTTTTTTGCACCCTCTGGTATTACAGGCATCTCGGTAACTCGTTTTTTTAGATTAGGGAATAAAGTTTCCTCAAACTCGTTTAAGACCTCACCCATGTGACGTACGGCACAATCGCCAGCGAATGGCATGGCTCCGTGGGCAATCTCTCCAAAAGTCTCTATTTCGGCCCACCATCCTCCTCGATGGCCTAGGCATATACGGTCTTTATGAAGTGGTTCAGGTATAATAACATGTTGAACTCGTTGGGGTGAAAAAAAACCTTTCTCGGCTAAATATGCTACACCTCCATAACCACCAGTCTCTTCGTCTGCAGTTCCTGATATTTCAATTGCTCCATTATACTCAGGGCAAGCTTCTAAAAACGCCTCTACTGCTATAATCGATGCTGCAAGGCCACCTTTCATATCACAGGCGCCACGGCCGTAGACTTTCCCTTCAAAAACCTGACCACCAAATGGATCAAATTTCCAACCTGACCCAACTTCAACAACATCAGTATGAGAATTGAAGTGGATACATTCTCCTAAGTTTTTACCTTCTTTTCTTCCGATGATATTCCATCGTGGATATTTGTCTGAGTCTCCAGGAGCACCTTTCGCTCTAATCATTTGTGTTTCAAAGCCAACTTTAGATAATCTTTTGTTTAGATATTCGCAGATTTCTAAATAATTTTCTCCTGGTGGGTTTAACGTGGGAATTTTAATAAGATCTTGAGTTAACTCTATTAGCGATTCTCTTCTAATTTCGATTAGTTTTGCCAAGGACGTAAAAAGCGTATTTTTTTTATCTGAGGTCATTTGTTACTTTCTAGAAAATATTTAATTTAAGGTGCTTTAAAATAGATATGTGGTACTCAGATTGTTTTTTATCTAATTTAGTTAGCTCTTCCTAAGTCATCTACAGTTTATTTGGGTTAAGTTACTATTTATAAGCGAATTATTGAGCCAGCCCCGTGCTCTGTGAAAAGCTCTAACAGGCATGCATTTGGCGCACGTCCATCTAATATAACAACAGCTCTAGCACCACCTTCTAGTGCAACTAGAGCAGTAGCAGTCTTTGGGATCATACCCCCTTGGATAATTCCCTTCTCAGTTAGTGCTTTGATCTCTGAAGATGACAGTTCCGTTATAACTTCCCCATTTTCATTTTTGACGCCAGAAACATCAGTTAGAAGTAGTAACCTATCTGCCTTTAATGCTGCTGCTATTGCACCTGCTACGGTATCTCCATTAATATTATATGTTTCTCCACCTTCCCCTAAGCCTATTGGAGCAACGACCGGAATAAAGCCGGATTTAAACATTTCACTTAAGACGAAAGGTTCTACCTTAGTTGGTTTACCAACAAAACCAAACTTTGGATCTTCAGGAGTGCAATGTATTAAGTTTGCGTCTTTACCTGACAGGCCAATACCTTTCCCACCTTGTGTATTAATTGCTTGAACTATTTTTTTATTGATGCTTCCAGAAAGTACCATTTCAACCACTTTAATACTTTCTTCGTCTGTGACTCGCTTCCCATCAATAAACTTTGATTTAATATCTAACTTTTCTAACATCTCATTTATCATTGGGCCACCACCATGCACTATAACGGGGTTTATACCAACTTGCTGCATGAGAACGATATCTCGAGCAAAGACTTCCATATTTTGATCGTTACCCATAGCGTGACCACCAAGCTTAATAACAACTACAGCACCGTCGTATCTTTGTAAGTAAGGGAGTGCTTCGGAGAGAGTTTTTGCAGATGTCACCCAGTCATGACTAAGGTTTAATTGCTTTTTCATAGGTTAGTTTCCCAATAACTGAACGTTTCTTGTATAGTATATTTGGTATATATAGAAGAATTAAGAGTTTTCTACTATATTTAAGTAGATCTCTTGAAATACCGTTTAATTCTCTTTCACTCAAGTGCTGCGATAGCTGACCGTAAATCAGGTATCCCTAGGCCTGAATTAGAAGAGGTAATAATTATCTCTGGATATGCAGCTGAGTGGGAAGATAAATCATCTGATACTGATTTAATTAAAGTGCTAAAGTCAGGCGATTTTATTTTATCTGTCTTTGTAAGTACAATTTGGAATGTTACAGCTGATTTATCTAGTGCGCTCAGGATTTCATGATCCACTTTTTTTATACCATGTCTCGCATCTATAAGAACAAATGCTCGTCTAAGGGTTTGTCTCCCAGATAGATATAGTTTTAGTAGATTTTGCCATTTCTTTACTACTGCCAAAGGTGCTTCTGCGAACCCGTAACCGGGTAGGTCGACTAAGTAAAATTTTTCACCGATTGAGAAGAAGTTTATTTCCTGTGTTCTTCCTGGCGTGTTTGAGGTTCTAGCTAATGCTTTTCGTCCCGTCACAGCATTAAGTAAACTAGATTTCCCTACATTAGATCTTCCAGCAAAACAGATTTCTGTTCGATTTGGTGACGGTAGACCTTCTATCGCGACTACACCCTTTAGAAAAGTGTTCTCACCAGCAAAAAGCCTTCTTCCTTCCTCCAGAGCCTCTTTGGAAGGCTCTTTAGATATTTTAAATATAAATTTACTCATGCCATTAAACTACAATATTGAAATGGTATCACCAACCATGATTTTACCAGGCTCCAGAACTTGTCCATAAACTCCAAAGTCTTTATGACCCCAGGTTTCCAGGATCGACAAAGTATCAACGTCTCGTTGTCCTGTTACGGGGTTTGCTGTTGTAGCTAAACATCTAACTATACGTTCTTGAATTGCTATTTTGCATTCACCTATTGAAATAGTTTTACCTACCCAATTAAATTCTTCCCATGGGTCTAAACCATCTAACCACAAATTTCCTCGCCATCTTCTTATATCCAATTTTTCTCCTAATTTATTTTCAACGGCTTGGTGACTGGTGATACTATTAAGAGATATTGAGGGATAATCTGTATCTGTCATACCCCGACCTAAAACTCGAACAACCTTCGCTGATTTTGATCTGTTTTCTGGCATTATTGGGTAAACCCAATTTATTAATTCGTCTGCATTTTTTTCTGGATGAATAGTTATTGATTCTAATTCTGGGTGGCTTAAAGTAACTTCTTCGTTAGATTCATTTAAAGAAGCATTTATCGCCATTAATTTAGGCGCCTTTGATCCTCTAGAAAAGTTTACACATTCGGCCCAAGAGCCATTATTTGCTTTTGACGTTTCATGTGCAACAGCCCAACAACGGTCCCAGGGTAGAGTTTTATCTTTACTCAGTTCTATACTTGTAAGTTCCTCTCGGCCATGGCTCTTAATTGGATGCCTCCATATATGTTTTAATATAGGTGTCATTTTTTTTCTGACTTTTTTCTTTTGAGGCTAGATTTAATATTCCCAAAGAGATCAGGCGTATAGCCCTGGCTTCGCATTATTGCATATTGCTGGCCAAAGGTCATAACATTGTTAGCGATCCAGTAGACGACTAAGCCACTTGCAAAACTTCCCAGCATAAACATGAAAACCCATGGCATCCAAGCAAATATCATTGCCTGAGTTGCATCTGTTGGAGCGGGGTTTAACTTTTGCTGAAGCCACATTGATATGCCTAAGAGAATAGGTAGAACACCAATAGATACTAATGCAAAAATTGTACCGACTTCAGGCGTGCCCCAGGGTAAAAGTCCAAATAAATTAAGGATAGATGATGGATCAGGTGCACTTAAGTCTTTAATCCATCCAACCCAAGCTTCGTGCCGTAGTTCTATGGTCACAAAAATAACTTTATATAGAGAGAAAAAGATAGGGATTTGTAATAGGATTGGTAAACAACCAGCAGCAGGGTTTACTTTTTCTTTTTTGTATAGAGCCATCATTTCGACTTGAAGTTTTTTCTTATCGTCACCTGTCTTAGCTTTAATTTTTTCCATCTCAGGCTGTAGATTTTTCATTTTTGCCATTGAAACATATGATTTATAAGCCAGAGGGAGAAGAAGAGCTTTAATCAAAAATGTTAGAGCAATAATTGAAAAACCCATATTTCCTATAAACCCATTTAGCCAATATAATACCGCAAAGATTGGTTTGGTTAGGAAGAAGAACATTCCCCAGTCAATTGAGTCTAAAAACCCGTTTATACCTTCATTTTCATAATTTTTAATTGTAGCCCACTCTTTTGCTCCAGCGAACAGCTTCGTAGAAATTGTTTTTGTGTCGCCAGGTGCAACGTTTACAAGTTTTAACCTAGTTTCTGTTTGATACACCTCTGCGCTAGGTACATATTTAGCAACTGAGGTGAATGGGGTGCCAGGCGTTGGAATTAAGGCAGTCATCCAATATTTATCTGTAAACCCAATCCAACCATTTTCAGATACTTTTGAAATATTAGTGTTTGCCGCCTCCCTAGGCAAAAACTTAAAATCTGGCATGTCATCATAATCAACCTCATCTAACTCGCCGTCAGTCATTGAGACAACGCCCTCGTGTAGAATGAAAAAGCCAATAACATCTGGTTCACCGTGTCTTGCTATTATGCCATAAGGCTGAAGATCGAAATTTTTAGATGATTTATTTTCAACAGATTGTTCTATTGAAAACATGAAATTTTTATCGATAGAAATTTTTCTACGAAAGATTAACCCTTGATCATTTTCCCACTTTAAAATTACAGGACTATTAGGCCCAATATTACTTCCTCTCTCTATTCCCCACAGAGTCGTAGGACCAGGAACCTGGTCATAATTTAGATTTGTTGATCCGGGCGTCCATCCAAATAGTGCGTAATACGCATTAGGGCTGTCGGTGGGCGATAATAGAGTTACGTTTTTCTTTTTTTCTAAGGTCTCGTAGTAGTTTTTAAGTTCTAGCTGATCTATTCTTCCGCCTAGAAGGGATATAGAGCCGCTCAAGTTTGGTGTGGAAATCTCTACCCTTGGAGCTGGAGCTCCTTTTGAATTATTAAGACCAGCTACTGTTTGTGAGATGTTTGATGTCGTATTCACAACTGGTGGTAATAGGCCACTATTATTTATATCCGAGGTCAGTTCTGTTGTATTATCTATATCCTGAGGAAGCTCTTCAGGAGGGAAAAGGAAAAACCAGGTTAGAATTACAAAAAAACTAAGAACTGTTGCGAAAATAAGATTTTTATTTTGTCCGTCCATTATGGGACTACCACCTATAATATTTAAATTTAAAATGGTTCAACATCTTGATGTAGAGAAGGTCAAGCTTTTTCTCGAGATATTTACCGCAATAGAGTTATTAATTAACAGGAATTAAGGTGTTTTATGTTTTATTACTTTTTAATTTTTTAGGTGCACTATTTCGTACTAGGCCTTTAAAATCGAATATATTAGTATCTAAAAGGTGAGAAGGGTTGCTATTCATCAATCCTCTAAAAATTTTTTGTTTACGCCCTGGATGTTTTTCTTCCCAACTGTTCAGTAATTCTTTTATATTTTGCCTTTGGAGCCCATCTTGAGAGCCGCAAAGATCGCATGGAATTATTGGATAGTCCATCACACTTGAGAATTTCTCACAATCAGCTTCAGCAACATATGCTAAAGGTCTATAAACGAATACGTCACCCTCATCATTGAGAAGCTTTGGTGGCATTGCGGCTAAACGAGAGCCATGGAACAAATTTAACATAAACGTCTCAAGAATGTCTTCTCTATGATGTCCTAAAACAATAGCTGAACAACCTTCCTCTCGAGCAATACGATATAGAATACCACGTCTCAATCGTGAACAAAGTGAGCAATATGTACGACCTTTCGATACTTTATCAGTAACTATAGAGTAAGTGTCTTGATATTCTATTCTATGAGGCACGCTCATGTCCTTTAAAAATTTTGGTAGTATAGTTGCAGGAAAATTAGGTTGGCCTTGGTCCAAATTACAAGCTAGGATCTCTACGGGTAACAGCCCCCGCCATTGCAATTCTGTTAGGGCTGCTAATAGTGTGTAGCTATCTTTGCCGCCCGAGAGGCAAACCAACCATCGAGCACCTGGCTCCAGCATACCAAAGTCACAGATAGCCTGACGAGTTTCCCTAATTATTCGTTTACGTAGTTTTTTAAACTCTGTTGTTGAAGGTGCATTATCAAATAATGGATGAATAGGAGAATTATCAAGCATGGTTCACATATATTGTTGTGTTGAGAGTAAGTGAAGTGAAATCTGTATATATAATAAGTATTTCACATGATAATCATCCCTTTAAATCTTTCTAAGGAACATTGTCTATCCCAGAGCCTCCAAGCGGATGGCACTTTAGGATCCTTCTGAAAGTTAGATTTATACCTTTGATCGCACCATGTTTTTTTAAAGCATCTAGTGCATAAGCGGAACAAGTGGGCATGAAACGGCAGTTTGAACCTACCCAAGGTGAAAAGACCAGCCTATATAACCTGATAGGTAGAGATAATAGGTAAGCAAACGGTGTCATGAGTGAACTTTCTTAATAGCCTTATTCAGGTCTTCAATTAGTAAAGAATAATTTCTCTCAAGCGTTGTTTTTGGACGCCCTACTAAAACATAATCCCAACCTGGGTTACCCTTTACTGTTAATGTGGCTTTAGAAATTTCCCTTAGACGGCGTTTTGCTCGATTTCGAGCAATAGCGTTACCTAGTTTTTTTGAGCAAGTATATCCAACCCTAGTATTTGAACTACCATCTTGCCTATTTCGACCTTGCAACAAAAGTCCTGGTTGCCCAGAACGCTTTTCAGCCGCAACTAATAAGAAATCTCTTCGCTTTAAAATTGTGGTAAGGGTTATTTTAATGACATTCATATTAGACCTTAAAAGGTATATCTCTTATAAGTTACATTTTTATAACAGAGTGTCTTTTTAGGAATTATTTACGCACTAAGCGACTTGCGCCCCTTGGCTCTACGAGCATTAAGAATTTTTCTTCCTGCTTTTGTAGCCATTCTTGCACGAAAACCATGCCGGTGTTTGCGAACTAGGTTAGAAGGCTGAAATGTACGTTTCATAATTTAACATCCCGAATATAATACGTTATTAAATGATGTCTATTAACGTTAGTATTCAGTTAGGTCAACGGCCAAAATCTGTTAAGTTTATAATTATTTATGATTGATAGTCAATAATTCCACATAATCGAAGCAAGCTTTAGATATTAGTTATTTAATAAGGATACTTTATTTAGTTATTTATTATTTTGGAGTTAAGTTTGGATGATGAATAATACTTGCAAAGAAAAGTCTCCAGAGGTACATCCTCCTGACTCCCGCGCGCTGGTAGCTCAGTTGGATAGAGTACTTGACTACGAATCAAGGGGTCGGGGGTTCGAATCCTCCCCAGCGCGCCATTAATTTCTTTTTCAGTTTCTTTGGTTGAAACGTCTTCCTATTAGAGAGGCTGCAATATTTGTCTTTTGAATATCTATTGCTCCTCCAGCTATCCCCCAGCCCCATGAATCTCGAAATTTCTGTTCGATTGGGTAGTCGCTTGAGTAGCCATACGCTCCCATAAGTTGCATTGCTTTACCAGTGACTTCACGACAAATCTCATTTGCATAACACTTTGCTATCGAACTTTCACCTGCTGTTGGGAGTTTACCACCAGTGTTAGTAACCGCCCTGTATAACAACATTCGAGAAGCATCCAGTTTCATTTTCATTTCAGCAATTGAAATTTGCACGGCCTGAAAATCAATAAGCTGTTTTCCAAACTGTTTTCTTTCTTGAACGTAATTGAGCACATAATCAAACGCAGACTGTGCACATGCGATGCTCATGGTGGTATTACCGCAGCGTTCGAGGTCAAATGCTTTCATTAATTTTTTGAAGCCACCTGCCGGTAAAACAATGTTTTCAAGTGGCAAGCTGATATTGTCAAAGTGCATATCTGCACTTACGACACCCCTCCAACCCATATGCCGCTCTTTTTTTCCAAAACTTAACCCAGGCCGATCTTTTTCGATTAAAACAGCACCTATCCCATTTGCGCCTTGTTCATTAGACATTTTACAATAAACGACATAAGCATCGGCATGACTTGCTCCGGAGCACCAACGTTTTGTGCCACTAACTAAAATTCTACCATTACTAATTGTGGCACTGGTACTTAGGTCAGTCAGTGCTGAACCAGCATGTGGCTCAGACATGGCAACTGCTAAAACCATGTTACCTGAGCATACCTTGGAGAGTGTTTTTTCTTTCAAGTTCTCTGATGCAAAATATGAAATAGCTAATGCCGGTCCAAAACAACTTTCAAAAACTGGGAAAGCGAGTGCAATCGAAATTTTTGCTATTTCCTCTAGTACGAGAACAGCCTCAAAGTTACTCATGCCTAACCCACCATATTTTTGTGGCAGATTTACACCCAGAAAACCCATGTCAGAGAATTTCTGAATTATTTTCTTGGTAGGTGGTTTACCGGTTCGCTCAATTTCGGCTGCAACAGTGGTCAATTCGTTTTTAGCAAACTTTCGAACGGAGTCCTGTAATTCTATTTGTTCACTTGACAGAGTAAAGTCCAATTATTCACCTCAAATATTTTGATTTAACATTCACATTAATATTTCATACGTTACAATAAGTATCAATTTCCTGGTAGCAATTATATTAATAAGATTTTTTAGAAGAAGGAAACCAAATGACAAATGACACCAAAGGCACAATGGCCCTTGAGGGAATAAAAGTTCTCGATCTAAGTCGAGTTCTGGCAGGTCCTTGGGCCACTCAAATGTTAGCTGATTTAGGAGCAGATGTTGTTAAGGTTGAGTCAGTCTTAACCGGTGATGATACCCGATCTTGGGGGCCACCTTTTATTAGTAGAGCAGATGGCTCAAAAGGTGAAGCTGCATATTTCTCATGCGCCAACCGTAATAAAAGATCAATTACTATTGACTTTTCAAAACCTGAGGGAGCCTCTTTGATCCACACTCTTTCGCGGCGGGCAGATATTATAGTAGAAAACTTTAAGGTCGGTGGGTTAAAAAAATACAAATTAGATTATGACGCTATTAAGAAAATTAACCCAAAGATAATCTATTGTTCGATTACTGGTTTTGGTCAGAGTGGACCTTATGCTAACCGATTAGGTTATGACTTCCTAATACAAGGTATGGGTGGATTAATGAGTATTACTGGTCAGCCTGAAAACATTAGTGGTGGAGAACCAATGAAGGTGGGTGTAGCTATCTGTGATTTGTTTACAGGAATGAATGCAGGGTCTTCAATCCTGGCTGCTTTGCATTACAGGAACCGTACAGGTAAAGGGCAACATATAGATTGTTCTTTAATGGACAGTCAGGTTTCTATGTTAGCAAATCAAGCATCTAACTGGTTAAATGGTGATATTGTACCTAGTAGAATGGGTAATAGTCACCCTAATGTGATACCTTATCGAGTCTTTGCTTCATCAGATGGACATTTAATAATAAGCTGTGGGAATGATGGACAGTTTCACAGATTATGTCATGCTCTAGGACTTTTAGAGATCTCAAATGATCCTAAATACAAATCGAATGAGGCGAGGCTTGAGAACAGAGAAGCTCTTGAGGCTGAACTACAGTTGGTATTGGGGAAAATGAAAAAACAAGATATTATTGAGCTACTCGAAGCCGTGAATGTTCCTTGTGGCCCTATAAACAATCTGCCTGAAGTGTTTTCAGATCCACAAGTTATTGCAAGAGAAATGGAAATTGATCTTAAACGCTCTGATGGTGTAACGATAAAAACAGTTGCTTTCCCGGCAAAGCTTAGTGAGTCACCAGCTACCTATAGGAATGCACCACCAATTTTGGGGGAACATACAAAAGAAATCTTACTGGACTGGGTAAAGTTATCAGATGAAGAAATTAAATCATTAAAGGAAATGAAAGTAATCTAGAGTAAAGTCCTTTTGAAAAAATACTCATTACCTTAATTATAAGGGAATTAAATAAAAATATAAGGTGTTGGTGGAGCCTAGGGGGATCGAACCCCTGACCTCTTGCATGCCATGCAAGCGCTCTCCCAGCTGAGCTAAGGCCCCTGATATCAACTGAGTGATTTTTTAAACATTTTGATAGAGAAAGCCAAGTGACTTATTCTTCTTTTGCTGGCACATCAGCTATATCATCAAGACTAACCGTTTCTTCGTCATCATCTTCAAGTAATCCATCATTTTCTAAAAGATCATCCTCTATAACTATATCTTCATCATCTTCTAAAACAATTTCTGCATTTTCATCTACGATATCATTCTCTTTATTTTGCGCATCAGGTTTATCAGCTTCCATGGTGCGTGACTTGTTCCCAAGAAGAACCTCAAGAGAGAATTCATGACCACATGCCGGACACAACATGGGATCTTTTTTAAGATCATAAAATCTTACTGAGCAACTAGGGCAAACACGTTTAACCCCCCATTCTTCTTTGGGCATAATTTTCCTCTTTTAAAAACAAAGATATTCTAGACTAGGCAGTTGCCACAGGCAGAGCTTAGTGTCAAAGACTTTCCAATATTTTTCTTATGACTTTTAAAGTTTTTTGTACTTGTTCACCTAAAATAGTGCGTTAGGGTCTAAATTTATGGATAACACTGAAAAATTACATTCTATTACTGTGGGTTTTCCTGAGGTGCAAATTTTCGTAAAAAAATCACAAAGGGCCAAAAGAGTTTCTTTGAGAGTTTCTGGATTCGATGGCAATGTTTTTTTGATAGTTCCAGTGCGCGTTAACATGCAAGATGCCAAAAAATTTGCATGTGAGAAAGTAGAATGGATCCGTAAACAGTTAGTGAACAAAATTGAAAAAGTTTTGGTAGAACATGGAACTGTTTTGCCAATAGGGGGAGTTCCACATACAATAATAGCTGGTGATGGAAAAAAAATAATACTTAAGGAAGGTACTATAATAGCACCGTTTAAAGAGAAAAACTTTAACCTTCGTTTGAAAGCATTTTTGATTGAGTTAGCTCGCCAAAGGTTTTGTGAACGGACAGACTATTATACTAAATTGATTGAAAAAAAATACTGCAGGATCACTATAAGGGACACAAAGTCTAGGTGGGGTTCATGTAGTGTAGAAGGTAATATTTCGTACTCCTGGAGACTTGTTTTAGCACCAAAGTCTGTCTTAGATTACCTGGTAGTTCATGAGGTTAGTCATTTAGTAGAAATGAATCACTCAATTAATTTTTGGAAGCAGGTGGAAACATTAATGCCAAATTATAAAGAATTTCGGTTATGGCTAAAGCAAAATGGTGAAAGATTACACTCATATCAATTTTAGGGGTTTGCTATTATTTAATTTTGTGATCACATACTGATATGAGTAAAGGTAAATTAAAACAGTTTAGCTTGGGTTTCGAAGTTAACTCCGAGGTTCCTACAGGTTCTGCAAATGAATATATTTATCGTCGTTTGAGATCTCTAATAATGCATGGAGAGGTTTTGCCTGGAACCTCTATGACTCTAAGAGGGGTAGGGAAAGAGTTTGGGGTTTCTATGACACCGATCCGAGAAGCAGTAAGGCGTTTAGTAGCAGAAGGCGCATTAAACCTTTCTGTTTCTGGTAGAATTTCTACACCAGAGTTAACAAATGATCGAATAGAGGAGTTGGCTTCGCTACGCGCACTTTTGGAGCCAGACCTTGCCACTCGAGCACTACCACGCGCTCACTCAGCATTAATAGAAAGATTAGAAATTACCAACGGTTTGATTGGGATGGCCATAAGGGCTGAGAGCTCGGTAGATTATATTAGGTATAATCTCGAATTTCATAGGTCTTTATATTTGAGAGCTCAAGCGCCTGCGACACTTGCTCTATTGGAAACAGTTTGGTTACAGTTGGGACCAACGATGAGGAGTTTATATGGTAAATTGAAGAGAACTAATTCCCCCCAACACCATCAATCGATTATAGAGGCATTGAAGGTGGGTGATGAGCCTAGTTTACGTTTGGCTGTCAAAGCTGATGTCACACAAGGGCTTAAACTTTTGGCTCAATAGTTTAAAAAATTGAATAAATTACTAATTTAAGATCAATACTAAACTCTTACCAGTCTATCGCCTCTGTGCTTTTAAATATGTTTAATTAGTGACTGAAAGGTTCTTAATGAAGTCAATATTAGTTTTTGGAGACTCCCTTGTGTGGGGGCGTAATGCAAGCCAGAAAAGTCGTCACTGTTTTGTGGATCGTTGGCCAAATATCCTTGCGGCTACTCTGCAAGATGTAACTGTTTGGGAAGCTGGTCTTGGAGGACGGACCACAGATCTTGAATTTGAAGACAAACCTGGAAGAAATGGTTTAAAGTACTTACCTGTAGCGCTGCAACAAGCTGCCCCATTAGATCTTGTTATTTTGGCGTTAGGAACTAATGATCCTTTTGCATTAACTGGACGCAAACCAAAAGAGACAGCCAATGCAATGCGTGCTTTGATTTCTACCGTTAGAGATTTGCCGTTGGCCACAGGAAGTTCTGTGCCTAATACCAAGCCTCCAAAAGTGATGATAGTCTCTCCTCCAAATTGTTTACCATTAGCTTCTGTGACCGGAGAAGGTTACCCCGAATTGAATGATCTTACCCTGTGGTTGCCTGAGCTAGCTAAGTTATATCGAGACTTGGCAGTTGAGCAGGATACATACTTTACGGATGCCTCCAGTTTTTGTGAGCCAGATCCGATAGATGGACTGCATTTGAACTCTGAAAATACCCGTAAATTAGGACGTGGAATTGCCCACACCCTTACTATAAACGGATTTGCTAACTCTTATTAAAATATGAACTTAAAGTTTTTAGTAGACCCGTGCTTTTGGAGCAATCTTCTTTAAGTCGATACCGCCGTCTTTTTGTTCCGTTAAGGGCTTTAGTTGTACGCCTCTATATTTTAATGATGTGTTTTCTCCCCAATAAACTAAGGAGTGTTTTCGCCACTCTTCGTCATCTCGCTCTGGGTAGTCTTCGTGTGCATGTGCTCCACGGCTTTCCTTTCGAGCTTCTGCTGCAACAATAGTTGCTAACGCATTTGGCATTAGATTCGTTAGCTCTAGTGTTTCCATAAGATCAGAATTCCAAATCATTGAACGATCAGTAACTTGAATGTCCAACATCTTTTTAGATATGGCTCTCATTTTTTCCATGCCTTCTGCTAACGTCTTGTCAGTTCTAAAAACAGCGGCATCAGATTGCATTGTTTTTTGCATTTCAAGTCTAAGGTCAGCTGTGGGAATAGCTCCTTTTGCATATCGTAGGTTATCAAATCTATTTAATATTTTATCAACTTCATTTAAAGAAATGGTAGGGTTAGGAGATTTCTTATCTACAATTTTCCCTGCTCGAATACCTGCGGCTCGCCCAAAAACTACTAAATCTATCAGAGAATTAGAGCCTAATCTGTTTGCGCCATGAACAGATGCACACCCTGCTTCTCCAACAGCCATTAACCCAGGAACCACTCGATTGTGATCAGTATCTGTCGGAGACAAGACTTCACCCCAATAATTAGTTGGAATTCCGCCCATATTATAATGCACGGTTGGAAGAACAGGAACAGGGTCTTTTGTTAAATCGACACCGGCGAAGATTCGAGCACTTTCAGATATTCCTGGTAACCTAGTTGCTAGCGTTTCAGCAGGAAGATGATTAAGGTTGAGATGGATGTGGTCAGAGTTCTCGCCTACCCCACGACCCTCACGGATTTCCATGGTCATACATCTTGATACAACATCTCTAGAAGCCAGGTCTTTATAGGTTGGGGCATACCTTTCCATAAAACGTTCACCTGAGGAATTAGTTAGATATCCACCTTCGCCTCTAGCGCCTTCGGTAATTAAACATCCCGCACCATATATTCCTGTAGGGTGGAATTGAACGAACTCCATATCTTGTAGAGGTAATCCTGCTCTTGCGACTAGGCCTCCGCCATCCCCAGTACAAGTATGTGCAGAGGTTGCAGAAAAATATGCACGCCCGTATCCACCTGTCGCTAAAACAACCATTTTTGCTGAAAACAGATGTAAAGTTCCATCTTCTAATTTCCAACATAAAACACCTGTGCAAATACCGTCAGCACTCATTATAAGGTCTATAGCAAAGTATTCGATATAGAACTCGGCATTATTTTTTAATGATTGACCGTAAAGCGTATGCAGCATTGCATGGCCTGTTCTATCTGCTGCAGCGCACGTTCGCTGTACAGGAGGCCCTTCACCAAATTCTGTAGTATGTCCCCCAAAAGGCCGTTGATATATTTTACCTTCTTCTGTCCTTGAGAAAGGTACTCCATAGTGTTCTAATTCATATACAGCTTTAGGAGCTTCTCTCGCTAGGTACTCCATCGCATCAGTATCACCAAGCCAGTCAGAGCCTTTTACTGTATCATACATGTGCCACTGCCAATTATCTGGGCCCATGTTTGAGAGAGATGCTGCAATTCCTCCCTGAGCTGCAACTGTGTGAGATCTGGTTGGAAATACTTTTGTTACACAGGCAGTTTTTAAACCCTGTTCTGCCATACCTAAAGTGGCTCGCAGTCCGGCACCACCAGCCCCCACTACTACAACATCATATTCATGTGTTTCATATTTATAAGATTGCATTTGCGATTATCTCCAAGGGTTCAGAAGTAGATTCGAATTATTGAAATTAAAGTTATAGCAATTGCACTATAACAAATTAAACTTGCCATATGGAGGAGTATCTTTTTCGCTGATCCCCTTACATAATCTTCAATTAAAGTTTGTACACCATATCTAAAGTGTAGCAAACCTACGCACACAGTTAGCATTACTACGATAACGTTGGTAGGTTTTGAAAAGAAAATAATTGCGTCCTCATAGCTAGAACCCAATACCTTACCAAAAGTAAAAATAAATATTGGGGCCACTACTGCTAAAATTACTGATGTGATTATCATTCGAATATGTTTGTCTGTGCCATTACCAGGTTTTTGAAAAAATACTCTTGGATTTATAATTTTAAAATAATTCATTTTTCTCTTTCAGAGACAAATTGCTGTCAAAAATGTTAGAACGAAAGATCCCGCTATCACGCCATATGCAAGATATTTTGCGTGGATAAGCTCAAATCCGCGGCCAGTATCCCAATATAAGTGCCTCAACCCAGCTAAAAAGTGGTACCAAAATGCCCAAAGTGATAAAAACAATATTATTTTGACAAACCAGGTATTTAATATCTTATTTACAGTCTGAAAGTGTTCTGAGCTTACCGAAACAGCAAAAATCCACCAAACTATTAGTAGCGATGCGATTAAAAGTGCATTCCCAGTTATACGAGTAAAAATTGACGTTACTGAGGTGAATTCAGGTCTATAAATTGATAGATGGGGTGAAAGAGGCCGTTTGTGCTTAGTTGGTTCTTTCATTTAAAATCCTAAAGACGAGATAATTTTAAGCATAGATAACACAAAAAACGGTAGTGTCACTCCCGGTAATACTCTATTATTGCGGTATTTTGGCACATATTTGTTAACTTTCTTTACCTGTGGTCACAAATTTTTACTAACATAATAGATGATGCCTGAAATAGTTTTAATACATTCTATCTGCCGAACTTATAATTTCTACCTAGCTAGCTTTAAATAATAAATAATAGTTACTAAGTTGGACTTTTCAAACTTATTTGGAGGTACTTATTCAAGTTAGAATCCCATCATAAAGGAGTTTTGTTCCTGCTAAAAACAACAGAATATATGTAAAAATAAAAAATAACGACTCTGGTATAACTTTATGAGCATGAGCTCCAGCTATTGTGCCAAAAATTGCTATGGGTGCTAATAATATGTCTATTTTTATAGTTTCCCAAGTAAAAAAGCCTAAAAAGCTATAGGGCACAACCTTAAAAATATTTATTGCCCAAAATGAAATTACTGTAGTTGACTGATAAAGTGTTTTACTCATTTTTTGAGATAAAAGAAACAGTGCCACCGGTGGTCCACCTGCATGACTTATAAAGCTAGTGAAGCCGGCACTGATGCCAATAAATACGCCTATTTTTTTATTAAATGTCATTCTACTTATTCTAAGTATGAAGGAGTTTTTTAGTACATCAAAGCAAACAAAACCTATTGAGATTAACCCAAGAAGTATTTGTATCAGGTTAGTACTTGCTACTCGATGAAAAAAGATAGCTATAATTACACCAAGTAAGCCTCCCAGAATTATTACCTTTGCGTTATTATGATCCCATTTTTTCCAATACAGCTTTAAAGAAACAGCATCCATTACCATTAGTAATGGCAACATAATCCCTAATGCTTGAGTGGGTTCAATCACAAGAGCAAGAATGGGTATGCATATAAAAGATGCTCCGCTACCGAAGCCCCCTTTTGAAATACCAGCTAGGAGTACAGCAAAGATTAATAGTAAAATAAAAAATGCACTAATATCCATATATGCTCAAAACCAAATTATTTATGATCCGAGCCTTGCGCGACTCTACTCAAAAGTCTAGGTCTGAAACCGAAATTATTAAATAGGGGAATATTACAAATGGCGAGATCTAAAATAGTTTTAATAGGAGCTGGGCAAATTGGAGGAACTCTTGCACATTTGGCTGCATTAAAGGAATTGGGTGATATAGTTCTCTTCGATATAGCCGAGGGTACGCCAAAAGGTAAGGCACTGGATATTGCCCAAGCAGGGCCTTCTGAAGGATTTGACGTAAAACTCAAAGGTACTTCTGACTACAAGGATATAGAGGATGCTGATGTTTGTATTGTAACTGCTGGAGTCCCAAGGAAACCTGGTATGAGTCGTGACGATCTACTGGGTATCAATTTAAAAGTAATGAAGGCAGTGGGGGAAGGTATCAAAGAGTTTGCGCCTAATGCTTTTGTTATATGTATTACAAACCCACTGGATGCGATGGTTTGGGCGTTAAGAGAGTTTTCTGGGCTTCCACATGAAAAAGTTTGCGGTATGGCTGGAATTCTTGACTCGGCAAGGTTCAGGCATTTTTTAAGTCTAGAGTTCAATGTGTCAATGCGAGATGTTACTGCATTTGTGTTGGGAGGGCATGGGGACACAATGGTTCCTTTGACTCGTTACTCAACTGTGGGTGGAGTGCCATTGCCTGACTTAATTAAAATGGGGTGGACTACGGAAGATAGACTGGAAGAGCTAGTACAGAGAACTCGAGATGGTGGTGCAGAGATAGTGGGTTTATTGGGCAATGGCTCAGCATTTTATGCTCCAGCTACTGCTGCGATAGAAATGGCAGAGGCTTATCTTAAGGACCAAAAAAGAGTATTGCCTTGTGCAGCCTATGTTGATGGAGAGTTTGGCTTAAGCGGATTTTATGTGGGGGTGCCTGTGATTATTGGAGCTAACGGTGTCGAAAAAGTTGTGCCGATAATTCTTACAAAAGACGAGCAGGTGATGTTTGATAAGTCGGTAAGTGCAGTCGAAGCGCTGGTTGCGGCATGTAAGAATATAGACAAGAGTTTGTAAGCTTTAAGAATTTACCACTCTTTTTTGCTCTAAATAGCCTCTAATTTTTGGTATTTATAGATTTTGTGATCACATAATTTTTTGTTGTGATCACAAAGTCACTTATTTTGACATTTTTATTATATTTTTGTTTATCTTCTCATTTTTCCATGTCAGAAACTTAACTCAAATATAAGTTCCATTACCGTCTGGGAAGATACACTTAAAAGTAGTCAATAGATTATAAAAATTAGTTGGATAGTTTTATGTCTGATAAGTTAAGTAATAAAAATCAAGATCCCTCGTCAGCGATGCAGGGTAGTAATACTTTGTATCTCGAAACCCTTTACCGGAGGTATCAAAAAGACAACAATGCAGTTCATTCTAGTTGGAAAAGTTTTTTTGATAATTTAGAAAGTTCTCCAGGTCTGACTGAAGATTGTAATATTGGACCTAGCTGGGTTAGAACAGATTGGCCTCCAGACGAAAGCAATAAGAGTGATAATTTCTTCAATGATGATCAGGCTCAAAAAGTTTCAGAAAAATTAAGTGCGTTAACTTCTAACTCTGATGGCTCTGTGTCAGAGGACACATTAAAAAGAGCGGTTTTAGATAGCATAAGGGCCTTAATGTTAATTAGGGCGTACAGAATTCTTGGTCATTTGGCTGCTCATCTAGACCCTTTGGGAATGAGGGACAAGCCACAGCACCCTGAACTTAACCCAGAGAGTTATGGGTTTAAAGAATCTGATATGGATAGACCAATTTTTATTGATAATGTGCTTGGTCTGCAAATAGCTTCAATTCGAGAAATTTTATCCATAGTTAAGAGAACTTACTGTGGAACCTTTGCGCTTCAATATATGCATATATCAAACCCTGAAGAAGCAGGTTGGTTAAAAGAACGAATTGAGGGGTTAGGCAAAGAGGTACAGTTTTCAAAAAGGGGTCGTAAAGCAATTCTAAATAAACTTGTTGAAGCAGAAGGCTTTGAGAAATTCCTTCATGTGAAGTATATGGGGACTAAGAGGTTTGGACTTGACGGAGGTGAAAGTCTTATTCCGGCCATGGAACAAATAATAAAACGTGGTGGGGCTAGGGGAGTTGAAGATATAATTATTGGCATGCCGCACCGAGGAAGATTATCAGTCTTAGCAAACGTATTAGCAAAACCTTATAAAGCAATTTTCAATGAGTTTCAGGGTGGTAGTTCTAAACCCGAGGATGTAGATGGTTCTGGGGATGTTAAGTACCATTTAGGAGCTTCTTCAGACCGTGAATTTGATGGCAACTCGGTCCATCTTTCATTGTCGGCTAACCCTTCACACCTTGAGGCGGTTAACCCCGTCGTATTAGGAAAAGCAAGAGCAAAGCAAGATCAATTAAATGATCATGAGCGCAGTCGTGTGTTACCTGTTCTTATACATGGTGATGCAGCTTTTGCTGGGCAAGGTGTAGTAGCTGAAGGTTTTGGATTATCTGGTTTACGTGGTCACAAGACTGGAGGAACGATCCATATAATTGTGAATAATCAAATAGGTTTTACAACAGCACCACATCTTAGTAGATCAAGCCCGTATCCGACGGATATTGCGTTAATGGTCGAAGCACCAATATTTCATGTTAATGGGGATGATCCTGAGGCAGTAGTTCACGCAGCTAAAGTCGCTACTGAATTTCGACAAACATTTCATAAGGATGTAGTCTTAGATATAATTTGCTATCGGCGCTTTGGCCATAATGAGGGTGACGAACCTATGTTCACAAACCCATTAATGTATAACAGAATAAAAAAACAAAAAACAACTTTAGCACTTTATGAGGAGAGACTTGTAGCTGAAGGCTTGGTTTCTTTAGAGGAAGTGAAGCAAGCCAAGGTAGAGTTTCAATTAAAGTTGAATGACGAGTTTGAGGCAGGAAAAAACTATAAACCGAGTAAGGCGGATTGGTTGGCTGGAAAATGGGCGCATCTGAAAAAAGATAATAAAGTGTATCAGAGGGGTGATAAGTTTGTTTCAAAAAAAACCTTTGATGAAATTAGTAAGGCCTTGATTGCAACTCCTAAGAATTTTGAAACGCACAGAACTGTAGAGAGATTACTTTCTGAGAAACAAAAAATGTTTAGTGGCAGTGTCGATATAGATTGGTCCACTGCGGAAGCTTTGGCTTTCGGTTCACTTTTAATAGAGGGATACCCTGTTAGACTTTCTGGGCAGGATTCAGCAAGAGGAACATTCAGTCAAAGGCACTCTGCTCTAGTGGATCAAAAGACAGAACAACGGTATTATCCTCTTAATAATATTAGAGAGGGACAAGCAAAGTTTGAAGTAATTGACTCTATGCTTTCAGAATATGCAGTTCTAGGTTTTGAATATGGATATTCCTTAGCTGAACCAAATTCCTTAGTTCTTTGGGAGGCTCAATTTGGAGACTTTGCTAACGGTGCTCAGATTATGTTTGATCAGTTTATTAGCTCTGGAGAGTCTAAATGGTTAAGAATGTCTGGATTGGTTATGTTGCTACCTCATGGGTTTGAGGGGCAGGGTCCGGAACACTCTTCTGCAAGATTGGAGCGTTTTTTACAAATGTGTGGAGGAGAAAACTGGATAGTGGCTAACTGTTCGACGCCAGCTAATTACTTTCACATTTTACGGCGTCAAATGCATCGTTCATTTAGGAAGCCATTGGTTTTAATGACTCCCAAATCTCTTTTAAGAAATAAATTAGCAACCTCGAAAGTTTCTGAATTTTTAAAAGGCTCTAGCTTCCACCGTATTTTGCATGATGACGCTGAGAGGGATGGTTCAGCGCTAAAGTTAAAGAAAGATTCAATGGTTAAGCGTGTGATCCTATGCTCTGGAAAAGTTTATTATGATTTACAGCAGGCTAGAGATAAAAGAGATATTGATGATATCTATATTCTTCGTTTTGAACAATTTTATCCGTTTCCATCAAGTGCTGCTATTAATGAGTTAAAAAGGTTCAAAAATGCCGAAATAATCTGGTGCCAAGAAGAGCCAAAAAATCAGGGTGCATGGACTTTTATGGAACCTAACATTGAATGGGTTCTAACTAAAATCAAGGCAAAAGTGAAACGGGCATTATATGTTGGAAGGCCAGCCTCTGCATCGCCAGCCACCGGTTTGGCATCTCAACATATTATACAACAGAATGCTCTGATTGAGGAAGCATTAACACTGGGAGGCAAGAAATGATACAGGTACGCGTACCGACACTTGGAGAGAGTGTAACCGAAGCCACGGTAGCAACTTGGTTTAAAAAGGTCGGAGACCCAATTGCTGTTGATGAAATGATGTGTGAGCTCGAAACTGATAAAGTTACTGTAGAGGTTCCTGCCCCAATAAATGGTATCTTAGGAAAAATAATTTCTGGAGAAGGAACTACGGTAGCTATTGGGGCATTACTCGCAGAAATCACGGAAGGTAATTTAAATGAACATACAGAAACAAAAAATGAGCAAGATATAATAAAGCAACGAGAAGAGGGTGATTCTTCCGTAATTGAAAACGTTTCAGTAACGAAACCAGATATTGAAACTATTACCAATGATAGTTTGAAAAATGCTCCGTCAGCAATAAAATTAATGACAGAAAATAGTCTATCGGTAAGTGACGTAAAAGGTACGGGACGAGATGGTAGAATAATGAAAGAAGATGTGGTGAAAGTTTTAAATAACCCCACTACGAATACGACACTTCCTGACGTGCCATCCACAACTCAAGTAGAGGGCCAGAGTTCTAATTTAGAGGAACGAGTTAAAATGACACGCCTCCGCAAAACGATAGCGGAAAGGTTAAAGAAAAGCCAGAATACTTCAGCAATGCTTACAACCTATAATGAAGTAGATATGACTGAGGTCATGAATTTAAGAGCTAAATATAAGAGTTCATTTGAAACCAAGCATGGAGTAAAATTAGGTTTTATGTCATTTTTTATTAAGGCTTGCTGTCATGCTCTTTTTGAAATTCCTGAGGTAAACTCTGAAATTGATGGTGATTATATAATTTATAAAAAATATGTGAATATGGGGGTAGCAACAGGTACACCATCTGGATTGGTGGTTCCAGTTATAAACAACGCGGAGTCTTTATCCTTTGCTGATTTAGAGAAAAAAATCTCAGAAAAAGCTAATAAGGCTCGAGAAGGCCTTTTGATGATAGAGGATATGCAAGGGGGTTCATTCACAATATCAAACGGTGGCGTTTATGGTTCTCTTATGAGTTCGCCTATTTTAAATCCACCTCAGTCAGGTATTTTAGGAATGCATAAAATACAAGATCGTCCAGTTGTTATTGATGGAAAAATAGAAATCCGACCAATGATGTACTTAGCTCTCACCTACGATCATCGGGTTGTGGATGGAAAAGGAGCTGTTACTTTTTTAGTTCGAGTTAAAGACGCCTTAGAAGACCCTAGACGCTTGTTAATTGATTTGTGAGATCTTTTAGATAAAAATGAAGTTAGTTTTTAAATTTTTCAGCATTGATGAGAAGGCAGAGTGAAATGTATTCTAAGATAATTCTATTTAAAAGTCAGCGCCATCACTGTGGGTCTCAACTATGACTAACTTTGATGTAATAGTTATTGGTTCCGGGCCAGGAGGATATGTGTGTGCTATAAAATGTGCACAATTAGGGTTAAAGACTGCCTGCGTTGAGGGTAATGAAAAGCTTGGAGGGACGTGTCTAAATATTGGATGTATCCCATCAAAAGCGCTACTTTATGCAAGCCATCAGCTATATGAAGCGAAGCATAACTTTGAAAAAATGGGACTTGTTGGTAAAGCTCCAAATGTTAATTTACAAAAAATGATGGAATATAAAGAGGACGTAATAGATCAAAATACAAAAGGAATTGAGTTTTTATTTAAAAAAAACAAAGTTCATATGATAAAGGGGTGGGCCGCAATAAAGTCCAATACTGAGGTAGTGGTAGATAAAAAAATTTACCAAACTAAAAACATAGTAATTGCTTCTGGTTCTAAACCAACATCAATACCCAATGTGAACATTGATGAGAATATGGTGGTTACTTCCACCGGTGCGTTGTCACCTAAAAGTATCCCAGAAAAGCTTATAATCGTTGGAGCCGGTGTGATTGGGTTAGAGCTTGGGTCTGTTTACTCTAGATTAGGTTCTTCAGTTAAAGTTATTGAGTTTTCAGATAAAATTACACCTGGCATGGACTCCGGTCTACAAAAAAATTTCAAACGGATTTTAACAAAGCAAGGTATAGCTTTTGAAATGAATGCTGCAGTAACAAGTACAAAAACTTTTAAAAACAAAGTCAGAGTTAATTATATTAAAAATGCTGATAAGAGTGAACATAGTGATGAAGCCGGCATGGTACTCATTGCTACTGGAAGGACACCAGTAATAGATCACCTTCAGCTAAGTGAGTTGAATATTAAGGTCTCATCTACTGGAAGAGTGGTAACTGATGATAACTGGATGACAAATATTAATGGGATCTATGCTATTGGGGATGTGATAGACGGGCCAATGTTGGCACATAAGGCAGAGGATGAAGGTATAGCGGTTGCAGAATTGCTTGCGGGTCAGAAGGGTCATGTTAACTATAATTTAATTCCAAGCGTAATTTATACACACCCAGAGGTTGCGAGTGTTGGTAAGACAGAAGACGATCTTAAAAAGGAAAGTATAGAATATAAGGCTGGTAAATTTAACTTTATGGGTAATGGTCGTGCAAAAGCGACATTCTCTTCGGAGGGTTTTGTAAAGATTCTTACAGATGCTAATAGTGATAAGATTTTAGGTGCCCATATTATAGGACCAATGGCTGGGGACTTAATTCATGAGATATGCGTTGCAATGGAGTTTGGCGCTTCTGCAGAAGATTTAGCTCGAACCTGTCACGCACATCCAACATATTCAGAGGCAGTAAGAGAAGCTGCATTAGCTTGTGGGCCAGGTGCTATTCATGGATGAGATCAAAAATATATATATGCAATCCCCAAAAATAGGTAGGGACAGGAAATGGTAGAACTTAAGTTACCCAAAAATTCAACAATTAATAATGGTAAAATATGGCCAGAACCAGAAAATTCTAATAATGTTCGAAAATTCAGAGTCTATCGTTGGAACCCTGATGATGAGAAAAATCCAGCAGTGGATACTTACTATGTAGATATGGATTCATGTGGTCCAATGGTTTTGGACGCACTAATAAAAATTAAAAGCGAAATAGATCCAACTTTGACCTTTAGGCGATCCTGTCGTGAAGGGATATGTGGGTCTTGCGCAATGAATATAGATGGAACAAATACGCTTGCCTGCCTTTGTGGTATGGAAGAAATTAGTGGTGATATAAAAATTTATCCATTACCGCACATGGAAGTAGTTAAAGACTTGATCCCAGACTTGACTCATTTCTACGCTCAGCATGCAGCTATTATGCCATGGTTAGAAACTGAAACTGAACGACCAGAGAAGGAGTGGAGACAGTCTATCGAAGACAGAGATAAATTAGATGGATTATATGAGTGCGTAATGTGTGCATCATGTTCAACAGCGTGCCCCTCATACTGGTGGAATAGTGATCGTTACATGGGCCCAGCAGCTCTTTTAAATGCATATCGGTGGGTTATAGACTCTCGAGATGAAGCAAAAGAGAGAAGATTAGATGAATTAGAAGATTCTTTCAAACTATATAGCTGTCATACAATAATGAACTGTACAAAAACTTGTCCCAAAGGGTTAAACCCTGCAAAGGCAATCGGCGCATTAAAGCAATTGATGGTGGATAGACATAAGTAAAAAGATTACTTTATATCAATTTGAGCACAAATAAGTTGATGAAGAAACAGTATTTATTTAATGTCCAAATGGGTCTGACGAATAGATTACTTCTTTTAAGTACAACCCGTTAGGTGTACACACTGGTCCACAAGCTGGGCGTGATTTTGCATTCAGAGCTTTACTTACCTCTAAGGGGGTCCATTTTTTTGCCCCAACTCGTTCCAGTGTACCTACAAAGCTCCGTATTTGATTATGTAAGTAAGAACGAGCTTTAAAAAAAAACTGGTACTCTACCCCATTAGGGATATCAATTTTATTAATTTCAATAGAGTCGATCGTTCTAATTGGGGATTTAGCTTGGCAGAGGGTCGACCTAAATGTTGTGAAGTCATGGGTTCCCACTAGAAATGCAGCTCCTTCCTGCATTAAGCCCAAATCTAATTTATGTTTTATGTGCCAAACTAAATTTTTATGATGAGTAAGTGGTGCCCGACGGACTATTAACTTAAAGATATAATATCGATTAATGGCAGAAAACCGTGCATGCCAATCTGCTTCCACCTCCGCTGCACAAATAATCGAAATGGGGTGAGGTTTCAAATTAAAGTTAATGGCTTCCGATAACCGAAATGGGTCCCAGTTTTTTGATAAGTTCACATGTGCTACTTGGCCTAGTGCATGTACACCAGCATCTGTTCGCCCTGCAGCAACTAGTTTTGGATGACTTTTATCCAAGCATGACAGAGCCTTTTCAATCTCACCTTGAACTGTGGGTAAACCAATTTGTGACTGCCAACCAAAAAACTGTGATCCAGTATACTCAATTTTTAAAGCATATTTTGGCATATCTGAGTCATTTTACCTTAATTTACGATGTCTGCCTAATATAAATTATAACAGGTTAAAAGATAGATATAAAATGATTCCTTTTAAATGAAATAGTGCCTTAGGCTTTAATTTACTTGACCAGTAATGGTACCTACCATATATCACCGGCTATGAATTTAAGTGTTTTAATTTTTAAAATTACTTTCCTGACAGTCTAGTCAACAAGACGTCAGGTTAAGCGAAGCACTTGTTAAAAGTGTTTGTGATTGCAGATTTTTTTCAATAATCAAGGATGATAAGATGTGTTCGGAAAAGACAGAATCACAGACTGATTACAAAGAGACCTTAAACCTACCAAAAACAGATTTCCCTATGCGGGCAGGGTTACCTAATAGAGAACCAGGTTGGCTTGAGCGCTGGGAAAAAATAGGAATTTACAAAGAGTTAAGAAAAAAGCAGGGAAGAGAGATATTTACTCTTCATGATGGCCCCCCCTATGCAAACGGTAATCTCCATATAGGGCATGCTTTGAATAAGATATTAAAGGATATGGTAGTTCGATCACAACAAATGATGGGAAAGGATGCTCGCTATATCCCAGGTTGGGATTGCCATGGACTTCCAATAGAGTGGAAGATTGAAGAGGAGTATCGAAAAAAAGGACTGGATAAAGATAAGGTAGATGTAATAGCTTTTCGGCAGGAATGTAGAAAATTTGCTGATAAATGGATAGACATTCAACGTTCAGAATTTAAGAGATTAGGTATTGCAGGAAATTGGGAAAACCCATACCTGACTATGGATTTTCATGCAGAGAAGGTCATAGCTGAAGAATTTCAAAAATTTCTTATGAATGGGACACTCTATCAAGGCTCTAAGCCAGTTATGTGGTCTTCTGTTGAAGAAACAGCGTTGGCAGAAGCAGAAATTGAATATCATGACCATACGAGTCATACAATTTGGGTGGCTTTCAACATAAAAAATGCCCCTGATAAAATTAAAAATGCAAAAATTGTAATTTGGACAACAACTCCATGGACAATTCCGTCTAACAAAGCGATCGCATACAGTAAAAAAATCTCTTATGGCATGTATGAGATTATTAGTACTTTAGAGGAAAGCTGGGTCACTGCAGGAGATCTATACCTTTTGGCAGATGATCTAGCAGAAGCTACTCTTACTCAGGCCAGGGCCACAAATTTTAAGCGAGTTATAGATATTTTTCCTGAGGACCTAGATAATGTTCAGTGTTTTCATCCTTTTAGTAAACTGGATGATTTCTGGTCTTATGATGTACCTTTAATTGATGGTGATCATGTTAATGCAGATGCAGGAACTGGATTTGTACATACAGCACCGAGTCATGGTGCTGATGATTATGAATGTTTTGTAAAACGAAATTGGTTGGACCGCTTAACCTATAATGTAGGTGAGAAGTCAGAATTTCTAGCCCATGTACCAATTTTTTCTGGATTACAGGTTTTTGATAGAAAGGGTAAGGAAGGTAAAGCTAACTCAGCAGTTATTGCCAGCTTAGTTGAAGTAAAAAACATAATAGCACGTGGCCGAATTACTCATAGTTACCCGCACTCCTGGAGGTCAAAGGCACCTATTATTTTTCGTAACACACCACAATGGTTTGTTGGGATAGATCGTATTGTTGGAGATAACCAAGATCAATATGGTACTACAATAAGAAAGAGGGCTCTAACATCAATTGATGCCTTAGTTGAGTGGACCCCACAATCTGGCCGAAATCGACTATACTCTATGATTGAAGTAAGACCTGACTGGGTGCTTTCTCGGCAAAGAGCTTGGGGTGTCCCCTTAACTTGTTTTACCAAAAAGGAAACGATTTCAACTGACCCTAGTTTTTTACTGCGTAATGAAGAGGTAAATAAAAGAATTTTACAGGCATTTGAAGTTGAGGGCGCTGATTGCTGGTATAAAGATGGAGCAAAGGAAAGATTCTTATCTGGTTTGGTGGATCCGAATGAGTATGAACAAGTTTTTGATATTTTAGATGTTTGGTTTGATTCTGGGTCAACACATGCTTTTGTTTTGCGGGATAGGGTCGATGGTAGTGCGGATGGTTTGGCAGATTTATATCTTGAGGGCACAGATCAGCACCGAGGATGGTTCCATTCATCTATGTTGCAGAGTTGCGGCACACGAGGTCACGCCCCTTATCGTGGAGTTTTAACTCACGGTTTCACCTTAGATAATAAGGGGATGAAAATGTCAAAGTCGACTGGAAATACAGTTTCCCCTGACCAAGTAATAAAACAATATGGAGCTGATATTCTAAGGTTATGGGTGGCTCAATCAGATTATAGTGGTGATTTGAGAATAGGGCCAGAAATCCTAAAGGGTGTCGCTGATAGTTATCGACGGTTAAGAAATACTATGAGATTCCTATTAGGTTCGCTAAAATCTAATACGAGTAGTGACAATATCTCTTATGAAGAAATGCCAGAACTAGAGTTATGGGTACTTCACCGCGTATATGAAATAGATAGGATAGTTCAAAATTGTTATAGTAAATACGATTTTCAGGGAGCTCTTCAAGAAATATTTTCTTTTGCTACGTCAGATTTATCCTCTTTTTATTTTGATATAAGAAAAGATGCTCTGTACTGTGACAATGATACTGATCGTCGTAGAGCTTCCAGAATGGTTCTAGACATTCTATTTCACCGACTTACTAGTTGGTTGGCTCCCATACTAGTTTTCACTATGGAAGAGGTATGGTTAGAACGCTCTGTCGACTTAGACAGTTCAATTCATTTAAACGATTTCCCCGAGACCCCAAGTACTTGGGAAAATTCAGAGCTTGCTAAGAAATGGGCGACTATTCGCAAGGTAAGAAAAGTTGTAACTGGGGCGCTAGAGCTTAAACGCCAAGATAAAACTATTGGAGCTTCTCTTGAAGCCGCTCCTTTAGTTCATGTTAATGAGGAAACAAAAAAGATTTTAGAATCTGTCTCATTTGAAGACATTTGTATTACTTCGGGGATCAAAATCACTATCGATCCAGCTCCAAAGGGCGCATTTATTTTAGATGAAATTACTGATGTTTCAGTCGTTTTTGAGAGGGCGCAAGGAAACAAATGCCAACGTTGCTGGAAGGTATTACCGGAGGTTGGAGATCCAATGACTTCTGCTCTATGTAGTCGTTGCGAAGAGGCGTTAGCAGAAACTTTATAACTTTTAGGTTTTAGGTTCAATAATTTGCTGAATTATGCCAGCAAAAAGAAGATAAGATGAGCATATTATTAAACCCCAATGGGCCCAGCTGTTTACATCAAAGTCTACCCAGGCTGCCCACCCTGCGAAAAATGTCCAACTAAGGGTAACAGGTAAAGTTATAGATCTCCATTTTTGAGTTCTTACCGGGTGCACAAATTTTAGCGGGAAAAACATTGCTATAGCTAGACCAGAAACTATGATTAAAATTATCCAAAAGCTAGGTTCAAGTGCAAATATTACAACTGCAACCATATTCCAACAACCTGGAAATCCAGAAAAAGAATTATCTTTAGTTTTCATGCGATTATCAGCAAAGTACATAGCACTTGCAAACGTAATTATAATGATTACAAACCAACCAGTCCAGCCCTCAAACAGCCCTGACTTGAAAAGCGCAAATGCGGGAATGAAAACATAAGTTAGATAATCAATAATTAAGTCAAGAAGTACCCCGTCAAAATTTGGAGCATTTACTTTTACGTTGTATTTTCTTGCTAAGGGTCCATCAATCCCGTCAACAGCAAATGCAACTACTAACCACACAAACATTAGAGACCATTTTTCATCTACAGCCGCTAACATTGCTAACATAGCAAAAACTGCGCCAGTTGCAGTAAGAAGGTGTACAGATAACGCTTTTACTTTAATGCTCATTTGATTGCTCTTCAAATAAATGTCTTTTTCTAAGCTCGATTTCATATTCATCTTTAATCTAAAACTTACCTGTTAACCATCCTTTAATGGATGACTCTGGTCATATACTTTCATAAGTTGAGCTGTGTTTACGGCGGTATAAGTTTGAGTTGTTGATAAGGAGGCATGCCCTAAAAGCTCCTGGATTGTACGTAAGTCACCACCAGCCTCAAGAAGGTGGGTGGCGAATGAATGCCTCATAGCGTGAGGTGTTGTTGTCTCAGGAAGGCCCATTTGTAGTCGTGCCTTTTCTACAAACCTGGTTACGATCCTTGGATTTAATTCTCCGCCACGAACACCTCTGAAAATTGTGTCGGTAGACTTAATCTCAAAAGGAAGAAGTTTCAGGTAATTTTTTACACTTTCTCTGGCAATCTGTAAAACTGGCACTACCCGTTCCTTCCTGCCTTTACCAAGAATAATGATTGAATCGGGAATAGGGGTATCACTGAGCTTTAATGATAATACCTCTGAAATACGTAACCCACAGCCGTATAGGAGAGTAATTATTGCTATATCTCTTGCTGAAACCCATTTTTCATCTGCAAGATGTCCAACAACCTGAATAATTTTAGTTGAAGATTGCTTTGACAATGGTCGAGGTAGTTTTTTCTGAAATTTTGGAGCTTTAGTTGTTAAAATAATTGAAGCGTCAAAACCTTCTATTTCAGAAAACCATCTAAAAAAACTTTTTATTGAGGATAGTTTTCTTGCTAAAGATCTAGAAGAAACTCCCTTCTTTTTTTCAGCAGATAACCAGCTTCTCATACTTGAGTTTGTCAGCTTAATAAATGTGTGTTTTCCATTAGATTCTGATAGAAGGGACTCAATAAAACTAATAAATTTAATTACATCTGCTTCATATGCACTTAACGTATTGCTCGTTAAATTATTTAGTGACTTCAAGTTGGAAAGCCAACTTTTAATGTTAACAGAAATACCACGTGAGTTGACTTTTAGATGACCCAACGTTTTATCACTCGCTCCATAACAGACCCAAAAAATTCAAGTAGCTCAGTGCCTTTCTTAGGCTCAAACTGGATGGCTTTGTTAGAGCCAATTATTAGTAATGCTGGAATTTTTTTTTCTCCTAGGTCTAACTGGATAACTGCTTCAGATTTTATACTATGAACCTTTTGGCCATATATACTTTCGTTAGGTGAAGATACTTGTCTCATAGTAACAGTCTTTTGAAGAAGCTCATTTTCTAAATTTATATAGGTTTTTACTGACCCAGGTTTAACAACAGAAATATAGTTATTTGATTTTATGGCTGTGTTCTCAGTTTCTTCCTGTTCAATCATAATATGTATGTGAGAAACTTTTAAAGCCGGCTGAACCGTCTGACTAAGCTGTACTTGTAAATCTTCAAAATTATCTACCTCTAAAATAAGTAAGATAGCCTTATGAATTAATTCATAGCCTGAAATATTTTCATACGCAGCCGCAATTATAGATCGATTTGTTGTTTCTGTCTGTTTGATCTTCGCTTCTAGTTTTTTTATAGCAACACTTCGTAAATCAATAATATTTTCTCCGGTGGCTTCGCTATAGGAATTAAAAAGTACTTTCATTACCTCTAAATCATCTAAGATAATTTCTGGATTTGAGATTATTTTTTTTTTGATATCGTGTATTTTGTCGGAGTTTTTGGTCATTTTTGTTCTCACAACTATAGGAGTTTATTATTAAATAATTTTTTGTCCTGTTTTTAACCAATCTTGATTGAATACTTCAAGACCCGCACTGGTTAGAGGGTGATCTGCTAACTGTTTTATTATTTTTGGTGGAACTGTAACAATATCAGCTCCGATAAGAGCGGCTTCTGTAATGTGGTTTACTGTCCTAATCGATGCCACCAGGATCTCTGTATGAAAGTCAAAATTATCATAAACTTGTTTGATATCAGCTATTAAGCTCATGCCTTCGACGTTGATATCATCTAATCTTCCTACAAAGGGTGATATAAAGGCGGCACCAGCTTTTGCTGCTAATAATGCTTGGTTTACCGAAAAACAGAGGGTAATGTTAACCATGGCTCCATTGTCACTTAGTACTTGGCAAGCCTTTAGGCCTTCCCAAGTTAAAGGTATTTTGACAGCAATGTTTTTTGATATTTTTAGTAGCTCCAAACCTTCAGCGATCATACCATCTGATTGGGCTGACATAACTTCGGCAGATATTGGACCGTCAACTAGGTTTGAAATTTCTTTGATGACCTCAACCATGTTTTTACCAGACTTAAGAATAAGTGAAGGGTTGGTTGTTACGCCGTCTACTACTCCTAGTTTATTTAATTCAATAATATCTTTTACTTCAGCTGTATCTATAAAAAATTTCATTTTTGCACCCTTTTCTAACCCTAACTATGCTTCTAAAGTATTATTGGAGGTACAGAAAGTAGAATGACAGCTTTTTTTAAAAAAGGGGAAATTGTTAGTGTTCAGGTAACACAGCCAATTGGAACTGCATTAAGTTATAAAGCTCCATCAGAAGGTTGTTATCTAGGTTCATATGTTCAGGTAACTTTGGGGCAGAAAGAGGTCATTGGAGTAGTATGGGGGCTCAGTACTATTAACTTAGAAGTTGATAAAGTTAAGGTCATTTTGAAGACACTTAATATAATACCGATGACTAACGAATTAATGAATTTTTTAGAGAAAGTTTCTCTCTATACTATAACGCCTCTCTCTTCCGTCCTTAGGTTGGCTACACGGGTTCCAAACTTAGGGTCCGCTGAAGTGATGAATAAAAAATATTCTTTTTCTTCAGATGAGATAAAAAAATTAACAACCTCCAGGAGTAAAGTTTTAAACTTTCTAAAAGAAAATCATAATTTAAAATTTGAATTAAGTGAAATTGTAAAAAAATGTGGTGTCAGTCCATCTGTTATTCATGGTTTAGTGTCTCTTGAGGCAATATCTGTTGATTATGCTCCTAAAGATCAGGAGTTTTTATCTCTTAATCCATTTGTGAACGGTAAACTGTTAAATGATGAGCAGACGTTAGCAGTAAAAAAAATTAGGGGCGCAGGGACTTGTAATACTATTTTACTTAATGGGGTGACTGGCTCTGGAAAGACAGAAGTCTATCTAGAATGTATAGCAGATTGTATTAAAGAAAATAAACAAGCCTTGGTTCTCTTACCAGAGATAGGTTTGACAGCAGAATTTCTTGCCAGAGTTGAGGCAAGATTTGGTGCTCGCCCTGGAGAATGGCATTCAGGTATTAGTGTGACTGAACGTCGGCGAGTTTGGAAAATGGTCTCTCAGGGTAAGCTCCAATTAGTTGTTGGGGCTAGATCTGCGTTATTTCTACCGTTTCAAACTCTTGGACTTATTGTGGTCGATGAGGAACATGACCACTCCTATAAGCAAGATGATGGAGTTTTATATAATGCTAGAGATATGGCAGTTTTTAGAGGGTCGCTATCAGCTGCTAGAGTTGTACTAGCCTCAGCTACACCTTCTTTAGAAAGCTGGGTAAATGCAAGAAAAGGTAAATACTTTGGCGTTAACTTGGAGTGGAGATATGGTGGGGCAACATTGCCGTCTATAACTGCTATAGACATGCGATCAGAAAGTTTAAGTTCTGGGAAATGGATTTCTCCAACGCTATTGGATAAAATTAAGGAGAAACTTGAGAAAGGTGAACAGACCTTACTATTTTTGAATCGACGTGGATATGCGCCAGTAACAATATGTAGATCATGTGGAGAGCAGATTAGTTGTGATCAGTGTGATAGTAGAATGGTCCAGCATAGGTTTGTAGAGAAATTAATTTGTCATCAATGTGGGAAGACTTCAAAGATTCCAAATAAATGTAATTCGTGTAACTCTGATAATACTTTGTCAGTTGTTGGGCCGGGAATTGAGAGATTGGCTGAGGAAGTAACCAAGCTGTTTCCAACAGCGCGTGTAGGAGTTTTATCATCTGACCTTTTTTCTACTCCGGCGTCGTTAAGAAAACAGTTGAGTGAAATAGAAAATGGAAATATTGATATCATAGTAGGCACACAGCTTGTAGCAAAGGGCCATAATTTCCCTAAATTAACTTTAGTGGGAGTGATAGACGCAGATTTAGGCCTACAAGGCGCTGATTTGCGAGCGGCAGAAAGAACGTTTCAATTGATAAATCAAGTATCTGGTCGCGCAGGACGTCAAAATAAGGCTGGAGAAACACTTATCCAAACTTATGATCCAGAGCATAGAGTGATAAGAGCTCTTCTAGAAGCAGAGTTAGAAAAATTTTGGTCCCTTGAGGCAAACGATAGAGAAAAGGCCGGGGCACCTCCTTTCGGAAGGTTTGCTGGCATTATCTTATCAGGTGCAAACCTTAAGAATGTTGAAGATATTGGAAAAATATTATTTCATAATAGTACCAATTTGCGAAACTCGGGCGTTCAGGTATTTGGACCTGCGCCTGCACCTTTCTCTCGGATAAAAGGAAAATATAGACAAAGAATGCTTGTGAAAGCAGAAAAAGATTTTCCTATACAGAGGTTTTTAAAAAACTGGGTACTAACATTAAAAAGTAGGAAGGGTGTAAGAATTCAAATAGATATTGACCCCTATAATTTTCTCTAGGTAAGTCCAAATAATTAGAAATTTTTTAGACTTTTAAATTTTTAAAGGTAAGGCTAGAAGCATAGGCTAATGATTTAGTAATTAGAGACGAGTTTTATTAACAAAAAAGAGATAAAATTATGAGTCACATTTATAATAGAGTCGCTTTAATTGGGTTAGGGTTAATAGCATCTTCTATGGCTCACGCGATGCGTCGGGGAAATCTTGCTGGTCAAATAGTAGGGCATTCAAGATCTATTGATACGCAAAAAAAAGCGATTTCTTTAGAAATTTTTGATGAGGTTTTTGGTAGTGCTAAGGAGGCAGTAGAAAACGCTGATCTAGTTGTTCTCTGTGTCCCTGTCGGTGCCATGGGTTCAGTTGCTAAAGATATCTCAGCATATATGAAGGCTGGTTCCACCCTTACAGATGTTGGTTCAACTAAGCGAGCTGTAATAGACTCAGTTTCACCACACGTTCGCGAAGATGTGTTCTTTGTTCCGGCCCATCCTGTGGCAGGAACAGAACAATCAGGACCAGATGCTGGCTTTGCTGAGTTATTTGATAACAGGTGGTGTTTGATGACGCCGGGAAAAGTTGAAGACCATAATCTAAACCGGATAGAAAAATTAAAACTTTTGTGGACTTCTATTGGTGCGAATGTTGAGCTTATGGATCCGGATCATCATGACTTAGTGCTGGCCGTAACCTCTCATGCACCGCACCTTATAGCCTATACAATGGTAGGCGTAGCTGATGATCTGCGTCGCGTAACTGATAGTGAGGTTGTCAAATATTCTGCGGCAGGATTTAGGGATTTCACTAGGATAGCGGCATCGGACCCGACAATGTGGAGAGATGTTTTTTTATCGAATAAGGACGCTACTTTAGAGATTTTAGGTAGATTTACTGAAGAACTTTTTGCATTACAGCGAGCAATTCGGACTGGAGATGGGGATTACTTACACGAGTATTTCACTAGGACTCGAGAGTTAAGACGTGGGGTTGTAGAAGCAGGCCAGGATACTGATGCACCAGATTTTGGAAGGTTTAAAGGGCGATGAACCAAACTTAAGGGTAATAAATGTATACTAACTACCGTGAATATATAGTTAGTTATTGTATAAGTTGTTTTGGTATGTTTCCTAATATTAGTGGGCCTAGAAATACTTTTTGTTCCCTGAGTTTAAGATCTAAAGTTAAATCATTCTGATTACCTGAAAGAATCGAAAGAAACTTTAAGCTCTCGACGATTTTTTTATTTATGACTGTCGTATTAATGATAGATAAAAGTTGTTTCCAACCTGAAATCTTTAATTGAATACCCCCTTCGGGGAAACCTTGCTTATCTGTTTCTAAATTCCCTAGTGCAGTTAGGGTAAGATCTTTTGAATTAATGCTGATTTCCTTCAAGTTTAATTTAGTGATTTTCGGATATACTTTTTTTTCTGTTACTCTGAGTAGCGTATCCATATATACATCAGCATTTATATTTAGACTTAATGAGTTTGTATTTAATAAACCTATTAATCCGTAAAAGCTTTGATCTGTGGGTTGAACTAATAACTCGGTAATGTTTAGTCCAAATTTATAAGCCGAAGTCTCAGCTTTAAGCTTACTTATAGCTAAAATTATCGACTTGGACTGGAGAATTGGATCCTCAGAGGATTTAATATTGGCGCCTTCAACTTCTAAAATAAACTTCGATATATCATAAGAGCTTATGTTAGTTCGCTCTATACTAGCTAACATTTTGTTTGAAGTGAGGCTTATAGTTTTAGTTTTGGTTCTAATTTCTTGGTCTTTTGGCCAAACAAGAATTAAATCCTTAGGCGCATAGCTTAATGATAGGATCTGAAAGTACGGAAGAGTCCATATGAGATAATTTTTTTTATTTTTTACTTTTAAATTATTTATTGTTAAATCAAAGCGATAAGGAAAACCTTTAACGACAGCGTCCGAGTATTCGATTGACCAGTCTTCTGAGTTAATATTTTGAATTGAGGCTAATAACTCAGCTTTAATACTCTTTGCACCGATCATCCAATATGCCGACCAAGAGAGAACAACAATAGTTATAGTCCAAATTAGAATACGCATAAAGGGATTCTTTTTAAAATTGATTTTTCTAATAAGTTTATAAGATACTAGTTTTTAAACTGAAAGGTAATTATAATAAACTTGGAAAAATCAGAGTCTAGATTTAGTATGTTAATATAGATTTGTTATTATTAAGAAGGCGAACGTATGAAAGCTATAAAAAAAGATGAGTCATTAGATTTTACAGGCCCTCTCCGTCAAGTAATTTTTATGATTTCTGTTTTAATTCTCACTGGGATGGGTGGGTATATTATCTTCCCGCAGCTCGCACCAGTTTTTTTAGCTAATCTTTATCTGAATGGGCTTATTTTTGTTGTTTTTTTATTCGGTGTTATTGCTTGCTTTTGGCAGGTAACTCAACTTATGTCCTCGATTTCATGGTTAAAAAGAGTAGCAAAAAATGAAACAGACGTTGCTTACAGTAGAACGCCAAGACTTCTAGCTTCATTAGTAGCTGTACTAAATGCTGGTGGTTATAAGATGAAAGTTACCTCAGCATCTGCTCGAACAATTTTAGATTCAATAGCTACAAGAATGGATGAATCTAGAGATATAACTAGATACGTAATAAACCTCTTAATATTTTTGGGACTTTTAGGAACCTTTTATGGTTTGGCTATTACAATACCTGGTGTTGTAGATACTATCCGAACTCTTAATCCAAAAGAAGGAGAGAGTGGGGTAGAAGTTTTTGCTAAATTAATGGACGGACTAGAGAGCCAGTTAGCCGGTATGGGAACTGCCTTCTCATCCTCTTTGCTTGGGCTTGCAGGCTCATTAGTCGTTGGCCTTTTAGAATTATTTGCAGGACATGGGCAAAACCGATTTTACCGTCAGATAGAAGAGTGGTTATCATCAGTTACAAAATTTTCTTTTGCAGGAAATGATGGAGACACTTTACCTAAAATAAATTCTGAGCTCGTACCAATATTAAATCACATTATCGAACAGAACGCTCGTTTTGATGATTTCCTTGATAAACTAGAAGGCTCAAGAAAAGAAAACGATGAGCGAGCAGATAAGATGGTTGAAACTGTCTTACGTCTTGTTGAAAGAATTGATCAATCTGATGATATCGGGACTGCGTTGAAAAGAGTTGCGAGTAGTCAAGAGGAGCTTTTGGATAAACTTAGCTACACTAAAAAGAATGAAGATAGTTTTGATGCGTGAAAATAAAAAACTAAAAGTTGTTAAGCTATGGCCTTAAGTCGTCGGAGTGGCAGACGTTTTGAGGCCAATATTTGGCCAGGTTTTGTAGATGCAATGACGGCTTTACTATTAGTTTTAATTTTTATTATCTCAATATTTATGATCGTACAATTTATGCTTAGTGAGAGGATAGAAACTCAAAATTCTGAGCTCGGAAAATTATCAGAAAGTTTAAATACATTGGCCCTTCAGCTAGGTTTAGAACAACAACGTGGTACCAATTTAGAAGACAAAATATCTAATTTGGGAGGATTAGTAGAAAAGAGCTCCAAGGAATTAGACAAACAGAGAATGCTAGTTGCTTCTTTAACTAGTCAGAGTGAAAAACAGAAAGGCACCATAGCAAATTTTGAACAACAAGTATTAGGACTACTAGCTCAAAAAAATAATGCAAAATTACTTATAAATTCTTTGGAAAAAAAATTAATAGCTAATAATTCAAAGTTTGAAAAAGAAGTATCAGAAAAAGAGGCAATTCAACTCACTTTAGCACAAGCAAGACAGGAAATCAGTGAAAAAATAGAAACTGCTAGGCTGGCTGCGGCACGAAGAGAAGCTCTGGAAGTATTAATTAAATCAATTAATTCTACGAACTTAGAGCAAAGAAAACAGATTTCAAAGCTTGATAAACTGAAGTTAGCTGACGCTGCAGCCGCTCAAATGTTGAGAGAGAAGTTGAAAAACGGGAATGCGGAACTCACAGCTATGTCATTGGTATTGGAACAAAAAAGAAAAGAGGCCGAAGAAACATTAACATTATTGGCTGCTACTAATTCTATTAATGAAAACCTGAATTTAAGGTTAGTTGCTGCGTTAACAAATTTAAAGGAAGAAAAATCAATATCTTTAATTAAAGGGACTGAATTAAGAGAAAAATTAGTAAATTTATTAGCTGAAAAAGTAGTATTAGAAAAAAGTGTTTCTCTAAAATTGACAGATATTCAGCGTAAAGAAATTTTACTGTCAGAGGCTAAAGTTAAACTTCAAGGAGAAAAGGAAATCAATATTGAGTCCAGGTTACTGGTTGAGTCTTTAAATCAACAATTAGCTGAGGTTCGTGGTCAACTTGGTCAATTGCAATCCTTGTTAGATGCCTCTGAAGCTAAAGATGCATCTGAAGGTGTCGAGATTAAGAACTTGAGTAGTAAATTAAATGCTGCTTTGGCAAGGGCGGTGTCAGAGCAAAGGAAGAATTCAAGAGCGTTAGAGGCACAAAACACTAAGCTAAAGGCTTTGGCTCTTGAGAGAGATAGTGCACTAATAACTTTAAAAAGCGAAAAAACTAAATTGGCTGATTTTCAGGAGAAAGAAAGTAAAAGGCTTAACTCAGAGGCTGAGATCTTGAAAGAACGGAACCTTGTGCTCCAAACAATTACTAAAGAACGAAATGAAGCTCTACAGAAACTTACAAAAGAAAAACAACTTTTAGCGGAACTTAAAAAGAAAGATCTTGAAAGATTAGAAGCGGAGGCTAAGGAACTTAAGAAGTATCAATCTAAGTTTTTTGCAGAAATTGAAAAGGCACTAGGAAACCAGGGGGGAATTAAAATAAAAGGAGACCGATTTATCTTCTCTTCGGAAATTCTATTTGGCAAGGGTAAGGCAGATATATCCAAAGAGGGCTTAAATCAAATTAAATTAGTGTCAGACATAATAACCAGTATTTCAAAGAAAATACCACCTGAGATCAATTGGGTTTTAAGGGTTGATGGTCATACAGATAACGTACCGTTAAGTGGTCTAGGGGTATTTAAAGATAACTGGGAACTAAGCCAGGCACGAGCTTTATCTGTGGTTAGGTATATGTCAGAAGAGCTTGGGGTTCCTTCAAGTAGATTAGCTGCGACAGGGTTTGGAGAGCATCAACCCTTTGATCAAGCCAATACTAATGAAGCTAGAGCAAAAAACCGACGTATTGAAATTAAACTTACAGAGAGATAAAAATTAGGTGGCTGTTAATAGCTTTGGCTTTTTTCGGGCAGTTATTCGTGTAACTTCTGGTTCCATTATTTCTAAGCTAATTACATTATTTTTAAGATCTACCTTTACAATACCACCCCTAGCAAGCTTTCCAAATAACAGCTCATCTGCAAGTGGTTTTTTTATTTCTTCCTGAATAACCCTAGCTAGAGGTCTAGCACCCATTTTTTCATCATAACCTTTTTCACCAAGCCACTCTGCAGCTTTTTGGGATAGTTCGAAAGTTACGTTTCTATCCATTAACTGGGCTTCTAGCTGAAGAACAAACTTCTCAACTACTTTTGTTATTATTTTTCTACCAAGAGATGCAAAACTAATAACTGCATCTAACCTATTTCGGAATTCAGGAGAAAATATACGTTCAATAGCAACTGTGTCTTCACCTTCTCTTTTATCCCTCCCAAAACCAATAGCAGATTTTGCCATGTCAGAGGCTCCTGCATTTGATGTCATTATCAGAATAGTATTTCTGAAGTCTACCTTTCGACCATTATGGTCTGTTAACTTCCCATGATCCATAATTTGAAGAAGGATATTAAAAACATCAGGGTGTGCTTTCTCTATTTCATCTAGCAATAATACAGAATGTGGATGCTGATCAATGCCATCAGTAAGAAGGCCGCCTTGATCAAAACCAACATAACCAGGTGGAGCACCAATCAATCTAGAGATAGCGTGTTTTTCCATATATTCTGACATGTCGAAGCGAATCAACTCAACCCCAAGGGTATCAGCGAGTTGCTTTGCAACTTCGGTTTTCCCTACGCCAGTGGGCCCTGCGAATAAATAATTTCCAATCGGTTTCTCAGGCTCTCTCAGGCCGGCTCTTGATAATTTGATAGCCGATGAAAGTGCCGAGATTGCAATATCTTGACCAAAAACAACGCGCTTTAGTGAAGATTCTAGGTCTTGTAAATTTTGAGCATCGTCTTTTGTTAAGCTTTTTGGTGGAATTCTTGCAATTTTTGCTACTACGCCTTCAATTTCTTTTACCGTTATTATTTTACGCTTTTTTGATTCTGTTAATAGTTGTTGGGCAGCGCCGGCTTCGTCTATAACATCAATTGCCTTATCTGGAAGCTTCCTGTCGTGTATATACCTAGCAGAAAGTTCAACAGCAGTTTTTATGGCATCAGAGGAGTATTTGATGTCATGATGTTGCTCAAAATGTGATTTTAAACCTTTAAGAATTTTAATAGTGTCTTCAATTGAGGGCTCATTTACATCTATTTTTTGAAAACGACGACTAAGTGCTCTATCTTTTTCAAAATGTTGACGGTACTCTTTATATGTTGTCGATCCCATGCATCTCAATAGACCTCCTTGAAGGGCTGGCTTGAGAAGATTGGACGCATCCATTGAGCCCCCTGATGTAGCTCCTGCTCCAATCACCGTGTGGATTTCATCAATAAACAAAACAGCATCTGGATGCTCCTCTAATTCTGTCATTACGGCTTTTAAGCGTTCTTCAAAATCACCTCTATAACGTGTTCCAGCTAACAGAGCCCCCATATCGAGTGAATATATTATGGCGCTAGCTAACACCTTAGGGACCTCTTTTGACACTATTTTGTACGCAAGACCTTCTGCAATAGCCGTTTTACCTACACCTGGGTCTCCGACCAGTATTGGGTTATTTTTTCGTCTTCTGCATAATATTTGTATACATCGCTCGACCTCTAAATCTCTACCAATTAATGGATCTATTCCTCCTTCGCGAGACCTTTCATTTAAATCGACACAATACTTTTTAAGGGCCGATTCTTTTTTAACATTTGTTTGAGTAGGATCAGGTTCTTCACTATTATTTGGATCTTCTGTTCCAGCAACTGGTTTAACATCAGAAAAAGAGGGGTCTTTAGCTAAGCCATGTGCGATATAATTTACAGCATCATACCTAGTCATTTCTTGCTCTTGTAAGAAATAGACTGCATTTGACTCTCTTTCTGCAAAAAGAGCAACGAGTACATTGGCACCAGTAACCTCGCTCCGTCCGGATGATTGAACATGAATTGCTGCTCTTTGAACAACTCTTTGAAAAGCGGCTGTCGGTACAGATTCTGAACCCTCAACATCTGTCACTAGGCTTTTAAGCTCTGCTGTAATGAACTCGGTTAATGATGACCTTAACTTTTCTAAATCCACATTACAGGCACGCAACACTAAGCTTGCGTCTGGTTCTTCTGTTAGGGCAAGTAAAAGGTGCTCAAGTGTAGCCAATTCGTGTTTGAGTGAATTAGAGTGTGCTAAGGCAACATGAATGGCTTTTTCTAAAGTGTCAGAGAATGATGGCAAAAGATTAGTTCCTTTGAAGCTTTAAGTGGAGTTAAGTAATTTTAAAAACATATTAACATACAATTCGTGTTTATTTCGTAACCTTCAAGTCCTTTTTTAAAATATATTTTATCAAGTAGTGGAAAATATAATTTATTAGGGCTATATTTTGTCGTTAACAGTAAAATTATAAACTTATTGAAATATTAGAGCCATTATGTATTTGGACGTTGACAATTTATACAAGTTTTATTCGAAGACTGGTCTTGGTCATATCGTACAAAATGTAATAAGTTCAGCCGTTCGTGAATTTTGGCCAGATACTGCAGGGAAAAGTTTTGTTGGTTATGGGTTTGTAGCTCCGATTATTTGGCCTCTTGAGACTGAGGTGGAAAGATTGACTTTACTTATGCCAGGGCAACAAGGGGTAATTTATTGGCCAAATAACTTCGATAACATTAGTGTCTTGTGTGAAGAAAACCTGTGGCCGCTCCCCTCGGGGACAACAGATCGTATAGTTTTCCTTCACGGTTTGGAATTTAGTGAAAACATGTCTGCTTTATTTAATGAGTGCTGGCGAGTCTTATCACCAGGTGGAAAGGTTTTGTTCATTGTGCCAAATAGGACTGGACTATGGTGTAGGAGTGAATTGACACCGTTTGGGTCTGGTCGTGCATATACTTTATCTCAACTGGAGTCACAGCTCTTAAAGCACTCATTTACTCCAAAAAGAAGTTTTAGTTCATTATTTTCAGTCCCTTCAAACAAAAAAATTTGGTTGAAGTCTGCTTCGTTATTGGAAGCTATTGGAAAATTTATTTTCCCAATACAAGCTGGTGGGGTAATTATTTTGGAAGCAACAAAGCAGGTTCCTGCAAGCAAACGAATTAGCAATAAGTTAAAAATAAGAGTTCCATTCCGCGCCATGGGAAATCAACCTATTACCCCTAAATACTCTGCAATGTTGACAAAAAAGATAAAACTGAACTCTAAGGAATGAGTTAAGTAGCTTCAAACGGTCGCACTAATGCTTAGTTTGTATTAAGATATTATAAAAATATGATTTTTGTTTCAATTTTTTGACTTTTGACAGTTGCGGCTTTTGCTAGGCTTTGGTAAGCCACCGTAGTTAGCTTTTTTACTAAGTTTGCTACTTTTGGGAAAGTCCTAAAGATTTAGTGGATAAATAATAATTAGAGGTAAATGTGTCCGAATCAGCGTCAGAATGTGTAGGGGTGGCTAAGAGATACGCAACTGCTACATTTGATCTTTCTAAAGAACAAAAGGCTTTGGTTAGCTTAGAGAAAGACATTGTAACTATTAATAGCCTTTTATCAGAGAACGCTGATTTTGTGATATTCTTAAATTCGCCTTTGCTTAAAAGAAAAGAGCAAATTGGCGCTGTTTCAGAGATAGCCAAAAATCTAGGGTTATCTAAGGCTTTAACCGGAGTACTAAGCCTTATGGCTGAAAAAAAGAGGCTCTCTATAGTCCCTTATCTTATTACTGAATTAAGCAAGCTGATCTCGCAAGAGAAAGGTGAACTAACCGCAGAGATAATTAGTGCCACAAAGTTAACACTTGAACAAAATAAAAAACTTGTAGAGATCCTTAGTTCATTTACAGGTAAAATAGTTAAATTAGATTCTATGACTGATAAGCAAATTATCGGAGGCTTAATAGTTAAAGTTGGGTCTAGAATGTTAGATACATCAATTAGAGCGAAGCTTCTTTCGCTCCAAACTACTATGAAAGAGGTTGGTTAATGGCTATCCAAGCAGCAGAAATATCAGCAATACTTAAGGACCAGATTAAGAATTTTGGGGAAGAATCCACCGTTGATGAAGTTGGCAAAGTTCTTTCCGTCGGAGATGGAATAGCTAGAGTTTATGGTTTGGATAATGTTCAGGCCGGAGAGATGGTCGAATTCCCTGGTGGTATAAAAGGAATGGCTTTAAATCTAGAAACTGATAATGTCGGAGTTGTTATCTTTGGGTCAGATAGGGACATTCAAGAAGGCGATACGGTTAAACGTACAAATTCAATTGTTGATGTCCCCGCAGGTGATGAGTTACTTGGCAGAGTTGTTGATGGGTTAGGAAACCCTATAGATGGCAAAGGACCTATCAAGACAACAGAGCGAAGGGTGGCAGATAGTAAAGCCCCAGGAATAATACCTAGGAAGTCTGTTCATGAGCCTATGGCAACGGGTTTAAAATCAGTAGATGCAATGATCCCTATTGGGCGTGGACAAAGAGAATTAATAATTGGTGACAGGCAAACAGGAAAGACTGCAGTAGCATTAGATGCGATTTTGAATCAAAAATCTTATAATGATGCCGCACAAGGAGATGAAAGCAAGAAATTATATTGCGTTTATGTTGCGATCGGTCAAAAACGTTCTACTGTTGCTCAGCTGGTCAAAAAATTAGAAGAGACTGGTGCCATAAATTACACTATTGTTGTTGCGGCTACCGCATCAGACCCAGCTCCAATGCAATTCCTTGCACCTTATGCAGCCACGGCCATGGCGGAGCACTTTAGAGATAATGGAAGGCATGCTTTAATCGTTTATGATGATTTGTCTAAGCAGGCAGTGTCTTACAGGCAAATGTCATTACTTTTAAGGCGTCCACCGGGTAGAGAAGCCTACCCAGGAGATGTATTTTATTTACATTCACGCCTTCTAGAGAGATCTTCAAAACTAAACGAGGAAAATGGATCAGGCTCGTTAACAGCACTACCAGTTATTGAAACGCAAGGTGGAGATGTATCGGCGTTTATTCCAACTAATGTTATTTCTATTACAGATGGACAAATTTTTCTAGAAACAGAGTTATTTTATCAAGGCATTCGTCCAGCAGTTAATACGGGTCTTTCCGTTTCGCGGGTTGGTTCTTCTGCTCAAACAAATTCTATGAAATCGGTTGCTGGACCAGTTAAACTTGAGCTTGCACAATACCGAGAGATGGCTGCTTTTGCTCAATTTGGTTCTGATCTAGATGAAGCAACTCAACAACTTTTGAACAGAGGTGCACGGCTTACTGAGTTGATGAAACAACCGCAGTACTCACCTCTTTCAAACGCGGAAATTGTGTGTGTTATATATTCAGGTACTAAGGGGTATCTTGACAAGGTTGCTGTTAAAGACGTTGGACGTTTTGAATCAGGCTTGTTATCACATCTTAGAAGCAAGCATCAGGATTTGTTGGATTACATTACTGAGGAAGACCCCAAGATTAAAGGAGAAGCAGAAGAGAAAATAAAATCCGCTTTGGATTCTTTTGCTTCTGATTTCGCTTAGAAGGAGATGAGGCCTTGCCAAGCCTAAAGGACCTTAAGAATAGGATAGAGTCTGTTAAATCTACCCGAAAAATAACTAAAGCGATGCAAATGGTTGCAGCGGCAAAGTTACGTCGTGCTCAAGAGGCAGCTGTTTCAGGTAGACCATATTCAGATCGTTTTGATTCAGTAATGTCGGGATTGACGGCTTCAATGGGAGTCGATAGTGGACCCCCACTATTGATTGGAACTGGAGCTGACACAAACCATTTGTTGATTGTTATGACTGCAGAAAGAGGTCTTTGTGGGGGCTTTAATTCAAACATTGCAAAGCTTGCCAAATTAAAGGCGAGCAAGCTTATTTCTGAAGGTAAGTCAGTAAAAATATTGACTGTTGGAAAAAAAGGTAGAGATTCTCTGAAGAGAGAGTTTGGTAAATATTTTGTAGGACATGTCGATCTAACTGAAATGAAGGGCGCTAGCTATTCATATGCAGTTGAAGTCGCTTCAAATATACTTAATAGGTTTGATAGTAGTGAGTTTGACGTAGCCACAATTTACTATTCTCGATTTGAGAGTGTAATGAGTCAAATTCCTACAGAGAAACAGCTTATTCCGCCAGTTTTTCAAGCTTCAACTGAATCCACAGCCTATGATTATGAACCCTCTGAAGAGGAAATTTTAATTGATTTATTACCTCAGTCTATTACGGCACAAATATTTAGAGCACTTTTGGAGAATGGCGCATCCGAGCAAGGAGCAAGAATGTCGGCAATGGATAGTGCGACACGAAATGCAGGAGAAATGATCGATAAATTAATAATACAGTATAACCGTTCCAGGCAGGCTGTAATCACCAATGAATTAATAGAAATCATATCGGGTGCAGAAGCACTCTAAGGTTTGGAGAAAGTTAAGATGGCAAAAACAAAGTCAGTAGGTAAGATCACGCAGATTATTGGTGCAGTTGTAGACATACAATTTGAAGAAAATCTGCCGGCAATTTTAAATTCGATAGTTACACAAAATAATGGGAAACAACTAGTTTTAGAAGTTGCGCAGCATTTAGGTGAAAATACTGTTCGAGCGGTAGCTATGGATGCAACAGAAGGTTTGGTGCGAGGTCAAGAAGTGACTGATACAGGTGGCCCTATTATGGTGCCGGTTGGAAATGCAACACTAGGTCGAATCTTGAATGTTGTGGGTGAGCCTGTTGACGAAGGTGGACCTGTGGCTGCAACTGAAACACGTTCAATTCATCAGGACGCCCCAGCTTTTTCAGAGCAGGCGACGGAGTCAGTTCTTTTAGAGACCGGTATAAAGGTTATAGATCTATTAGCGCCCTATGCTAAAGGTGGAAAAATTGGCTTATTCGGAGGTGCGGGTGTTGGAAAGACGGTTTTAATTATGGAACTGATAAACAATATTGCTAAAGTACATTCAGGATTCTCAGTTTTTGCAGGAGTTGGAGAGCGGACGAGAGAGGGAAATGACCTTTATCATGAAATGATTGAAAGTAAGGTTATAACTCCAGATAATCTTGAAGACAGTAAAGTTGCTCTTGTTTATGGACAGATGAATGAACCACCTGGAGCACGTATGCGTGTTGCCCTAACTGGTCTCACTCTTGCCGAGCAATTTAGAGACCAGTCAGGAACAGATGTATTGTTCTTTGTAGATAATATTTTTCGATTTACTCAAGCAGGTTCAGAGGTTTCGGCTCTTTTGGGTAGAATTCCGTCGGCTGTTGGATATCAACCAACACTTGCGACTGATATGGGAACAATGCAAGAGCGGATTACATCAACTAAAGCAGGTTCAATTACTTCTGTTCAAGCGGTTTATGTGCCCGCAGATGACTTAACAGATCCAGCACCAGCAACTTCGTTTGCTCACCTCGACGCAACTACAGTGCTTTCGCGGGCTATCTCAGAAATTGGTATTTACCCTGCTGTTGATCCACTAGACTCGAACTCTCGTTTGATGGATCCTTCAATTGTAGGGGAAGAGCATTATAATGTTGCCAGAGATGTTCAGGGAATACTACAAAGGTATAAATCTCTTCAAGATATTATTGCAATTCTAGGTATGGATGAACTTAGTGAAGAAGATAAACTTACTGTTACCCGAGCTAGAAAAATTCAGAGATTCTTATCTCAACCTTTCGACGTTGCTAAGGTATTTACTGGCTCAGATGGAAAACAAGTCCCATTAGAAGAGACAATACAATCATTTAAGGCTGTTGTCGCCGGAGAGTATGATCATCTTCCAGAGGGAGCATTTTATATGGTAGGCGGTATTGATGAAGTTATTGAGAAGGCAAATAAAATGGCGGCTAGTGCTGCTTAGAAAGTTATAGTTATGGCTAAATTAATACAATTTGACCTTGTTTCACCTGAAAAGAGCTTGGTGTCCGTTAAAGCTAATGAGATAAATATACCTGGTTCAGAGGGAGATTTTTCTGCTATGTCAGATCATGCACCTATAATAACAACTTTAAGACCAGGGTTCATAAATATATTTACTGCTGATAAAGAAGAGCAATACTTTGTGACTGGAGGTTTTGCAGAAGTTTCGGCTGAAACAACATCTGTGTTGGCGGAGAAAGCCTTTACTAAAGACGATTTAAGTAGAGCGGTAGCAGATAAATTAATTATGGACGCTAAACTCAAACACGAGGAGATAGGGTCTGATGCAACTGCTAAATATTGTTCTGATTTAGAAGTAGCATTGTCTGATATCTAAATTTCTTAAATTAGGCTAGGATACATACCTTCATATACGGGTGCTAAACTATCATCATTAAATAAGGATGAGACACTTGTACCGCCCCATATGTTTAAGATGGCCTGAGCGAACATTGGCGCTGTCGGGATTACTCTAATTTTCTTAGAATTGGTAACCTCTTCACTTGGCCCTACTGAATCTGTAATTATGAGTTGTTTCATACTAGACGCTTCAATTCTCTTTACCGCTTCGCCGCTTAATACTCCGTGAGTTATATAGGCGTGCACCTCTATAGCTCCAGCATCTATAAGTAAGCCTGCTGCTTTACACAAAGTTCCTGCTGTATCGCAAATATCATCAACTAGGATACAGCTTTTTCCAACAACATCTCCTATAAGTGTCATCTCAGATACTTCGCCTGGCTTTTCACGCCGCTTATCAACTATTGCTAAGGGAGCGCCTAGTCGTTGTGCTAACTCCCTAGCTCGAGCAACTCCCCCAACATCTGGAGAAACTAACATGATCTTATCTAATTTATCCTTGAAGTGATGTTTTATATCTAAAGAGAATAGTGGTGATGCATACAAGTTATCTACTGGAATATCAAAAAAGCCCTGAATCTGAGTTGCATGAAGATCCATAGTTAACACTCTTTCAACACCTGCTCTCGAAATTAAATTTGAAACAAGTTTTGCTGAAATAGGGGTTCTTGCCTTAGTTCTCCTGTCTTGACGAGCATAACCAAAATATGGAATTACCGCTGTTATCCTGGATGCAGAGGACCTCTTAAGAGCATCAGTAATTATTAATAACTCCATGAGATTGTCATTCGCGGGGTTAGAGGTCGATTGTATTATGAACATATCTTCGCCACGTACATTCTCATATACTTCAACAAAAATCTCTTGATCTGTAAATTTTTCTACCCGGACATCGACGAGCTTAGTCGTCATACCCCTGTGCATAGACATTCTCTTAACTATTCCGCTGGCCAGCTCTAGGTTAGCATTCCCAGCAATAATTTTCGGTTCAGAATGTGTCGACATGTTCATTTCCCGAGTCGTTCAATCACCCCTCTTTTAACCTCTAAATATAGCTATGACTAGTAGCTAATATTTTTTACAGACAAGAATATTATTTAAAATGATACACATAGAGTTGTCAGATTTCTCTAACTTGTTAAAATTATTATAGAAAAAATATGTTGTGATCGAAGAGCTGTAAAAGACAAACAGATTTATATTAGTATTCACTTTCTTGATTTTTAATTGTTTTCAGTTGAATTTTGGTCGCTTTAACGATCATACTCCCGGCTCATCAATAATATGGTCTTCCCACTCTTCTTCGGCAACCTCAAACTCTGGAATACATTTCTCTCTTACTGACATCCCGGCTTGATGAACAGTATCCGTGCTCCCGGATATTAAAGGATGCCAAGGATAAAGAGGTTTACCTTCATGCAACAAACGGTAGGCACATGTTTGAGGCATCCAATAAGAAACTTCATTTATATTATTTGGAGATAAAACTACACAATCTGGAACAAATTGTTTCCTTGTTTCGTATTGCCCGCACTTGCAACTATGGCTATCTAATAATCTACAAGAAACCTTTGTGAATTCGATCTCTCCAGTTTCCTCGTCTTCCAGTTTATGAAGACAACATTTTCCGCAACCGTCACATAAAGCCTCCCATTCCTTAGGACTTAATTTATCCAAAGAAAACTTTTTCCAAAACTCATCTCTTAAAATAGACTCTTTTGGATTTGAACGTTTCATAGTTTATTTAGTTTTAAGTGTGCTTTTTCACAGTCTAATTTCATCTGTATAACTAGCTCATCCACAGTCCTAAAAGTCTCTTCAGGACGCAGAAAATCGACTAACCCGACTGATATGCTTTCCCCATAAATATCTCCATGAAAATCAAAAATGTATGTTTCACAATTTATAACATTTTCTCCAAACGTTGGCTTGCATCCGATCGATGCTGCTCCCTTGTAAGAGCCGCGGTGAGGTCCACTTAAGATATCAACTAGCACGGCATAAACTCCAAGTTTAGGCATATGCAGTCCTTCTAGTGAGATATTTGCTGTAGGATAACCTAGCTCTCGACCTCTTTGATCCCCTAAGATAACCTTACCGTCTATTCTGTGCCAGTGTCCTAACATCTTTGCTGATTCTCGCGTGTTTCCATTAGAAAGCAATTTACGAATATTGGTGGAGGATAATATTTCTCCATTCCCTGTTACTATATCAGCTATTCCTACAGTAAAGCCTAGCTCTGAGCCTAAATCTGATAACATTGTGACTGTGCCTGCTCTCTCTTTCCCAAAACAAAAATCGGCTCCAACGACCACATTTTTGGCTCCTAAGCCTTTTGAAATAACTTTTTCTGCAAATTCCCTTGCTGTTAGTGAAGCTAATTTTTGATTGAAAGCCAATTGGTATAGTAATTTTATACCTAGCTTTTTTAATCTATTATTTTTAGTCTGTGTATTCATTAATCGAAAATTTGTGTCTGCAGGTCTAAAAAATTCTCTAGGGTGGGGGTCAAAAGTCAAAACTCCCAATTGGCTATCTGGGTTCATATTTTTTGCTAATTTTATGATTGATTGATGACCGAGGTGAACCCCATCAAAATTACCTATAGCAATAGAGGCGTTTCTATCGCGTTCATCAGCTATGTTATAGTTTGTAAAAATTCTCATAAAATTACGTAAACTCGTTAAAGACACTGTGCAAGACTGTATATACTTTGATTTGTCTAATTATTGCAGATTTATTTTCAATTGAGTCTTCCGATTACCCATGTGGGATTAGATTTTGTAACTTCTAGATATTTTTGTAATAATTCCTTGTCTGGTTTAACATTAGTTCCTGTTTCAGCTGCTGCAAGTCCACCAGATATGAAAAGAGAGTCTAATTTTTCGTCAATAGCACCCTTTATATCGGTCGAGATTCCATCTCCTATACATAAAATTTCATCATCTAATATACTGTTATCTAAATTTTTAAGATGAAGACGAGCTAGATTATAAATTGGTTTATGTGGTTTTCCAAAATATAAACTCTTACCTCCCATTTTTGTATATTGAGCAGCAAGTGCGCCAGCGCACCACTCTCTGGTATCACCCCTGTCAACTACTATATCTGGATTAGCACAGAGTAGTTTAAGCCCTTTATCTTTAGCGTACTCAAAATCACTTAAATTTTTATCTGGAGAGATTAAAGGATCGAATGGGCCGCAACACACTATCCCATCTGCTTCTTTTAGAGGAACTAAGGTTATGTTTTCAAACTTCTCTTCAGATAGGGGTACATCAAAGAAATTCATATCATGAGGTTGGCCTATAAAGTATATTTTTCTTCCCACTACCCCTGAGAACATTGCATGTCGAGCAGAGTCTCCTGAAGTAGCTATCGCATCCCAGCTAGAAGGTTCAATACCAATTTTTTTAATCTGCTGTTCAACGCTACTACTATGTCTTGGTGCGTTGGTAACTAGAATTACTAGGCCTCCATTGGCTCTATAGGTTTGAAGAGCGTATACTGCCTCTAAAAATGGTTTATATCCGTCGTGCAGACATCCCCAGAGATCTACGAATAGTGCTTTATACTGATTAGAGATTTCTGATAGACTATTGATTATTTTGGTCATTAGGTAATTAGCCTCACGAAATTTATTTTTATTTTTTAACACTTAGTTAGATAAAAAAAATGACCCAAACTAATGGATCATTTTAAAACTTATTATACTCAATCTTGATAACTTACAGAATTAATAGTGGAGCTATCACTAGGCTAACAATTGCCATTACATTTATTAAAATATTCATTGCTGGCCCAGACGTATCTTTCATAGGATCACCAACGGTATCACCTACTACTGCAGCTTTATGGACATCAGAACCCTTTCCGCCCAAATTACCTTTCTCAACATATTTTTTAGCGTTATCCCAGGCTCCACCAGCGTTTGCCATCATCAAAGCCATCATGACACAACATATAAGTGCTCCAGCTAGCATACCACCTAACGCTTCAGCGCCAAGACCAAAACCGATTACAACTGGTGCGAGGACAGCAAGTGCACCAGGAACTATCATTTTTCGCAGAGCTGCTCTGGTTGCAATATCTACACAACGTGCAGTATCTGGTTTAGCTTTACCTTCTAGCAAGCCAGGAATTTCCCTGAACTGACGACGTACTTCTTCAATCATTTCAAAAGCGGCATCCCCTACCGCTCTCATTGTCATAGAGCTCACTAAGAATGGAAATATTCCACCAATGAACATTCCACATAATACCAGGGGATCATTTATCGCTAGTGTAAAGTCTTTTCCTGGGTTTAATGCTTCCCATCTTACAGCAATTTTCTCAATGTAAGCGCTGATCAATGCCAAAGCAGCTAGTGCTGCTGCCGAAATAGCAAAACCCTTACCAATTGCAGCTGTAGTGTTGCCGACTTCATCAAGCCCATCTGTAATTTCTCTGGTTTCTGGACCCATTTCGGCCATCTCTGCAATGCCGCCTGCATTATCAGCTACTGGACCATATGCGTCAATAGCCATGGTAATTCCCACAGTACTTAGCATTCCAACAGCAGCCATTCCTACTCCGTAAAGACCTGCTGATAAGTTGGCAAAAAATATGATAGCGGCAATAGTTAATACAGGAAGAGCAACAGACTCCATCCCTACGGCTAATCCAGATATCATAACTGTGGCAGGACCAGTTTCTCCATCCTTGGCAATTTTCCGGACGGGAGGGCCTCCTGTGTAGTATTCCGTAATCAGGCCTACAATTATACCGCCAACTGCGCCAACTAGAACTGCTTGCCATACGCCTGCAGATACGCCTGCATTGGCTACCAAGAAATAAGCTAAAACGATGAACAGAATTGCGGAACCTATAGTTCCAAAACGAAGGGCCACATCTGGGCTTTTGTTTGCAAACAATCTAACGGAAAGAATTCCTGCGAGAGAACAAATAAGCCCAAGAGAAGCAAGAGCTAATGGCATGAATTGAAGAGCACTCCTATCGCCACCAAGATGGTTTACATCGACGAGTGACATGGATGCTGCTAAAGCAATAGAAGCTATCATAGAACCACAATAACTCTCAAAAATATCTGATCCCATCCCAGCCACATCACCGACATTGTCCCCGACGTTGTCTGCAATGACAGCTGGATTTCGAGGGTCGTCTTCCGGAATGCCTGCTTCTACCTTGCCGACCAAGTCAGCACCGACATCAGCACTCTTCGTAAAAATTCCACCACCAACGCGGCTAAATAGCGCTACAGAAGAGGCTCCCATTGCGAACCCCTCAATTGAGTGGATTGTTTCTGAACTTCCTGCCATATAATGATAGAGAACACCTACACCCAGAAGACCAACAGAGGCTACTGTTAATCCCATTATCGAGCCGCCGGAAAAAGCTATATTCAAGGCTGCTGAAGCGCCACTGGTATTTGCGGCGACGGCTGTTCGAACATTTGCACGAGTTGCCGTATACATTCCGATATATCCCGCAACCCCTGAACACGCAGCTCCCAAGAAGAAAGCAATTGCTGTTCCAGCGCCCAGACTAAAGTACAGTGCAACTATACATACCAAACAGAAGATCGCTAGACGTTTATATTCGGCCGCCATGAAAACCATAGCTCCAAGATGAATTTCATCTGCAATTTCTTTTACTCGTCCTTCGCCTCCAGAGCTTTGAAGAATTTTCATGTAGGTTAAAAGAGCAGCTATCATACCAAGAGCGCCTAAGCTTATTGGTAACATTGCAGAAGAAAGCATAGATTGAATCCTTATGTTGGAAAAGTTTGGTTTGCTATTTAGGAAACCCACTTTAGAGTTTAAAATCGACGTGCTTATATCTTTAATGTTTCACTCTGTAAAGTCATGATTAGTTCGTTAATTATCGTATATTTTATTACTGTTATTAATCCGTAATTTGATTAAACGAGTTGTACCTTAATTTCTATTTTTAATAATCAGTTCTTACTAATTTTTTATCGTTCTTAAATAGCTTGTTCATCAATACCATTTACTAAGAATTACTACTAAATAAAATAATAATTCTACTGGCTCAGTACTTGACTCTTCCCAAGGGCATACCTATCTGAAGTCTGTTGGCACTCTTATGATGAGAGTGCTAAACGTCCAAGTATGGAAATTAATATAAACTGTGAGCTAAGGAGCTACTAAAATGGCATTAAAACCACTTCATGACCGCGTGCTTGTAAGGCGCGTAGAAAGCGAAGAAAAAACTGCTGGGGGACTTATAATTCCAGACAGTGCAAAAGAAAAACCTGCAGAGGGAGAAATTGTATCTGCTGGTGAAGGTTCTCGCAAAGATAGCGGAGAGCTAATTGAGATGGCAGTATCAGTAGGAGATAAAGTTCTATTTGGTAAATGGTCAGGTACAGAAGTAACGGTTGATGGTGAAGAACTATTAATCATGAAAGAGAGCGATATTTTAGGCATTTTGTCTTAAATCGTATCACCTTTAATTTAATTAGGAGCTTAAAAAATGGCTGCGAAAGAAGTCAAATTTAATACAGATGCACGCGACAGAATGTTGCGAGGTATAAACAAGTTAGCGGATGCCGTAAGGATAACGCTAGGTCCAAAAGGACGAAATGTAGTCTTAGACAAATCATTCGGCGCACCTCGCATTACTAAAGATGGTGTTTCAGTGGCGAAAGAAATCGAACTTGAAGATAAGTTTGAAAATATGGGTGCACAGATGATTAAAGAAGTTGCCCAACGCACAAACGACGAAGCGGGTGATGGAACTACTACAGCAACAATATTAGCTCAGGCTATCGTTAAAGAGGGACTAAAGTTAGTTGCAGCTGGAATGAATCCGATGGATTTAAAACGTGGCATAGATCTTGCAACGTCGAATGTTGTAGAATCGATAAAGAAAGCATCTCGCGAAGTAAAAGATAGCGATGAAGTTGCTCAAGTCGGTACGATTTCTGCAAATGGTGAAGCTGACATAGGTCAACAAATTGCTGGTGCAATGCAAAAAGTTGGAAATGAAGGCGTTATCACTGTTGAAGAAAATAAGGGTTTAGAAACTGAGACTGATGTGGTCGAGGGAATGCAGTTTGATAGGGGTTACTTAAGCCCATATTTTGTAACTAATCCAGAAAAAATGACTACAGAGTTAGAAGATGTGTATGTTTTACTCTTCGAAAAGAAGTTGTCATCTCTGCAGCCTATGGTTCCACTTTTAGAAGCGGTAATTCAGTCTGGAAAACCTTTACTTATTATTGCTGAAGATGTTGAAGGCGAAGCTCTTGCAACTCTTGTGGTTAATAAACTGCGCGGTGGATTGAAGATTGCAGCGGTGAAAGCTCCTGGCTTTGGAGATCGTCGTAAAGCAATGTTACAAGATATTGCAATCTTGACAGGTGGCCAGGTTATTTCTGAAGATCTAGGAATGAAGTTAGAGTCAGTTACAATAGAGATGCTTGGAAATTCTAAGCGGGTGTCCATCACAAAAGATGAGACGACTATCGTTGATGGTTCTGGTGACAAAGCAGAGATCGAAGCTAGAGTTAGCCAAATTCGTGCACAAGTTGAAGAGACAACTTCTGATTATGATAAAGAAAAACTTCAGGAAAGAGTTGCTAAACTAGCTGGTGGTGTTGCCATTATTAGAGTGGGTGGCATGACAGAAGTAGAAGTTAAAGAGCGAAAAGATCGTGTTGATGATGCTCTAAATGCAACTCGTGCAGCCGTTCAAGAAGGAATTGTTGTTGGTGGTGGTGTTGCTTTTGTTCAGGCAGCTAAATCTCTCGATGGCTTAGAGGGTGACAACGCCGATCAGTCAGCTGGTATTTCTATTGTGCGTAAGGCCATTGAAGCACCTTTGAGGCAAATCGCTGAAAATGCAGGTGTTGATGGCGCTGTGGTTGCAGGAAAAGTACGAGAGAGTAATGATGTTTCTTTCGGCTTTAATGCACAAACTGAGGCATATGGTGATATGTTTGCGTTTGGTGTTATCGATCCTGCAAAAGTGGTGCGTACTGCTTTAGAAGATGCAGCATCTATTGCCGGTCTGCTAATCACTACTGAGGCTATGGTGGCAGATCAGCCATCCAAAGATTCAGCTGGTGGCGGCGGCGGCGGAATGCCTGACATGGGCGGCATGGGCGGCATGGGCGGCATGGGCGGCATGATGTAACCCATCCTCCAATATGTAATAAATTTAAAGGCCCATTTTAATGGGCCTTTTTATATTTTGGCGCCTCCAACTGTAAGACCACCAATCATTAAAGTTGGCTGACCTACGCCTACTGGTACCCACTGACCTGCTTTTCCACAATTGCCGACCCCCGGATCTAATTTGAGGTCATCTCCGATCGCACGGATATTTTTTAGGGCTGTTGCTCCATCACCTATAATTGTGGCCCCTTGAACTGGGTGAAGTATTTTTCCATTTTCTACTTTGTATGCTTCTGTACACGAGAAGACAAATTTCCCATTAGTTATATCTACTTGACCGCCCCCAAATCCAACTGCGTAGATTCCGTTGCGCAATTCAGCTAAAATATCATTAGGACTGTCTGTACCTGCCAACATATAGGTATTAGTCATTCTTGGCAGGGGAGAATGCGCATAACTTTCTCTCCTGCCATTTCCTGTTGGTAATGAATTCATTAATCGTGCATTTTGTCGATCCTGCATGTAGCCAACCAGAACACCATCTTCTATTAATGTATTTTTTCCACTTGGAGTTCCTTCATCGTCTATTGATAATGAACCGCGTCTGTTAGGTATTGTACCATCATCCAAGATAGTGACACCACTGGCCGCTATTTTTTGACCCATAAGTTTACAAAAAGCACTTGTTTTTTTTCGATTAAAATCACCCTCTAAACCATGCCCTATTGCTTCATGCAGTAGTATTCCGGGCCAACCAGGGCCAAGCACAACATCCATTACACCGGCGGGTGCAGGGTGTGAGTCTAAGTTTACTAAAGCTATTCTTAAAGCTTCTTTGACTAATGGTTTCCAGTGACTAGAGGCTGTTAGTGTAGCTAGGTTTTCTCTACCCCCGCTGCCAGATGATCCGGTTTCACGGCGGCCGCTCTGATCAACTATTACTGAGACGCTGAGGCGGATCATTGGTCTACTATCGTTTAAAAGAGGCGTATCTAGGCGGAGTATGGATATCTCTTGAATTGACGAAGCCAAACTTATTGATACTTGAACTACGCGCCTGTCAAGTTCACGAGCAAAGCTGTTAATCTCTTGCAGAAGATCAACTTTATATGAAAAACTGAATTCATTAATGGGATTGTTATTGGAATAAAGTATTTTACCAGCTTTTACTGGGGAGGTAGCTAAATCGCTTTTACCTCCTTTGCCTTTGGTAGCTCTAATCGATGTTTCAGAGGCTCTATGAATTGATGCTTCAGAGATTTCGTTAGAATGGGCGTAACCAGTTTTTTCCTTTTTTACTACCCTTAGACCAAAACCTTGTGAACTGCTATAATTAGAGTTTTTAAGCTTATTATCTTGCAACAAGAAAGACTCGCTCTTTCTGCGTTCAAAGAATAGCTCTCCATCATCAGCGCCATGTAAAGCGCTCTCTAATATTTTTACTGTTTTATCTTGGTTAAGATAAGTTTTAAAAGGGTTGAAACTGTTATAATTTTTTTTAATCATTTGAACTTTCTAAACTGTTCTGTGATATACCTGCGGCATGGTAGCGCGAGATAAGGTCAGGTGCTTGCCCCTAGGGACTTTATATGCTTTCTCCACATTAATATAGCTTGTTTATGGTGTTGCAATAGCGCTTTTTAATTATAGGATTTCAAGGATGAGATTTTTAAAAATTCCCTTATTTTTTACTTTGTTATTTTCTGGAAAAGCAGTGATGTCTCAAACAGTTCAAGATGGCTTGGAAATTATAGGAAGACCAGTGAATAAAGCATTGGGCTTTCAACCTGCAGTCACTGAAATGGCAAGAGACCTACAATGGCTTGATAACTTTCTTTTAGTAATTGTTACCTTTATTACCCTTTTCGTAACGGGGTTGTTGTTATATGCAACTATAAAGTTTAGTAAGAAGAATAATCCAAAACCTGCATCATTTACTCATAACTCGCCGCTCGAAGTTGCTTGGACATTAATTCCTGTTTTAATTTTAATTTTTATTGGAGCTTTCTCGGTCCCTGTTCTTTTTAAGTCTCAAAAAATTCCAGAAGGTGAGATTGTAATAAAGGCTACAGGTAATCAGTGGTACTGGAGCTATGAGTATGTAGATCATGAGTTTGAATTTGATAGCTTTATGATTGGCGCAGGAGAAAATAGAATTACCCCTGAAACAGTTACAGAACTTGTTGATGCTGGGTATTCAAAAGACGAGTTTTTACTGGCTACAGATACTGCTTTGATTATACCTGTTAACAAAGTAGTTGTTGTTCAGGTAACTGGGGCAGATGTTATTCATGCTTGGAGTATGCCCGCATTTGGTGTGAAACAGGATGGTGTTCCAGGCAGGTTGGCAGAGCTTTGGTTTAAAGCAGAACGAGAAGGGATTTATTTTGGTCAGTGTTCAGAACTTTGTGGAAAATCCCATGCCTACATGCCAATTACCGTAAAGGTGGTTAGCCAAGAGAGCTATGAGTCTTGGTTAGATGGAGCTATAGAGGAATATGCCGGATTGCCAAGGCGTACTAATTTAGCGTCGATTGATTAAAGCTAATTTATATCAATTCCTAGCGTATTTTATAGGAAAAATATGAGTGAAATAACACAACAAATAGATTTAAATGAAGCAGAATTTGGAGATTATTTTGCGTTATTAAAGCCGCGTGTTATGTCATTAGTGGTCTTTACTGCGGCTGTTGGACTTTTTATAGCTCCTGGTTATACACATCCCTTTATTGCGTTTACCTCTATATTATTTATTGCACTTGGTGGAGGAGCTTCAGGTTCTTTAAATATGTGGTTTGATCACGATATAGATTCAGTGATGAAAAGAACCCAAAGTCGTCCAGTACCTAGTGGACGGATAAAACCTGGAGAAGCACTATCTTTTGGTATGTGGTTGTCTTTTATTTCGGTAGTCATGTTAGGTCTAGCATCAAACCTTCTTGCTGCAGGAGTTTTGGCTTTTACCATTTTTTTCTATGTAGTAATTTATACGATGTGGTTAAAGCGATGGACGCCCCAAAACATAGTAATTGGGGGTGCGGCGGGTGCTTTTCCACCACTTATAGGATGGGCAGTCGCCACCGGTGATATTTCACATATAAGTATAATGATGTTCCTTTTAATTTTTTTATGGACGCCGCCGCATTTCTGGGCATTGGCACTATTCATGAATGATGAATATACAGCAGCTGGTGTCCCCATGCTAACAGTTACGCATGGAAAACTTGAAACGCGTAAAAAGATAGTACTGTATAGCCTTTTGCTTGCTCCTGTGGCTTTGGGACTATCTTTTACCAGCGTTGGAGGGCTCATATACTTTGTAATAGCAGCTGTATTAAATATTAGGTTTATTTTTGGTGCCTGGGCGTTATTAAGGCGTGATGAAGAAATAGCAAAAAGTGACAATTATATTCAAGAGAGAAAGTATTTTAGGCAATCACTTTCATACCTTTTTTTACATTTTTTAGCATTGGCATTTCAGTCCATGTGGATAAAAGCTGGTTTAGAGGCTTGGTTTTGAGTTTCCGCCCCGCCCATGAGTTACACCGCCGTCGTTTGGGAAGAAACATCGGATTAGGACTGGTATTAATTGCTTTGGTATCCATTGTATTTGGTTTAACAATTGTTAAAGTATCTAACGGTGGTAATATTGAAGCGTTTGATCATATTACAAGGCCAGCCTTAGTGCCTGTTGGTAAAGAATAGAAATGGAGTTAGCCCAAAGAAATAAGAAAATGTTGTTTGGGTTGTCTGCCGTTGTATTGATTATGATAACATTAGCTTTTGCATCCGTTCCTTTCTATGATTGGTTTTGTCGTGTGACTGGTTTTGCTGGAACTACTCTTACTGCTGACACGGAATCTACTATAATTATTGATAGAGAAATAAAAATTAGATTTGACGGGTCTGTAGATAGAGCACTCGCTTGGGAGTTCAAGCCAGTTCAAAAAGAAATGAACGTAAAAATCGGTGAGATGGGGTTAGCATTTTATGAGGCTTATAACCCTACCTCAGAGCCTATAATGGGTACTGCAAGTTATAATGTTTTTCCATTTTCAGCAGGTTCATTTTTTACAAAAATTGATTGCTTTTGTTTTGAAGAACAACTTCTTGCGCCTGGTGAACGAGTTCAAATGCCTGTAAGCTTTTACATCAATCCTGATATTGAAAATGATAGGGATGGTAAATTTATTAATCAGATAACACTCAGCTATACTTTTTATCAGCGAGAAATTGTTGAATCCGCTACAATTATGTTAGAAAACCCAAAAAAAGTAAAACTAAACTAAAACCCATAAGGGAAATTAAAAATGGCACATGTTAAGAATCACGACTACCACATTTTATCACCATCTTTGAACCCCTTCTTAGGGGCTGTTTCCGCGTTTGCTATGTTTACAGGTGTGGTTTTCTGGCTCCACGGAAGTAGCCCTTGGTTAGCTATAATTGGATTGGTTGGAGTTCTTTATGTTATGTTTAGCTGGTGGGCAGATGTAATAGACGAAAGCCACGCAGGGGACCATACTCCAGTGGTAAGAATTGGGCTCCGGTATGGTTTTATTTTCTTTATCACGTCTGAGGTAATGTTTTTTTTAGCATGGTTTTGGTCCTTCTTTAAACATGCTATGTATCCAATGGGTCCAAACTCACCAGCAATTGATGGAGTATGGCCTCCGGTCGGTATAGAAACTTTTGATCCGTGGCATTTACCACTTATTAATACCCTTATTTTATTGTGTTCGGGGGCTGCTGCTACATGGGCACACCATGCGCTTGTTCATGAAAACAATCGTAAAGATGTTAAGAATGGACTAATATTAGCTATTTTACTCGGAGCTCTTTTTTCAGTTTTTCAGGCTTATGAGTACAGTCATGCTGCTTTTGGTTTTTCAGGAAATATCTATGGGGCTAACTTTTTTATGGCTACGGGATTCCACGGTTTTCATGTTTTAATTGGAACAATTTTTTTAGCAGTTTGCCTTATCAGAACTTATGCGGGTCACTTTACGCCGGAAAGACACATTGGGTTTGAGGCCGCTGCCTGGTATTGGCATTTTGTCGACGTAGTTTGGTTATTTTTATTTTTGGCAGTTTATGTTTGGGGCGGTTAGATAAAAAATTTTCTGCTTTTAGTAATTTGACCTATTAAAGAAACCTTAGTGAGGGCGAGTGTTGAGAAACTTTGTTTCACCTTTTATTTTTGGATTTGGTGGCGTTCTCATTCTAATAGCTTTGGGCTCGTGGCAGATCCAACGACTATCTTGGAAGCAAAATATTTTAAGTGAGATCGAGTTAACAACCACAGCCACACCTAAACAGCTTCCTGGCAATGAAAGTAAAGAAAAAAACCAGTACATGCCTGTTGTAACTAACGGTAAAATTTTGAACTCAGAAGTTCATGTTTTAATTTCTATCAAATATAAAGGTCCAGGGTATCGAGTAATAAGTGCCTTTGATCTAGGGAGTCGGAAGGTACTTTTAGATCAGGGGTTTATGCCATTGAATGCTAAAGATAACCTGAGCAAGCCTTGGCAGGCTGATGTTATTGGAAACCTTTACTGGCCCAGTGAGATTGATAGCTTTACACCAAAACCGGATTTCACGAAAGGAATTTGGTTTGCGAGAGATGTTGCCAAAATTGCAAAAAAACTTGGTACTGATCCTGTTATGATTGTTGCAAAGAGTATTTCTCCACAAAGGCCAGAGGTGATGACTTTGCCTATTACTCCAGATCGCATCCCAAATAATCATTTTCAATATGCAGTAACATGGTTTTCGTTGGCTTTAGTCTGGGCAGGGATGACACTCTATCTGGTTTGGCGTATTAGATATACGAAAAAGAAATTGAGAGATTAATATGCAATATATTTCAACAAGAGGGGCAGCACCAGAGTTAAACTTTGAAGAAGCAATGCTTACGGGGTTAGCAAGAGATGGTGGGCTTTATGTGCCCAAGACATTACCCCAATTTGATTCGAAATTTATCGGTTCTCTATCTTATTTGTCTTATGAGGAAATTGCTTTTAAGGTAATGAAGCCTTTTGTTGGGGAAGTGTTTGAAGAAGTAGAGTTTAAAAATATAATTCATCAGTCTTATTCTAATTTTGTTCATCAGTCTAAAGCGCCTCTTAGGCAACTTTCAGAAAAGCACTACTTACTAGAGCTTTACCATGGTCCAACATTGGCATTTAAAGATTTTGCCATGCAATTAATAGGACAGCTATTCCGGGCTTCTCTTAAAAAAACAGGAAAAAGAGTTACTATCATCGGTGCGACGTCTGGTGACACGGGGTCAGCTGCAATCGAGGCATTTAAAGGTTTAGAGGCTGTGGATGTGTTTATCTTGTATCCACGTGGACGCGTTTCTGAAGTCCAAAGGCGTCAAATGTCAACTCCTTCAGCTACAAATGTACATGCAATTTCAATTGATGGTGATTTTGATGATTGTCAGAAAGCTTTGAAAGACCTTTTTAATGATCTGAAATTTCGTGATCAGGTTAATTTATCGGGAGTTAATTCTATAAATTGGGCAAGAATAATGGCTCAGATAGTATACTATTTTTCTTCATACTCTTCTCTTAACCTTGGTGGTAAAAAAGTACGCTTTACAGTTCCAACCGGAAATTTTGGTGATATCTTTGCGGGATATATAGCAAAAAAAATAGGATTACCTATATCTAAGCTCATTATAGCTACTAATCAGAATGATATTCTCCATAATGCTTTAACATCTGGTGAATATGCTAGGGGTATAGTTAATCCATCAATGAGTCCCTCTATGGATATTCAAGTAAGTTCAAATTTTGAACGCGCCATATACTATGCGCTTTCATGTGATTCGAGTAAAGTTAGTCAACTTTTTGAAGACTTTGGACATACTGGAAGTTTTAAAATTCAAGAATCGACACTTATTAATTTACTTGCCCATTACTCTTCAGGAAAGGTTAGTGAAGATGAGACATCTGAAACAATAAATAATGCTTTGAAAAAATATAAGGTTGAAGTTTGTCCTCACACAGCTGTTGGTCTAAAAGTAGCAGAAGATAATATGTGTGACGAACCAATGATTACTTTGGCTACTGCTCATCCCGCAAAATTCTTTGAAGCTTATGAAAGCTCTACTGGGAAAAGACCTGTTATGCCAAAGAACTTATCTAATTTATTTAGTAAGAAGGAGCGCATAACTGAATTACCAAATAATCTTGATGCAATTAAGAGCGTTGTTCTTGAAAGGATTTAAAATATGACTGAAATGTTACATACTTTTTCGAATGGGTTTCGGGTTGTTACGGAGAATATGCCGGGATTAGAGAGTGCTACTGTTGGGATTTGGGTAAATGCTGGTGGTCGACATGAGACCACTGAACAAAATGGGATTGCTCATTTTTTAGAACATATGGCATTTAAGGGAACACGAAAAAGAACAGCTTTAGAAATTGCTGAACAGATAGAAGACGTTGGTGGATATATAAATGCTTATACTAGTAAAGAAGTTACGGCTTATTATGCTAGAGTATTAAAAAATGATGTTAACCTGGCTCTGGAGGTAATAGGGGACATCGTTCTTAATCCACTTTTTGATAAAAATGAAATTGAAGTGGAACGAGGTGTTATCTTACAAGAAATTGGAATGTCGTTAGATACACCTGACGATATAATTTTTGATTGGTTGCAGGACTCAGCATACCCTGATCAACCATTTGGTAGGACTATACTGGGCCCAAGTGAAAAAATTTCACAATTCACAAAAGGTGATTTGTCTAAATTTATTAAACAACATTATAGTCCCGATAGACTAATTCTATCCGCTGTTGGTGCAGTTGATCACGATCAAATAGTGCGTTTAGCAGAGAATATATTTGGTCACCTTTCTAGAGTAGATTCCACACCTACGATCCCCGCAAAGTTTTCAACCGGCAGTAAAAAAGTGATTAAAAAGTTGGAACAAGCACATTATGCACTAGCCTTTGAAGGCTGTGGGTATAGACACGATGATTTTTTTGCAGCGCAAATCTTTTCGAGTGCTTTCGGTGGAGGCATGTCATCGAGGCTCTTTCAGGAAGTCAGAGAAAAGCGTGGATTGTGTTATTCTATCTTTTCTCAGTTAGGCGCATATTCTGATACTGGTTTAATGACTATCTACGCTGGCACGTCTGAAGATTCCGTTAAAGATCTTTCAGATATTATAATTGATGAGTTAAAACGAGCTTCTGCAGATTTGTCAGAATCAGAAGTAACTCGTGCTCGAACCCAAATGAAAGCTGGACTTTTAATGGGTCTAGAAAGCTCTTCAGCGCGTGCTGAACGTCTGGCTAGGTTAGTAGGTATTTGGGGAAAAGTTCCAAAACTTAAAGAAACTATCGAAAAGATTGATCATGTGTGTCTAGATCAGGTACGAAATTTTTCTCAAGAGTTAACTTTAAACAAGAAAGTTGCCATGGCAACTTATGGCCCAGTAAAAAGATCCCGTAGTCTTCAAGATATTAAAGATCGATTGTCTCAATAATGCTAGGCTTGAATCGCAAGCTTATTATTGAAACTGAGCGTATGTCACTTAGACTTCCAGTGCAAAGTGATTTCAAGTCCTGGGCTATGCTTAGGGAAGAGAGTATTGAATTTTTAGAACCTTGGGAGCCAGCTTGGTCTATTGATCATTTATCTAAAAAAAACTTCAGTAATCGAGTTTATTGGTCTCAAAAAGCAGTTGGAGATGGTACTGCTGTTCCCGTATTTATGATATTGCGTTCTACCGGAAAAATTTTGGGAGCAATTACCTTAGATAATATTAGAAGGGGACCTGCACAGGTTGGAACGCTTGGGTACTGGATTGGAAAAAGCTACGCTAGAAATGGTTTTATGCGAGAGGCTATTGAAGCATTAGTATACTACGCGTTTAATTCTATAGACCTGAGTAGGATAGAAGCTGCATGCCTACCAGATAATTTAGCCTCAAGGAGTGTCTTAGAGAAATCAGGATTTAAGTATGAAGGTGTTGCTCAAAGTTACCTTCAAATAAATGGACGTTGGCGCAATCATGTCTTATACGCTTGCCTTAGATCTGATCGTCGAGGTAAGACTTTAATAGGAAAAGATCAGTAATTTATTTGATGTCTTTTGTCATTGGTATATTAAATGAAAATTAAGAACATCTTGTTGACTAATTCAATAATCTAATATGAAGTTTCCGTTATGATAAAACCCGTATCAAATATAATAGAGGCAAAGCTTAGGGAATGCCTGCCTGAAAGCGTGTTTCGGGAGTTAACTAACTCATATTTAGAAGAGCCGCGTGGCCGTCATTTTGGGATAGAGGGTTTATTATTAACACCTGACAATACAAATGATGTGGCTCGAATAGTTAGAATTTGTTCAGAACATAATATTGGAATAGTTCCTTATGGAGGAGGGACAGGCCTAGTTGGTGGGCAAATTATGCCGGATGGTCCGAAACCAGTTATATTATCTTTAGAGCGGATGAATATGGTGAGAGATGTCTGGTTGTCTGAAAACATAATGATAGCCGAAGCAGGCGTAATTCTAAAAGATATACAAGATCTGGCAGACTCGTCTGAACGAATATTTCCACTCTCTTTAGCTTCAGAGGGGTCTGCTAGGATAGGAGGAAATTTAGCGACAAATGCCGGAGGTGTAAATGTCGTAAGGTATGGAAATACTCGTGATTTATGTTTAGGAATTGAGGCTGTCTTGCCTGATGGTCGTATATTTAATGGCCTTTCTCGGTTAAGAAAAGATAATACAGGGTACGATCTAAATAACCTTTTTATTGGTTCGGAGGGCACTTTAGGTATCATAACTGCCGCTAGTTTAAAATTATTTCCTAAACCAAAAAATGAAGCTTCAGCTTTCTTTGTAGTTAAGGACCCTAGAGCTGCAATTGAGTTATTCTCACTTTGTAGAGATAGATTGGGAACCGATCTATCAGCATTTGAGTTGATAAGTTGTGTAGGCTTGCAGTTTTTAAAAGAAGTTGGGCCTGACGTGATCTTACCATTTTCATATGAACCGCAGTGGATGGTATTATTAGATGTTGGTTGTCACCAAGGCACATTGTCTCAAGAGGTCTTGGAAGTTCTTTTTGAAGATGCCTATGATCGAGACCTGGTAATGGATGGAGTGATATCTCAGTCCATACAGCAAAGAGATGATTTCTGGAAAGTCAGAGAAAGTATCCCCGAAGCCAACCACCGTACAGGAGCCATTTCCTCGTCTGATTTATCAGTTCCTATCGGTATGATTCCAGAATTTATTTCTCGGGCAGAGCAAAGACTATCAGAGATTGGAGAGTTTAGAATTAATTGTTTTGGACATGTTGGGGATGGGAATATCCATTATAACGTTTTTCCCCTTCCTGGAGAATCTAGATCTGATAGAGATCATGATCGAAAAAAAGTGAAAAAAATATTATATGATATCGTTAGTAACATGGATGGTTCATTTTCAGCAGAACATGGTATTGGGCGTTTAAAGACAAATGAATTGAGTCTTTATTCAGATCCGACCAAATTAGCGTTAATGAAATCAATAAAAGGTGCACTAGACCCAAAAGGTATTATGAATCCTGGTGTGATCTTGAAGATAGAATAAATAATTTCTAAAATGGCATTAAATCTGTTTAAAAATTAGAACTTAATGTATTTTTTAACTAAACTAGAACTAGTCTTCCTATTTGCAAAAGTTTTAAATCAGAAACAGATTGCCTCAAAATTATTAAACTTGTTTTTCAAGTTTAAAAGTGTTGTGAAGTGCTTGAACTGCCAGTTCTAAGTATTTTCTATCTATTAAAACAGAAATTTTTATTTCAGAAGTTGTAATAACTTTGATATTTATGTTTTCATCTTTAAGGGTATTAAACATTTGAGCTGCTACACCAGCATGAGATCTCATCCCTATTCCAACGACAGATACTTTTGCAACCTCAGTATCCGCAATTAAGTCTTCAAAGTGTATTTGTCCAGATACCCTATGTTCTAGAAGCGCATTCTTAGCCCTGTCTACATCTTGGGTGGGACAAGAGAAGGTCATATCGGTTAAACCGTCATCAGAGATATTTTGTACTATCATATCTACATTAACCCCTGCTTCAGAAAGAGGGCCAAATATTGCTGCTGCTATTCCTGGCTTATCAGAGACTGAGATCAAAGTCATTTTTGCCTCGTCACGTGAAAAAGCTACCCCTGCTACTACATTTTTTTCCACAACGTCTTCCTCCTTGCATACTATGGTTCCAGACTGATCCGGACTTGGATCAAAGCTTGATAAGACACGCACTCTAACATTGAAGCGCATAGCTAACTCAACTGATCTTGTTTGAAGAACTTTTGCGCCCTGCGAAGCTAACTCTAACATTTCTTCAAACGATATTTGATTTAATTTTCGCGCCTTTTCGCAGACTCTAGGGTCTGTAGTGTAAATACCATCCACGTCAGTGTATATATCGCATCGCTCTGCACCAAACGCTGCTGCAAAAGCAACTGCTGTAGTGTCCGAGCCGCCACGGCCAAGTGTTGTGACTCTATTGTCCAAAGAGAGTCCTTGAAAACCTGCAACGACAGCAACTTTCATACCTTCTTTGAATTTCGTTCTTAAGTTTTGGGTAGGAATTTCCTCTATTCTCGCAGAACTATGATTACTTGACGTTTTTAACGGGACTTGCCATCCCTGCCAACTTCTTGCTGGAATATCCAGATTCTGAAGTACTAAAGCTAAAAGCCCAGCTGTAACCTGCTCTCCTGATGAAACTATTGCGTCATATTCTCGGGCATCATAAATTGAGGACGTCTTATTTACCCAACCAATAAGTTCATTCGTTTTTCCTGACATCGCAGAGACGATAACTATTACTTCATAACCGCGGGAAACCTCAACTTTAACGCGTTCTGCAGCTTTTTTAATTAACTCGATCGTAGCTAGTGAAGTGCCACCAAATTTCATAACTAAAAGAGGCATTTAATTCTCATACAGTTGTTTTATCAGAAAGTTGAATAAATCTTAACAGAAAGAAGGGCAAGTAATAGAATATTTGTGTCAAAGAATTTTTAAAATATTCAAGATATGTTGCTCATTTGACTATAGCTCAATTAGTTTTTTTGCTCGGAATGAACGGTAATGGAACGACAGAAATTCCATCATTAATCAACTCTTTAGCTTCTTGGATGGTAGATTCCCCGTATATTGATCTGTCAGGTACGTCTCCAATATGCATTTTTCGGGCTTCAGATGCGAAATTTGGTCCAACATTCTCCGAATTTTTTTCTATATGATTTCTAAATTGTTTAATTGCTTTTTCTGTTTTCGTAGAGGGAGTTGAAAGTGGAAGTTCATTACTAGTCTTTGGTAAATTGGATTTGCTATTATTTTTAATACCGATATTGGGAGTCATTATTGCCTTTGAAACTTTATTAACTCCACACACAGGGCAGCATAGTAGTCCAGAACTTACAAGTTTATCGAATGCTTCCGCAGACTGGAACCAACTTTCAAATTTATGCTTATTTTCGCAATCTAAAGCATATTTGATCATTATGTTCGTTACCTTATAAAGTTTAACAATAAATAAGAAATATTTTGGACGATGCAAGAGAAGGGCCCGATTATTTCCAATTATTTTCTCAAATACTTTGCATTTAGTAATAATTTTGGCTTAAAGTTTGTTAAAATATCTTTTAATTCTGGTTCTGATAAAAATTCTCCAGCATTACTTATATTAACCCATTTCCGGGATCTCTCATGTGCTTCGTCATAATCTGATATTAGGTTTTCTACTTTAAGAGGATAAACATAAACAACACATTTTGTTAGGCCCTGATCTAATTTTTTTAGGTATGAGTAACTCCCTAGACAGATATCAAATGTTGTACCCGAGGCGCCAGCTTCTTCAAAAGCTTCTTGTTCGGCCACTTTGTAAGATTTTAGACCTTTAATTGGCCAACCTTTAGGGATTATCCAGCGCTGAGACCGTCGACTGGTTATTAAAAGAACTTTTGGGTTTTCTTTAGGAATAATTTGAAAGCAAAGTGCTCCAACTTGCCTAATCTCTTTATTCACAAGAATTTCAGTTTTATTTTTACTCAAAGTAAACTCGATGTTGATTAATTTGGTAGGAAGGGAGTGGACTTGTTCCGTCCTCAGATAATTGCTGTTTCCTTAAGCTAAATTTAACTTATTTTTTAGTATAAAAATTTTATGTTATAGCATTTGATGATAGCTGAATTTAATTAATTATCAAGTTCTTGAAAATGAGTTAAAATTTGGACAGCAGCTAAATAGTGTTTCTAAGGAAATTAAGCTATACTGCATAAATTATTAAAGAAAGCTAATGCAGTGTCTGGGTTCATAATTTGACATATCGGCATGATATATTCATAAAAAAAAATTTGGCTGAACAAAAAAGGTGATACTTGGTTGTACCACAGCTGTTACCTGATAGATTTAAATTTCTCCAATTACATTATTAAAAGGACTTTAGGTTAGATGAATAAGAAAAAATGGGATTTCTGGATTGATCGTGGTGGTACTTTTACGGATGTAGTGGGGCATAGTCCGAGCGGTACGCTTAAGACCTTAAAGTTATTATCTGAGAATCCAGAGCAATATAAAGACGCAGCGGTCCAAGGGGTACGCTTACTTTTAGGGTTAAGTGAGGCAGATTCGATACCGGAGGATATGATAGATTCAGTAAAAATGGGCACGACAGTTGCCACTAACGCATTACTAGAACGCAAAGGAGATCGAACTATTCTTCTTATAAATGAGGGCTTAAAGGATCTTCTGAAAGTTGGATATCAAAATAGACCAAAGCTTTTTGACTTAGAAATAAAAAAACAGTCAGCTATCTATGAGGATGTAGTGGAAATTCCTGGTCGATTGGATGCTAAAGGCTTGGAAATTACAAGATTAGACGAGCGGTTAGCACGCAGTGTCCTCCTCTCAGGCTTTAAAGGTGGATTTAGATCTGTTGCTATAGCGTTTATACATTCTTACTTAAATTCCAGCCATGAGAGTAGGGTGGCTGAAATAGCACGAGAAGTTGGTTACACGCAGATTTCAACTAGTTCTGGTACTTCCAGGCTTATAAAGCTTGTTAGCAGAGGGGACACAACCGTGGTTGATGCTTATCTCTCACCTATCTTGCGGAGATATATTAATCAAGTTTCAGAAGAGTTAAAAGCAGATGAAGGAGGAGTTAAGAGTTTATTTTTTATGCAGAGTTCTGGCGGGTTAGTTGATTCTGGTAGTTTCCAGGGTAGAGATGCTATTTTGTCTGGTCCTGCTGGTGGTGTCGTTGGAATGGTGAAGACAGGTGAGTTAGCTGGATTTAAGAAACTAATAGGTTTTGATATGGGCGGAACTTCTACTGATGTTTGCCATTTTTCAGGTCATTATGAAAGATCTTTTGAAACAGACATTGCTGGTGTTAGAATGCGTGCTCCAATGATGAACATACATACTGTTGCAGCGGGTGGTGGCTCTATTCTTTCTTTTCAAGACGGTAGGTACCAAGTTGGTCCTGATAGTGCTGGTGCAAATCCAGGGCCTGCCTGCTATCGTCGCGGCGGCCCCTTAACCGTTACCGATTGTAATGTAGTTTTAGGAAAGATTAATCCAAAATATTTTCCTAAGATATTTGGTCCAACTGCAGATGAGCCTTTGGATAAAGAAATTGTTATAAAAAAATTTAAAGAGTTAGCAGATTCTATATCAGCTGAGACTGGGTTAGGCCCCTTGAGTCCTGAAGAGACAGCCGTTGGATTTCTCAGAATTGCTGTTCAAAATATGGCACGTGCAATAAAGAAAATTAGTGTAGATCGAGGATATAACATTACAGAATATACATTAAATTGCTTTGGTGGAGCAGGTGGACAGCATGCATGCGCAGTTGCAGACGCTCTAAGCATGAGCACAGTCTTTTTACACCCTTATTCAGGAGTTTTGTCAGCTTACGGAATGGGTTTGGCTGATATACGGGTGTTAAAAGAGCAACATTTCAATCAAGACTTAAGAGAAACATCAAAAGCTGGTTTAATCATAAAAAAACTTTCTAACGAGGCGGTAGAAGAAGTGGTTAATCAAGGCGTACCCAGAAAAGAAATTAATGTAATTAAAACAGCTTATTTAAAATACTCAGGCTCTCATCAAAGTATTGAAGTAAACTTTGACTCTTCTGAAAAAATGTTAATGGAGTTTAAAAAAAATCATCAAATAAGGTTTGGATTTGCCTCTCCAGTGGATGACTTAATTATTGACATGTTAACTGTAGAAGCCATCGGTAAAAATAATAGTTATATTGACCAAGTAAGTTTGGGGAATAAAAATGAATCGAAAGCCATATCCCACATTTCATTAAGTGGGTATGGTAAAATTCCCCTATATAATCGCGAATTGTTAATTTCTGGTCAGATCTTAAAGGGGCCTTCAGTGGTTATGGAAAAAACTGGGACGACAGTTGTTGAAGATGGTTGGGCGGGTTCTGTAGATAAATTTGGAAATTTAATTTTACAACGACTTAAAGAAAGAGAAAGTGAGCTTGCTTTGGGTACGAAAGTCAATCCAATTATGCTTGAGATATTTAATAATCTTTTTATGTCGATTGCAGAGCAAATGGGGTCAACTCTTCAAAATACTGCTTACTCGGTTAATATAAAAGAAAGGTTAGACTTCTCATGTGCACTTTTTGATGCTTCTGGAAACCTGGTTGCAAATGCACCGCATGTACCAGTGCACCTTGGGTCAATGTCGGACGCGGTACGTAAAGTAGCTGAGCTTAACTACGGAAAAATTAAACCGGGAGATTCGTTTGTATTAAACGCACCATTTAATGGGGGAACTCATTTGCCCGACGTTACTGTCATAACCCCAGTTTTCAATGAGCGGGTCGACAAAATATTATTTTTTGTTGGATCTAGAGGACATCACGCTGACATTGGTGGTAGAACTCCTGGCTCAGCACCTCCTGATAGTAAGAGTATTGAAGAGGAAGGTGTTGTAATTGACAATTTTAAAATTGTTGACCAAGGGAATTTTAGAGTTGAAGAGACGCGAGAACTACTTAGGTCAGGGCTTTACCCTTGTAGAAATATTGATCAAAATATTAAGGATTTAGAGGCACAATTAGCTGCGAACGAAACAGGAATTCGAGAAGTTACTCAAATGATCAAAAACTTTGGCATTAAAACTGTCCAAGCTTATATGAATCATGTGCAAGATAATGCTGAGGCTTCTGTGCGGCAAGTTATTGGAAAATTAAAGAATGGAAGTTTTAGATATCCAATGGATTTTGGACAAAAAATTGAAGTTCAGGTTAGAGTTAACGCCCGTAAGGGTACCGCAGAAATAGATTTTACTGGGACTTCTCTTCAGGGTCCTAATAATTACAATGCACCGCGTTCGATATGTAATGCTGTTGTTTTATATGTATTTCGTACACTTGTTGGTGCCGAAATTCCCTTAAATGAAGGCTGCTTAAAACCTCTCAAAATTATTGCACCAGAGGGTTCAATGATTAACCCCAAGTATCCGGCTGCAGTGATAGCTGGAAACACAGAGGTTAGCCAAAATATCTGTGACTGTCTTTTTGGAGCATTAGGGGTTATAGCAGGATCTCAGGCTACAATGAATAATTTTGTTTGGGGTAATGACCACTTTCAAAACTATGAGACAATTGCTGGCGGTAGTGGTGCTGGCCCAGGCTTTCATGGGGCATCAGGGACTCAAGTTCATATGACAAATACCTTGATGACTGACCCAGAGGTACTAGAAAGTCGTTTTCCTGTAAGATTAGAAAATTTTTCTATTAGAAAAGGGTCTGGAGGAAAAGGGGCCTGGACTGGTGGAGATGGTATCCGAAGAGTTGTAAAATTCTTAAACCCAGTAACTGTAACAACATTGTGTTCTCACCGAATTGTACCACCGTTCGGAGTGGGAGGCGGTAGCCCTGGCATGGTTGGTCAAGACACAGTGATACGAGCTAATGGTGCTAGGGAACCGCAACCTGGTAACACGGAAGTTCACCTTGAGTCCGGGGACGCATTTGAAATGCTTACTCCAGGAGGAGGGGGATGGGGAGAATACAAATAGTTGGCTTCGTATTTTTTATTGATAATTTGCTTATTTTATTGACATTTAATGAGACGAAGGTATAAGCGCAATTTGTTGGTGTTGGTGGACCCCGTAAGGGGATTCCTGTCGGAATTTTTCAGAGGACAACGCCCTTCACTAGGCTAAAAAATAGCCGTTATTTATGGAAGGAGATCAGCCGTGACAAAACGCACGTCTGCCAAATATAAAATTGATCGAAGGATGGGAGAAAATATATGGGGCCGTCCAAAGTCACCAGTAAATAGAAGAGAATATGGACCGGGCCAACATGGACAGAGGCGCAAAGGTAAGCTGTCTGATTTTGGTCTCCAATTAAGAGCAAAACAGAAACTTAAAGGTTATTACGGTGATCTTACCGAAAAGCAGTTTCGTAGAATATTTAAAGAAGCAGAGCGAGTTAAAGGTGACACAGGTGAAAACCTTGTTGGATTACTTGAGAGGCGCTTGGATGCAGTGGCCTATAGGGCCAAATTTGTTCCTACTGTTTTTGCGGCCCGTCAGTTTGTGAACCATGGGCATCTGCTAGTAAATGGAAAACGTGTTAACATTCCTTCGTATACGGTAAAAGAGGGAGATATAATAGAAGTCAGGCCTCGTTCTAAGCAACTTGCAATAGTACTTGAATCTGCACAGTTACCAGAAAGAGAAGTGCCTGATTACATGGAAGTTGACCAAAGCAAGATGGTTGCTACTTTTGTGCGTACACCGGGGCTAGGAGATGTACCTTACCCTGTAATTATGGAGCCAAACCTAGTGATTGAGTATTATGCTCAAAACTAATTGACAGAATTTTATTATATTTAAAGGCCGCTTAATTCCAGCGGCCTTTTTTTATTCTCCTCGCTAATGTGTGATTAGGTCGGTACAGAGGTTTTATGATTTTTGGCAATTACAAAAATAGGGCTAATTTAGTTGATGCGAAGGAGTTTTCCTTTGTAAGACAACCAGTATTTTTGTTGATTTTAATGGCCTTTGCAATGCCGATGGCATTTTCTGTCTGGACGGCATTACTTAATAATTTTGTTATTGAAATGGCGGGGTTCACTGGAGTTGAGATCGGGTGGCTTCATAGCATAAGAGAAATCCCTGGTTTATTAGCGGTTGGTGTAATTTTTGTACTTATTTTTGTAAGAGAGCAATTACTTGCTCTTCTATCTCTAATACTTTTAGGTATTGCTAGTGGGCTTACAGCATTTTTTCCTCAATTTGGAGGAATTATAATTTTAACTTTCTTTGCATCTATTGGTTTTCATTATTTTGAGGCTGCCAATCAATCTCTTCAACTTCAGTGGATAGATAAAAAAGTAGCTCCACAGACCTTAGGTTGGATTTCTGCTGTCGGATCATTTTCGTCATTAGTAGCATATGGTACATTGGTTGTTACGTGGAAGGCATTTAATTTATCTTTTGGATTTGTATATGTAACATCTGGCGCAATAACTGTTCTAATAGCATTGTTATGCTTATTATTTTACCCTCGCTTTGAAACTCCGCGTGCTCAGATTAATAAAGTGATAATTCGAAAAAAATATTGGTTGTATTATGCTCTACAGGTTATGTCGGGAGCTAGGAGACAAATATTTCTGGTTTTTGCTGCCTTTATGATGGTTGAGAAGTTTGGTTTTCAAGTTCATGAAGTAACGATCTTATTCCTTCTAAACTTTATAGTAAGTATGCTTTTTGCTCCGATAGTAGGTAAGGCTATTAATTTGTTCGGTGAAAGGTGGATTTTAATAGTCGAATATGTAGGACTAACAATAATTTTTTTGGCCTATGCAGGGATCTATTATTTTGATTGGACTGTTACGGTTGGTATAATATTATTTATAGCAAACCACTTATTTTTTTCGATGTCTTTTGCAATTAAAACTTATTTTCAAAAAATAGCTGAACCACATGATATTGGATCCTCAGTTGCTGTGGCATTTACAATAAATCATATACCAGCTGTATTTCTACCTGCAGTTTTAGGATATATTTGGATTGTAGAACCGTCTGGTATTTTTGTTATGGCTGCACTTATGGCTCTTTTATCTTTGATTTTGGCTTTTTTTGTTCCAAGAAACCCAGAGCCTGGTGCTGAGACAATTTTAAATATAAGGAAAAGCAATAGAGAGTAAGTTATACGTTTGATATAGAATATATTTAAAACAATGATGGAGTTTATGCATGTTTGGCTTTGGAGAAAAAACTATAGAAATGGTTTCGTTAGAGACTGCACTAAAAGGGCGTGATGAAGCGTTAATTACTGCTAATTATCATTTTGTAAATGGACGTCCATTAAATTTAAAAATCCCTAATGGAATGGATGTAGCAATTTTTGGACTGGGATGTTTTTGGGGTGCAGAGCGGATATTTTGGAGCTTGGAAGGCGTTTACACTACCATGGTGGGCTACACATCTGGGTTTACATTGAATCCAACCTATCAGGAAGTATGTACTGGCATGACAGGGCATAATGAAGTTATAAGGCTTGTCTTTGACCCTTCTATTATTTCATATAGTAAACTTTTGACAATTTTTTGGGAATCTCACAATCCAACGCAAGGAATGAGACAAGGGAATGACTTAGGAACCCAATACCGTAGTGGTATTTATTGCTCAGATGACACTCAAATCTTGGTTGCGAATGAAACAAAAGTGGCATATGAAAAGGCACTTGTGAATAGTGGTTACGGCAAGATAACAACAGAAATTTTGAATTCTGATTTGTTCTATTTTGCTGAGGACTATCATCAACAATACTTAGCTAAAAACCCTTCAGGTTATTGTGGAATTGGTGGTACAGGTATCACTTGTTTAACCGGAATCAATGTTTAGTGTCTACGTTTACCGCATTTACAACATTATTAGGAAAAGAAAATGCTTCAGCACTTAGTGTAGCTCTGGAGTCTTTAGATCCAGCTCCAGTTGGAATAGGTGTGTTTGAGATTGAAGATAAATCAAATACATGGGAGGTTGGAGGATATTATACCAAAAAGCCTAATGAAATTGAACTTACTTTATTAAGCTTTGCTTATGGTGCGAAACCATTTACTTTTTCTGATGTTCCTGACCAAGACTGGGTTTCACATGTGCAAAGAAACTTACCACCTGTTGAGGCGGGAAGGTTTTTTGTATTTGGTAACCATGATGCACACAAGGTCCCAAAATCTTCCATTGGTCTGCTTATTGAGGCTTCTATGGCATTTGGCACAGGGCACCATGGAACAACAAAGGGTTGTCTATTGGTATTAAATGACTTGATAGCTGAAGGGGTCTCACCAAAGAAGATAATTGATATAGGTTGTGGAACTGCCGTTTTAGCGATGGCGGCAGCAAAAATTTGGGATGAAACTATAATTGCAAGTGATATTGATCCAACAGCAGTTGCTGTCGCAAAAATAAATTTCATATCTAATAAATTAGAGCAAAAAGTATCATGTATTCAATCTAAAGGCTTCAGTCATCCAAGCATTAGTGAGGAAGGACCCTATGATTTAATTTTTGCAAACATTTTAAAGGGGCCATTGATTGATATGGTATCCGAGTTCTCTGAGCATTGTGCCTTCGGGGGGACTATAGTTTTATCAGGTTTATTGAATGAACAGTATGATGAAGTATTACGTGCTTATAATAGAAATGGTTTTAAACTTATACAAAAAAAATCGTTGGGAGAGTGGATGACACTAAGGATGCAAAGAGAGATCGAATAGTTTGTTTCTCTGATATTACATATTTGATAATGCCTTGAATTAATTAATACTTAACTTTGCAAATGTTCTTGTTTCGTGCTACTCTTTTTTAATAGGTGATGAGTGAGAGAGTATGCGAGTTTTAGGAATTGATCCTGGCCTTCGTAATTTGGGTTGGGGAGTAATTGAGTCAAATGGATCACGTCTAAGCCATGTTGCAAACGGGGTTTGTAAGTCAGAGGGAACTGAGTTGGCTCTAAGATTAGTTAGCCTCTTTAATCAATTAACTTTAGTAGTTAAGGAGTTAAAGCCTGAGTCAGTGGCAGTTGAAAAAACATTTGTAAATAAAGATGGAGAGAATAGCTTAAAGTTAGGCCAGGCAAGGGGTGTCGCGATGTTGGTGCCAGCAATAGCTGGCTTACCAATTGGCGAGTATGCTCCTAACACTATAAAAAAATCAGTTGTTGGGGTTGGGCATGCGGATAAAAGGCAAGTTGAACATATGGTTAAAATACAACTTCCTGGTATAAAAATTTTAGGTTCAGATGCTGCAGATGCTCTAGCTATAGCTATTTGCCATGCGTTCCATCTTAATGCAGGTTCTAACCTTGAATTGGCTATTAGAAAGGCAAAACGATGATTGGAAAACTATCAGGAAAAGTTGATTATCGTGGCAAAGACTATGTTCTCATTGATGTGAATGGTGTTGGATATGCTGTTTATTGCTCTGATAGAACTCTTGCATTATTACCAGAGACTGGAGAGCCTGTGTCTTTGTATACTGATCTTTTGGTAAAAGAGGATATATTGCAATTGTTTGGGTTCACTACCTTAATCGAAAAAGAGTGGCATAGATTATTGATGACTGTTCAAGGGGTCGGTGCTAAGGCCTCGATGACAATCTTGGGAACGCTTGGACCAGAAGGTGTCACCCGGGCAATTTCAATTAGTGATTGGAACGCAATAAAAGCAGCGAAGGGTATAGGGCCAAAGACTGCTCAGCGTGTAGTGATTGAGCTTAAAGATAAAGTACCAGCTGTAATGTCGTTGGGAGAGTTTGAGGTTTTAGATTTAAATGAATCGAGCTTAAGAGATGGATCTTCAACCTTAAATCAGCGAAATGAACTAAGTTCTTCAGGTATCCAAGCTGAAGCGTTGTCAGCACTTATAAATCTTGGGTACTCACATGGGGATGCAGCGCAGGCAGTTGGAAAAGCTGTTGAAAAATCTGAGTTACTTGAAACCCCTGCAATAATTAAGTTAGCTTTAAAACTTTTAGCAGTAGCCAATTAATATCAAGGGTTTTAGATGGAGAGACAGAAAAGGACACTTTAAATTATGGTTTCAAGTGATAGCGAAATATTAAACTTAAGTTCAGAAGTTCAATCAGAAGATGTTGATAGAGCTTTGAGACCTCAGATGCTATCTGAATTTATTGGTCAAAAAGAGGTTCGAGAGAACTTACGAATTTTTATAGATAGTGCTCGAAAACGAAAAGTTGCGCTTGATCATACAATATTCCATGGACCACCCGGGTTAGGCAAAACAACGTTAGCACAGATTATAGCTCGTGAGATGGGTGTAAATTTTAAGATGACGTCTGGCCCAGTATTGGCAAGAGCGGGGGATTTAGCCGCGATTTTAACAAATTTAGAAAAAAATGATGTTCTTTTTATCGACGAGATCCACCGGTTAAACCCGGTAGTTGAGGAAATTCTATATCCAGCTTTAGAAGACTTTGAATTAGATCTAGTGATAGGGGAAGGCCCTTCAGCTCGAACTGTTCGAATTGAACTGCAACCCTTTACTTTGGTTGGTGCTACTACACGTCTTGGTTTGTTAACGACCCCTTTACGTGATAGATTTGGTATACCAATCAGGCTACAGTTTTATTCCGTGAAGGAATTAAATCAAATTATTTTGAGGGGTGCCCAGCTGTTAGGGGTTCCAATTGATTCAAATGGAATTGAAGAAATTTCAGAGCGAGGGCGTGGTACTCCACGTATAGCTAACCGACTTTTAAGAAGAGTAATAGATTTTGCCGTAGTTCAAAATGATGGTAAAATCTCTCGTAGCTTAGCTGATGTCTCTTTAACCAAACTGGGTGTGGATAATCTTGGATTGGATGCAGCAGATCGGGGTTACTTAAGACTAATTGCTGAAGGTTATCAAGGTGGCCCAGTTGGAGTTGAAACACTGGCCGCAGCACTAGCTGAAAGCCGTGACGCTCTTGAAGAGGTTATAGAACCATATTTGCTACAGAAAGGTTTATTACAACGCACACCCAGGGGTAGAATGCTCACTGATAATGCTTGGCGCCATTTGGGTTTAGAAGTTCAAAAAAAAAGTAATGATCTATTTGGTAACGATTAAAGTAATTCTTACTTTAAAATCATATTTTACCAGGAGTATTAAATTTATGTCTCAAAAATGTTATGAATTCAGTTGTCGAGTTTACTACGAAGATACAGATTTGGCAGGTGTTGTTTATTACGCAAACTATCTCAAGTTTATTGAACGGGCCAGAAGCGAATGGATAAAAAAATTAGGTATAAATCAAAAAAAAATGATGGTTGAACAAAAAAAAGTTTTTACTGTTCGGAGAGTTGAAGCTGATTATCTATCGTCAGCAAAATTTGATGATACACTTTTAATTGAAACAAAAATTGAAAAACTGACATCTGCTAGAGTTGTATTATCTCAAGTTATTTCTGTTAAGGGAGTTATAATATTTAAGGCAATTGTTACAATTGCTTGCGTTAACCTTTGTAAAGGGATTTCAAGAATACCAGTAAATATTTTTCAGATAATGTTAGATTACAAAAAAAAGAATATTTTTATAGATGAATGATAGTAATGTTAAAAAAAAAGTTATAAAATAACAAGTATAATTTTAATTAGAGATAGTAAAAGTAGAAGAGTAGGTGCAAATGGAAGCAGAGGTTGCAAGCCTCGTAGAGAAGGTTGATTTCTCAAGTTTTACACTAATTTCACAGGCATCGATTGTTGTGAAATTAGTTATGCTTATTCTTTTACTAGCTTCAGTTTGGTCGTGGACCATCATTATACAAAAGACGATTAACTTTAGAGTAGTTCGTCGAAAAATAAGAAAATTTGATAAAATATTTTGGTCTGGTAAACCTTTAGATGAATTATATGAAATAGTTAATGAAAAAACAAAAGGTCCTTCAAGTTTAGTTTTTGCTACAGGCATGGCTGAATGGGAGAGGTCTAAAAGTGAGAATGGTGGGTCAACCCCTGGAGTTTCTTCGCGTATCGAGCGTTCGGTAGATATTATTATAGTGAAAGAACAAGAAAAGTTAAGTTATGGATTAGCCTTCCTGGCTACAGTCGGATCTACGGCACCTTTCGTAGGTCTTTTAGGAACAGTGTGGGGTATAAAAAATGCATTTGAAGAAATTGCAATTTCTCAGAATACAAATTTAGTAACCATTGCACCTGGCATAGCTGAAGCCCTGGTGGCAACAGCCCTGGGTTTGTTTGCGGCTATACCTGCTTTAATATTTTATAATAAACTTTCAGGTGATTTAGATCGTATAATTCGAACTTTAGAGATATTCTCGGACGAACTCAGTACAATTTTTTCACGAGAACTGGAATCCTAGAAATGGCAACAGAATTTTATTATTTGGATGCAAGAAGAATAAAGCGGAGGTATCATCAGAAATTTCGTCAAAAGCTGATTTCAGAAATAAATGTGACCCCTTTTGTGGATGTCGTGCTTGTGCTTCTTATTGTGTTCATGATTGCAGCGCCAATGATGATTGTTGGGGTCCCAGTTAAACTACCCAAAACGGCAGCCAGCACCCTACCAAACCATCTTGAAGCACCATTAGAGATTACCTTAACAGGCAGTGGAGAGTATTTAGTGATGAATACACCTGTAAAATTTAATGAGTTAATTTCTAAATTGGACAGCATTTCTTTGCAAAGAACAAATAAAGAAGTTTTTTTGCGAGTAGATCGTGTCGTAAAGTACGAAATGGTTGCCCAAGTAATTGGTGCCCTGAATCGAAGGGGTTATTTGGAAATTACTTTTGTTACTGATAATAATGGACCCTTATTAATAAACTAAGGTGAATAATTAGTGTTGAGTACTAATCTGAAGACAGCCTTTAATGTTGGCCTATGTTTGTCAGGGTTTGGGCATGTAGTATTGATATCTTGTGCGCTTTTTGGTGGTTTTTTTATTTCAAAAAGTTTGCCTCTTGCGCCTCTAATTACAAAAGTTTCTATTATTAGTGAGAAAGACTTTAAAACTAAAGTAATTTTGGAAAGGGAAAGGTTTTTAAAAGCTCAAGGCTCTTCGGTGGAACGTCATAATACTGAGATTAATAACAAAAAATTGTTAGATGGTGAGAGTACTTCTTTGATAATACCAAATGGTACGGACACAAAGTCTACGGTTGTGAAAGATAATAAACTAAATCTAAAAAAAGTTTCAGAGAAATCTGAGTTACTGCAACGAGAGGCAGGAGCTCTAAATCCTTCTTTAGATCGCACGAGTTTATTTGAATCAGAGATATTAGAACCTCTGATAACAAAGTCAGTAGCCAAAGAGGATAATATTTTGCAGAGAAATCGTGAATTTTTTCAAAATCTACCAGTTATAAAAATATCTGATAAGATAATCAAAGAGGCCTTTGAAAATGATATTTCTAATGATCTAGTTGTAAAAAAAATGCTCAAAGGAATATTAGAACCTGCTGTTGGAGAGTGTTTTAACTTTGGTCTCGCAGGGCAGGAGCCAAATATTTTAAAAGCAGATATTTTGGTTTCTTTTTCGTTAAGAGAAAATGGAAAACCTATTATTTCATCTATAAGTTTTGAGTCTTTTTCAGGAGGTGATTATATGACAGCTAGTAAATTGTTTGATGCGGCAAGACGTGCTATAATTCGCTGTGGGCTGAAGGGGTATCAATTGCCGAACAGTAAATATAGTTATTGGAAGAACGTGGAAGCACGGTTCAATTTAAAGGGAATGAGCCTTAAATGAAGAAGTTATTTAACAATAGTTTAATTTTGAAAATAATGCCCTTAATACTTGTATTATCCTTAGTTTTTTGTGGTACGTTTGCAGTTAGTCAGCCACTTAAAATAGAAATTAATAAAGGAATAATTGAGCCTTTACCTCTTGCTCTACCTAGTTTTGTAGCTGAAAATAATTTAAGTGAGATAGGTGAAAACCTCACATCTGTGATTATTGATGATCTATACGGAACAGGGTTGTTTAAAATTATTGAAGATCGTACCCAGGCATATGAAATCACCAATTTTAATAAACCAATTCGTTTCGGCGATTGGAAAACTATAAATTCACAAGCACTGTTGGTAGGCTCGGTCTCTTCTAATGGAACAACTAATATTACTGTAAAATTTCGTCTATTCGATGTTTTTTCAGAGACCCAGATTGGAAATGGATTGAAGTTTTCTGGACCTAAGAAGGGTTGGCGTCGAATAGCACACAAGATAGCTGATGAGGTTTACTCTAGATTAACTGGAGAACAAAAATATTTTGATAGCAGAGTGGCCTTTGTAGCACACAAGGGACCAAAAAATAATTTAAAAAAACGCTTAGTTTTGATGGATTATGATGGAGCTAATCAAGTCTTTCTCACTAATGAAGAGGATTTTCTGGTCCTAGCTCCGAGGTTTTCTCCTAATGGAAATAAACTACTTTTCACTTCTTATGAGTCGGGGTTTCCTCAGATTTACCTATTAGATATAAGATCACGAACGAAAATAATTTTACAAGAAAACCCTGGAGAAATGAGTTTCTCATCTAGTTTTTCGCCGAATGGAGAAGACATCGTTTTCTCGTTAAGTGCTGGATCTAATACTGATATATACAAGCTAAATATAGCCTCTAATTCACGATCTCGACTTACATCTTCAGTCGCTATAGATACCGCTCCAAGTTTCTCGCCTGATGGTAGAAAAGTGGTATTTGAAAGCGATCGTTCAGGAACTCAACAATTATATATTATGCCATCTTCTGGAGGTAACGCAAAAAGAATTTCTTTTGGAAAAGGTAGTTATGGGACGCCTTTTTGGGCTCCTACAGGTAATTTAATTGCTTTTACTAAACAAAATGAGGGTGTTTTTCATATTGGGATTATGAGCTCGGAAGGGTTGGAAGAAACCCTTTTAACAACGTCTTTTTTAGATGAAGGACCAACATGGTCACCAAATGGGCGGGTTATAATGTTTACTAGAGAAACTTCAGGTTCTGGAGGTTCATCAACACTTTACTCAGTTGATGTAACTGGACAAAACTTGAAACCGGTACGTGCAAATTCATCAGACCCGTCATGGTCAAAATTGTTAAATTAAAGCAGAGATATCCAATGTTACTTACTTATGTTAAAGTTTTATCAGATTGAAAATTTCTTTTTAAATGGATGGAAGCTAATGAAGTTTTTTTTTAGAGTTATCTGCATGATAATGACAGCACTAATTTTTGCATGCACTAATGATATCGAAGAAACTAATGGTAACCCTTCTACAATTAATGGTCTCATAGACTTCGAAGAGGTTGAGTATTTTACTGAAGTGATTGGGCAAACTGTTCTATTTGATATTGATAAAGCTGATCTTAATGACAGTGCGAGGTATATTTTGATCTCACAAGCTGTTTGGTTGAATGAAAATAATGAGTATACAATTTTTATCACTGGTTATGCAGATGAACAGGGCACTCGAGGATATAACTTAGCTCTTGGTGCAAAAAGGTCTGCGGCAGTTAGAGATTTTCTTATTTTAAATGGGGTCAAAGAAGATCGACTTCAGACATCAACCTTTGGAAAGGAAAAACCACTCAAAATATGCTCCTCTGAAAAGTGTTATTCAGCAAATAGACGAGCTGTCACCGCTATTCGTAGGGATTAAGTTATGAATTATATGCGTATTACTTTTTTGTTTTTTTGTTATTTTTGGTTAAGCACGGTAGGTTTTTCTCAGGATCGAACACTTTCAGATATAAGGGCTGAGCTCCCATCTCTTTTCGGTGAGATCAAGTCCCTTGAACTGCAGTTAAAAACCTCCAAAGTTGAAAATCTGATAATAAAAGGGGAACATCTAGATCGGATAAAAAGTATCGAAAAAGAATTAATAAATATAATATCCCAAGTGGAGAATCTACAATACCGCATTGAAAGAATCGTTCGAGAAGGTACGAATCACATTGCCGATATTCGTTTTAGACTTTGTGACATAGAGCTAGATTGCAATATAGAGAATTTCTCGCCAGGGAATATGCTCGGTAAAGCTCCAGTTCGATTAAAAGAAATTTCTGGTAATTCTGATATGTTCAAAGGTTTAACTGCGCTCGAGAGAAATGAGCTATATTTAATCGAGACATTATTGAGGGCTGGTAACCCCACTGGAGTTATGGCTCGATTAGAGGTTTTTCTGGATGCTTATCCTATTGGAACAATAAGAATGGAGCTTATGTTTTTACTTGGCAAGACATTAATGGTTGAAAAACAGTGGAGTAAGGCTGCAAAAATTTATCTGGATATTTACTCTAGTTTCCCAAAAGTTCCTCGATCTGGAGAAGCACTCTACTACCTGAGTGTCTCTTTTGCTGAGTTAAACCAGTTTGAGCGGGCTTGTTTAATGCTCACGGAACTTCGAATTGAGTACCCAAGATCAAATTTCGTAAATGATGCATCTCAAAAAGCTATGGAATTAAACTGTCAGTGAAAATAGATAAGTACCCAGAGTTAACTATAGATTTTGATAAGGTGTTTGGGGTTAAACACTCTAAGATTGGTGTTGCAGTTTCTGGAGGTGGAGACTCAATTGCTTTACTACTTTTAATTTACAAATGGGCTCAAGAAACTAAAAAGACGATATTAGTTGCAACTGTTAACCACAATCTCAAGCCAACAGCAAAGGACGAAGCTAATCAAGTTTCACTATTTTGTTCAAAATTAGGAATCTTGCATAATGTATTAACTTGGGAAAATTGGAATAAAAAAGGAAATGTACAGGCATCTGCTAGGAAAGCTCGGTACCAACTCCTAACTAAATGGGCAGTAGAAAATAATATTAGTTGCGTAGCCTTGGGCCATAATAGTGATGATGTTGTAGAGAACTTTTTTATACGACTTTCTCGTGGATCTGGAGTTGATGGGCTCTCGCAAATGCTACCTTCATTTGAACTTGATAATATAATTTATTTAAGACCATTGATTGATGTAAGTCGAGAAGAGTTACGAACATTCTTAAATGTAACGAAGAATAAATGGATTGAAGATCCTGCGAATGATGATAAAAATTTTCACCGGGTGAGAATTCGAAAATCCTTAAGTTTACTAGATCAAATGGGCATAAATTCAAAGAGTGTGATCACTGCATCTAAGAACCTTCGTGAGGCAAGCCAGGCATTGGATATATATACTGGGGTCGTTGCAAAAGAGTGTGTATCTTTTAAAGATGGGGATATCATATTTAACGTACCTTTACTTTTGAACCACCCTATTGAAATCCAAAGGAGGTTATTGCTTAAAGCAATGCTATTCTTGGCAAAGTCAGAGTTTGGACCGAGATCATCGGAATTAAGTAATTTACTGACATCATTTTCAAAATACAGGCCTCACACATTAAAAGGATTTTATTTTTTTCCTGTGGAAGAAAAAATGAGAATGAGTAGAGAGTATAAAGCAATAGAGCACTATGCTACTAAACCTAATAACGTTTGGGACCATAGGTGGTATGTTAAGGGCCCTAAACTATCTAATCTCTGGATCCGACCTTTAGGTGAAAAGGCATTGTCAGGTTTCACTAATTGGAAAAACTTTGGTATACCAAAATATGCACTAATTTCATCTCCTGCAGTTTGGAATGGTAATAATCTAGAACTATCACTTTTCTTAGAAAGAGATAATTTATGGGAGCTAAGTCTTAATATAAAAGAAAAAGAGTTTTTCGGGTGAAACTAGGTATTGAACCTGCGAAAGTTATACCTATCTAAAGATCATAAACATTTGTATAATATAGCAGAAATGATTTGTTGGGAGAATTCCATTGAGTAATAATGTGAAACAAGTAGCTTTTTGGGTGGTATTATTTTTATTAATACTGGCGTTATTTAATTTATTCAGTGGAGATAAAGTTACCCTAAGCTCTAGGACAATTCCGTATTCAGATTTTATTTCAATTGTAGAAAAAGGAGAAGTCTCGGGGGCGACGCTAGATGGCGAACAAATAATTTTTCAAACAGCTACTCAGCAATACATGACTGTAAAACCACAAGGTGTAGATGTGACACCTATACTTCTTCAAAACAAAGTAGCGATAGACGCAAAGCCACAGGAAAAAAATGGACTTTTATCTTACGTGGGAACTTTATTACCATTTTTATTTATTATAGGAATATGGCTTTTCTTTATGAATCGTATGCAAGGTGGTGGAAAAGGTGGAGCCATGGGCTTCGGTAAGAGTCGGGCTAAATTACTTACAGAAAAACAAGGAAAAATCACTTTTGATGATGTAGCAGGTATTGATGAAGCAAAAGATGAGCTTGAGGAAATAGTACAGTTTCTGAGAGAACCTCAAAGGTTTTCAAGCCTTGGTGGTAAAATTCCAAAAGGGGCCCTTTTAGTTGGTCCTCCAGGAACAGGTAAAACACTTTTAGCTAGAGCTATTGCCGGAGAGGCAGGAGTTCCATTTTTTACAATTTCTGGTTCAGATTTTGTTGAGATGTTTGTTGGTGTTGGTGCCTCTCGGGTGAGGGATATGTTTGAGCAAGCGAAAAAAAATGCTCCATGTATTGTTTTTATTGATGAGATTGATGCTGTTGGGCGATCACGTGGGGCAGGTTATGGTGGTGGAAATGATGAAAGAGAACAAACATTAAATCAACTATTGGTTGAAATGGATGGCTTTGAGGCTAATGAAGGGATAATAATTGTAGCGGCAACAAATAGACCAGATGTTCTCGATCCAGCACTTCTTAGACCTGGTAGATTTGATAGACAAGTTCAGGTTCCAAACCCAGACATTAAAGGACGAGAAAAAATTCTTAAGGTCCATTCTAAGAAAGTTCCTCTGGGCCCTGATGTGGATTTACGGATTATAGCGAGGGGTTCCCCAGGATTTTCTGGAGCTGATTTGGCCAATTTGGTAAACGAGTCTGCCTTGTTAGCTGCTAGAATTGGACGAAGATTTGTTACAATGGGTGACTTTGAGAGTGCCAGAGATAAGGTTATGATGGGCTCTGAACGTCGTTCAATGGTAATGACAGAAGATGAAAAGAAGTTAACGGCGTATCATGAAGCTGGTCATGCAGTAGTGGGGTTAAACGTTCCTGAACACGATCCCATACATAAAGCTACTATCATACCCAGGGGTCGAGCCTTAGGGCTTGTCATGAGCCTACCTGAACGAGATCAATTGTCTGTGACTTATAAAAAGTATAAGTCAAAAATAGCAATGGCCATGGGTGGAAAAGTTGCTGAGGAGTTAATCTTTGGGGTAGATAATGTAACCTCTGGAGCTGCATCTGATATTCAACAATGCACCAAGATCGCTAGGGCGATGGTAACTCAATTTGGTTTTACAAAAGAGTTAGGGCATGTTGATTATGCAAATGAGCAAACATCTTACCTCGGAATGTATGGTGGCGGATCTAATCATTCCAGTATGACTCAAAAAATAATTGATGAAAAAGTTAAAGAGATCATAGATGAGGGTTATGAAACGGCAAAAAGAATTTTAACTGAACAATCTAAGGATCTTGAGAATTTGGCATTAGGACTTCTTGAATATGAGACATTAACTGGTCCTGAAATAGTCAAAGTAATCTCTGGAAAGCCGCTAAACCGAGACGATGACGATGATGGATTAGCTGAAGTGAAATCTTCAGTAGTCTCAATTCCAAGGGCTAAGAAGCCTAAAATAAAGGGTGATAACACTTTAGATCCAGAGCTCTCAACTTAAGATAAAATAATAATAGAACTGAGATTAATATAGTTTTTGGAGAAAATAACTTTGCAAAATATAATCGATGGAAAAGCTTTTGCGACAGAGCTTAAAGAAAAGGTTGCGGCTTATGTAAAGACTTTAAAGTTAGACCACGATATTACTCCTGGTCTAGCTGTTGTTATCGTCGGGGATGATCCAGCAAGTCACGTATATGTAAGATCTAAAGGTAAGCAGACAATTGAAGTAGGGATGAAGTCAGTAGAGCATAGACTTGAGGTAGATACGACTGAAAAAGATCTATTAGAATTGATAAAAAGTTTAAATTCTGATGATACAATTCATGGGATTTTAGTACAATTACCTCTTCCTGATCATCTTAATGAGGACTTAATTATTAATTCTATTAATCCTTCAAAAGATGTTGATGGTTTCCATATATCAAACGTCGGTTTGCTTGCTACGGGACAAAAAGCGATGGTTCCATGTACCCCTTTAGGGTGCTTGAAATTACTTTTAAATTATTATGATGGAAATTTATCAGGTCTAACGGCCGTTGTTGTCGGGAGATCTAACATAGTAGGTAAACCTATGGCTCAGCTACTACTAAGCAAGAGCTGTACTGTCACCATTGCTCACAGTAGGACAAAAAACTTAAAAGATGTCACTGCTCAGGCAGATATAGTGGTCGCAGCAGTTGGTAGGCCTGGGATGATTTCAGGCGATTGGATAAAAAAGGGCGCTACGGTTATTGACGTAGGAATTAATAGAGTTCAGTCAGAAGATGGGAAATCAAAAATTGTAGGGGATGTCGACTTTTTGAGTGTTTCAAAAGTTGCGGGAGCCCTTACTCCAGTTCCAGGAGGGGTTGGCCCAATGACTATATCATGTTTGTTAGCTAACACTGCTATTGCATGCGCCAGAATAAATGGATTGGATGACCCGGATAAATTAGCTTACTAATCTAAAAGTTTTTGATAAATCAGATATTGAAATTATAGTTTTTAAGTTTAGTAAATTCTAAGTATTTCTGAACCTTTTTGATTATTATTAAAGAATGGTACTGAATCTGGTAGACTGCTGTTAAGTGTCAATGCTTCGGCTTCTGCTAAAACAATTTCTGTTATAAACGGTAGGTCTAGTTTTCGTGCTTCTTCAAAGGAAACCCACTGTAAATGACTAAGTTCATCGCTGGCTTCAGAAAAATCGTCAAGTTGACTAATAATTAAATTAGCATCTGCTAGGAAAAACCTAGCATCGAACCTCCTTGTTCTGTTTGGGGGTGTTATTGCCCGAAAAATGAAACGAAAATTTTTTGCAGAAGGACCATAACCACTCTTAAAGAAATTTTTCCAGCTTTCATTATCCGGACTATTAAATTTCTTATAGATTTTTTTTCCAAACATTAACCCTGTTTCCTCCCAAATTTCTCTAATGGCAGAAGTTAGAAATGCATGAGAAGGATTTATATTTGAGTGTTCCTTTAGACGGTTTAAACATATTTCATTTGGTTGACTTAGCAATTTTATATCTGCATCAATAGGATCTACTGCCCCTCCAGGGAAAACAAATTTATTTGGCATAAAGGCGGCTGCCTTACCCCTTTGACCCATCAGTACTTTAGGAACAGGACCATCCTCTCTAACTATTATGACGCTACTGGCATCCCTAATTTCAGTTTCCTGCATTTGTCTTTATATCCGTTCTTTTGAGGTATTAGATTTGATAAGATTGAAACCATGCATTTCTTTCGCCCATTGAATTCCAATTATAGTGCCTTTTAGTTTAGGAAGTAGGTATAGTGAGAGGCTAATGCACCCAATAGAAAATAAGGATGCAACCACTAAGGGGTTTGGATTAAAGTTCGTATAGGTCAATAGCAGAAGGGGTGCGAGCACATGACCCACTATAAGGATAGTTAGATATGCGGGGCCGTCATCGGCTCGATGGTGAAAGAGCTCTATCTGGCAATTGGAACATTTAGATTTCACTTTGAGATAGCTCTTAAACAGTGGGCCGTTTCCACATGATGGGCAGCATTTTCTCCAACCATTTACGATAGCTTTTTTTACACTTCGTTCTGATTGATATTTAGATTTTTCGTGGGCCATGTGGTTAGTTTCTTTATTAAATATTTGATGTTTCTTTGGAGTTTACTGAATGTATATAGAGGATTATGATGTCCTTGTGTTTAATATATAAGTACTAAAACATGTTCTTACCATAAGAGTTTTAATTTTGTAATGTAGTTTAGATATCTTAAATTTTGGAATACTAGGTATAGAAAATGAGAAAAATTAAGGGAATAATTTTTGATAAAGACGGAACGTTATTAGACTTTAATAAAACTTGGGGCAGTTGGGTAGTAGAATTTCTTGGAGAAATTTCAAAAAAGTATCCCTCACTTGACAAGCGTTTATTACCAGAAGTTGCTTATTCATTAGGTTATGATCTTATCAATAAAACATTTTATCCTGATAGTATTGTTATCTCAGACACTCCTGAAGCTGGAATTTCTAAGATAATCTCGATACTGCCGGAGTGTACTTTTTCGGATCTTTTAGCTTTGAGTAACAACATCTCAGAAAATACTAAGGGTTTCGAAGTTTTTGCATTAAATCAAATAATGTCTGAATTAAAAGCAATGGATATTTCACTTGCCGTTGCAACGAATGATTCTGAGCAAGCTGCAGTACAACATCTTAAGGATTGTCATATAGAGTCTTTTTTTAAATTCATTATAGGGTATAATTCTGGTTATGGTTCCAAGCCAAACCCTGGAATGTGTTTGGCCTTATGCTCAAAATTTAAAGTTTCGCCGTCTGAAGTTTTAATGGTGGGTGATAGTGTCCATGATATGGTAGCTGGAAAGTCGGCTGGAATGATCACTGTAGGAGTGTTAACTGGTCTTGCTGATAAAGATACGCTCTCTCCATTGGCTGATGTCATATTGCCTGATATAAGCTTTTTACCTGAATGGATAACAGTAAATTTCATATAACTTAAAGGCGACCCAATAGGTCGTAAATAGAAATTTAGAACAAAAACTATAAGGTATCCTAAAAAGTAAGTTTATAAAACATTTAATATAGTGAGAGAAATTATGGCTGATCGAAAGCGCTCCGGAGGTAGAGCAGGGAACACGCGAAGAACAAGTAGCTTAGTTCCTTCACAGATGCCGTGGAAACAACCCATAAATAATGACAAACCTACTGAACCATTGAGTTTGGATGGAGTTCAAAACATCCATAATGGGTGTATTCGAATTTTAAAAGAAGTTGGGATAGAGTTTCTTAACCCTGAATCTCTCGAGATCTTTAAGAAGGCTGGCTGTAAAGTAACAGGCACTAATGTAAAGATGGATGAAGATTTTGTTATGGAGATGCTTAAAGCTGCGCCTGCTAAGTTTAGTATTACTCCTAGAAATGAAGATCATAAAATTGTTATTGGTGGCAAGTATATGTCATTTGGAAATGTTTCATCTCCGCCTAATTCGTGGGATTTAGCTCGAGGGAAAAGGTCGGGCACATGGGAAAGCTATGTAGAGTTCATAAAACTTACCCAATTTTTTAACTGTATTCATTTTGCTGGAGGATACCCGGTCGAACCCATAGATATTCACGCAAGTGTTCGCCATTTGGACTGTCTTTATGAAAAGTTAGTTCTGTCTGATAAGGTTGTGCACGCATATTCTTTAGGAAAAGAAAGAGTTGAAGATGTAATGGAAATGGTTCGAATTGCGGGAGGCTTGAGTTTAGAAGACTTCAATAGCGAGTGTCATATGTATACTAATATTAACTCAGTTTCGCCACTGAAACACGATTACCCGATGATAGAAGGTGCAATGATTCATGCTAGAAGAAATCAGGCAGTAATAGTAACTCCTTTTACTTTAGCTGGTGCGATGGCACCTGTAACAATGAGTGGAGCAGTGGCTTTATCACTTGCAGAAGGTCTTTCAGCTATAGCCCTTCTACAATATATAAACCCAGGTTGCCCTGTCGGGTTAGGAACTTTTACATCTAATGTTGATATGAAAACAGGTGCTCCAGCATTTGGTACACCTGAGTACATGCGAGCAACACAAATGACAGGCCAGATGTGTCGGTTTTATGGACTTCCTATGCGCTCATCTGGTACCTGCGCCGCAAATGTGCCAGATGGTCAAGCAATGTGGGAAACGTCCAACTCCTTATGGGCTGCAGTACAATCTGGAACTAATATGGTTTATCATGCTGCTGGGTGGTTAGAAGGAGGCCTGATTGCTAGTCCTGAGAAGTTTGTTATGGATTGTGAAGTTTTACAACATATTCAGCGTTATTTTGATAAATCAATAATTGATACGTCTATAGATGATATAGCTATAGATACAATTAAAGAGGTTGGTCCAGATGGTCATTTCTTTGGGTGCCAACATACACAAGACAGGTATGAGACGGCTTTTTATCAACCTATGATTAGTGACTGGTCAAACTTTGAAGCATGGGACATTAATGGAGGCGTTTGGACTGCTGAGCGAGCTCACAAAGTTTATAAAGAAATAATAAATGAATTCCAGGCGCCAGAAATAGATATTTCTATTAAAGATGAATTGGCAGAATTTGTTAGTAAAAGAAAAAGTGAAGGCGGAGCTCCAACAGATTTTTAATTAGTTATATTTAGTTAAAGTAATTGGCAGTCCCTAGGGGAATTGAACCCCTCTTTCCAGGTTGAAAACCTGGCGTCCTAACCGATAGACGAAGGGACCACCGGATACAGTTAGTGAGAGAGCTTTTAAGGCAAATACCTCTAAGGTAGCAAGAGAAAAATGTTACAAATAAAAGTTATTTTACACATGTGCTGCATCTTCGATTATAAGCTGCACTGTTTGACGGCCTTGCCAGGTGTTTTTTCCTATCACTCCCGCTAAATGAAATTTTTTACCAGAATGATTCTCTAAGACTTCACCTAATGATGAATTAAATGCTCTGAAACAAATAGCTTCGATTTTGTTTTTATTATTAGAGCCAAAGGTAAGCTTAAGATGGTCAGTGCCAACTCTTTTTGTAAAAAGAATACTTTGGTTGGGAAATACAAATTTGGGGTGTGGAGCACCGGAACCGAATGGACCAGCAGCATCTAACGCATCAATTAACTCGATTGTTGCCGCATTTGGCATTAAGAGCCCATCGAGATAGTAATCTGTAGTGGTTTGAAATGTGATATCCCTTGAATTTATCAACTCTGCTAACCTGTCAAACGCTGGAGTTAATTGCTTTTTTGAAAGAGTTATTCCTGCTGCCATTGCGTGTCCCCCTCCTTTTTCAATAAGACCCTCTAAAACAAGTTTTTGGATCAGTGAACCAAGATCGATTCCAGGGATTGAGCGCCCAGACCCTTTACCTATGTCGCCTGAAAAAGCTACTACAAAAGATGGGCGGTTAGTTTTCTCTTTTATTCTAGAGGCGACTATACCAATCACTCCTGGGTGCCAGTCATCTCCAGAGGCAACAATGATAGAGTTATCAACTCCCATTTTTCCAATCTGACTAAGTGCTTCGTCTTGAACACGGCTTTCGATATTTTTTCGGTTTTGATTTAGTTGCTCTAATTTCTCAGCTAAGGCTTCTGCTTCAGAATCGGAAGTAGTCGATAATAGCCTTGCTCCTAGATCTGACATACCAATTCTTCCGCCAGCATTTATTCGTGGTCCCAAGATAAATCCCAAATGATATTCATTGACTGGAATATTAATTTTCGAAACATCCATTAATGCTTTTAAACCTGGTCTTTTACGAAGTCTAAGAATTTTCAAACCCTGCTTTACGAATGCTCTGTTTATTCCAACCAATGGGACTACATCCGCAATCGTAGCCAATGCAACCAGATCAAGGGAATTTATTAGGTTTGGACTTTGAACTCCTTTTTCTCTCAAAACACTGGCCGTCGCGACTAAGAATAGAAAAACTACTCCTGCGGCACAGATATAACTCATATCACTAGCCTCATCTTGACGGTTGGGATTAACTACGGCCACTGCCGCTGGTAACTCTTCCCCCCCTAAATGGTGATCAATTATAATTACATCCGTTTTATTATTTATTCTTTGTATTGGTTCAAAAGATAGAGTGCCACAATCGACACATATAATCAGATCATGGTTTTCAGATAAGTGTTGAAATGCTTTCGTATTGGGGCCGTAACCTTCTTTTATTCGATCTGGGACGTATAGAGTTGTTTCTAAACCCTGATCTCTAAGCCATGTTATTATTAATGTTGCTGATGCTGCTCCATCAACATCGTAATCAGCAAATATAGCCACTCGCTCCATATTCTCTAGAGCTTGCACGAGCCGTTTGGACGCTTTGTCCATATCTTTCAGGTGAAAAGGATCTGGTAATAAGTCTCTTAATTTTGGAGATAGGAAATTTTCAACAGAATTTGGTGTGACACCTAACCTTGCCAGTATTTGGCATACCTGAATAGGTGTATCTATTATTTGAGAAATTGTTTCAGAAATACGATCATGTTGTGATGTGGGGCCTCGCCAAGAGTTTCCAAGAATTGAATTTTCTATATTCAGAAAATAATTTGACCCAGACATTAATATAATTCGTCCTATTTCTATGTAAAATTGAATTAATTTAGAGAAATTTAAATAACTACTGACATTAAAGAGATTCGTTAAAGTTTTGATTAATTAAGTTTTAATAATTTAGCTCTTCAATTCTTAAGGCTACTGGCTCTTGTGTAATTACTCCAGTTTTTGGAAGTTCTTTCAATACTTTTTCGACTGACTCACTTGAAGTAGAATGTGTTACAATTAGGACTGGTGCCTTGCTAGACTCATGATCATATTGCCGCATTCTATTTATAGATATACTCTCTTTTCCTAGACTTGCTGTTACTTTAGCAAGAGCTCCTGGCTTATCTTCGAGGAGTAAACGAATGTAGTAAGGGGCATCTACAGAGAAGTCGGATACTAAAGCGTTCTTAAGTAGTTTATAAGGTACCCCAAAAGTTTTTATTTTTGATCCATTTATAATGTCAATTATATCTGAAACAACAGCGTGAGCTGTTGGGTTTCTACCCGCACCGGGACCTTGTAATATTATTGAACCAGAGTCTTCTGTTTCTATTACAACCATGTTTGTGCCTCCCTCTAGTAGACCTAGTGGGGATCCTGCTGGTACCAAGCATGGTTTAACTCTTTGCTCGAGCCCGGCTTCAGTCATTTCACACACCCCTAAGAGTTTTATACGAAAGCCCATATCTGATGCGTGTTTGATATCATCTATTGAGATTGCCTCAATCCCTTGCACATTAACACCTGAAAAGTTTACGTTTGTACCAAAAGCTAAACTTGATAAAATCGCGAGCTTGTGCGCAGAATCTATACCTCCAACGTCTAAGGTTGGATCTGACTCCAAAAAACCTAAATCATCAGCCTCTTTAAAAATAGATTCATATGATAACTCAGATTCTTCCATGCGTGTTAAAATATAGTTACAAGACCCATTCATAACGCCCATCACTCTTGTCACTTTATTAATAGAAAGTGCCTCATTTAAGACTTTTATTACTGGTATTCCTCCAGCTACGGCGGCTTCAAATTTTAATAAAACTTCCCTTTCTTCTGATGCTTTTGCAAGTTTATTACCATGCATAGCTAATAAGGCTTTATTTGCCGTAACGACGTGCACCCCATTTGAAATAGCGGCTTCTATAGACTCTTTTGCCACACCGTCTTCACCCCCAATGAGCTCCACGTAAATATCTATATCATCTCTAAGCGCTAAGTTCACCGGATCGCTTTCCCAGTGATAGCTATCTATTGGTTGATCTCTATTTTTTTCTCTGGATTTTGCTGATACCGCAACTATTTTAATCGCTCGGCCTGTCTTTATCTCAATTGAATTTGAGTAATCTCTTAGTATTTTAATTACTCCAACTCCCACAGTTCCAAGACCGGCGATACCTATACGAATGGGTGACAGCATTTTTTCCCCTTAACGGATTTCATCTCTTAACTTGTTATTCAAAAATAAAGTTTTAAGCAACTTTCTATATTTTATTTTTTTTGTTTGCTACATTCTTGTAGTAAAATTTCTACTTTTTTAGGGGAATATTTATTTTTATTTTTAAGAGCAGATGATCTGCACTTTAAGACGAGCATCTTTTCTTTGAATACTTTATCTGTATTATTAGATTTATGTTCATTTTTTATGGTATCAACGGTTGGTAAAGAATGCACTGGAATAAGGTCATGATACTTGAGCCCCTGCGTTTCATCAGATAGTTTGTATTTTGGAAGCATTGGGTTGCACCCTATAAGAGTTAAAGACAAAAAAAGAAATAAACGCATATAAAATTAACCTAATTGACTAAGGGTTTTAGGATAAAAGTAAGAATATTAGGATAGGATGATATGGGTAGTGTAGCAAGCAAGACTTGAAATGATTTTTAGTTTCTATAGACTCCTATAATGGCTCGTACAAAAGGTTCTGATTCAAAGCTAACAGAGTTACGCATCCGAAAAGTGGCCTTAAACCTTTTTTCTCAATACGGTTACGCGGCAGTTTCTATGAGAAGGATCGCTTCGAAACTGGATCTCCAAGTTGGCACATTATATTTATATACGCCTAATAAACAGGCCTTACTTTTTGATCTTTTGAAAACACATATGGACTCTGTGTTAAAAAATTGGGGGTTAGAGAATGTAGAAATAGAGCCAGATAAGAGATTAAAAGCTTTTACAAAGTTTCATATACGGTTTCATATAGGTCGCATAGAGCATGTGAATATATCTTATAATGAGTTGAAAAATTTGACAGGAGAAAATTTTGATCATGTAAATTCTTTACGAAGCGAATATGAGAAATCATTAGAGGAAATTCTAACTTTTGGACGCGATCAGGGTTACTTTGATATTCAAGATGTAAAACTTACTGGACTGGCCATAATAGCTATGCTGAATGGGGTGCTAAAATGGTATCGAACCGATGGCAGATTGAGCCTAGATGATGTTGAGGAGATCTATAGTGAAATGGCGTACAAATCTGTTATGATAGTAGATAATTAGATTTTCATTTTAAAGAAACTATCAATAAATAGGAAACTGCTTACAGAGCTGTAAAACTTCTTGTTTTACAGATTTTTCTATGGCTATGTTTTCTTCTTCTCCATGTTTCCCTAACCCATCTACAACTTTTACTATCATTTTACCAATTAATCTGAATTCAAATTGAGAAAAACCACGTGTCGTTCCTGCTGGAGTTCCTAAACGGATACCACTGGTTATAGTAGGTTTTTCAGTATCAAAAGGAATGCTATTTTTATTACAGGTGATGTTAGCGTTCCCAAGAGCTATTTCTGTAGCTCGTCCTGTGACACCTTTTGGCCTCAAATCCACTAGTAGTACATGAGTATCCGTTCCACCCGTTATAACGGCTAAACCACCGTTAATTAACTCATCTGAGAGAGCTTTTGCATTTATTATAACATTTTTTGTGTACTCTTTGAATTCAGGAGTAAGTGCTTCTCCAAATGCTACTGCCTTAGCTGCAATAACATGCATAAGTGGGCCTCCCTGCAACCCTGGAAAGATTGCTGAGTTGAATTTTTTTGCAAGAATTTCATCATTTGAAAGAATGATTCCTCCACGTGGTCCGCGCAGAGTTTTGTGCGTCGTTGAAGTTACTGCATGAGCATAAGGGAAAGGACTTGGATGTTCCTTGGCAGCAACAAGTCCCGAAAGGTGAGCCATATCAACCATTAGATAAGCCCCTACAAGATCTGCTATTTCACGCATTTTTTTGAAATCTATTTGACGTGGTATAGCAGAGCCGCCAGCGATAATTAGTTTAGGTAGATTCTTTTTTGCTAAAAATTCTACCTCTTCATAATCTATTTCAAGTGTATTCACATCTACACCATATTGAATGGCATTAAACCACTTTCCTGATAAGTTTGGCTTTGCACCGTGTGTTAAATGCCCTCCGCCATCCAGGCTCATTCCAAGTATAGTGTCTCCTGGACTGAGTAGTGCTAAAAAAACTGCCTGATTAGCCTGGGAGCCAGAATTGGGCTGAACGTTAGCATAATTGCAATCAAATAATTTGCAGGCTCTTGAAATAGCTAAGTTTTCTGCAACATCAACATATTCACAACCGCCGTAATATCGCTTTCCTGGATATCCTTCAGCATATTTATTAGTCATGATGGAGCCTTGAGCTTCCATCACAGCCCGAGATGTAATATTTTCTGAAGCTATTAGTTCTATTTCTTCTTGTTGACGTAAAAGCTCCTTTTTAATAGAGCCATACAATTCTGGATCACTATCATTTAGACCTTGTTCGAAAAATTTTTTGTTGAAAGGGGTAGCCATTCTCACCTCGATTACTTTGTAAATAGAATAATTTTTATTTGTATTTAGAGTGATTAGCTAAAAAGTAAACTCGTATTGTATACTTTAATACTTTAAAGTAATTTATAATACTTGCAATTTATTTGGCACAAGCAATTAATAGAGCATCGGACTTAAATTATGGTAAAAAAGTATAAGCTTTCATTTATGGCCTCAAATACGCTTGAGGCTTGTAATGCGTTGAAAAGCTTGGTTGAAACCTACGGTCAAGTGGAGGCAGACGAAAGTGATGTAATAGTCGCCTTGGGTGGTGATGGCTTTATGTTGGAAACCCTGCATGTAACTCAACCTTTAAATCGCCCCGTATACGGTATGAATTGTGGGACAGTAGGTTTCTTAATGAATGATTTTCGTAAACAAGGTCTGCAAAGTAGGCTTGAAAAGAGTCAGGAAGAGTTAATTAACCCTCTTAGAATGCGAGCTGTAAGTGCGAGTGGCGAGACACATGATTATTTAGCAATTAATGAAGTGTCTTTGTTACGAATTGGCGCACAGGCTGCTAAACTTAAGGTATCAGTTGATGGGAAAGTTAGAATAGAAGAACTTGTGTGTGATGGAGCACTAGTCTGCACCCCTGCAGGATCAACCGCTTACAACTATTCGGCCCATGGTCCAATTTTACCAATAGGAAGTGATGTTTTAGCCCTAACTGCTATGTCGGCATTTCGCCCCAGACGATGGAGAGGCGCTTTATTGCCAAAGATCGCAAAGGTACGGTTAGACGTTTTGGAACCAGAAAAACGTCCGGTGGTAGCTTTTGCTGATAGTAGAGCTGCTGGGCCAGTAACGTCAGTTGAGATTGAAACAGAGCCAGCTATTGTTCATAAAATTCTTTTTGATCCTGGCCATGGGTTAGAAGAAAGATTAATTACAGAGCAATTTGCTTAGTTAAAGCTTTCTGTTTTAAAAGCGCCAACCTGATTCTTATTTGATATTCAGATAATCCAACTATTGATTGATAATTAGATAAAAAAATATATAAATCTCATTCCTGACATATTTGAAAAGAAGGTAAATTACTTTTAACTTCTTTAATAATAATTTATTTCGTATTAGCAGTACGTATTATTTAAGCTTTCGAAAAATATAGCTTTAAGAAAGATAATATGCGAAACTTGATTTAAGCTGAAGAAGTAGAGTTAAATAGGTTATATACAATTTAGTTTAATATTAAACTAAATTTAGGAGTAAAGTTATTGACTACAGAAAGAAAAAAATTTTTTACTCAGTCGGCGCTTGATTATCACCGACACCCAAAGCCAGGAAAATTGGAGGTAAGGGCTACCAAACCTTTAGCTAACGGTAGGGATTTATCTCGAGCATATACCCCTGGTGTCGCTGAGGCTTCCTTAGCTATTAACTCTAACCCTGATCTAGTAAGTGAGTATACTATAAGAGGTAATCTTGTAGGGGTCGTAACTAATGGTAGCGCTGTTTTGGGCTTGGGAGATATTGGAGGCCTAGCTGCAAAGCCTGTAATGGAAGGAAAGGCAGTACTGTTTAAGAAGTTTGCAAATATTGATTGCTTTGATATCGAGTTAAGTGAAACAGATCCTTATAAACTTGCAGAGATAATTTGTTCAATGGAGCCAACATTTGGAGCTATTAACCTTGAGGATATAAAGGCTCCTGACTGCTTTATTGTCGAGAAAATATGTAGAGAAAAAATGAAGATTCCTGTTTTCCATGATGATCAGCATGGAACTGCAATTGTTGTTGGGGCGGCTGTTACAAATGCACTATTAGTTAATAAGAAAAAATTTAAAGATATTAAGGTTGTATCTACAGGGGGGGGTGCGGCAGGAATAGCTTGTTTGAATATGCTAATAAAGCTTGGTGTAAGAAAAAAAAATATATGGCTATATGATATAAATGGCGTTGTTTATGAAGGGCGTCGGGAAGAGAAAGATTCACATAAAAGTGATTTTTCGCAAGATACAAAATTACGTGACTTAAACGAGATTATTGCTAATGCAGATTTGTTTCTTGGGCTTTCAGCAAAAGGTGTCTTAACCACTCAGATGGTGGAAAAAATGGCTTCTTCCCCTATAATATTTGCCTTAGCAAACCCAGATCCAGAAATTTTACCAACCGAAGTCCTCTCTGTCCGTCCTGATGCTATAATAGCAACTGGTCGATCAGATTTTCCAAATCAGGTTAATAATGTATTATGTTTTCCATTCATTTTTAGGGGTGCGTTAGATGTAGGTGCATCTGAGATCAATGATGAAATGAAAATTGCCTGTGTCAATGGGATAGCTCAATTGGCTAGGGCTACGAGTTCTGCTGAAGCTGCTGAAGCATATCGCGGAGAGAAAATGTCCTTTGGAAGAGATTACCTAATTCCAAAACCTTTCGATCCACGTTTAATGGGTGTGATAGCGTCAACCGTTGCGAAGGCTGCTATTGAAAGTGGGGTAGCAACTAGACCGATCGAGGACTTTGCCTCCTACCGAGAGTCTTTAGATAACTCTATATCAAAATCCGCTTTGCTAATGAGGCCAGTTTTTGATGCCGCGTCCAAACAATCTCGCAAAGTGGTGTTTGCGGAAGGAGAGAGTGAAAGAGTTTTAAGAGCGGCATCTGCAGTATTAGAAGAAACTACTGATAGACCAATTCTTATTGGTAGAAGAGACGTAATTTTTCGCAAAATAGATCGAGCTGGTTTGTTAATGCAGGCTGATAGGGACTTTGAGTTGGTGGATCCTCAGAATGACGCGCGGTATCGGGACTATTGGACAACTTATTTATCAATTATGCAAAGAAAAGGAGTCACTCCGGAACTAGCGCGCAGGATTATGCGAACCAATACGACTGCTATAGCCGCAGTAATGGTCCATCGCGGAGAGGCAGATAGTTTAATATGTGGTACATTTGGTCAATATCGATGGCATCTAAATTATATTCAGGATGTATTAGGCAGTGGTGCTTTACACCCAATCGCGGCGCTTTCTTTGATGATTTTAGAAGATGGACCACTTTTTATAACTGACACAAATGTACATTCAGAACCAACTCCACGCGAAATAGCTGACACTGTTATTGCGTCAGCAAGACATGTTCGACGCTTTGGTATTGAACCTAAAATCTCCCTTTGCTCCCATTCTCAGTTTGGTAATTTGGATTGTGATACAGGAAGGAGAATGCGTGAAGCATTAGATATTCTTGATAGTAAAAGTAGAGATTTTATGTATGAAGGAGAAATGCATACTGACTCAGCTTTGGATGAAGAGCTACGACAGAGGATTTTTCCAGATTCTAGGTTTTCTGGTTCAGCGAATGTTTTGGTGTTTGCAAATACAGATGCCGCGTCAGCAGTAAGAAATATCCTAAAGATAAAAGCAGGTGGTACAGAAGTCGGCCCAATTTTGATGGGAATGGGTAACCGTGCGCATATAGTTACGCCTGCTATAACAGCTAGAGGTTTGTTAAATATTTCTGCATTGGCAGGAACACCAGTGTCTGAATATGGTTAAGTTTATTTTTTTAAGTTATATATACTTTATTAATAGGTAATTAGATCAGGCATATGTAAGACTTAATTTTTAAGATGAAAGTGGAGTATTTTTTTGGGTTACGATGACGTCTACGCTAAATGGCAGCTGAATCCTGAAACGTTTTGGATGGAGGCTGCTAAAGGGATTGATTGGTTTAAGAAACCAAGTAGAGCACTTTTTGAGGATGAAAACACATCTAACTGGTTTAAAGACTCAAGTGTAAACTGTTGCTGGAATGCAGTGGACAGGCATGTGGAGGCAGGTAATGGTGATCGAACGGCAATACTTTATGATAGTCCAGTAACTTTAACTAAAAGGGCTATTAGCTACTCTGAGTTACAAAAAAAAGTAGCACTTTTAGCAGGAGGGCTAAGAAATAAAGGTATAATAGCAGGAGATCGAGTAATCATATATATGCCAATGGTACCCGAGGCCATAGAGGCAATGCTTGCATGTGCGCGTCTTGGAGCTATTCATTCAGTCGTTTTTGGTGGTTTTGCGTCCAATGAGCTTGCTACTCGAATAAACGATGCAAAACCAAAAGCTATTATTGCAGGAAGTTGTGGGATCGAAGGAAATAAAGTTATTGACTATAAACCGCTTTTGGACGGTGCGATAGAAATATCAGCCCACAAACCATTGTTTTGCGTAATACACCAGAGAGATCAATTGAAAGCGACATTATTTGCAGAAAGAGATGTCGATTGGGATGATTTAAAAACTAACAGTGTGCCTGTGGACTGTGTTCCGGTCAGTGGTGATCACCCTTTATATATCCTATACACTTCTGGAACTACGGGTGAACCCAAGGGTGTCGTTAGGCCTACGGCAGGGCACATGGTTGCTTTGCATTGGTCTATGTCAAATATTTTTAATGTTAATCCTGGAGATGTTTATTGGGCTGCTTCGGATGTGGGTTGGGTGGTTGGACACAGTTATATCGTGTACGCACCTTTGTTGAATGGAAATACTACAGTTCTTTTTGAAGGAAAGCCGGTAGGTACACCCGATGCTGGTACCTTTTGGCGTATTATGGACGAGTATAAAGTAAAAACTTTCTTTACAGCGCCAACTGCCTTCAGAGCTATTAAACGTGAAGACCCACTTGGAAATCTGGTAAGCGAGTATGATTTAACTTCCTTAAAATCAATATTTTTGGCTGGTGAGAGAGCGGACCCTGACACAATTAATTGGGCTTCTAAAATGTTAAATGTCCCAATTATAGATCATTGGTGGCAGACAGAAACTGGCTCACCAATGGCGGCTAATCCATTAGGAATAGAACAATTGCCCATAAAATTGGGCTCTCCATCAGTGGCAATGCCAGGTTGGAATATACAAGTACTGGATGATCAAGGGCTGGTAGTCGAGGCTGGTGAGTTAGGCGCTATTGTAGTTAAATTACCTCTCCCTCCAGGATCAGCAACTACTCTTTGGAAGGCGCAGGAAAGATATATTAAGAGTTATCTTAATACATTTCCCGGCTATTATGAAACCGGTGATTCTGGATATATTGATATAGATGGGTACATCTATATTATGGCTCGAACTGATGATGTTATTAATGTTGCTGGTCACCGGCTGTCTACTGGAGCAATTGAAGAAGTTTTAGCAGGGCATCCAGACATAGCCGAATGTGCGGTGATAGGAGTTTCAGATCCGCTTAAGGGCCAACTTCCATTAGGTTTTTTGTGCTTAAATAGTGGATGTAATCGAAAGCATAATGATATTTTAGCTGAAGTTATCAGTGACGTAAGAGGTAAGATTGGACCGGTTGCCTCCTTTAAGTTGGCTTGTGTAGTTGACCGTTTACCAAAAACTCGCTCAGGGAAAATACTTCGGGCCACTATGCTCTCTATTGCCAATGGCAAGGAATACAAAATGCCTGCAACTATTGATGATCCAACCATCCTGAAAGAAATTTCTGTAGCGTTAAGTTCCTGTGGGTATCCGATTGGTTAATTATTTTATATTTCCAAACAATACTGATAAGTAGATATCTCAAGTAAAAGGTTTATATCAATGTCTAAAGAAAGAGAGCTATTTAATGCGGCGCTAAAGGTACAAAAAAATGCTTATGCGCCGTATTCAAATTTTTTGGTAGGGGCAGCCTTAAGGAGTTCATCTGGAAAAATTTACACAGGGTGTAATGTTGAAAATATAGCATACCCCGAGGGTACGTGCGCTGAAGCAGGTGCAATAGCATCTATGATTGCTGGGGGTGATAGAGAAATAAAGGAGCTCACCGTAGTAGCTGATAGTTCAAAACCTGTTGCTCCATGTGGTGGTTGTCGACAAAAAATTTCAGAGTTTGGCAGTAGTTCCATAGTTATTTCTTTAGCTACAACTTCTGGTGATATCATTAGCACTTCATTGGGAGAATTACTTCCTGGTGCTTTTGATCAGAGTTTCATGAAGCTCTAATGAATGTAGGGTCCTTAATAGAGCGGGTTCGCAACAAGAAGTACATTACTGAAACTGACATGCTGGAGTTTGGGTCTATGATTTCAAGCCCAATTATAAGTGATGCGCAGATTGGGGCGTTTGCTATGGCTGTTTGCCTTAATGGCTTAAGTCTCGAGGCTCGAGTAGGTTTAACTAAGGGAATGCGAGATAGTGGTGATCAATTAGTATGGGATTTACCTGGGCCAGTTCTCGATAAACATTCCACGGGTGGTGTGGGTGATCCTGTTTCATTATTACTAGCACCGGCTTTGGCAGCATGTGGAGCTTTTGTCCCTATGATTTCTGGAAGAGGACTGGGTTATACTGGAGGTACACTGGACAAGTTAGAGTCAATTCCTGGTTATTCTTCAGATATTTCTAAGGAGAGGTTTCAAGGAATAGTAAAAAAGATTGGTCTCGCTATAGTTGGAGCGTCAGACGACGTAGCCCCAGCAGATCAGCGTCTCTATAGAATACGTGATGTGACTGCTACAGTTGATAGCCTTGATTTAATAACTGCATCTATCTTATCGAAGAAATTGGCTGCAGGTTTGGATAGCTTAGTTTTAGATGTAAAAACTGGATCTGGAGCTGTAATAAAAGAATTTGAAAAATCAGAGCTATTAGCGAGATCACTAATAGGTGTAGCCAATGGTGCAGGTTGTCCGACAGTTGCCCTTCTAACTGATATGTCACAGCCTTTGGCAAATGCGGCAGGTAATAGCCTGGAAGTAAAATCTGTAATGGAAACCCTAAGCGGCATGCAAGTTAATGATAGATTGTTGGAGGTGACTATCGAACTGGGATCTGAACTTATTAATCTTAATAACCCTTCTCAAAGCCTCAAAGATAGTAGGTGCCTATTAAAGGGTTCTATATCTTCGGGTAGGGCTATGGAATATTTTTCTAGAATGGTTTTTGAAATGGGTGGTCCAAAAAGCTTTGAGAGTGACTGGGCCAAATATCTTCCAAAATCACCTGTCGTAAAAGAAATTAGATCTAACAAGACGGGTTATATTGACAGGATTGATACGGAAGTTCTTGGTCAAGTAGTAGTAATGTTAGGTGGAGGGAGGAAATTAGAAAGTGATAAAGTAGATCCCTCAGTTGGGCTGTCGGATCTAATGAAAATAGGAACTAAAGTTGATCTCAAAACACCTATTGCGATTTTGCACGCCTCTAATGAGCAAGACGTAATAAGAGCAGAAGCAATAGTTCGAGGAGCATTTTCGATATCGTATAATTTTAAACCCCCACCGACCCTTATCCATCGGTTAGATTCTAAATGAGTAGAGCTTTTTTAATTGTAATGGATTCTGTCGGTTGTGGAGGAGCTCCAGATGCTAAGGATTTTGGTGATGAAGGTGCAAACACATTAGGTAATATTATGAATTCCTGTTCCAGTGGAGATGCGAACATTGGAAGAATTGGGCGTTTGAATGTTCCAAATTTTAAAAGCCTTGGTTTAGATTCAATCCTTAATCTTGCAGTAAAGTCGAGTAATATGGAGGTCATGGAAAAACCTAAAGGACTTTGGGGGGTTGCTACTCCGACGTCCCCGGGGAAAGATACACCTACGGGCCATTGGGAGTTGCTCGGAGTTCCGTTGCCGTGGAAATGGAAATATTTTAAGAACAAACAGTTTAGTTTTTCATCTGAGATTATAGATCTTATCAAAGAACTTTCAGGGTCAAGCGGCATACTTGGCAACTGTCACGCTTCTGGTACAGAAATAATAGAGAAATTTGGTAAGCAACACTTAAATAGTGGATGGCCAATCTGTTATACTTCGACTGATAGTGTAGTCCAAATTGCTGTTCACGAAGAGAAATTTGGTCTAGATTGGCTTTATGAATTATGCCGTAAATTAGCACCATTTTGTCATTCTAGGAGAATTGGAAGAGTGATTGCGAGGCCTTTTGTTGGAGACGAAAAAAGTGGCTTTACTCGAACAGACAACAGAAAAGATTTCTCTATTGAACCACCGGCATCTACACTTTGTGAATGGGCATTCGAAGAAGGTAGAGAAGTAAATTCTTTAGGAAAAATTGACGATATATTTTCAAACAAGGGTATTTCATCAACTAAAACGGGACCTGATAAATTACTAATGGAAAATTTGTATGATTTATTGGATAGCGCCTCCGATGGTAGTCTGAATATCGCAAATTTCGTAGAGTTTGATAGCTTGTATGGTCATCGTCGTGATGTTTCGGGGTATGCCAGACATCTAGAATGGTTTGATTCAAAGTTAACAGTCTTATTAAAAAAGATTCGTCAAAATGATTTAGTTATATTAACTGCTGATCATGGCAATGATCCAACTTGGACAGGAACAGATCATACTCGTGAATGTGTACCAATTTTTGGTATAGGTTTGGGTGAACAAGAAATAGGTAACGTTCCTTTTGTTGATGTGTCTGCATCAATTGCTAAGTATCTTGGTGTACGCAATCGTGGGGTTGGTAAAAGTTTTATATAGACCCTAATTATATTAATTAAGAGATGTAGGAGAAAGAATATGGTAGATCACCTCACAATAGTTAAACATCCACTCGTGCAGCATAAATTAACTTTAATGCGAAAAGTCTCAACTCCCACTGCTTTGTTTAGACAACTCCTAAGAGAAATTAGTCAACTTTTAGCTTATGAAATTACTAGAAATTTAGAAACAAAAAATTTAAAAATCGAAACACCCTTAGTTGAAATGAACTCTCCTGAGTTGGCTGGGCGTAAACTTGCTCTTATTTCAATTTTACGTGCTGGAAATGGTTTACTCGATGGTATGTTGGAGTTAATTCCTTCTGCTAGAGTAGGATTTGTGGGGTTATATCGGGATGAAAAAACTCTTCAGCCAGTTCAATATTATTTTAAGGTTCCGGATTTATTAGAGGAGCGAATGGTCATCGCTGTTGACCCTATGTTAGCCACTGGAAATTCATCTGTTGCGGCGATTAATCTTCTCAAAGAAGCAGGGGCAAAAAATATTAGTTTCTTATGTTTATTAGCTGCCCCTGAAGGAGTTGAAAATATGAGAAAAGCGCATCCAGACGTTAAAATTGTAACAGCTGCACTGGACAGCCATTTAAATGAAAATGGATATATTGTTCCAGGCTTAGGTGATGCTGGTGACCGAATGTTTGGTACAAAGTAAATTAATCAATTGAGTTTTACTGTTCACAGATCGTTTGTAAACTTATCCAATCACTATCCCGGATAAGAAGTGGGGCGCTAATTTTTCTATAAGGATCACCTTCTATCAATATCATTGTGGATTCGCCTGTAACGTCTAGAGCGTATGCAAAAGGGCTAGTTGCCACACGAGAATCCTGAAACCTTTTCAATAGACTTTCTTGATTTATTTGACTTTCAGAAGCTGTTAATATTTTCTCAGCATGTTTTCGTAAAGTCTCTTTTTTTATTTTTCCTGTGGTAAGTAATCTAAGTAAAGTTCCAATTTTAGCTTCTTTTATAAGAATTAGGAAAGGATCATTATTTTTGTGTTCGTCGAGAGAATTGTAGAGATATCCGACTGCGACTTCAGGAGTGTCGTGGTCTTCAAAGACGGTCTTGTCTATCAAGTGTATGTTACCCGGTAATGATATTACTTTCTTTCTACTGTCTGGAACTATTAACAGCCTGTGATTGATTTTTCCAAGGACACGAGTTTTGAAACTTAGTAGAGCACTGTCACCCAAGGTTGATGTGCATGGGCTACCAGTTAAATTCACGATTTCTGTTACAAGACTCTCTCCTATTTGAACTTTATTTTTTTGTGTAGTGACAGATAAAGTGTGCTGAATTAATGCATTAGGTAACCAAGTAAAACCAATTACACCTAGAGCAAAAATAATACTTAATAAGATGTAAGTACGAACCCTACCGTGTCGTGGTTTACGTTTTTCGATTATGCGGTTAACCTTTGAAATAGCTCCTATCATAATTCTATCATCTATTTCCAAAGTTTCTAACGCGTCTGGGCCGGGCTTATATACTGCTGGGAGTTTTCCATCGTTAACTCTTTCAATAGCTGGTAACGACCAGTGAGAAAGCGCTGTCTCAGTTGTATCACGTAATATTAAAGAATTGTCACCAAAAGAAACGAAGACTTCGCGCCGCTGACTGTCGATGGTTTCTTTCCATAATCCAGTGCATTCAAGGCGTTCATATTCTTTTAGTGCCGTCATTTAGCCTTATCCATATGTAGGGCGTTCTTTCTTAAACTCCTAAAGTGATTTAGTTTTTTGTCGGAGCTCAAACTTTTGTATTTTACCAGTTGATGTTTTTGGAAGATCTTGAAAAAAAACGTGCTTAGGAGTCTTAAATCCCGCTAATTGAGTTCTTGCAAAGGCTATTAACTCTTCCTCAGTGACGTTCAGCCCTTCCTTAAGTTCAACAAACGCACAAGGCACCTCTCCCCATTTGTCGTCTACTTTAGCCACTACTGCACACAACATAACAGAAGGATGACTCATTAGCACCCCTTCGACCTCCACTGAACTAACATTTTCACCTCCAGAGATAATTATATCTTTAGCCCTGTCAGCAATTTGAATATAATTATTATCATGCATCTTGGCTATATCACCAGAATGAAAAAAACCACCTGAAAAGGCCTCCTTTGTTGCCTCTGGGTTCTTGTAATAACCCTTCATCACAGAGTTACCTCTAATTACAATTTCTCCAAGGGTTTTGCCATCCTTAGGTATTTCTTTTTGATTTTCATCTAAAACGGTTATTTCTTCCATCATAGGGAAGGCGACGCCTTGGCGGGCTTTTATTTCTGATTTTTTTTCTTGGGGTTCATTGTCCCATTTTTCATCCCAAATACATTCTGTAACATGTCCATAAGTTTCAGTTAACCCATAGACCTGGGTAACATTGAAACCCATCGCTTCAATAGCAGCCAAGGTTGTTGGTGCTGGTGGAGCGCCTGCTGTAAAGATCTCTACTGTATGAGAAAATGATTTCTTATCGCCCTCAGGACAGTTGATTATTGAATTTAATACAATTGGTGCTCCCCCAAGGTGAGTAATATTTTCCTCAGATATGGCCGTATAGATTGATTTTGCTGTAACATCCCTACAACAATAGACTGTTCCACCAAGCATTGGCATCATCCACGTATGATTCCATCCATTGCAATGGAACAGTGGGACAATAATTAATAGTTTGGGATATAACTGTAATTTCCAACTGACAACGGTACCCATCGTCATTAAATAGGCTCCACGGTGATGGCAGACCACCCCTTTTGGTTGTCCGGTAGTACCCGACGTGTAATTAAGTGATAAGCTTTCCCACTCATCCTCAGGTAATCGCCAAGAGAAATTCTCACTACCAGTATTCAATAGTTCTTCATACTCTAAGTAATCACCAGATTTCGTAAAACTCCCCTCTTTGTCTTCAACTTCTATAATTTCTGGCCCTAAACCTTTACACATTTTTTTGGCCTGCTTGGCCAGGGATAGAAACTGCGTGTCAACTAACACTATTTTGGCTTCGCCATGATCAAAAATATAAGAAACTGTTTTAACATCGAGACGAGTATTAATTGTGTTTATTACCGCACCGGCGGCAGGAATACCAAAATGAGCCTCAACCTGAGCAGGTATGTTAGGTAGAATAGTAGCTACGACATCTCCTGGATTTATACCACGCGCTGTTAGGCTCGATGCCAGTAGCGTTACACGTTTGTGATATTGTAAGTAATTATATTTCTTTGTTCCGTAAGACAATGCCAAGCGATTGGGAAAGGCAACAGATGCACGTTTTAAATGGGATAATGGAGTTAGAGGTACATAGTTTGCTTTTGTCTTTTCAAGCCCTTGTTCATTTGACATCCAGCCCATCATTCAATTCCTTTTATATTATTTAAAAACACTATTTAGTTTTAAGAGCTATCACTTATGAAGGTATAAACGCTCTTTTCATTAGATCATAAGGGTGTTTCCAGCCTGGTTGATTGGAAATCCTAGTTAACCATGTGTTGATATTTGGCCAATCACTTCTGTTAAATCCAAATGGTTCATCATAAAAAAGATATCCGCAACAAGATAGATCGGCCATACTAATAGAATTACCCACAAGCCAATCACGATCAGCTAGAGCATTATCAAGTACGCTAAGTGCTGCTTGAATCCTACCACTTAAGAAATTTATTGCCCCCTCAGGTCTCTTATCCGCTGGTAAAAAGTTCATAAGAAACCGTTGAATCCCTACTTGACTAGACATTTTGTGATTGTCCCAAAGGACCCAACGTAAAGTTTCATATTTATCAATTGGCTCTCCTCCAAGTTTACCAGTTTTGTCGATAATAAATTGTTGGATAGCTCCTGACTGAGAGAGGGTTACTCCATTATCAGTTACCAATGTAGGGACCTCTCCCATTCCATTTATTTTCTTATAAGCTTCTGAACGGGCTTCCCCTTTGAAAAAATCTACAAATATTGGGTCCCATTTTACTCCAGCTAACTCCATAGTTAGCGCAGCTGTGTATGCGTTACCTGATTCACCAAAACAGTATAGCTTCATATTGTTCTCCCTAAATTTTAGTATTGTATTAATAAAAATTCTATTCCTTAAATATTCAATTGAGTTTATACCTATTGGTAGATTTTTTAAAAGGTATAACTTAAGTTTAATAATATATCATGTTCCCATAGATATTTTGGGAGTTAAGGTGACCTTGACCCTAGCTAAAACTTAGGAGTTAAGTAGGCTAAGTTCTGTGTGCATGAGGAAACCAAATCAATTGAATCAAGATCGATTAATAATTGCAAGGAGTTTTATTAACTCTCTTCCTCATGCTCGCTATATGGGCATGAGAATTGATGAAATAGGGGCAGGGTTTGCTGTTATGTCACTGCCCTATAACGCTATAGTTAACGGGGATATAACAGGGAAAAGTATTCACTCTACTGCTATATCTGGTTTGATAGATACTTGCGGTGGTTTGTCAGTATTAGTACACAAATTGCAACCATTAGAAACTGCTACTATGAACCTCAGGGTTGATTATATAAGACCTGCGGCTCTTAATCAGGAGGTTAGAGCAAGAGCTGAGTGTTATTATATTTCAGATTCTGTCGCTTATGTAAAAGCCACAGCCAAAGATAACTCGTCAAGGGACCCTGTAGCGACCGCATTAGGTACGTTTGCGATTATCAAGGAGAAAATAACCTTGTAATGGGCCATAAAATTAATACTTCCGTGTTAGCTAAACATTTATCAATGGACTACGTTTTACAGGATTTCTGTGCGACTTCCACTTACATGAAGTATCTGGATATACGTTTTATAAAAGAAAATAACTCCTACATTTCGGTATTACCATATAAATCGAACTTAATAGGGAACCCTGATTTAAACGTATTACATGGAGGTATAACTGTGGCATTGCTTGAGTTTACTGCAATGGCCCAGATACTTTATGGAAATGATAGTGTTACGTCCACTCAGGGTCCTAACCTTAGTGATAACGAAGTTGATCAATCAAAAGCCAAAGTAATTGATATCAATGTTGAATACTTGAGACCAGGTTTTGCTCAGGATTCCTTTGCGATAGCTCGAATTGTTCGCACTGGTCGCCGCTTCGCTTGGTTGCACGTTGAAGCATGGCAAGAGGGATATAAGGAGATCTTTGCGCAAGCGTCTGTCCATTTTTCACTGGTGTCAAAGTGACTGATGTTATGACAAAGAAGATTACTCATCAAAGAGTTCTGACAATTGCCGTTCCAATTTTAATATCTAATTCGACTATTCCAATTCTGGGGGCAGTTGATACGGCGGTGATTGGGCAGTTAGGAGACCCTTCGGCTTTAGGGGCTGTGGGTATCGGTGCAATAATTATTACTGCTATTTATTGGATCTTTGGTTTCTTGAGAATGGGCACAGTAGGCCTAACATCCCAAGCATTCGGAGCTCGAGACCATACAGAAGTAGATGCAATGTTAGGTCGATGTCTAATAATTGGTTTTCTTGCTGGCCTGATTATAATCGTCCTGCATTCAATAATTTTTAAGTTTGCACTTTATATGTCACCAGCGTCATCAGAGGTTGAAGGCTTTGCCTCTAGTTATATGGGAATTAGAATTTACTCAGCTCCGGCAGCAATTTCTTTATTTGGTATTACTGGCTGGCTTATAGCTCTGGAGCGTACAAAAGCTATTTTAATAGTCCAACTCTTAATGAATAGTTTGAACATTTTCTTCGATATCTTGTTTGTTTCCTATTTTAAGTGGGAAATTGAAGGGGTCGCATATGCAAGCCTTATTGCTGAATGGAGTGGTCTAATTGCTGGTTTATATTTTTGTAGAGACCGATTGATTGCAAAAGGTTTCTTTTACTTACCAAGGGTTTTTGATAAAATTAGATTAGCTAAGATGATTAGTGTGAATAGTGATATTTTGTTTAGATCATTACTTCTGGAAATTGCTATTATTTCTTTTCTGTTTATAGGGTCAGATTTTGGTGATGTTGCGTTGGCTTCAAATCACATACTGATACAGTTTTTACATATAGTTTCATACGCATTAGATGGGTTCGCTCATGCGGCAGAAACTCTTGTTGGACAATCGGTGGGCGCTCGAAATAGGAAAAGTTTTAGGCGGGCAGCCATATTAACTACGGCTTGGGCTGGAGCTATGGCAATTGTATTTGTATTAATATTTTGGTACTTTGGTGGCTGGCTTATTGATTTAATGACAGTCTCTCTTGATGTTCGAGCGGAAACACGGATATACCTTCATTTTCTTTCTATATTGCCCTTAATTGGATTATTTGCCTATATGTTAGACGGTATTTTCATAGGTGCTACACGGACCAGAGACATGCGAAATATGATGTTCATTTCGTTTGTAGGTTACTTAATTGTATTAGCTCTGTTCGTTCCGTCATTAGGTAATAATGGTCTTTGGTTAGGTTTAATTGTACTTTATATTTTGAGAGCTGTTACATTAGCCTTTAAGTATCCTGCGTTAGAAGCCAGCATTTAATTTCTACTATGGTATACTTTAATGGGTGATAATTAAGAAATTATAACCATTTCTCTCTTTTTGATCCTATAGCTGATCTTATTTTTTGATGTCCGTCTGCTTTGAGTAACTTGTCGACTCCAATACAGATTTTATTAATTACAGAGAATCCTTCGTAGACAAGTGCTGTGTACAGTTGAATAGCGCTAGCTCCAGCACATATTTTATCATAAGCATCTTCTGCAGAGCTTACCCCACCAACACCGATAATGGGTAATGACCCATCTGTTAAATGAGATATTTTAGCAATCATTTTTGTCGAAATATCCTTTAATGGTTCACCAGAAAGGCCTCCTATCTCATTATATGCACTACTAGTAAGATTTACTTTAGATATAGTAGTATTTGTAGCTATAATCCCATCGACTTTTGACTCTGTAACAACGTTTATTAGATCTACTAATGCTTGATTTTTAAGATCTGGAGAGATTTTTACGAAGATAGGTATATTTTTTTTTAATTTCTTTTTTACCCCTTCAAGCTGCAAAAGTAAGAGCTTTAGGTTGTCTGGCTCTTGGAGTTCTCTTAGTTTACTCGTGTTTGGAGATGAAATATTCAAAGTAGCAAAGTCTACAAAATCTCCGCACTCTAATAGAACTTTAGAATAGTCATCGATACGGTTTTTACTATCTTTATTAGCTCCTAGATTAACTCCTACTGGAATTTTTGATAAACTATGCTCGAGCTTACTCCTTATGACTTTCATACCTTTATTATTAAAGCCAAAGCGGTTAATGATTGCCTTATCTTTTTGAAGTCGAAAAAGTCTTGGTTTTGGGTTTCCGTCTTGTGGTAACGGGGTCACGCCGCCGATTTCTAAAAAACCAAAACCTAATTTTGAAAGACTATCGATTGCTTCGGCATTTTTATCAAATCCGGCAGCTAACCCAATTGGATTTTCTAAATTAAGTCCAGAAACATTAATATTTAAGGAAGGCGCACTATAACTTGTGATGGAAGGAGATAGTTTTAATGCTAATGCCTTAATGACTAAATTATGAGCTAACTCAGGGTTAAGTTTGTTTAAAAGCTTTAGAGTAATTTTTTCTGTTAAGCTCATTGCAGGGATTCTGGAAATTCGTGCTTTGAGTTTTTCCAAGGTAGTTTATTGCTACCTAAAACTTCGTCGTAACACCAATGCCTATATAAGTGTGGAAATTGATTATTACCTCTAGATAGTTCCCATTTTAATTTTTCACCAAGAGTATTCGCCTCGGTCCATACAAGTGAAAGGTTTTCTTGACCATAAAAATGCTTTGACGCTGTTTCCTTAACTTGTTTAGCAGTTGAAAAGTGGATGTAACCGTCAGTTAAATCAATTCCTAAACCTTTAAATTTACCACTTCTTTTAAAGGTATCTAAACTAGGTTGGGGCATGATTTTATAAATAAGCATAGATATCTAATTTCTCCATAGTCACTATTGAAGTGGGATTTATATTATTTTTTTCAGGTATTTTGATTTAAATTTAGGCATTCTGGAACGGGAGTAATTACTTTTCCATTTTTTTTGAATTCAATTAAATTATTTAATGTTAAGTCTCCCATTGCAGCCCGAGTCTCAAAAGTAGCACTACCGACGTGAGGCAGTACTATTACGTTACTCATGTGTATTAATTCATCAGGCACATTTGGTTCATTTTCAAAAACATCTAAAGCTGCATAACCTAGTCTTTTATCTTTAAGAGCACTAATTAATGCTGTCTGATCAACTACTGAGCCTCTAGCAATGTTTATTAATGTTCCGGTTGAGCCCAATGCAGTAAGTACGCCTTCATTAACTATTTTATTTGTTTGTAATCCTCCAGGAGTTATACATATTAACACTTCACAATCGCGTGCCATAGTTTCTAAGTCTTCGTAATATGTGTATGGGACGTCCTTTGGAGACCGTGAGTGGTATAGTATTTTAGGATTAAAAATAGATAATCTTGAGGCAATTTCCTGACCAATCCTTCCCATTCCTAAAATACCTACTACCCTATTGTCTGGTGACCGTGAGTATGGGGCCATACCTTCCAACTTCCAATTGCCACTTTTTACGTAGGCCTCATTAAAACTAAACTCTCTAAAGCTATTTAGAAACAGCATGATGGTTGTATTTGCAACCTCAGCATTTAATACGTCAGGAGTATGAGTAACGATTATACCGCGATCGGCACAGAAAGTTGCGTCAATCGAATCATAGCCCACTCCATTTGAAGATATTATTTGAAGATTCTTAAGCTTCTCTATTATAGAGTTATGAATGCCAACAAAGCCTGTAGTCGCAACCGCACTTATTTTGTCACCTTGTTCTGCTAAGAACTTTTCAAAGTTTGTCATTTCAACTGCTCTATGGACGGTGAACTCAGCCTTTAGGATACTTAGACTCTTATCTGGCATATTTCCCATTATTAGTATTTCACTCATCTTATTTATCCTGATCTACAACCTGTCGTTGTTTTCCTAGTTTTTCAATTTCTAACTCCATTAAATCACCTTTCCTAAGGTATATAGGGTTTGGCTTCATGCCCATCCCTACACCGGGAGGTGTGCCTGTTGATATAAGGTCTCCTGGGTAAAGGGTCATAAGAGAGCTTAAATGTTCTATAATCTTTGCAACTGAAAAAATCATTGTTTTGGTGTTTCCAGTTTGCATTCTTTTTCCGTTTATATTGAGATGCATTGATAAGTTTTGTGGGTCAGGAATTTCATCAGGAGTTACTAACCATGGTCCGGTTGGTCCGTAGGTGTCGCAACTTTTACCTTTCGTCCATTGGCCGGATAATTCTGTCTGAAATTCCCGTTCTGACACGTCATTCACTATGCAGTAGCCCATAACGTGACTCAGCGCATCATTCTCAGTTACGTACTTTGCCTTTTTTCCAATTACGACACCTAGCTCAACCTCCCAATCAGACTTCACCGAGTCTCTAGGCATAAAAACCGTATCATTGGCACCTACGATAGAAGAAGTAGCTTTTAAAAAAAGAATTGGGTGTTCTGGAATCGGCATTCCTGTTTCTTCAGCGTGATCTGAATAGTTCAATCCGATCGAAAGAAATTTACCTACTCCACCAATGCAGGGGCCTAACCGAGAGTTACTTTTTATCAATCGCAGTGAGCTTAGATTAATTCCTTGAATTTCTTTTATAATATCAGGTCCAATTACCGTTCCTGTAACATCTGTGATGATATCACTTAGATCTCGTATATTTCCCTCTGGATCAATAATCCCGGGTTTTTCTTGTCCTGGGTTACCATATCTCACTAATTTCATAGATACCTCTTAATGGTTGTCTCGGGGGGTATGTTTTCTAGCTATATCTTGGTATTGTGAGGCACCTTCTATTGTCATTCCCTCACTAAAAGGTAGAACTTTTTCTCTAAAAATTTCCTGCCAAGGGGTCTGACTTTCAGGATAAGGTAGTCTTTCCTTTGTAAGTAATTTTTTGCGTTTGTCTAACTCAGTTACACTTATTACGATATCAACGGTGCATTTATTTAAGTCTATTTTAATTAAGTCTCCAGTTTTTATTAAAGCAAGACCGCCTCCTTGTGCAGCTTCGGGCGATGCGTTTAAAATAGACGGACTTCCTGATGTTCCAGACTGTCTACCATCCCCTATACACGGTAACGCATTTATTCCCCTCTTTAAAAGGTATGAAGGAGGCCTCATGTTTACCACTTCCGCTCCACCTGGGTACCCGATTGGCCCTACACCCCGCATTACGAGGATAGAGTTTTCATCAATGTTCAGACTAACATTATCTATTTTTTTATGAAACTCCTCTGGACCATCGAATACTACAGCTTTTCCTTCGAAAGAATTCATGCTTTTTGGGTTGGAGAGGTATCTCTCTTTAAATTCGGCACTTATAACTGATGTCTTCATTATAGCACTATCAAAAAGGTTACCCTTGAGGTTGATAAAGCCGGAGTTACTTTGCATTGGTTTATGAATTTTGAAAATTACGGCTTCATTCTTGCTGAAAACTTTATTACAGTTTTCTGCCATGGTTTTTCCGTTAACGGTAATTGCTGTTGGGTGAGGTAGTAAGTTTCCAGATATTAACTCTCCTATTACAGCGGGAACTCCTCCTGCCCGGTGGTAATCTTCCCCAAGATACTCTCCTGCAGGCTGTAAGTTAACTAGGAGTGGTATTTTGTGCCCATATGTTTGCCAGTCGTCATTATTAAGTGGTACTCCTAAGTGCTTTGCAATTGCATTAAGGTGTATTGGGGCATTTGTGGAACCTCCAATAGCCGAGTTTATTACGATTGCATTTTCAAAAGCTTCTCTAGTCATAATGTCCGTTGGACGAAGATCCTGATGGACCATTTCCACAATTCTTTTACCCGTTGTATAACTGATTTGTCCTCGTTCACGATATGGAGCTGGTATTGCCGCTGATCCTGGTAATTGCATTCCCAAGCCCTCCGCCAGAGAATTCATGGTTGTAGCTGTACCCATCGTATTACAATAACCAACGGAGGGAGTGGATGAGGCAACCATATCCATAAATTCATCATCATCTATTTTTCCAGCAGCTAACAGTTCTCGTGCTTTCCAAACGATTGTTCCTGATCCAGTTCGCTCTCCATTAAACCAACCATTCAACATTGGGCCTACGGATAGGGCTATTGCAGGAATGTTTACTGTTGCGGCGGCCATTAGTAGAGCAGGGGTTGTCTTATCACAGCCAATATTGAGAACCACTCCATCAATAGGATAACCAAATAATGTTTCAACTAAGCTTAGGTAGGCTAAGTTTCTATCCAACATGGCGGTTGGACGTTTTCCTGTTTCTTGTATGGGGTGTACAGGAATTTCTATTACCGTTCCGCCTGCCGATACTACACCATCTCGAACTCGTTTAGTAAGTTCAATATGATGTCGGTTGCACGGGCTTAAATCACTCCCAGTCTGGGCTACACCAATTATTGGCTTGCCGGATTGGAGCTCTTCACGTGTCAGACCGTAATTTAAATAGCGTTCTAGATAAATAGCTGACATTTCCAAATTTTCAGGGTTATTAAACCATTTTTGGGATCTTAGAGTTTTAGTCATTAAAATTTTCCTAACCTGACCAGCCGCCATCAATTATGTGTGGTTGTCCTGTTGTGAAAGCAGATTCATCTGATGCTAAGTATACAACAAGGGCCGCAATTTCTTCAGTGGTTGCTAGTCTACCCATTGGTTGGCGCGCTGTGAATTCTTTTTTTGCAGTTTCATAATCTCCAGTTGCTTGGAGACGATCATGCAACGATGGTGAATCAACAGTTCCTGGACAAATACAATTACATCTTATGCCTTGAGTAATGTAGTCACTAGCCACCGATTTTGTTAATCCGATCACTGCAGCTTTGGTTGTCCCGTATATAAAACGGTTAGGAGCCCCAATTACTGATGAGACGGCGGAAGCCATATTGATTATAGAGCCATTACCCTTTTTTAACATATTAGGCAAAGCATGTTGAATTGTTCTATACATCGATTTTACATTCAAATCGAACGCGGAATCCCAGTCTTCTGGAGTAGCCTCTAAAACTGTTCCATTGTGAACAAAGCCAGCACAATTAAAAATAATATCTGGATTTGCGCGAGAGACACCATTAGCAACGGAGTCGTCGTCTAAAACATTAAGCTTAAAGGTCACTATATTAGGATGTCCATCATCATCTAGTGTCCTTAAGGTTTGCACGTTTATATCCGTAGCGAATACTTTTGCGCCTTCTTTAGCCATGGCTATGGAGGAAGCTCTACCTATTCCTTGACCCGCGGCTGTAACAAGTACAGATTTTCCTTCCAGTCTTCCCATGGTTGCTCCTATTCCTTATTCAAGAACTTAATATAAAATAGTTTAGAGTGTTCAAAATTATTTAAATATTTTATAATTAATACCGTATATTTTATATGAAAGTGCTGAAAGCAAAAAATAGCTTGTAGGAACTATTTTATTTAAAAAATTAATATATGAAATCTTTGTGATTAAATGGGTGTAGAAAAAAACGTCATTCTAGTTTATGTTCAAGATTATTAAAAATTTTAGGATTACTGAATGAAAATTGTTATTTTAGGTGGTGGCGGTATGATAGGCCATAAGCTAGCTCAGGAAATAAAAAGAGGTAAAGTTGGTTTAAAAAATAACTCAGTTATTTTACATGATTTATTTTTTTCAAATGATTCTGAGGCTTTAGGTGAGATACGAGTGGGGGATATCTCCAAACCAGGTGAGATTGAAAGCATTGCAAAGGAAAGACCAGACTTAATATATCATTTAGCTTCCGTTGTTTCAGGTCAAGCAGAAACAGATTTTGATATTGGTTGGGAGGTTAATTTTCATCCAACATGGAGACTTTTAAATGCTATAAAAAATGAACATTTAGCGTCAGCTGGAGGTTATAGGCCAAAATTTATCTTTACATCGTCAATAGCAGTTTTTGGTGGACCATATCCAGAAAAGATAAGTGATGATTTTTTATGTGCGCCTCAGACGTCATACGGTGCTCAAAAATTAATTTGTGAGACTATGATAAGTGACTTCAGTCGTAAAGGTTTTATCGATGGTATATCGATGCGTTTGCCAACAGTATGTGTTCGACCTGGTAAAGCTAATCTTGCAGCATCATCTTTTTTTTCGAGTATAATTAGGGAGCCATTGAATAACATGGAAGCAATCTTGCCGGTACGAGATAGTGTGAGGCACTGGCATGTATCTCCAAGGTCAGCTATTGGTTTTTTAGTTTATGCGGCGAGTTTGAATTTTGATAAACTTGGTGCAAGGAGATCTTTAAATCTTCCAGGTGTTAGTTGCACTGTGGCCGAGCAAATAGAAGCCCTTCGCGCTGTTGCTGGTCAGGAGGCTGTAGATAGAATAAAATTTGTTGAAGATAAAAAAGTTACAAGAATAGTTTCTGGCTGGCCAGAAAACTTTGATCCTGTAAGAGCATTGGGATTAGGGTTTGTTGCAGAAAAAGATTTTTCAGAAATAATTATGGCGTATATAGAGGATGATCTAAGGCCAATCTCAAATTAAGATTTGACGATGCTGTAATTTTCATTGTAATGACGTTGAATAATATAAATATGCGGGCGTTGTGTAATGGTAAGACCTTAGCCTTCCAAGCTAAAGATACGGGTTCGATTCCCGTCGCCCGCTCCAGATTTTTTAGAAGTAACTATGTAGTTTATTATTACTTACCTATTGATTAATTTATTTTACAAACATCTATCGTAAATTTCTTTTTATGGTTCTTTAAGAGAGAATAGAAACCTATGATACATCTTCAGTCTTTTTATGAGTTGTAACCAGCTTTTAATCAGAGAAAGATAGAAAATTTAAGCCACATTCAGTCGGCCAACACCCGCACGTCTCGACACTATGCGAACTATAACACTTATAGATATAATAATTAGAACGAGCATTAATGTTACAGCGCTGGAATGTTGAGCCATATCTTGCTCTTGATAACTGAATATTAACCCTGTTAATACCATATTTCCTGGCGAAATTAGTAGTATTATCAGAGATAATTCACGCATTGCTGTAATGAATGTTAACAGCATACCGGCTACCAAGCCACTCATGGATAGAGGAATTATAATCCGAAGCATACGTCTAAACCAGCCGATACCTTGAACTCTGGCAGCTTCCTCTAATGATTGATGAATTTGCAAAATAGCCGCAATTCCTGTCCTTGAGGTGAACGGTAAATTTTTAATTACAGTAATTAATATTAATATTGTAAAGGTTCCATATAGCGCTGGTATCGGACCTATATTTGTTGAAAACATACCAATATAAATTGCACCTAGAGCTATTGAGGGAAAGATATATGGCGCAAAGGCTATCGACTCTAACCATTTTGATAAACGCGCTCCGCGACCTCGAACAACTGCATATCCGACCAAAAGACCAAGAACTCCATTAAAGAGCGCAGCAGCAAATCCTAATTTAATTGAATTCAATAATGCCTCAATTATGCCTCTATTGTGAAATATTCCAGGCTCTCCATACGCAAGACTGACGTTTCCTTGCCCTATCCAAAAATAGTTGGTTAGATTGGACAAACTATAATCTCCAGGGATAAGCGTTAATGATTCCCAGAGCAATAAAATTAGGGGCAACGCTACCGTAATACAAAGAAACAAAATAATTAAAATAGTGATTGGCCAACGCATTTTTCCAAGATCACTTTCACTTTTTCGGAAGCCTTTTCCAGTCATTGTAACATAGCTTTTACGCACGCCTATAATTCGACTGTTGATCCAAATAAATGATATAGCTAAAACTATCAAAACTAATGCTAAAACAAATGCATCACCTTGGTTCCTAGCGTTTATTGACGCATATATTTGTGTAGAGAATGTAAAAAAACGTACAGGCAACCCAAGTAATGCGGGGGTGCCAAATGTACCAAGAATCCTAATAAATGTTAGAACAATTGCCGAACCAATCGCTGGCATTAACAATGGTATAGTAATTACCCGGATGCGTTTCCATTTACCCATGCCACTAGCAGCACCTGCCTCTTCAAGTTCACTATCTATAGTTGCTAACGCCCCCGAGATTAATAGATAAGCATATGCATAGTAATGTAATGCCAATGTTATCACTATTGGAAAGAACCCATAAGCCACCCAATCTGGAGCTTGGACACCTGTTAAATATGTAAGTAATCCTTCGGAGCCACCTATACGATCATTTTTGAATAAGCTAAGCCATGCTATCGCCATAACCCAAGATGGCATCATGTATGGAATAATAAGCATTCCACCAAAAATACCTTTAAAACAGACATTAGTTCTTACCATTAACCAAGCCAGACAAAACCCGACTGATAATGCGATTACAGTTACAGCTAAACCCATTTTTAAACTATTGAGAAGTGGCTTATAAAATAGTGCTGCCGATATTGGTTGATTAAAAACACGATCTAAATGAAGAAAAGTAAATTCACCAACTACCCCATCTGGTTTATAAGCAAGATCATAACTGTGAAACGTTAAGGCATCTTTGATGATTTGTATAAGAGGTACCAGTACAACAAAACCTAAAAAGCAAAGGGCTATTAAACCAGTGATCATCTCAGGTCTATTTTTTAATCTATAAGTTTGATAAAAAATATTACGCATAGACCAAATGCTGGGTGAGTTTTTACTGGCTGGTTTTGACATTATTTTAAACCATTTTATTACGCAGGTTTTCTTGCGTTTTGGGATCAAAAAAACTTAGTGTTTCAGAGTCAAAATTAATCCAAAGTTTTGAATTTTCAGATAGATTAATAAACCCATTTTGTAGTACCGTTATGGAAGTATCTTCAGACTTCACTTCCATTATTGTATTAGCGCCTGTAGGTTGGATTATACCCGTGGTCACTTCTTGCCAACCACTTTTTTTACTTTCAGAAACTTCGATTTTTTCTGGTCTTACTCCCACAGTTAGGCGACCATTATTGTTAGAAATATTGCTTGGTAACGGAATTGAAATTCCACCACAATTAAGTTTACCATTCTCAATGTTTCCTTCGAATAAATTAATTCCTGGATCGCCTATAAACTCTGCAACAAAAATGTTAGTTGGGTGATGATAAATATCGTATGGAGAACCTTCTTGCATAATCTGACCTTCGTTCATAATTATCACTCGATCAGATAAAGTTAATGCTTCAATTTGGTCATGCGTAACATAAACAGTGGTTGCATCGAGATCACGATGCAAACGTTTTAAACTAGCACGCATTTCAGTTCGTAACTTAGCATCTAGGTTAGAAAGTGGTTCATCCATGAGAAGAATTGTTGGCCTTAAAGCAATCAACCTTGCAACAGCAACTCTTTGTTGCTGACCGCCAGAAAGTTCGGAGGGATATCGTTCGGCATATCCTGTGAGTTGCACCATATTCAATGCGTTAGCCAATCGACTTGCAATTTCATCTTTGGATATCTTTTGCTCTTTTAATGCTAAAGTAATATTTTTTTCCACGGTCATATGTGGCCATAGGGCGTAGCTTTGAAATATTAAACCAAGATTTCTGGCCTCCGGTGGGATAACTACACCTTCATTACGTGAAAAAACAACTTTATCATCTAACTTTATGTTACCTTGGTTTGGTTCTTCTAAGCCAGCAATCATCCTTAAGGTTGTGGTTTTACCACAACCAGAAGGCCCAAGTATTGTTAAAAATTCTCCAGGTTCGACTAGGAGGTCGAGGTTTTTTACTACGACCTCCTTGCCATAGGACTTTACGATTCCGTCGAGGAGTATTTGCCCCATTTAAGCATCCTTTATTTACTTGAGTGAATATTCCAAAAATCACGCAGTTTAGGCCCTTGCTCCCACATAAATTTAGCAGAAA
>CAJWHE010000002.1 GCA_913041145.1 uncultured Paracoccaceae bacterium
GGTTATTAGATAGACCCAGATAATTATTTGCACATAAGTTAATTACCTTAGAGCCGTCCTCAAGCGCCACTATTCTAGATTGTGGCGTAGTAATAATTCTTTCTGTCTTAAACAAACCTTCAGAGTGAATGTTACTTAATTCAGATTTTATATGTGAAATGAAATCAGTGCTCATACTACTTTACTACCCACCTTATTACTTTTCCTATTTATAATTTATCACGATTAATTATTCCTGCTGACAAAAAACCTCCATCAACTCCTAAAATATGACCATTTATATAGCGTGCCTGTTCACTCGCCAGAAAAATTGCAGCAAAAGCTGTTTCATCAGGTGTACCATAACGGTTCATAGGAATAGCCGATTGGTAAGTTTGTCTCGTTTCATTTGAATGCATCTCAGCAACCAATTCAGTATCTATTGCACCTGGCGCAAGAGCATTCACAGTAATTCCAAATTCAGCCAACTCAACAGCCATCACTTTCGTAAGAGCTATTACACCTCCCTTAGCCGCACCATAGGCGGCTCTACCAGTTCCACCTCTTAAACCTGCGGTAGAGGCCAAGTTAACAATCCTGCCATATCCGAGCTTTTTCATTTCTTTGGCAGCAGCTTGGCAACAATAAAAGGTTCCAGATAGATCAATATCAATTAAATGCTTCCACTCTTCTGGAGTAGTTTCCAAAAAACTACGTTCAATTCCGACACCAGCACTATGGACTAAAATATCAATTTTTCCCCACTTATTTATTACTTTCTCTACCATTCTATTTGCATCAGTAGGGTTTTGTACATCCACTTTTATAGCAAAAGATTTTGTACTCTTCATTAACTTAACACTATCCAGAGCTCTTTTTTCGTTCAGATCAGCTATAACTACTTTTGCTCCCAATTCGTATAATTGTTTGGCCACGGCAAAACCAATACCACTTGCTCCACCTGTTATAAGAGCTACTTGGCCTCTAAAATCCAACCCAGCAAAGGGTTTTTTATCTACTGAAAGCAAAAACTTCTCCTACATATAAACTATCCAATTTAATTATAATTGTTCTAGCAGTACGTTATATCTGGTCAAACTGATATTAGATCCACAAGCTATTATCCCAACTGATCGACCTAAAACCTCATCCTTCAAAGGTCCAAGAATAGCTGCTAAAGAAGCTGCACAAGCGGGTTCTGCTGTAATACTCAAAATATCCTGATAATAGTTCATACTTTCTAGTAATTCATGATCAGACACTCTCACAATTTTATCAACAAACTTTTTTGCTATCGAAAATGAATGTGGCAAAGTTACTGGAGACCCTAGGCTATCTGCTATCGTATTAACTGTTCCTAATGATACTGGCTTCCCAACCTTAAAACTTTCGAATAGGCCTGCTGCACCAAAAGGCTCAACACCAACTACCATAGCCCTTGGGTTAGATTTTTTAATCATGCATGCCATCCCACTAATTAAGCCACCACCACCTACTGGAATTACAAATAAATCAATTTCAGGGCTTTGTTCAATATATTCAGCCGCACATGTAGCTGAACCCAGAGTCATATTCTCTCCCTCAAACGGATGCATCATCACTCTTTGGTCACTGTCGGCCAGAGAGCTCATGACTTTGAAAGAATCCCCGATGTCCTCGCATAAAATAACTTCAGCCCCAACAGAACGGCAACCCTCTATTCGATATGGATCAGTTGTTTTCGGCATTGTGATCTTTGCTGTAACACCAGCGGCAGCAGCTGCCCACGAAACTGCTAAAGCATGGTTCCCACCACTTGCTGCAACAACCCCCTGCTTTTTTTGTTCACTTGATAAATTTTGAATACCTAAGTAGGCGCCTCTTGCTTTAAAAGACCCCGCTTGTTGAAAGAGTTCTAACTTAACAGACACATTGGTATCTCTGGGTAACACTTCCATCCAGCGATCCGACTTTAATGGTATTACTGGGGTTTTTATAAGATTCTGTTTTATTATAGAGCGCGCCAAATTGATTTTTGAAATTGTAGGTCCTAACTCAGTACTCATAAATATAATCCACTTTCTCTTTAAACAAACGTTCCTTCACACTTTAATCAAACCTAATCGCTTTCTTAATAAGGTAAGACCAAAAACCGTCAAAATAATCCTATATAAATGGTGCAGTGTAACAGTTGCTGGATTAGCCGAAAGGCTTAAAGCAATTAGAGACATCTCTGTAACACCCCCAGGTGCAAAACATATCAAAAGGACATTCACGGGGATTGAAGTGCTTGGTATTATAATAAAACACAGTAAAAGTCCAATAGCTAACATCGAAATAACAGAGACCAAGCTCAAACCAACCGCTCTGTATAATATCGACTTATCTATACCAAGAAACCTACAACCCAAGCCTGCACCAACTACTATTTGAGAAATTACTAGCATAAAATCTGGTAAATAAATTGGACCTATACCCGTTAAGTTTATAGCGGCAGTTAACAGTAGAGGTCCCATCAAATGTCCAGCGGGAAGCCTTAGCTTAGGACCAATATATAATCCCAGAACTGCTAATAAGAGTACTAATGCATAATTACTTGGGAAGTCTAACTTTGTGGTTACCTCCGGGAGCTTTATCCCACTTGCACTTCCTACTGGCTCACCAATCCAGATAGACATAAAAACTGGCACTAGAATAATAACAAATATTATTCGAAGAAACTGTTGAACGGTAAGTACTCTAATATCACATCCTGCTTCTTCACCCATGGAAATACTCTCCATCAAACCTCCGGGAGCTCCACAGAAAAAAGCTGTTGATTTATCGTAATGACCAATTTTGTAAAATATAAAAAAATTTGATGCGTGTGCCAAAATGACAAAAAATGAGATGGCAATCAAAGATGGTAACATTTGAGGTGCTTGATTAATAAGCGCCCAATTTACTTGGGATCCAATCATAATGCCTATAAAAGCCATAAAAAATTTCCTGAAGTTTGCTGGAAATTCGTAATTTTCTGGTAAGGCACTTTTTCTCAAACTTACAGCTAGAGCTACAAATAAAAGGCTTCCAAGCATCCAGGGCATAGGCAACCCGATTGTCTCAGCAAGTAATCCACCAGCAGCCCCAATTGGTAATAAAAACCCTGTAGTCAGATAGAATTTTATATTCACAAAAGCCCTCTCAAAAGTAGTCTTTTAGCTCTAACTTATCTAGGAATTTAAGAAAGAATAAATCCAGTGTATCCTTCTTCTGCAATGCTATCACAAATATCTCTATAGTTATTCAAACCACCAGTATAAGGCATAAAGACTTGTGGTTTTCCTGGAATATTTGCACCCAAGTACCATGAATGCTTCGTTTTAGGTAACAATGTTTTGTTCGCCGTTTCATTAACATGCTCAACCCAGCCTTTCATTGCTTGAGAGCTTGCTTCAATAGTTTTTAAATTATTTTCTTCTAAATGAGAAATGCATTCTGTCACCCACTCAACATGTTGTTCAATTGCGCGTGGCATGTTTGTTAAAACTGAAGGGCTACCAGGACCAGTTAACATAAACATGTTAGGGAACCCTGCTACCTGCAATCCAAGATAGGTTTGAGGGCCACCGCTCCAAGTGTCTCTGAGGTTTAATGTACTTCGACCTTTAATATCTATTTTTAAAAGTGAGCCTGTCATTGCATCAAACCCAGTGGCAAAAACAATTATATCCAGTGGAAAACTAGTAGATTCAGTTCTAATACCGTTATCATAAATATCTTTTAACGGATCTGCCCGAATATCTATAAGTTCAACTGATTTTTTATTAAATGTTTCAAAATAATTGGTGTCAATTGGAGGTCTCTTAGTAGAAAACGGATGATCTATACTTGAAAGAGTTTCTGCTTTTAAAGGATCTTTAACAGTAGACTTTATCTTATCCTTTATAAAGTCTGACATTATATTATTAGATTTAATGTCTGTTAAAATATCATCGAAACATTCTCGAAAACCAAGACCTCCCGCCACCCAAGCCGCATTCAGGATCTCTAACCGTTCTTTTTCTGGTGTATCAAAGCAATGTTCTGAGGGTGAAGGCCAAGCATGCCCTCCACGACTCAAAAGCATTTTCTCTAACCACTCAGAGGTTTTTGTTTTGAAATTTTTTACAAACTCATCAGTTAATTTCTGATTTCGGGCTGGAATACTATAGTTAGGTGTTCGTTGGAAAACTGTTACTTTTTCTGCTGACTCTGCTATAACTGGAATAGCCTGAATTCCAGAGGACCCTGTTCCGATGACCCCAACCTTTTTATTTTTAAACACTACTTCTTCATGAGGCCATTCCCCAGTATGGTAAATATCTCCGTTAAAATTAACTATTCCTGGTATGCTGGGCTTATTGGCAGAGGACAAACAACCAACCGCATTTATGACATATCGAGTTTTATAAGTCTTACCACTATCTGAGCGTACCAACCAAATATTTTCATCTTCTAAAAAATCCATATTTGTTATTTTATTATTAAAGCTAATATCGCTCCTGAGTTTAAGATGATCAGTGGCAAAATTTAAATATTTTAAAATTTCAACTTGACCAGGATAACGCTCACTCCATTCCCATTTTTGTAATAATTCATCTGAAAAATAGTAACAGTAGGTATGACTTTCAGAATCGCATCTAGCACCTGGGTATCTATTCCAATACCATGTGCCTCCCACATCTTCTGCAGCCTCAAAAATATGAGCCGATATTCCTAACTCATCTCGAAGTTTATAGAGCTGGTATAGACCGGAAAATCCAGCACCTATGATTATTGCATCAAAATCAACTTCCTGTTTCACTTTAAGATATCTCTTATTTGTTATAGAATGTTGACACCCTATAAAGAATAAACTGAATCAGCAACAAGCTATAAAATAAGAATGGTAAATAACTAACTACTCCTATAAATTTTACCTAAGTGCTTAATAGCCACACACCAAAATTTAATATTAGGGCATCAGTTAAGTGTTTAGGGTAAATAAACTTATTTACCCTAAACACTTAAAGAAAAGGAAAATTAGAAGATGGTACACGGTAAATTAAATCCGGATGTGCTCAGTAGTAAACCTATAGGTTTTATTGGCCTTGGCGCGATGGGAGGGGGAATGGTAAAAAATTTTCTTAAGGAAAATTTAACTGTTTTGGCGTATGATATCTCAACAAACGTTAGGGAAGAGTACACCCAACTTGGAGCGATTTTTGAGGATAGCCCAGCAATCATCGCAAGTAAGGTGAATAGGTTGTTTTTATGTCTTCCCTTTAGTCAGGAAGTTGAGTCTGTACTCCTTGGTTCAGATGGGGTTATGACAAGTAACAATTTAGGTTTAATGGTACTAGATACATCGACACTCTACTCGCAGGACTCAATTAAATTTCAATTAGAGTTAAAAAAATATGGAATTTCTTACAATGATTGCCCTGTTTCTGGCCTTCCACATAAAGCAAACGATGGATCATTGACCACAATGTTTGGTGGTTCAAAGGAAGAGTTTCAGTTATTTAATCCATACCTTAAAATTATAGGAGATTTTATATTACATTGTGGACCAGTTGGTTCAGGCCAAATGATGAAAGCTTTTAACAATGTATTATATAATATAAACATTGCTGGTCTTTCAGAAATTTTTTCAATTGCTGTAAAATCTGGCCTTGACCAAAATGCCGTACAACAACTTTTAGTTTCTGGTTCATGTAAAAGTTTTGCTTCTGAGTATTTTGTACCAAAAATGGTAAATAGAGTCTTTACTGGGGACTACAAAATGGTGGCTGCCTTAAAGGACATTGAAAATGTCAAAAACACGACTGAAAAGCTTAATATTGATACACCAATGTTTAGTTCTATGGTCAAAACATATATGGAAGCTATTGAAATGGGTTTTGGAAAAGAATCAAAAAGTGCTATGCTTAAGGTCTATGAAGAAAAGCTTGAACACAGTTAGAAAAATTAAAATATAAACCTCAAGACAGGACATTAAATGGATCAAATAAACATTCAATTTACACTATTCTCTGCTTTTTATTCCCCGTTAATATCAACAATGACGGGGGGATTTTTAAAGGACGAGGGCCTAGAGTATAATTGGTCCATTGCTCAGGCTGGTGTCTCAGCTTTAGGGCAACTAGAAAATGGTTCTGCTCACGTCGTACAATCAGCACTTAGTCAAGGTTTTAAAACTTTAGAAGAAGGGAAAGAACCCTTTTGCGTACATTTTGCCCAAGTAAATGAGATGGATGGGTTTTTTCTTACTGGTCGAGAACCATGCTCTGATTTTAGTTGGGATAACCTTAAAGGTGCTGACGTTTTAGTTCATCACGGTGAGCAGCCAATGGCGATGTTTAAATATGCATGCCATAAAGAAAATATTGATATTAGTGCTATAAATATTATTAACGCAGGTAATGCCTCTGAGATGGATATAGCTTTTCGTAATGGCCAGGGCATGTATATTCATCAACAAGGACCAGCCCCACAACAACTTCAATTTGAGGGTGTTGGGTATATTGTAGCTCAGTTAGGAAGTATTATTGGGCCCTGTGGTTTTTCCAGTCTAGCTGCAACTTCAGATTGGTTAGAAACGGATATGGCCACCGCTTTTTTAAGGGCATACAAAAAAACTCGCTTATACCTTATTGAAACTCCAGCGTCTGAAATTGCAGCTGCCGAAGCAGAATTGTTTCCATCTGTAGATTTAGAAGTATTGTCTAATTGTATTGAAACATATCAAAAACTTGGTTGCTGGACTCCTCACATAAATATAACTCACTCTGCCTTTGAATCTACCCTAGACATCTTTGAATATAATAACTTAATCAAAACTCGCCATTCTTATGATTCAGTATGTAGAAGTATACTGTAAAATAAAGGATGTGTTCTGCAAAGGTTCAGAAAGTTTTAATATCTAATAGAAATTAATGCTTCTTGTTCATCAAAACTTTTAGCTGTTCCTAAAATATACCTATCAGGCCTAATTAAAACTGCCTCAACACTTAAATCATCAAGAAATTGATTTAGTCTTGGTTCAGCTATTGTATCAATACATAAAAATGGTAATTCACTAATATTAGCTAACAACCTCTTAATAGGGCTGCGAGAAATAAATACAGACTTATATCCAGATAGATCATCCATTAGTTGATTTTTTGACAGTCTGGGTTGACTTGCAATTAACCCACGATGTTTCTTAAGGTTACTTCCAAGAAAAGAACCAAGTCCTATGCCTAACTCTGGGTATAAAGATTTCATAGTGGTCCCATTTTTAGTGTTCTTCTTAGAACTCTCGAAAGCATTTGTAGGATCAGTAGCGTTAATCAAACCACCTAGTTTTATAGCCGTATCAATATATTTCTGCACGTGAGGCACTCGCTCACTCTCATAAGTATCCAAAAGCCCTGCTTCCGCTTGATTTTTTATTTCAGCTACCAGCTTCCAGGCAAGATTAGCAACATCCCGTATACCTGCACACATCCCCTGTCCCATAAAAGGAGGCATTAAGTGAGCCGCATCCCCAGCAATAAAAAGACGCCCTTTCATCCACTTTTTTGAAACCATAGATCGAAATGTATAAACAGCTGTACGCTCAAGCTCAGCAACTTTTGGGTTTATCCATTTTTTTAAAATCGACCACACCTTAGAAGGTTTAGTAAACTCTAGCTCACTCTCTTCATCAAGCAGCCTTATTTCCCAACGTCTGCGGTTTTTTGGCTGACCACAGTATGTAATCGGTCGTGTGTTGCTACAATGCTGAATCGTTCGATCACCTAATTCTGGAAGCTCCTCCTTTAAAAGTACGTCTGCTACAAGCCACCGCTCCTGAAAACCACAATCGTGTTTTTCTTCCCCTATTACACTACGAATTATGGAGTTTGCCCCGTCACAACCAACTACATATTTTGATCTAACAGAGGTTGATAGTCCAGAACTCCTATCATTAAAAAAAACCTCTGCATAAAGTTTATTAGATGTTACAGACAAAACTTCCGTACCAAATTTCATATCAACAGTATCTATAGTATGAAGTTTTTCACGTAAAAGTGTTTCTAAGTCAGGTTGATGAAACCTATAACTAGGATACCAACCATGTCGTCCGATTTCTTTTGGTCGAGGCCAGTCTAAAAGAATATTATTTTCTTTATCTACAAACCTCATCCCTGAGTTTATTTGGACCATTTCTTTGAGTTTTTCGCTAATACCTATTGTCTGAAATACTCGCATGATTTCATCGTCAAAGTGTACGGCTCGCGGTAACGGATAAATTTCATCTTCTCGCTCTAATATAAGTACTCGCACCCCACCCAAAGCTAGTAAGTTAGCTAATGTTGCGCCAGTCGGTCCACAACCCACAACGACCACATCGGTATCAAAATCAGTATTTTTCATATTGCATTCAAACTTCTAACTAAAATAGCAACTCATTTTTATTTAAGTTCTCGGTAAAGCCATGGACAGTCTATTGCCAAGGGGGCTTGCTTTCCATCAGAAGCAGCCTTCAATCTCATATCTCGAAGTTTTGTTCGTGCTTCATCAGGTAGGTTTAATCTTTCATGACCCCAAAAACTAGGGCCAACACTTGTTTCCTCAGGTTCCCATGTGACTGGGTCAATAACCCTTCCTCCCCAACCACTTTCCACAAAAAACCCAGACGGAGTATTTGCATAAAAACTAGTCATATAATCATTTGTATGCCTACCCAGTGTATATGCTATCTTATCTTCCTGTAATTGTGCCAAATCATAACCTTGCCCAACGTCATCCAGGTTTGTGTATTCTACCATAAAGTGATGAAAGCCCATATTTCCAGAACCAACCATAGCAAAACTATGGTGCCTTCCATTCACATGGAAAAAATATAAAGGGTAGGGAGTAAGCCCATAATCGCTTAATTTAAAATCTAAAATATCTTGGTAAAATGGCAGCAATTTTTCAATTTGTTTTACATGTAATACGGCATGACCCATTCCCTGCGGCCCGGTCTTAAATCCTGAAATGGGTCTTCCTGGAAGAAAAGGACTATCACTCTTCATTGGATTAAAAAATAACTCGACTCTATTACCATCAGGATCATAGAAAAAAATCAAATCTTCTACAAAGCGCCTTGCAGCTAAATTTCGGTCGCCAAATTTTACTGGATATCCTGCCTTTTCTAATCGGGCCCCATATTTATTCAGGTCACCAGCTACATCAACTTCCCACCCAATGAATGCTAAGGTCTCACCAGGTTCATCCGAGATAATTAGCCTTTGTTTTAGATCATCCATTCGAAAGGCCATGCTTTTTCCTGCTTGGTCTATTTTTTGCATACCAAGCAATTTTCCTGCAAAGTCACTCCAGTCATCTTCTTTGTCAGATCTAATTCCTATGTATCCAAGCGCATTGATAGCCATTAGCTATCACCTCCAAAATAATTTTTTTAATTCTGATCTATTTTTAAATAGAATATACACGACAATACTAAGAAACCTAGCTTAAAAAAAGGTTCACTATTATTCAAATTGTTAGATATTATTTAACTTATTACCTAATATTTTTTTATTTAAATTGATATGTGAGTTAATTTTTAATGTTAATATCTTAACTAATCCTATATTTATTCTAAGCTAAACTACTAGACCCTTTTAATATTAACTTTCCTCATCTCACTTGTGCGCTATAAACATTGACATTTCATTTAAGAATCACGCACTGTGGGGTCTTATGGGATGTTAAGAACGCTTTAAAAAATACTTACATAATAATCAAATTTGAACTAAACTAAAATTATAATAATTAACATTAGTGGAGGATATAATGAATAAATTAACAATAGGATTGGGTGCAGTGCTTTCAACTGCCCTCTTAGGCACAATGTCTTTAGCTGCAGATAAAGTATTAACAGTAGCATCATGGGCAGCACCATTTCACACAATGAATGAAAATGTATTTCCATGGATGAGTAGCCAACTTAAAAGCTGTACGAGTGGAAGTCTTAGCTTAAAAGTAGAGTACGGTATGGCGCCCCCTCCTGCTATGTATGACACTGTTCGAGACGGCGTTGCAGATATGTCTTGGATTGTATACGGTTATACTCCAGGAAAATTCGTAACTACTATGACTGCTGAGCTTCCAGGAATTCCAGGAAATGCTAGACAAAAATCTGTAGCTTTTCAAAAAACTCATGAAAAATATTTTGCATCAGTTGGTGAGGCTAAAGGCGTACAAATATTAGCGAACTACACTCATGGTCCAGGTATGGTTAATACTGTAAAAAAAGTTACTTCTTATAAGGAGCTTGAAGGTGTTAAAATGCGTATTGGCGGTGGTGTTGCAAATGCAATTGGTAAGGCATTAGGTGTTGCAGGTATTGGTGCACCAGCACCAAAAGTCTATGAATTAATTTCAGGCGGTGTTGCTGATGGAGTCTTCTTCCCATTTGAAACCATGCACGCATTTAAAATTGCAGAACTTGCTAAATATTCACTTGATAACCCAGATGGAATGTACACGACAGCATTCGGCATAGTTATGAATAATGACGCATATGAAGGTCTTGATGCAACTCAGCGTGGATGTATTGATTCTATGAGAGGCGTATCCTTGTCACGTACTATAGGTTGGTTTTGGGACGATGCGGATAAAGCGGGCGCTTCTGCTGCTGCTGGTTACGGACATGAACTTACTGTAGCAAGCGACGAAGAAAGAGCTTACTTTACTAAGGCAACTTCTAGTGTTTCAACTGATATAGTTGCTAAAATTTCTGCAGTAGGTGTCGATGGAGCAGCCGCATTAGCTTACTTCAAAGAGCAAGTTGCCATAGAAGCTGGGCAATAAGAGTTGTTCTTGGATTAGAAAATGACTTTATTCCTTAATATAGTAGAACGGCTAGCTCTTGGGGTTAGCCGTTTTATTTCTAGCATGGCTGCTTTAGTACTATTTTGGATTGTAGCAATTACATGCATTAATGTTATTGGAAGGTATTTTTTTAATGCCCCACTATATGCCGGAGAAGAGCTAGTCAAAGTGAGCATGGCCGGTGTAATTTTTTTATCACTGCCTACATTATTTTTTAGAAATGAACATATTGTAGTAGATTTATTCCCAGTATTTCAAAGAGGCTATTTAGGCTGGGTACTAAGCATAATATTTCTTGGAATCGCTGCATATTGCCTATGGGTCATTGCTGATAAAACAATGTTTTACGCTAATAGATCTTGGGAAGATAAAGATACTTACGAATATATTTTAGTACCATCATTTTTAGCATCAGAAGAAAATCAGTTCGTACCCAAATATATTGTAGACTATTTTATAGCAATTTCTGTATTTTTTACCTCACTACTGGTCTGTTTGCGCCTAATAATCGTAGCCTCAAAGCCAGGATCTAGCGCAGAAATTAACGAAGAGGCGTAATAATGGAAGCATTAACAATTTCTCTAATCGGTTTTGGAGCTATTTTAGTATTAGCTTTTTTAAGATTTCCACTTGCCCTCGCCATGGGTTTGGTAGGTGTAGTAGGGTTTGGAGAATTAACAGGATATAGGGCAGCTATTTCAAACTTAGGTAGGCTTGTTATGGATTTAGGTCAATCTTACTCTCTTTCGGTATTACCTTTATTTATATTAATGGGTTTGTTGGTAGAAAAAGGAGGTATGGCAAAGCAACTTTACCGAGCTGCATATGCCTTTCTTGGTCACAAAAAAGGTGGCTTGGCAATGTCAACTGTTGTTGCTTGTGGAATGTTCTCTGCAATCTCAGGTTCATCTATTGCCACTGCGGCCACAATGTCAAAAGTAGCTATGCCAGAGATGCGTCGCTATAAATACGCTGATTCACTAGCTACTGCGTCGATAGCTGCAGGAGGAACTTTAGGGATTTTAATTCCACCTAGTGTAATTCTAGTAATTTATGGACTACTTACTGAACAATCCATTGGAAAGTTATTTATGGCAGGCTTTATCCCAGGGTTTATTGGTATTTTATTTTACACCCTTGCAGTAAAATTCGTTGTAACCAGAAATGCTTCTTTAGGCCCCGCCGGAGAAAGAACGAACTGGAAAGAGCGGGTAATTGCTCTAAGAAATGTGTGGACAACATTAGCATTATTTATTTTTATAATTGGCGGAATTTATATAGGGTTATTTTCAGCTACTGAGGCAGCTGGCATGGGGGCAGCAGGAGCTCTTTTAATCACCTTTTTTAAAGGAGCGTTAAACCGACAAGTTTTACTTGATGTTGGTCGAGATTCTTCATTATTGACTGCTAAATTATTTTCACTACTTTTTGGCGCATCGATGTTCTCCAATTTTCTAAATCGAGCAGGGTTACCTGATGCACTGATTGGTGTAATAGACTCATTTGATTTATCTGGCATTGCTGTAATTTTTATTATTTTATTAATTTACCTTCTTTTGGGGTGTGTTTTTGAATCAATGTCAATGATACTTTTAACAGTCCCAATATTTGCGCCACTAGTTCAAGGACTTGGCTTTGATTTAATATGGTTTGGTATCTTGGTTGTTGTTGTAACAGAAATTAGCTTAATTACTCCTCCAATCGGTTTAAATGTCTTTGTACTTAAGGGTGTCATTAAAGATGTTTCCGTTAGTACAATATTTAGAGGAGTAACACCTTTTTGGGTGGCAGATATAATTAGGTTACTAATACTAACATTAGTTCCTGGGTTAGCGTTATTTCTTCCTTCTGTAATGTTTTAAAAGCGTACCATTAAGTATTAGAGTGGTATCAAGCTCTATGTGCATTCATTATGAAATATTCAATTATAGCTTAGCTTATTTAGCCAGTTATTTTGGATTCTCTTTTTGATACCATTAGTCAGTGGTATCAATATTAAATTAAAGGCTAACTATTAACCACTCAATATTAATTTAAGTGTTTTATTTAGGTAGTAATAAAAAATATATTAATACGAGAACAACCTCAAAAATTTAATCCTTCCAAGTTGGGTCTAATTTATCAACTAACCTGATCAAGGCTGGCCATTCTGGATGTCGGACCAAAGCATTAGCACTGGCACTACCACCCTCAAATTGTTCTCTAGTTCTCTCCATTACTTCTGGGCTAATAAGATTCATGGAACCAGAAGCCATTGCTGTCAACTGGACTTCTGTATTCCTAATAAATGCAAGGTGTCTAACAAATGCCCACGCACAATTAGGTCCTGCTGTTATCATTCCGTGATTTCTCATTACCAAAGTATGGTTTTTTTCTCCTAGAGCCTCAACAATTAAAGGCCCCTCAGCACCATCAAGCACAATACCCTTAAAATCATGATAACCGACCCTTTCATAAAACTGACAACCCTCTTGCGTAAGTGGAATTGCTAGACTGTTAGTCGCACATAAACTTTGTGATATAGGTTCATGCGTATGAATTATACAATGTAAATCAGAGCGAGCCTTGTGAACGGTCGAGTGTACATAATAACCTGCCTTATTAACTGGCCAGGGGCTATCAGACAGCTTATTTCCATCTATATCAATAGTGATTAAATTACTTGCAGAAATTTCGTCATAACGTAAACCGAAGGGATTAATTAAAAATTTATCAGTCCCAGGAATTCGAAGTGTAATATGATTATAAACAACGCTGGTCCAACCATAGTGTGCAACCATTCTATAACATGCTGCTAAATCTAATCGTGCTTCCCATTCGTTGTCATCCATGCCAACCGGAGCTTGAGGTAGAGCTGTACCCATACCTATCTTTCCATTAAGGTTACCAATAGCATCATCCATGAAATTATTCTCCTAAAACAATTTATTTACTCTTAGTTTCCGTATAACAGGATTTATATGCCAAGAATAGAATTATATCTTATAGAAGTTTGTTTATAGAGTTAAAAAAGAGCTATTATCATTTAACAGTAAACAAAAATTAAAAGGAAAAACAGTGAGTGAATTTGAGTTAGACTATCTTATACTTGGTGGCGGTGCCGTTGGTTGTATTTTTGGTGGACTGCTTTCTAACTCTGGGCATAACGTTCAGATTATAAACCGTTCACTCAAGACAGTAGATAGCATCAAAACAAATGGCTTACATTTAGATTTAAATGGCAAGAAAATAAATTGCTTCCCAAAAGCGGGGCAACCTGGTGATGCTATGACTGCTCGTGTGGTCATGGTTTTCACTAAGACTTATCAAACCAAAGATGCTTTATTAGGAATTCTTCCAAAAATGAACTCTAAAACTACCTACTTTAGTCTTCAAAATGGATTAGGAAATGGTAAGGTTTTATCAGATATAACCCATAGCAATTCTATCTTTCATGGGGTGACTATGCTTCCTGCAACTCTTTTAAAAGCTGGTCATGTCAAATCCAAAGGTGTTAACACAACCTGGTTTGGTAGCTATAAGTCTGCTGAGCATAACATAGCCCACTCTATTTTACATGATCTTATAAAATGTGATTTTGATGTACGTTTAGTTGAAAACCCTAATGTTCATATATGGCAAAAAGCATGCTTTAACATCGCCTTAAATGCTATATCAGCGCTTATAAATGGTTCTCCAGGACTTGTCGGAGATTTCCCTGGAGTGAAAAGTATTGTTTACGAGTTAGCCGCTGAAGCAATCGAAGTTGCCACACAAGATGGCATCAAAATTGAAACTAAAACGGTTTATGAAATGATTGATTTTGTATGCACAAATCATCGGTATCATAAACCCTCAATGCTACAAGACATTCAATTAGAGCGTGCAACCGAGATAGAATCTTTAAACGGGTTTATTGTCCAGCGAGCAAAACAACTTAACATTAAAGCGCCTACTAATCAGATGATAACCGAACTTATCAAAGCTCGGGAGAACGCCGGTAATTTTTGGAAAAACTCTGAATGAAAGCATGCTAAAGTCAGACCCAAAACAATGTCAAAGGTTTTAAAAGTAGCTTTTATCTTGGCAAAGTCGTGTCATTCATTAATGACTTGTCAACAGCTGAGGCACACTGTCTGCCTTCCCGGATTGCCCATACCACTAAAGATTGCCCTCTCCTCATATCGCCTGCGACCCAAACTTTTTCATGACTAGTTTTATAATTATAATCATCAGCGAGAACATTTTGACGATCATCAAGTGCAACGCCAAGATCTTCAAGCATACCCGATCCAGACGGGGAAGTGAAACCCATAGCCAAAAGAACTAAATCACATTTTAATACAAACTCTGTACCCAGAATAGGCTGAAATTTCTCATCAACGCGGATACAGTTTAAAGTTTTTAATTTACCATCCACACCTTCAAAACTCTGTGTCATTACAGAAAACTCTCTTTCTGCACCCTCTTCTTGGCTTGAAGAGGTTCTCATCTTCAAAGGCCAGTTTGGCCAAGATAGTAGCTTTTCTTCGCTTTCTGGTGGTATTGGCATTATTTCAAGTTGAGTAACAGAAATCGCACCCTGCCTAATAGATGTTCCAATACAATCTGAGCCAGTATCTCCTCCCCCAATTACAATAACATCTTTTCCGGTAGCCAAAATATCATTACAACTGTCTAATGACTCCATCCCAACTCTACGGTTCTGCTGAGGTAAAAATTCCATAGCAAAATGAACGCCATCTAAATGTCTTCCTTCTATTGGTAAATCTCGTGCTTTCTCAGACCCTCCTGATAAAATGACAGCATCATGCTCGTCGATAATGCTAGAAATACTCTTATCTAAACCAACAGTAATTCCAGTTAGAAAGTTTACTCCCTCTTTTTCCATCTGGTTCACTCTACGATCAATATGAATTTTCTCCATTTTAAAGTCTGGAATACCATATCGTAAAAGGCCGCCAGCTTTCTTGTTTTTTTCAAAAACTTTAACTTCGTGACCAGCTCTAGCTAATTGTTGGGCCGCGGCCATTCCTGCTGGACCTGAGCCAATGACTGCTATTCTTTTACCTGTTTTTAAATCCTGAACTTGAGGAACTATCCAGCCATTTTCCCATGCCTTATCAACAATTGCACATTCTATTGACTTAATAGTAACAGGGCTATCAATAAGATTTAAGGTACACGAGGCCTCACAAGGAGCTGGACAAATTCTACCAGTAAATTCTGGAAAATTATTTGTAGTATGTAAATCTATTGCTGCCTGTTCCCATTCACCCTTATAAACTAAATCGTTCCAATCTGGAATTTGGTTATTTACAGGGCAACCTTTCGCACCTTTTAGATCATGACAAAAAGGAACACCACACTCCATACACCTACTAGCTTGATCACGGAGAGTTTGTTCTGGCAATGGAATGACAAACTCCTTATAGTTTCTAACGCGATCTGCAGCAGGAGCGTACTTACGATCCTGACGGTCTACCTCCATAAAACCAGTTACCTTACCCATTTAAATTACTCCAATTCTAGAAAACTAAATACTTACTCTGCTGCTATTCCAGATGCTTTTTGTACTGCCTCTATTTCAGCCAAAGCTCGTCTATATTCTGTCGGCATAACCTTAACAAATTTTGGCCTATAATCACTCCAGTTTTTAATAATTTCTAATGCCTTTCCTGACCCAGTGTACTTTAAATGCTTCTCTATAAGTTTGAATAAACGTTCTTCATCATTTCTGGTCATATCTTTCGATACATCAACCCTGCCATGATGCTCCAAATCTCCACCATGATGATGCTCTGATTCCATTAGATCGTCTTCCTTTGGCACTGGCTCCAACTCAACCATTGCAAGATTGCATCTATTTTCAAAGCCTCCATCTTCATCCAAAACATATGCTATTCCACCAGACATTCCTGCAGCAAAGTTACGACCGGTATAACCTAGGACTGCAACAACTCCTCCAGTCATATATTCGCAACCATGATCACCTACTCCTTCAACTACCGCAGTTGCGCCTGAGTTTCGAACGGCAAAACGCTCTCCAGCTACACCTTGAAAATAACACTCACCATTTATTGCTCCATATAAAACTGTATTTCCTACTATTATTGATTCTGCTGGATTTATTTGAATGGCACTTTTAGGTGGATAGATTATAATCTTGCCTCCTGAGAGACCTTTTCCTACATAATCATTTCCTTCACCCTCAACTTCTAAAGTCACCCCATGGCTAAGCCAGGCAGCAAAAGATTGCCCAGTAGTTCCGCTAAATTTAATGTTTATAGTATCTTCTGGTAAACCCGCATGCCCATACCTTTTTGAAATCTCGCCGGACAACATAGCCCCTGTTGATCTATTCACATTACTAATGTTCATTTTAATAATTACAGGGTCTTTATCAATCAACGCCGATTGAGCCAGTTTAATAAGCTCAACATCCATAACTTTCTCGAGGCGATGGTTTTGAAGCGCACTATTATAAAGCATAGCAGAATCTTCTACCTGAGGAGAGTAAAAAAGTTTAGAAAAGTCTAAACCTTTTGCTTTCCAGTGCTCAATAGCAGGGTCTTTATCTAAAGAATTAATCTCTCCTATCATTTGATCAAAAGTATGAAAACCTAGCTCTGCCATGATCTCTCTTACTTCTTCAGCAACAAAAAAGAAGTAATTAATTACGTGCTCAGGTTGCCCTGTAAACCGCTTTCGTAATACAGGGTCTTGGGTGGCAACACCAACAGGGCAAGTATTTAGATGACATTTACGCATCATTATACACCCAGAAGCAACTAAAGGTGCTGTAGCAAAACCAAATTCATCTGCTCCAAGCATAGCTCCAATCACTACGTCTCGTCCAGTTCTTAAACCTCCATCAACTTGTACAGAAATTCTAGACCTTAATTTATTTTTTACCAGAGTTTGATGAGTCTCAGCCAGACCTATTTCCCATGGAGATCCAGCATGCTTAATAGAAGTTAAGGGGCTAGCACCTGTACCACCCTCCATACCAGATATTGTTACATGGTCAGCACGAGCCTTTGCCACCCCCGCGGCGACAGTCCCAACTCCAACTTCAGATACAAGCTTAACTGAAATATCCGCTTTAGGGTTAACATTTTTCAAGTCATAAATTAGCTGAGCTAAATCTTCTATGGAATATATATCATGGTGTGGTGGTGGTGATATTAGACCCACCCCCTTTGTTGAATGTCTAACTTTTGCAATTACTGCATCAACCTTATGTCCAGGAAGTTGACCACCTTCTCCAGGCTTTGCACCTTGAGCCATTTTTATTTGAATCATATCTGCATTAACAAGGTACTCAGTAGTAACACCAAAGCGACCAGACGCTACCTGCTTTATAGCAGACCTTTTGTTATCTCCATTTTTCATTAGCTGGAATCGCTCTACTTCTTCACCACCCTCTCCAGTATTAGATTTTGCGCCTATCCTATTCATTGCGATTGCTAAATTCTCATGCGCCTCAGCTGATATAGAGCCATAAGACATGGCTCCACTAGAAAACCTCTTAACAATTTTTGTCACTGATTCCACATCAGAAATATCTATAGGCTTTCTGCCAACTTCACTCGCGTTCCTAAATTTAAAAAGCCCTCTTATAGTAAGCAAACGCTCTTGATTGTCGTTTATAGATTTTGCAAAATTTCGGTAATTTTCTAAACTATTACCCCGCACAGCATGCTGAAGGTTCGTAATTTCATCAGAGGTCCAAGCATGTTTTTCACCCCTTTGACGCAATGCATAGTCTCCACCAATATCTAGCGCATGCCTAAGTATAGGAATATCACTATAAGCGTCTCTATGACGTTCAAAAGTTTCTTTTGAAATTTCATAAAGTCCAACACCCTCTATTTGCGTCGCCGTACCGGTAAAGTAACTTGAAATAAACTCGCTAGATAACCCCACTGTATCAAAAATCTGTGCACCACAATAGGATTGATAGGTCGAAATTCCCATTTTTGACATAACTTTTAGTAAGCCCTTATTAATGGATTTTATATAACGTTGGATGGTTTCTTTCTCACCAACTTCTAACGGAAAACTTCCACTTTGATACATCTCAGCTATCGTTTCAAAAGCTAAATATGGGTTTATTGCCTCTGCTCCATAACCTGCTAGCACCGCAAAATGATGTACTTCTCTGGGTTCAGCAGATTCAAGAACTAACCCAACAGACGTCCTTAGTCCTTTTTTAATCAAATGATGATGGACAGCAGCTGTAGCCAATAATGCAGGTACAGCAATTCGATCTCGACTAAATTGTCTATCAGAGAGAATTACAATATTACTTCCCCCAAGAACCGCTGTTTCGGCTTTATGACAAAACCTTAGAATACATTCTTCCATCCCACTTGGTCCATCAGACTCTCTGTAAGTTATGTCTAAAACTTGCGAGACAAACTGACTATCACCAATCTCACTTATATCTCGTATTTTTTGTAAATCTGAGTTTCGTAAAATTGGCTGTCTTACTTCCAACCTTTTCTTTGCCGATTTATGATCTCTATCAAATAAATTTGATCGGGGCCCAATAAACGAGACCAGGCTCATAACTGACTCTTCTCGAATTGGATCTATCGGGGGATTTGTTACTTGAGCAAAATTTTGCTTAAAGTAAGTATATAGTAATTTAGCCTTACTAGAAATGGCTGAAATTGGTGTATCTGTACCCATAGAGCCAAGAGCCTCTTGACCAGTTGTGGCCATCGGCAGCATTAAAAGTTTGATGTCTTCTTGAGTATATCCAAAAGCCTGTTGTCCGTCTAATAATTCTTGACCAACGTATCTCCTAGGAGAAGACTTCATGCCCTTAAGGTCTTCTAGAATAATCTGTGTCTCACCTAACCATTTTTGGTAAGGTTGAGAGCTAGAAAGCTCTGCTTTAATATCATCATCTGAAATTATTTTGCCCTTTTCTGTATCAATAAGTAGCATTTTTCCTGGTTGGAGGCGCCATTTTTTAACAACTCGGCTTTGATCAAAAGGTAACGTTCCAGCTTCAGATGCCAGGACTACAGTATCATCGTCTAATACAAAGTATCTAGCAGGCCGTAATCCATTTCGATCTAAGGTCGCACCAATTTTTTTACCATCACTAAATGCCATTGCGGCGGGGCCATCCCAAGGTTCCATTAATGCTGCATGATACTCATAAAAGGCCTTTAGCTCATCATCCATCAATGTATTGCCTGCCCAAGCTTCTGGGATAAGCATAATCATTGCATGTGCCAAAGAATAACCTCCCTGATATAGAAGCTCTAAGGCATTATCAAAACACGCTGTATCTGACTGTCCCTCATAAGATACTGGCCAAATCTTTTTTATATCATCACCAAAAAGGGGTGAAGATAAGCTTGCCTGCCTTGCTGCCATCCAGTTAACATTCCCACGTAGGGTGTTTATTTCTCCATTATGAGCCACCATCCTATATGGATGTGCCAATTTCCATGAAGGAAAAGTGTTCGTGGAAAAGCGCTGATGGACTAAGGAAATTGCAGAAATAAATCTATCGTCTGTTAAGTCTTGATAGTAAGACCCCAGCTGATCTGCCAAAAACATACCTTTATAAACAATTGTTTGGGACGACATTGATACTGGGTAGAAACCTTCAGTAGAGCCAAATTTTTCAATAACAGTGTTAGATATTTCACGCCTTAATATATATATTTTTCTCTCATAATGATCATCTAAAATCCCACTCGGTCTACTAAAAAATCCCTGAAAATGTATTGGCTCACTTTTCATAATTTCAGGATCGCTAGAAAGACTACTATTATCGGTGGGCACTAACCTCCATCCAATAAGTGGACAATCATATTTTAAAGCTATACTCTCAATAAGGTCCTTTATAGTATTTCTCAAACTCTGAACCTTGGGCATAAAAAAGAAACCGACGCAGTAATGGTTAGCTGGAGGAAGACTAAATCCTAATTTAACACATTCTTCATGTAAAAGTTCATGAGGTATTTGCGTCAACATACCAGCCCCATCCCCCATCAATGGGTCAGCACCTGTTGCACCACGATGTTCAAGATTCTCTAAAATTCGAATTCCATCTTGAATTATTTTATGTGACTTAACCCCATTAATATTTGCAATAAAACCTAGTCCACAAGAGTCGTGCTCATTTTTAGGATCATAAAGCCCACCCAATTTATCACTATGAAGGTTTATAGCTTTTTTTGTAGAGGTGACCGCTACCTTTTGTATTTTTTTATTTTTAGTCATTTTTTCCTCACTAAAGCTAATAAGACCCACTAGCTTTTAAAAATACTACGACACCCAATGATTAGCCTAGAGTAAAATCTAGTGCACTTATCTGTATCAGTCACTTACTGTCATCTGTTTTCTGTCTGGATAATTTCCAAAATTATTATAACAAATATATTTTTATATATCACAAGTTATAAAATAGCAATATTTAGGTAAGCTATCCTTACCCGTCTGTGGCTAATTGTCCTTAATAAGTCAGATAAGCAGATTAACATCAGTCGTTATGAATAGGCTAATATTTTATAAATTTAGTTAATCTTATCAAGTAAAGTTATACTTTTGATATATCAATTTCAGCAGACTCAAGTTTCCACTCCTCTAATTCTGCTTGATTAATCCAATCTACTAAAGGCGGATAAGAACGAATTGATTCACAATACTCTTGGATATCTTTAGGTAACTTTATATTATACGTAACAAACCGGTTAACCAAATGTGCCGACATAGCATCTGCAATAGTAAAGTGACCAAACAAAAATGGCCCTTCATCCCCGAATGCCTCACGCAACCTTCTCCAGTGTAAAACTAAATAATCAACACTTTCTTTAGCAGCTTTACTTAGGCATACACGCTCAGTCCGTCTTCTAATATTAGTATCAAGTGAATAAATAATATGCCTAGGTGCCCCTGGGTATGCACCTCCTGTTCCATGCATTTCACATGAGAACGCTCGCGCAACTGCCCTAGCATTACTATCAGATGGCCACAGTTTTGCCAAAGGGTTTAATTCAGCAATATATTCGCAAATTGCTAAAGAATCCCAAATCTCTAGTCCATTATGGTGAAATGCTGGTACTCTACCTGTGGGCGAGTACTCCAACATCTGTGATCTAGTGTTCGACTGTCCAAATCGGATTAATTTCTCTTTAAATGGCATGTTCGAGGCCTTCAAACATAACCATGGCGCGAGAGGCCAAAGACTATAATTTTTATCAGCAATAACTAATATCGTATCTGACATATAATTTTTATCCTAACTTGATGTTTATTTAAGTCCAATTTTAGTAACCCAGTTTACTCTTAAAAAGTTTTAAAGTTTCCCTCTAAAACTGATGCCGAAGTAAACATAGGGGAATGACTAAATTCAGATTTTGTTATTTCAAAGTTCGGAAACCGTGAACACATAAATGAAATTACTTCTTCAATTTCTATTGTTACAGCAAAACGGCCAATACATGAAAAAATACCTCCTCCAAAATTCAAGTGTGTCGGTTTATCTGGACGATTTATATCAAACTTTTCAGGTTCTGGAAAATAATTAGGATTCCAATGAGCAGCACCAATATTTGGAAATACTGCTTCACCCTTAGGTATCAAGTACCCGTCTAAATTCACATTTTCTAGTGTTTCTCTAGAGGTAGAAAGGGAGCGCGGATGATACCTCATGACTTCACGTAGAGCTTGTGGAATTAAAGAACTATCCTGGCCTAATTTTTTCCAAATATTTGGTCTAGACGATAATTCAATTATAGCTATTGCTATCTGATGAGAAGAGTTGTCTGTGTTAGCCTCTGCGAGCTTAACAACCCAATTTCGTAATTCAGAAGGAGTAAGGTAACCTTCATCTGTTGCTTTAATTAGGTCTGATAATAGATCGTCACCCAAATTCTTACGTGAATACTCTATTCTTTTATCAACATAATCTAATAGTGCCTCAAACCCTGCAGATACTGCTTGCGCTGTTGCCGGGTCTCTCGTGTGCACTTGTTGAACGATATGAGAGGTTCGAGATACAAACTCTGCATCTTCTTGGGGGGCATTTAACCAATAACAGTAAACTTTTGACGGTATTTGATCACATAAATACTTTATAAGATTAACGTTCTCGTTTTTTGGGATATCATTAAACGTATTTTTTACTACATTTTTTATATCTATCCTAAACCTTTCAGACCCACTTGGCCCCATTAATTGAGTTAATGGAATTCGTAACCGCCTTCTAGTTTCTCCTCGATCATGAAAAGAAATAGATTTTTCCTTATAACTTAATGCGGGACCCTCAGGCATACCAAGAACCTTCATTAACTTTGGGTGACCAGTTCCAAATCTTCGGTCTAGGATTGTTTCTCGACAAAGATCATAATCGAGTATTTCAATTCCTCTTTTACTACGTCCTAGCTTAAAATTTTGTGCATAAGAAGCTAAGGTTTTCAATGGATGTGAAAGGTATTCAGAAGATTGAAAATCAATTTCAGGTAATTCTAAGATTGTTTTCATAGTATGGCATTTCTAGCTAAAAACTGTTTAATATAAAAACATCAAATCACAACAAACAAAAAATGAAAAGATCATATTAAGAAATTATAAAAGCCCAATATTAAATGAGAGTTTTATGTTATAAAAGTTTACTAATACTCATATTTCAAAGAATGATTAATCATTAATATTACTGACTTCCAAGCAATACTAATACAATTTTAACCTATATTTATTATTGATACTTTTGAGGGATAACTCCAAATGGAGAAAAAAATAAAGATAGTATTAGTACCAGGTTTCTCACACCTTTCATTAGGTGCGATTTTAGAACCACTAAAAACATTAAGTAGGTTATTCTCCGAAATATGTTTAGAAATAGAAGTAGTCAGTATTTCAGATAGGTCTGTTGAGTCCTCATCAGGAATTTCCGTTAACTCCCAAATACTACTAGACGAATGCCTAACTTCTCTAAGTAGTAAGAATCGAACTAATGCATTATTTCTTTGCTGTGGGTTACGTATGCCATATAAGTTACAGGCTGATCTAAAAAAATTACTACGAACCTGCAGTAGATTTAACGTTCCTATATTCGGTGTAGGTTGCGCAGGATGGAAAATGGCCGATGCTGGGATACTGGAAAACGGATTAGCAACTGTCCATTGGTCTACACTTGCAGCCTTTTCTGAAAGAAACCAGCATGTAAAAACAGTAGATGCACTATATGTAGAGACAGAACGCTTTACCACTAGCCCTGGTGAAGCCGCAACACTAGATATGGTTATCGAATTTATAAAAAAAGAATTTTCGCCAGAATATGCTAATCTTGTATGCGATCACCTGATGATTTCCTACACAAGAAGCGGTGATCTTGAGCAACCAAAAAGCAATGCTCAAAGGTTAAGAGATGTACCCTTTACTCTTCAAAAGGCTATATCTCTAATGAAAAACAATATTGAAACTCCATTAACAATAAAAGAGGTTTCAAAGTTAGCTTATTTATCATTACGACAGTTAGAGCGTTTATTTTCTAAACACCTCAAGTTGTCTCCTAAGAAATACTACTTAAAAATCAGACTACTTCACGGCCGCCAGCTAATAGAGCAAACCTCCATGTCTATACTAGACATATCCATCACTAGTGGTTTTTCTACCCGAAGAGCGTTTTCAAAATCCTATCTTAAGGAGTATGGTTTCTTACCATCCCATACAAGAAGAGCACCCTAAATTACTTGATCTTTAAACATTTTTATAATTATTATTAGCTTGTTATTTATAAACGTAATAAAATAAAAAAAGGCAGCCCAATACCATGGCCTATGAAGTAAAAACACCTATAACCCAAGCAATGAAAGAAGGCGTAATAACTCGTAAAGAGTTAAAAGAGCTTATGAAAAGGTCTGATAAACCTGCTTTTATACGATTATTTATTTGGATAACCTTACTTTCCTTAACGAGTTATTTAATATTTCTTTCTTACGAAACTTGGTATGTTTTGCCAGCAATGTTTATACACGGCATCGTTTTAGTTCATCATTTTTCACTCCAACACGAGTGTTGCCATTACACTGCTTTTAAAACAAGGAAACTAAATGATATATTTGGGCACATCTGTGGCTTTTCAATTATATTACCAAATCAGCACTTTCGTTATGAACACTGTGATCATCACACATACACCCAGCTAAAAGGCCAAGATCCAGAACTAATAGAACTCCCAATTTCAGTATATAAATACCTTTGGTATATTTCATCAATACCTTACTGGAAAAACAAATTTTCAGAAATTTTTCGACATGTGTTCGGTCAGATCAGTGAAGAAGAGAAACATTTTATACCCAAGCAGGAGTATCTAACTGTTTTTAGAGAAGCTCGAATAATGGTCACTATTTATTCAATAATTTTGATTGGATGCATATTAACTAATAACTGGACACCTTTTTGGTACTGGTTGCTACCTTTGTTTATGGGTGAACCTGTTATGCGAGCAATCCGTTTAACCGAGCATGTAGGGCGGCCTAACACTGATGATCTAAAGGAAAATACGCGAAGTAGCCTTATTTCTTTTCCTATGAGGTTTCTTTCCTGGAATATGAACTTTCATGCTGAACACCACTATGCGTCGTCGATACCCTTTCATGCACTTCCAAAACTACACAAGAAGTTAAAAGGATTTGTGTATATAGAAAAGCGTGGTTACCTTGGCGCCCATATTGACATTATATCTCAGTTAATTGGTCGTAAGCCTCGTAGTGATGTGGAAGTAACGAAAAGTTGACTCAAAAAACTAAATCTTGGAAAAACTTAATCAATGTAAGTGACCTAGAGGTGGGTGATGTTACTCCAGTAACTTTTGGTACTAGGGAGATCGCTGTATTTGATGCAGAGGACGGTATTTTTGTTAGCCTTTCTAGATGCACCCATGGAGCGGCAAATTTATGTGACGGATATTTTGATGGAACATATATAGAATGCCCTTTGCACCAGGGTTTGTTCGATGTCAGAACGGGTGAAGCAAAAGCTGCACCCGCTCGCGTTCCCTTAAGAATGATAAATTGCAGGGTTATAGAGAAGGTTGTTCAGATTTATATTTGACTCTTCTGCCAGAGTCCGCCGATTTCTTTATTAGCAACTTTATAAGTAATAAATATTGAAAGCACCCATCCAAAAAAAACACTCACCCCAGCTCCAACCCAAACTCCCCATACATCACACCCTAAAACACCTATAAATATCCATATAAAAAAGGCAGTTAGTAACCCTTGCCTAAAAAGGCCAATCCAAAAAATGCTAGCAGGTCGTTTAACTCCTTGCAAAAAAGAATTAACAGAAAAAAGTATTGCATATAGTGGCAAAATTAATCCATCAATTCTAAGATAACTAACTCCAACACTTATAACCTCCGAGCTAGACGTAAAAACTTTTAATACACTAGCACTAAAAATCCAAATAATTGGATAAACTATTATCATCATTACAAATCCAGCTGAGCAACAGTAAAAAAGAGATAGCCTAACACGTTGGAAATTCTTTGCCCCATAATTTTGCGCAACAATCGGAAGAAGTGCCTGGGTCATTCCCAAAATAGGTAATAGTAAAAGCTGCTCTATTCTTAAGCCTATATTATACCCGGCTAAAGCGTGTGGTCCAAACCCCTTCAACGCAAACTGAACGACGAGACTACCTATTATCACCATTTGAAACGACATACACCCAGGGATCATCTGTTTAATAATTTCATAGTAACCTTGGAAATTTTTTAAAGACACTTTCGAAATTAAGTGTAATCCGAGAGCTGAGCATTTCACTTGTATAAGTAAAAAAACCATCACCAAATTTTGGCAAATAACGACCGACAAAGAAATTCCGTCAAAACCAATTCCTAACCATAAATTAGGTACTCCAAAAATTAGAATTGGTGTAATAATGATAATTAAGAAAAAAGCTCCTACTAATGCACGTTGCATGGATACACTGTCACCCTGGGCCTGTAATGCACCATTGCAAGTATAAGAAATTAAAAATGCTGGTAACGCACTTAGCAGTATCAAAAAATACCGAACACTATATTCTCGATATGGCCCTGCCTCTGACACTAAATTTATTACTAATGGTCCACATACAACACCAAACACTATCAAGATGATCGAAATAAAAATGGTTAAAATTATTCCCCTAGTAATTAGTACCTTTGCTTCATTAATTTTTCTTTCACCTAGAAAATTTCCGACCAAACCTGCCATAGCAGCGTTTAATCCAAAACCGAAAGCAATTAGGAAAAAATATACTAAGTGGCCGATCCCAATTCCAGCTTGCGCACTTGTTGATAGCTTACCAGCAAAGTATATTCCTACCATATTATATAATGTATAAAAGACCATGCCTATTGCCATAGGCATTGCAAGTCTGTAAAAATGATTTGGAATTGAACCTACGGTTAAATCAGAATTAACTTTCTCAAGCATGTTTTTGATTATTTATTATTTTGATTTTCCTCATCAATCAGTCGCTTAAGCATCAATCTAAATTGCTTTGCTCCAGCATCTAAACCAAGATCAATATTAGGTGTCTTTTTGTCTTTCATACCCGAGTGAACATGCTCTAATATACTTCTATCTTCTTCAAAAGCCATCCTAGCACCTGCATTCATTTTGTCAGAAATAACCTTATCTTCTGGATCAGTATTTCTGTGTTGAAACCAAAAATATCGAGTATTATCTTCATCGATTGGTGTCATAAAATTATAAGATATATTAATGTAAGTTAAATCAGTTATTGGTTTTTTATTTCCGCCAGTTCCAGCTGGCGTATATATTGACTTATTTAGTGCTATTGCTGGAACACACATCTCATAATGCTGCAAACGATCACTTTTTCCTGTAAACTTAACTAAACCAGCGTAATATGGTGAGGGCATATTCCCATTTATCCAACGAGACACAACAACACCTCTATCAGTCTTCTCAAGTTCAAGAGGTTCATCATCTGTACCTGCCCCTGCAAAAGAAGTTACATGAACCCACGCGACGTGGCTCGGATCAAGTAAATTATCACAAACCCACAAATAATTGCACTCTATATCTAAAACACCCCCATCTGTGTACCCCCACGAAGGGTCCTCGAAATTTTCAATTGGAAAAATTAAATCAGGATTTGCTAATTCTGGATCTCCCATCCATATCCATAGGAGCCGATAGCGATCTTGCACAGGGTAGGACTTAACTACTGCTCGTCTCGGAATTCGATCAGGTTGGGTAGGCGCAGACACACATTGCCCAAGGCAATTAAATGTTAATCCATGATAACCACAAATTACCTCATCGCCCTCTAGTTTTCCTTCTGAAAGCGGCAACTTTCTGTGTGGACAAGAATTTTCTAATGCTACAGGCACACCATCATTTCGACGATAAATAACGATCTCTTCTTCCAAAAATCTTTCTGCAATCAGTGTGCGGCCGTAATCTTTACTCCAACCAGCTACATACCAACAATTTTTTAAATACATTTTACAACCTCAATATTTTTTTAAATCTATAACTATTTACTTCCCTCTAACTTAGTAAATAATAATGAAAGTCCAAAGCATATTACAAAATAAAATGCCGCTGTCGTTAACCAAGCTTCAAAAATCATATGTGTAGATGAAACCAGCTCAGCGGTCTTATACGTCAACTCCTGTACTGATATAAGGGATATTATTGAACTATCTTTTATCAAGGTAATAAACTGATTGGCCATTGGTGGCATAATTTTTTTCATTGCTTGCGGTAAAATAATATACCTCATCTCTTGAAAACTACTCATCCCAACAGATCTAGCAGCTTCTCCCTGACCTCGGTCTACAGATTGTATCCCTGCTCTAACAATTTCTCCAACAAAAGCACTCTCAAAAAGAGCTAAAACTATTACACCGGAAATTAATGAAGGGAACCGGCGCATATCTCCACAAAAAAATTCCCATATTTGATTGTTTTCCATTTTGGCTATTTTATACGACCAACTCTCAATATTCATCGCTTGTATAATTTGCTCTGCCAAAAAAAAGTAAAAAATGAAAATAACGACTAATGGAGGGATATTTCGAAGAAACTCCAGGTAAGTCCTTGCTAACATCCTAATTACAAGATTGCGGGAGCATCGTGCAATTCCCAAAACAACTCCAAGAATTAATGCTAAAATAGTAGCGTAAATGCTTACTCTCACTGTAATAATTAAGCCTTGAAGTAATAGATTCGCAAACCACTCCTGACGGCCATTATGATACTTAAAAATATAGTTTGGAATTTTTTCCCATCGCCAATGATAGTTTAAATTACCACTCATCTGTACAAATACGTAAGTAAAAAAAGCAATCACGCACCCCAAGATTAGAAAGTCTAACCAATGTAATTTTTTACGTATTTTTTGCACGTGGTTTCCAGTCATAAAAATAGAGGGCTAAAACAGCCCCCTATCATTTCCTAGTTAGGCTCTACTATTCAACTTGATCGTGCCAAGCGTCACCTCTGAACCAGTAATCATGAGTGTTTTTCAACCAACCAGTATGATTATGTCTTCTGATCCAACTATTAAAATAAGCTAACGCGTCTGGATCTGATTTTCTCATAGCAAAACCTTCTCCACCAGCATCGAATGCTATGTTGAATGGAACATTTAAAGTTTCAGGATTACGACGAGCATCTTGGGATGGCCCAGGCTCTGTAGCCATAGTTGCATGAGCATTACCATTTAATACTTCTTGAGTTGAAGCACCATCTTCATCAAACATCAATAATTTCGCTTTTGGAAATTTGTTTTGAATAAATACACATGGGGTAGCACCACGTCGACATGAAAAAGTAATATCTTCACTGTTATAATCTTCTAAAGCCATTCCTTTTGTCATTGCTGTATTAGCTAAGATTGTTAAGCCCGAAAATGCATATGGTTCTGAAAAGTTAACTGTCAAGTTTCGTGAAGGTGTAACTGTCATCCCACTTATGATAACATCGAACTTACCAGCAACTAAAGCTGGAATGATACCCGCCCATTTTGTTGGAATAAATTCTACTTCCACTCCCATATCAGCAGCTAACTTTTTACCTACATCAGGCTCGAAACCAACTAAATCACCATCTTTATTTCTCATTGACCAAGGTACAAAGAGGTCCAATCCGATTTTGATTACGCCACGTTTTTTTATAGTCTCGATTACGCTTTCAGCTCCAAGCGATTGTGCTGTTCCTGCAAAGGTTGCGTGAGAAAAGCTTATACTAGCTAAAGCGGCACTTAAAACCACCCCCAGTAAACGTCTTGTGATATTCATTTTGTACTTCCTTTCTGTTTAGTTTTGCTAGCAACCAGTTTTAATGGTCACTCAGTTTGTAACGGTATATCGCCTTTCTACTTGCGACGCCCCGATCGATAGGATCATTATAACAACCATATAAATAACTGCTATAGTGAACCAAATTTCAAAAGCCATATAGGTATCAGAAATAATATTTTGACCTAATGTAGTTAACTCTGCGACCGCAATAACACTAACAATTGCTGAGCTTTTTACCATATGAACTACTTCACCTGTCATTGGTGGTAGCATAAAGCGAATAGATTGAGGTAATATAATATATCTGTACATCTGTGCTTTACTCATACCAATTGATTTTGCTGCTTCCCATTGACCTTGGGCTACAGCATTTATCCCAGCCCTCAGGATTTCAGATATTAATGCTGAGTGATAAACAGCTAGGCAGAGAATACTTGCGGTATAACGATCGTATTTAAAAACCGGTCCTAACACATAATAAAAAAGGTATACTAATACTAGTAATGGAATATTTCGGACAAATTCTAAAAAACATATGGCAACTTTTGTTCCAATAACTAAACCAGATAATCTTAAAAGTGCAACTAACAAACCGAAAAGCATAGCAAGAATAAGAGCTGAAAAAGATAACGTTATTGTAGTCCAAAGCCCAAACATCAGCTCTCCAAACTGAAAGCCATCATCTGTATAGCTATATATATATTTGGGAATTTGATACCATTGCCAGTTATACCCCATGGATTGGGCTCCTCTAAATGACGAATAAAGAATACTGGCAACAATTAAGAGATAAATAACAATAGAAACAGGCGTGGACGAAAAGAACCGGTTAATGGCTGGCGGTCGTCTTACGGGCAAACCTTTCATAGACATTGATCCACTGGCTTCCATAACAATCAGTGCTCCAGTATTTGTTCTAAAAATTCTCTGCACCGATCACTATCGGGATTAGAAAAAAACTTTTCAGGGGGTGCTACCTCTATTATTTTTCCTTCATCCATGAATACCATTGTATCTGCCACTTTTCTAGCAAAACCCATTTCATGCGTAACGCAGACCATGGTCATTCCTGTATCAGCTAACTCTACCATTACATCTAAAACTTCATTAATCATTTCAGGGTCAAGTGCAGATGTTGGCTCATCAAATAATAAGATTTTGCTTTCCATACACAAAGATCGCGCAATGGCTACACGCTGTTGCTGTCCTCCGGATAACTCTGCTGGGTATTTCTCTGCCTGCTCCGGAATATGTACACGTTCAAGATATTTACGAGCCATTATTTCTGCTTCAGACTTCGGAATTTTTCGAACTTTAATAGGACCGATTGTTAAATTTTCTAAAACAGTCAAATGTGGGAATAAATTAAATTGTTGGAAAACCATACCAATTTCCTGGCGAAGCCTAATTATGTCTTTAGAGCCTTCAAAAACTTCAATGCCATCTACGGTTAACTTCCCTGCATTATGGTTTTCTAAACCATTTATACACCTTATTAATGTAGATTTCCCTGACCCAGAAGGCCCACAAATAACCATTCTCTCACCAGCGTTAACAGAAATAGTTATATCTTTTAACGCCTGGAAATTTCCATAAAACTTATCAACACTTTCAAACTTAATAATTGGAAGTGTATTTGACATTACCGCATGACCCTCAAATGAATATGTATGTACATAATAATTTAACTTTAATCACAGCTAATTTAAAAATCAAGTTAATTAAAAGTTAGCTATTTAAGGTCTCAGCATATGAGAAATTCCTAGGTGTTCAATAATCAAATCTAATAAGAAAGTCTATTACAAATATTCCAAAAAAATTACCCCTAGCCATCAGCTAGGGGTAAACCTGATTTACAAAATTATCGTAATCAAATCAGTTTGCTTGCATCGCTTTGTAGCGTTTTATTGATATGGGTTCTTCCCCTTCAATTGTCGCTCTTTGCATCACGCGGCGATGTTTGGCCACTTCTCCAAAGTAATCTGCGACTGCGTGATGTAAACAAACACGATTATCCCAGAGTGCTAATGACCCTTTTTCCCACTCTAATCGACAACCTAAGTGAGCTTGAATAGAGTGCTCATAAAGGTAGGTTAATATAGGTGCACTCTCTTTATCTGTCATTCCTTTAATTCTCTTAGTGAAGGCAAGTGAACTGAATAGAGATTTTTTTCCAGTTACTGGATGTACGCGGACCATTGGGTGTACTGCGCCCATAGCACCCTTTTTTCCTAACTCTTCCATTGATTGATATTTATTACTGTATTTTTCTGGGTTACCGGATTCATTTTCTCCTTCAAGCCCATCTAAGAGGGCTTTCATACCTTCTGAAAGTGTTTCATAGGCAAGATACATATTTGTAAAAGCAGTATCTGCTCCATATGGTGGGCACTCTTTTGCATATAAAGTTGCTCCAAGCGGTGGTTTCTTCAAGAACATAAGATCAGAGTGGTAATAACCATCCCAACTATATGATTCTCCAGGTTCCCTAATAATCTTAAAGATTTCAGGAATTTCTGGTATACCTTTCACATATGGGTGCGGGATAAGCTTACCAAACCTCTGAGTAAAATCAAATTGTTGTTGGTCTGTTAGGTCCTGACCTCTAAAGATAAGTACTAAATAATTTGCCCACGCATCCTGAATTTCCATCCAAGTTTCTGAATCAATACTAGACGTAAGGTCAATATTAGTAATTTCTGCCCCCATCGCACCAGAAATCGGTTTAACAGTAATTCTCTTGTAATTCGCCATTTCATTCGCTCCTTTATTTAAAATAAATTAGTAAAAATCTAGCAACTCTTTTCTCTACTAAAGGGTATTAAATACGCCATTTGATTATAAAAATACGTCAAAGATCTTGTTAAATACTAACTTTCAACATCTGAGTTTTTTTATTAAATGTTGAAAATAATTTGTGACAACAAAAAAGTCTTAAAGCTTAATAGACTTATACAAATAATCTTCGACCATATCACTATAACTTTGATCAACACCAAACTCAAAACCATTTTCAATACGTTGAATTAATGCTTTTGTCCCAAAAACTTCACTAAAAGTTACTGAGTTCTCTCTAAATTTTTTTTCATAAAAATCTAATGGACTAGCTATTGCCATTATATCTTTCGCTCCAACCCCTGTCACCGAAAAAAACGTAAGCGTATCAGACACCAGTACAACACTTATATTCGAACGAGTTGCCCCTGACTTTAGCAAAGAGTTAAGCTCTTCTTCCTCTTCGATTGGACCCCGTAAAATCCAATTATCTTGACCAATATACATCAAAGTTTTACAACTTTTTGAAATGGATGTATTCGCTTTCTCAGGTATCTTCTGAAAAAAGTGAGACAATAACTTTTTCACATCCGACAAATTTCCTTTGATGTCAAAAAGTGCTGATATTTTCTGTCTATTTATTTTTACCTCGTAAACCATATTAAGACCTTAAAAGCTCCCCACTGGGGTCATGAAAAATTGGGGCGGTGATCTTAGCTTTTATCGCCCGTTCCTTCAATCGGATATACGCTGTTTCACCATGGCGTGAATGCCCATTTTCTAATAAAGCCAACCCAACCCACCGATTATTTAATACACTCCACACACATGCTGTAGTCAAACCCTCAGTAGCTCTCTTTTCTCCTTTAGGCGTTAATGGAGCTCCCTCAGGGATGGCGTCATTAGGATTTTCGGGTAATAGACCAACTAACTCACGCCTAGACTCCCCCAGACTACGCCTCAGCTCTACTGATCTCTTACCAATAAAATCTTTTTTCTTCTTTGACATTACCCAACCCATACCAAGATCAAATGCATCGACGGTACCATCCACTTCATGTCCAAGTGATAAAAATCCTTTTTCTACTCGCAACACATGACTTGCTTCAGATCCAACTGGTAGAATATTAAATTCTATTCCAGCATCTAAGACGCTGTTCCAAAGTTTGAGTAAGTCTCGGGTTGCAACGTTGATTTCAAATGAAAGTTCACCCGTAAAACTAACTCTAATAATTCGTGCTGCAATGCCACCAACCGTTCCCTCTCGAAAGGACATAAATGGAAATGATTCCTTAGAGATATCTATATTTGTACCTAATTTCTCTAAAACTTTTCTAGCATTTGGGCCACAAATAGTTGCATTGCTCCACTGACTTGTAATCCCCGTAATTTTTACATCCCAATTAGGTTGATCAAACTTTAATACTTTTTTCATATGCTGATTTACTGCATCGGAGTGCCCTGATGAAGTAGAAAGCAACCATCGGTCCTCACTTAACCGAAATACCACACCATCATCAAATATTAGACCGTCATCGGTCAACATAAACCCATAACGTCCATTACCTGGTTTAAGGGAAGACATTACATTAGTATATATAAGGTCCAAAAACTGGCTCACATCCTTTCCCTGGAGTTCGAATTTTCCTAATGGAGAGCCATCATAAACACCAACTGATGTTCTTACAGCTAAGCACTCTCGATTTACAGCATCCTGGAAGCCTTCATCCATCATAGGAAAATAACCAGGCCTTCTCCACCTTGCACCGGCCTCGTACATAAATGCACCCTTATCTAAGTTCCATTTTGTAATTGGTGTGTGCCTGTAGGGTAGGACTACTGAACCTTCTCGAAGCCCACCTATTGAGCCAAAAGAAACTGGGCTGAACGGTGATCTAAATGTAGTTGTTCCAACTTCTTCTAAATTAAGTCCCTGACTTAAAGCAATTTTTCCTATAATATTTATATTTCCAGTTTTTCCTTGATCTATCCCCATTCCACCTGTGGTATAACGCTTAACATGTTCTACGTTGGAGTAACCTTCAAGAATAGCGAGATCGACATCATCGGAAGTAACATCGTTTTGAATATCTAAAAAAGACTTTCCAAATTTTTTAGATGCCTCAACTTGCCATAGTGGTTCGATTGAATATTTTTCAAGTGTAGCGTTAGGAATTTCTGTATAACTTTCTTTCAAACCGATTTCTTTTAAGGCCTGCTTACCAACCTCTAAACCGCTAGACAAAGCTTCATCCAGGGTAAGTTTTCCTGAAGCAGCCCCAACACAAAAAGACTTTTGAATAGCTTTGTCTGGAACAAAAGTGGCAAGATTTAAAACATATTTCAAACTCCCTCGAGATTGTGAATGTAAATGAACCGTAGGATTCCAACCCCCAGAATGACCAACAAGATCACAGGACATAGTTACTATTTTTTTTGTACTTATGGACATTATTTGAACAGACTTGACTCTTTTATACCCGTTTACTTTTGCAACTACACTGTCAGAAAAAACAGTGACATTAGGAACCTTCTTAGTTGCATATTCTGGAATATTTTTGCGAGAATCCACTACTGCAACTACGTGTCCACCAGCGTTCAAAATGTCTACCGCCACCGAATATGCACTGTCATTATTAGTGAATAAAACAACTTTTTCTCCTGGCAAAACAGCATAGCGATTTATATAAGCCTGAATTGCTGATGCCATCATCACGCCAGGTCGATCATTATTAGGAAACACTAATGATCTTTCGATAGCACCTGTAGCTATTAAAACTTGATTAGCTCTAACTCTCCAGCTTCGTTCAATGATTGATACTTCTTTTGTAACTCGCTGATTAATGATAAGTAAATTATGCTCTCGATACGCCCAAACAGTGCTATTTTGTAACTGAGACACATTTTCCATACTACTTAATTCGGATACAACATCTTGCACCCAATCTAATCCAGTCTGCCCATTAATTTCTAAATTTTGATCTAGTAAACTACCACCAGGCTCATAATTTTGATCTGCAATAATTACTCTTGCTCCAGCCCGTCCTGCCACCAAAGCCGCCATCAAACCACTAGGACCAGCACCTACTATTAAAATATCTGCATGGGCATTCCGGGATTCAAAGTGACCTTTTTTTGGTGGCGCCACTGGCGCCCGAGCCAAACCAGCTGCCTTTCTTATAAAAGGCTCAAATAAATGCCAGGTTGGCCACTTAAATGTTTTATAGTAAAAACCTGCTGGTATAAAACGAGAAAAAACTTGAATTAATGCACCAAAATCAAATTCTGCCGAGGGCCAGCAATTCACAGATCTTGCCTTTAAACCCTCTTTAATAATAACTGATGTTATCAAATTATTACCTGATTCATCATCACCTAAAAGTTCAACCAAAGAAGCGGGCTCCTCGATGCCAGATCCAACAATTCCTCTGGGACGATGATATTTAAAACTTCTCGCAGTAACCATTACCCCATTAGCTAAAAGCGCTGATGCCAGTGTGTCTCCGTGAAAACCCTTGTATTTTTTCCCATTAAAAGAAAAACTTACTTCTTGTTCTCTATTAATCCTACCGCCAAACTTTAAACGTTTATTTTTGATCATTAGGTTGCTCCACAATCTCATGCGTCATGGTATTACGCCATATAGTAAACCATTCTCCACATCCTCTTGCATGAAACCATTTCTCTTCAACAGGGCCAATAGGGTTGGGGACCATTGTTAAATGATCCACCCATTCAGTATCTGTTACATCGCTAGGTTCCGGCCTATTGGATCCAACAGGGCCACCATAAACGAACTCTGTCTCGTTGCGTTCACCACAAAAAGGGCAATTAATTAATAACATTTTTTTCTTTCACTCATCGAGCTGTCGTAGTCCCTGTTTCCATAATGTAGGCCAGATTCTTAAAACGTTTTACGCTGAAAGGTGCCATAAGGTTATGAGGTTCGTTTTTTGCAACATGATGTGCCATTGTTAAGCCTCCTGCAGGAATAGCTTTATATCCTCCCCACCAACCTGCTGTTACAAACAAACCTGCTATGTCTGTTTCATCCATAATCGGTGACGCATCTGGTGTAATATCTAAATGACCACCCCATTGCCTCAATAGCTTTAATTTCTTAAACGAAGGAAATAACTCCAGCATTGCTCCAACCGTATCCTCAAAGACGTGCTGTTTTATATCTCTCCTAAAGCTTTGCCCTGAGTCTGGGCCTCCACCAATTACCAGCTCTCCTTTGTCCGACTGGCTAAAGTAAAAGCCCAAATCAGAGCAATTAACAATAACGTCTACTAAAGGCTTAACAGGCTCTGAAACAAAAGCTGTCAAATTCATTGTTCGTAAAGGTAGCCGTAACCCAACAGTTTCTGTAAGAGTAGTTGTATGGCCAGAAACAGCCACAACAACTTTCTTTGCCTTTACTATACCCTTTACTGTCTCAACTCCAGAAATCGTCCCATCCTGTCCTTTTATCAGTGACAGAACACCCGTTTGTTCATGCATTTCAACTCCCATAGAATCCGCCGCTCTGGCATAACCCCAGGCAACTGCATCATGTCGATTTACTCCCGCATCAGTATGGACCATACCACCAATAATTGGTAATCGCGCATTTGACCCTCCGCCCGTTAATGGAGGAATTAGCTTTCGAACCTTCTCAGTTGTAATTTTCTCATATGTAGATCCGTAGATATCCATCGCCAACTGGCGTCGACGTAATTCTCTCATTTTTGGATAATTAAGAACTACATCTATCATAGTTCGCTTAGAGTGCATCATATTAAAGTTTAAATCTTTTGTTAAACCTTCGTATAGCTCAACAGACTTTACATAAAACGGTATAGATTGATCTCGAATATAATTGGAGCGTACCGTAACAGTGTTACGTGCTACATTTCCTCCACCAAGCCATCCTCGATCAAGAACAGCAACATTTGTAACTCCAAATTCTTTAGCTAAGTAATATGCTGTTGCTAAACCGTGTCCACCAGCCCCAATGATAATAACATCGTATTCATCTTTTAAAGTAGGGTTTCTCCAGGCCTTTTGCCACTTTGTATGACCTGACATTGCGTTTTTGGCCAAAGAAAAAATTGAGTACTTCTGCATTTTAGGTAACTTCCAGGTGGCCTTCTGACTATTTTAATGGGTTAATTTTGAAATAAAACTATAGGTTGTCTAATTGCCTCTATGCAATACTTAAAAGGGTACAAAATGCGTCATTGTTTAACTTAAACTCGTCAACAATCTATAACTAGCCTTTTTTTCTTAAAACAAGTTACTTACTTATATTTTCAAAGCAAAATAAATAGACGCTTTTTAATTTCTACGCTAAGTGTCAAGGTAAAATAAATCACGACTATTATTTTGTAATAATTGGAGATCTCTATGTTAAAAACTAACCCCTCACTTGAACGTTTAGGGACAGAATCTGCCTTTGAGGTCTTAGCTCGGGCTCAGGAGTTAGTATCTCAAGGTAAAAGTATAATAAACCTTGGCATTGGCCAACCAGACTTTTCGACCCCTGAACATATTGTCGAAGCTGGCATAAAGTCTCTTAAAGATGGTCATCATGGTTACACGCCAGCAAATGGCTTGCCAGTTTTAAGGGAAGCTGTTTGTGATGATTTAGCTAGGCGACACAATGTTAGAGTTGCCTCCAAAAATATTGTAATAGTACCTGGTGGCAAGCCAACTATGTTTTTTACAATACTTATGTTTGGTGCGCCAGGGGCAGAAATTTTATATCCAAACCCTGGTTTTCCAATTTATGAATCTTTAATAAGGTATAGTGGAGCTACCCCTATCCCAATTGCTCTTGAGGAAGAAAAAGACTTTGCTTTTCAAGCAGAAACAGTTCTGTCCCAAATAACACCAAAAACCAGACTAATAATAATAAATAGTCCTGCCAACCCTACAGGAGGGGTAACTCCAAAGTCAGAAATTGATAAATTAGTTTCTGGCCTCTTAGAGCACCCAAATGTAGCAATACTTTCTGATGAAATATATAGTGAGATGCTCTATGATGGTCGAAAACACACAAGCCTTCTACAATACCCAGAAATTAGAGATAGACTAATAATGCTTGATGGTTGGTCGAAAACATACGCTATGACGGGTTGGAGATTGGGGTACGCTGTCTGGCCAGATCAATTAGTTGATCATGCAACAAGGCTTTGTATTAATGATCACTCATGCGTAAATGCATCTGCGCAACATGCTGGACTTGCCGCTTTGACTGGTCCTCGAGATGATATAAATAAAATGTTTTTAGCATTTGATGACAGACGCAAAATAATTGTTTCTAAACTTAACAAGATACCAGGGTTTAGGTGTGCTAATTCTGCTGGAGCATTTTATGCTTTTCCAAATATTGAAGAAACAGGGTTAACCTCGCGCAATGCGCAAGACCGCTTTTTAAATGAAGCAGGTGTGGCCGCTATAGCAGGAACAAGTTTCGGAAATTCAGGAGAAGGATTTATAAGGTTTTCTTATGCAAATAGCATAGAAAACATAGAAGAAGCATTGTTCCGTATAGAAAATATTTTATAATACTTGTATTACTCGTATTTTATTATTTTTTGCTACGCTTTTTTAAATAGTCTTAAAAGTTTATAATAACCCAGCTACACCTATATAAAGTAAGGTGATATATTTTAGAATATATAGCAATACTCAGTTAATCGATGTCATAGTTGAAAAGTGGTAAAAAATCCCGTATTTGGTATGCAAGCTAAAAAAAGGCACGCTGTGACAAACCATCTCTACAAAAATGATATACCAGAAGGCTTAAGTTTAGGCTCTATCATTGCAATAGATTGTGAAACGATGGGCCTTAATATAAAAAGAGATCGTCTTTGCTTGGTTCAACTATCTAACGGTGATGGAAATACACATTTAGTTCAAATTGAGTCAATACAAAAACCTGCTCCAAACCTATGCAAACTTCTTTGTGATACCACCATACTAAAGTTATTTCATTTTGGACGCTTTGATATTGCAGTACTATTGCAAACCTTTGGTGTTTTAACTAGCCCAGTTTACTGTACTAAAATAGCATCTAAGCTCGTACGAACTTACACAGACAAACACGGTTTAAAAAATCTAATACAAGAGTTCTTAGAAATTGACATTTCTAAACATCAGCAATCTAGCGATTGGGGAGCAAAAAAACTAACAAATTCTCAAATTGAATATGCAGCATCAGACGTATTATACTTACACTCATTAAAAACTAAGTTAGACATAATATTAGAGCGAGAATCTCGGGTCGAGTTCGCAGAAAAATGCTTCGAGTTTCTACCCACTAGAGCTCAGTTAGACCTGGCTGGATGGCCAGACACAGATTTATTCTCCCATTAATATAAAGTGACCATTAAAGTGAAAAATATTAAACTTGTAGAAATAGGCCAACGTGTGATCAATACAGAAATGCTTGCTCTGTCGGCTTTATCAAGCTCTTTAGACCAAACCTTTTCAAATGCAGTTGAACTAATTTTAACAGCTACCGGACGTGTTATTGTAAGTGGGATGGGAAAATCTGGACATATAGCACGAAAAATAGCGTCAACTCTGGCATCAACTGGGACACCAGCTCATTTTGTACACCCAGCAGAAGCCAGTCATGGTGATCTTGGAATGATTGTGAAGGGTGATATTATAATAATATTATCTAACTCGGGAGAGACACCTGAGTTAGCCAATCTAGTTGCTTACTCAAAAAAATTCGAAATTCCCATGATCGGAATCGCTCAAAATAAAAATAGTACACTTTTACAAAAAACTGATGTCTCAATTGTTTTACCTGAAGCGAAAGAAGCATGTGAATCCGGTATCGTCCCCACCACATCAACAACTATGACACTGGCGCTAGGGGACGCCTTATCCATTGCTCTAATGGAGCATCGTAGCTTTACGCCTAGCAATTTTAGAGAGTTTCACCCTGGAGGCAATCTAGGGGCACAACTTTCAAGAGTTAAAGATATAATGCATACAAATGATTTATTACCCTTAACAGACTTAAATACCCCAATGGATAAAGTTCTGATTAATATGAGTAAAAAAGGGTTTGGTATAGTTGGAGTGTTAGATAAACAAGATAATCTTCTAGGAATTATTACTGATGGGGACTTACGTCGCAACATGGACACCCTTCTTGACATGAATGCAAAAGAAGTAATGACAATTAATCCTCAGGTAATTGAGTCAAAATCTTTACTAGTCGAAGCTCTGGAAATTATGAATTCTAGGAAAATTACATGTCTATTTGTCGTTGAAGAAAATAAACCTATAGGGATTATACATATTCATGATTGCCTACGGGCGGGTATAAAACAGAAATGATAGCATTTGATAATAAGTACTCATACTTTGTTTTTTTTGCAAAAATTTTTCTTCCTATCTCTGCACTGTTAATCCTTTCAACCCTATTCCTACTCGTTAAATTTTCAGACTCATCTCAAATAGTTTCAATATCAGATATTGGCACAGATCGAGACATAGCGAACCAAAAAATCACATCTCCAATCTATTCTGGGTTAACAGATGATGGGTCCATACTAGAGTTTTCATCTCGCACTATTGCTCCCGGAATATTAAACTCAAAAAAAGTTTATGCTAAAGATGTAGTTGCAAAAATAACTACACCTAATGGAAGTATATATGAAGTTTACTCAAAAAAGGGTTCATACAATGACAAAACATCAACTGTTGACTTAAAAAAAGATGTTATTGTTCATATGCCAGAGGGTTATAAGATATTTACTGATAATCTATCAACACATATAAAGAAAACCTTACTTGAGTCTCCAACCCCTATAATGGCTGAAAGCCCACTTGGAACATTAAAAGCTGGAAATATGTTGATAATAGAAAAAAACAATCAACATCTTCTAATTTTCAAAAAAGGCGTTACACTGAAAACTAAGATACCAGGTTAGGCTTTAAAATGAATTTTTTTAAAACTTTAGTAATAGCGGTAATTATAAGTGGGTTATTTGGTTCTATGTCCGCAGGGGAATCAGTAACAAAGCCAGACATAGGCTTTAAATTTGATAGCTCATTACCTCTAACAATAACGTCAAGCCAATTAAACATTGAGCAAAGTATCGGTAAAGCTACTTTCATTGGTGACGTCGTAGCAACGCAGGGAAACCTAATTCTGAGCTCAGAGGAGCTGTTGGTTGAGTACGAAATGGAAAACAAGCGTATGACTAGTGTTATGAAACGCTTAACCGCAAAGATTAACGTTACCTTTGTATCTGACGAACAAAGCGCGGAATCCAAAAAAATGGTATATGATGTGAAATCCGAAAAAATTATAATGACTGGGAATGTATTTGTTACCGAAGGTGTAAGTGCGACCTCAGGAGATAAATTGACTATTAATTTGATTTCAGGGTCTCGTAAAATGGAAGGCAATGTAAGAACTGTTATAGTCTCAGAGGGTAAAGATGAGTAAAACTCCTAAGCTTGAGTTAAAAAGTGGTTACTCTGGCCTCCAGGTTACTGGGTTAAGTAAAAGCTATAAGAAGAAACCAATTATTAGAAACATAAACCTAAAGTTATATAAAGGGGAAGCTATAGCACTTTTGGGGCCAAACGGATCCGGAAAAACAACTTGTTTTTATTCAATTGCCGGACTTGTAAACTCTGATATGGGCTCAGTGGTAATCGACGGAAGAGATGTTACAAATCTACCAATGTATAGGCGTGCTAGACTGGGGATCGGGTACCTTCCTCAAGAAATGTCTATATTTAGAGGTTTAACAGTTGAAGATAATATCTTAGCTGTTTTAGAAATTACAGTTAAAGATAGACGAACGCGTCTAGATAAACTTGAAGAACTTCTAAGTGAGTTTTCTATTGGCCATTTACGGCGAGCTGCAGCCCTTTCATTGTCTGGAGGAGAGCGTCGTCGAACTGAAATAGCTAGGTGCTTAGCGACTAATCCAAAGTATCTGTTACTAGATGAACCCTTCGCTGGAGTAGATCCAATAGCAGTAGAAGAAATTCGAAATCTGGTTAGCTCCCTTAAAAACCGTGGGATTGGTGTTTTGATTACTGATCACAATGTTAGTGACACGTTAAAACTTATCGACAGGGCCTATATCTTGAATGACGGTCAAGTAATGATGAGTGGAACAGCAGACGAGGTTGTGAATGATGAAAATGTAAGGCGTGTTTATCTTGGTGATAAATTTAAAATCTCGTAGTGCTATAAAAAATAAAGATTTAACTTAAACCCATTTCTAACATAAAGTTCTCTATTTTACCTATATCTTCAGGATTATTTAATTCCCAAAACTTGCGACCTTTAGCGTTCACCTCAACGCACAAAATCTTTTTATTATTTTCTATAAACCTTAACTGCTCCAAACCTTCTGATATCTCTAAATTACTACTTCCCCAACTCACATATCTGCTTAATATCTTTGTTCGGTAGGCATACACACCTACATGATGATAAACAAATCCCTCATTAGATTTTAATCGTTGCTCAGACATAAATGGAATTACTTCTTTAGAGAAATATAGAGCTGAAAAATCCTTGCTAAATACTGCTGTGGTTCCACCAACCATAGAATTTCTTCGATCCTCTAAAAGATCATTAACCATCGCAACATCACACCTTAAAACCGGTGTCGCAACGTGAAAACTGGGTTTTTCTTTCAATGCATTAATTAAGTCATCAACAAACCAGGGTGGAGTTAAAGGTGCATCACCCTGAAAGTTCACAACTATATCATACTCATTTCCTAATTTATCTGCCGCTTCAGCACACCTCTCTGTTCCATTTTTACACTGCTCAGATGTTATTATTACTTCCGCTCCAAACCTTTCCGCCTCGTCTTTTATTCGTTCATCGTCAGTCGCGACAACAACTCTTTGAGCTCCCTTAACCTCTTTTGCGGCCCTCCAAGATCTTTCAATCAAAGTCATATTTTTTCCAAATGCCCCTTTAAGCATTGCTAAAGGCTTTCCCGGGTATCTAGTTGAAGCGTATCGCGCAGGAATAATTATTACAGTATTCATTTAGGTCCCTTCAGTTTAACACCAGGAATATATGCAATAAAAAATGGGTTTTCATAAGAAGTTTTACCATAAGTTAACGGTCGGTGATCTTCAAAATTAACCACACAACCACCAGCATTCCTTAAAACTGCATGGCCAGCTGCAGTATCCCATTCCATTGTTCGTCCAAGCCTAGGATAAATATCAGCCTCACCTGCTGCTAGTAAACAAAATTTTAATGAAGAACCTGCTGCCTTAAGTCTAGAAACTTTATATTTAGATATATAGCTATTTGTCTCATTATTTCGGTGTGACTTAGAGGCAACCATAATCAATTGATTATTATCAGGAACTCTTAACTCTAACTGCCTTACTTTTCCAGGCTCTAAAAAGTTGTATGGTGCCTCCTCTTCGACCGAACCTCCTTTTATATTAGTATAGAAAAGTCTTTTCTTTGCAGGTGCATATACTACTCCTAAAACTGGAACCCCATTTTCAACATACGCAATATTTATCGTAAAATCTCCATTTCGGTTGATAAATTCCTTCGTTCCATCAAGCGGATCTACAATGATAAAACTATCAGATGCTTTGCCATGAGTTAGCGTTTGTTCTTCAGTAACTAACTGAATATCACCAAACTCGGTTCTAATACCATTCGAAATATGCTCATCAGCAGCACGATCTGCCAAAGTAACTGGGCTATTATCTGACTTTAAATCTATACCATAGTGATTAGACTCATAGATCTTCATTATTATTTCTCCAGCTTCAAGACACAATAACCGAAAGATATTAATCATTTTTTGTTGATCCATACAGTAAGCACTTTCTGTGAAAAACTATTATAACTTTTAAAAAGCAATACAGCTTTTTATACTTTTCTCTTAGAATTTACGAGTAGTTGTACCGATTTTTTTATAAAAAAGTGCTTTTTATCCATATTATTTAAATTCTCTTTTGCTGAAACCTTGTAGCAAGCCTTAGCCATCCCTATATATTTTTCGAACTGAAGTAAAAACCTTCATAACGTTTTTTAATAACTCCTAAGACCTCTACGGTCTGTTAGGAAGAATAGTAGAAATTTAGAAAGGACTATAATTATGGCAAAAGTCATTGGCATTGATCTGGGTACAACAAACTCATGCGTAGCCATAATGGACGGCTCAAAACCCCGGGTAATTGAAAATAGTGAGGGGGCCAGAACCACTCCATCAATAGTTGGTTTTAAAGATGATGAACGGCTGGTTGGTCAAGCGGCAAAAAGGCAAGCAGTTACCAACCCAACAAATACTGTTTTTGCTGTAAAACGCCTTATAGGTCGTAGTTTTGACGATAAAGACCTTGCAAAAGAAAAAAAGAATATGCCGTTTGACATCGTTGATGGTGGAAATGGTGACGCTTGGGTAAAGGCAGGGTCTCAAAATTATTCTCCTGCTCAAATTTCAGCATTTATTTTACAAAAAATGAAGGAAACAGTCGAAAGCTATCTTGGAGAAGAAGTTACTCAAGCTGTTATAACAGTTCCTGCTTATTTTAATGATGCACAACGTCAAGCAACTAAAGATGCAGGAAAAATAGCTGGGCTAGAAGTTTTGCGAATTATTAATGAACCGACTGCAGCAGCTTTAGCATATGGGTTAGATAAGAAAGAAACTAAAACTATAGCAGTTTATGACCTTGGTGGTGGAACTTTTGATATTACGATTTTAGAAATTGATGATGGCTTGTTTGAGGTAAAGTCCACAAACGGGAATACATTCCTTGGTGGTGAAGACTTTGATATGAGAATTGTAAACTACCTTTCGGACGAGTTTAAGAAAGAAACCGGTGTTGATCTTACAAAAGATAAAGTAGCCTTACAGCGCTTAAAAGAAGCAGCTGAAAAAGCTAAGATAGAGCTTTCTTCTTCTCAACAAACAGAAATTAATCAACCCTTTATTTCAATGGACCCAAATGGAGGACAACCTCTTCATTTGGTCATGAAATTAACTCGCTCTAAATTAGAGTCTTTGGTTAATGACTTAATAAAAGCTTCAATAAAACCCTGCCAGGCAGCCATTAAAGATGCTGGCCTCTCAACTTCAAATATTGATGAAGTAGTATTAGTAGGTGGTATGACGCGAATGCCAAAGGTTATAGAAGAGGTATCAAAGTTTTTTGGACGAGAGCCCAACAAAGGTGTTAATCCTGATGAAGTGGTTGCAATGGGGGCAGCTGTTCAGGCAGGCGTTTTACAAGGGGACGTGAAAGATGTTGTTTTACTAGATGTCACTCCACTCTCATTGGGAATTGAAACTCTTGGTGGTGTATTCACACGTTTAATTGATAGAAACACTACTATCCCAACAAAGAAGAGCCAAGTGTTCTCCACCGCAGAAGATAATCAAAGTGCCGTAACAATTCGTGTCTTTCAGGGTGAACGAGAAATGGCGAATGATAATAAAATTCTTGGTCAGTTTAATTTGGAGGAAATCCCACCGTCACCTAGAGGGCTCCCTCAAATAGAGGTTACATTTGATATAGACGCCAACGGTATCGTTTCTGTTGGGGCTAAAGACAAAGGAACAGGAAAAGAACAAGCTATAACTATCCAAGCTTCTGGTGGTCTTTCAGAGGACGAAATTGAACAAATGGTTAAAGATGCTGAGGCAAATGCTGAAGCAGATTCAGAGCGCCGTGCGTTAGTAGAAGCCAAAAACCAAGCTGAAAGTTTAATACATGGAACAAAAAAATCTCTTGAAGAGCATGGTGATAAGGTAGACGGTTCTACCGTTGAAGCTATCGAATTAGCAATGAAAGCGCTTGAGGAAACTCTCGAAACTGAAGATGCAGATAAAATAAGTAGTGGAACACAAAATCTAACTGATGCTGCAATGAAACTTGGTGAGGCCATTTATAAATCTCAACAAGAAGCAGCTAGCGCTGAAGGTCCTTCAGAAGACTATAGTGATGAACCACAAGGGGTTGATCAAGATATTGTTGATGCAGACTTTGAGGATCTAGATAACGATAAACACTAATAAAAAATTATATTGTGTTTAAAGGACATGGAAAAGCCGGTAAAAACAAAAGTGCCGGCTTACTACTTAAGAAAAGGCTAGGCGAATAATGTCAAAACGTGATTTTTATGATGTCCTTGGGGCTTCAAAAACTGCTTCGGCTGACGAACTAAAAAAAGCGTATCGTACAAAGGCAAGAGAGCTACACCCAGATAGAAACTCAGACAACCCTAATGCTGAAGCACAGTTTAAAGAAGCTAACGAAGCTTATGAAATTTTAAAAAACCCAGACAAAAAAGCGGCTTATGATAGATTTGGTCACGCCGCATTTGAGGGTGGCAGACAGCCAGGGCAAGGGGATTTTTCTAACTCTTTTTCTGATGTCTTTGAAGACTTATTTGGCGACTTTATGGGCGGTGGCCAACAAAGTGGCGGAAACCGGGCTTCTAAAGGATCTGATCTTAGATACAATATGACAATTCCCTTAGAGGAGGCTTTTTCAGGCGTTAGTAAAGAGATTAAAATATCTACTTCTGTTGCTTGTGAGCCCTGTAGTGGTAAAGGCGCTGACTCTGGATCCGATCCTGAAACATGTAATACGTGTGCAGGAAGAGGAAAAGTGCGTGCGCAACAAGGTTTTTTTACCGTTGAACGCGGATGCCCTACTTGTTCAGGTATGGGGCAAATAATAAAAAACCCTTGTCGACAATGTAGAGGTACTGGCCTTCAAGAGAAGGAAAGCTCTCTTAGCGTTACCATTCCTTCTGGAGTGGAAAGTGGCCAACGGATACGTCTAGCAAATAAGGGAGAGGCTGGACCACGCGGTGGTGCCACCGGTGACCTGTATATTTTTATTGAAGTTCAAGAACATCTCTTATTTCAAAGAGAGGGTGCTCATCTATTATGTGAAATCCCTGTTTCTATGATAACAGCTGCACTCGGTGGTGAGACTGAAGTTCCAACTATTGACGGGGGCCGTAGTCGAGTAAAAGTTCCTGCTGGAAGTCAGTCAGGAACACAAATGAGGCTAAGAGGAAAAGGTATGCCTACCCTAAGAGGGGGTAGTGTGGGGGATATGCATTTGGAAATATCTGTTGAAACTCCAATAAATCTAACTGCAAAACAAAAAGAGCTACTAACAGAATTTGAAACCCTGGGAGAAGAGAATAACCCACATCTTTCTAAATTCTTTTCGAAAGTAAAATCTTTTTGGGATGGCTTAAAGCCATAACTAGTAAAAGTGTATATTATTTATCTATGACTATTGTTTTCTAAATTTTTACTAACTACTCCTCGGGAATTGCCAAAGACTGTGAGGCCTTTCCACTTAAAACACGCTTTTCTAAAGACTCTTTTATAGCTATATCAATCGGTCTGCGATCAGAAGCGCCAGAAAAATTTTCTCTAGTAGCCATTCCTTTTGAAAAATGTGCAAACTTCTCCTGACTAACATCTATTAAACGACGCAACTCACTCAACGGGTCACTATGGTCATCTACTCGTAGATCGATCCAAGGGTAGTCTTGGCCCATATGTATGATAATCCCTGCAGCTTGCCTACCTCTTTTATCACCTCCAGCTCGTTCACCTGCTTCCATACTTATAATAAGTCTTTCTAGAAAATCTTCATTTATACAATCTTGATACGCAGTTAAGGTGTCTTTAATCACAGATTCTCCAGTTAACATATTGCCAGCTACTGAAACTAAATTCGAACTACAATGTCCTGCCCAATCCACACAATCTGCCCCAGTATGCGAGTAGATTTCTCCGTTTTTATCTATCATGTGGGCCTGCCTAATTGACTGTCCCTTATCTCTACTAATGAAGTCGTTTAGAATTTCTTTAGAGCTCTGTCCAAGGGTTAACCTTTCTCGTCCCTCCAGCCCCCATTGAGGGTTACAAAATGCTTGACTTGCTATTGCGACGTCCCTTGCAACAAACGGCACCATTGCTCCACACGCAAAAAAACGACTCGCTACTGCTATTCCTACAGCTCCAGTTTTCTTATCTTTTGCAACAATCGAGTATGTCATGATTATCTCCCTACAGCATAAGCTTGCATCAATCTTGGTGTGGCTGCTGCTTTTAGTAAGCCGTCTGCAGACCTACTAGCAGCAGTTAAGCGACCGACTGTCCATTCCTCTGCCTCATTAACTTTATGTCCTCGTTTTCTAAGTTCTCTCAGTGTCTCTTGTCCAAAAGATTTCTCAGCCATCATCTCACCTTTAAAAGCCGTTCTTGGAAAAAATGAAGAGTTCATATGTTGGGTATGGAACAAAGGGGCGTCAATAGCCTCCTGCAAATTTAGCCCATGATGTACATGTCTTAAAAACATAATTAATTGCCATTGGTCTTGTTGATCTCCTCCGGGAGTTCCAAACACCATAGAGCAACCATCTTTATGTCTTGCCAGACTAGGAGACAAAGTAGTCCTGGGTCTGCAACCTGGAACTAAACTTTGATTTAACCCCGCATCCAGCCAAAACATTTGGGCCCTAGAGTTCAAAGCAAACCCTAGCTTTGGAATTATAGGACTGGACTGCAGCCACCCTCCCGAAGGAGTTACTGATACCATATTTCCCCACCTATCAATTGTATCAATGTGTACTGTATCACCCCGTTTCTCCGAAAGGTGAGCCATTGTTGGTTCTCCTGCATCAGGAGAACCACTAGTATTTGAATGCAAGGACGCACGTTCAATCATTTTGACAACTAGATCTTCATAGCCCTCTATATGAGTTGGGCGCTGTTCTAAGGAAGCATCTTGAGATAGTAAGCCCACTCGCCTTGAAGAGTATTTGTCAGAAAGTAGTTTGCTAATTGGAACATTAACAAAGTTTGGATCCCCGTAATAGGTTTCCCTATCAGCAAAAGATAACTTCATAGCTTCAATAACTAAATGTATAAATTCAGAACCATTTGGATCTAATGACTTCAAGTCTACGTTTTTTAATAATGACAGGCATTGGAGCATGACAGGGCCCTGACCCCACGGACCAGTCTTTTCTACAGTCCAATCATAATAGTCATATGTTAAAGGCTGTTCATAAGTCGCCTCCCAACCACCCATATCGGCACCTGTCAAAACTCCCCGGTGCTTATAACCAGAAGAATCCATAACTTCTGTTTCTCTTACAAATTCGTCAATATATTCAGAAACAAACCCTTTGGACCATGTCTTTCTTGCAATTTCTATCTGTTCAACTCGGTCAGATGCTGTTTCTGCCTCAGAAAGTATTCTAGCGTAGGTATTGGAAAGAGTTTCATTTTTAAAAAGATTACCACCTTTGGGTATTGATCCATTTGGCATCCAGATTTCTGCAGATGTAGGCCACTCACTCTTAAAGAATTCAGATAACCCTGCTATTGTATCTGATACTCTTGGTAACAGGGGATGTCCGTATCGAGCATAGTGAATAGCAGGCTCTAAAACTTCTCTTAGTTTTAAGGTACCATGATCTCGTAACATCGTCATCCAACCATCAAAAGCACCGGGAATAACTGTTGCTAAAAGTCCTGAGCCAGGAACAATAGTTAAGCCCTCAGATTTATAATGAGAAATAGATGCGGCAGCAGGAGCAGTACCCTGAGCACAAAGAACTTGCGTTTTCTGACTATCTGCCGAATAAAATATGGCTGGAAATTCGCCAGCCGGCCCATTCAAGTGTGGTTCAACGATTTGTAAAGTAAAACCCATTGCAACAGCTGCATCAAAAGCATTACCACCTTTCTCCAGAACCCCAAAACCAACTGAACTTGCTATCCAATGCGTGGAGCTTGCCATTCCAAAAGTACCAGAGATTTCTGGCCTTGTAGTGAATTTCATTAAAAATTCCTTTCTATCTGACAAATACATAAAATTGACTTCATTGCTAATTGGATTGCAGATTCCATTATAAACTAATTATCCCTACTTTAAATGTAAAATCTATATTACCTATAGACTCTAAGTATAATTTATGTAGGTTCATAATATGCTATATAATATATATTATATATATAATTTTTTGTCAGTGCGACAAACTGATTCTGCAGATTATCAATTAAATAAAAATAAAGAATACAAAAGTGCTGAAAATAGTTTGTTATTACTTTATTAAATCTAACATAAACACGAAAGGTGAGAAGAATGTCAAAATTTAAAGATATAGAATTTCGCGCAAATCAAGAGCTAAAAGATGCTTATGATTTTGATCACAAAGACCCCCTATTTAGTCTAAGTAAAGAAGAAATTAGTGGCTCTAAATTATCAAGAAGAGCTACTCTTCGGTTAATGGCGGCAGCTGGTGGATTAACGCTTGCTCAAGTCTTACCCGGCCTAGGCCCTAAGGTTTCACTTGCTGCTGGACACGCCGGCGGCCATCTACGCTGTGCATGGGCTGGTGTAGCTGAAATTATAACTTTAGACCCTGCTCGAATTAATCAGGTTCTACAATTTCAAATCGCTTCTAATGTCTTAAGTGGTATTATGCATATTGATAACTCTCTTGTTGCTCAAGGTGATTTAGCAGAGAGCTGGGACGTATCATCCAATGGCTTAGAGTATACAATAACCTTAAGGCAGGGCGTCACGTTTCATAATGGGGATAAATTCAATGCAGACGATGTACTGTTCACATTTAACCGGTCAAAAGATCCAGAAAAATCAATTCACAGTAGGGTCATTGGAAACGTCAACGAAGCCATTAAACTTAACGACCATCAAGTAAAATTTGTTCTGGCAAAGCCACAGGCAAGTTTTTTAACAAAGGCACTTGAGCGCGCATCCGGACGAGCCATGACAATAGTTTCTAGAGGTGCTCTAGCATCAATGGGCGATTCTCAATACGGGCTTGCTCCAGTAGGAACCGGTCCATATAAAGTGGCAAGCCACGTTTTAGGTCAAGGTGTAGTGCTCGAAAAATTTGAAAACTATTACGATCCAGATAGACCAAAGCTTGATAAGATTACAATAAAACCTGTTGATGGTGTTGAGCCACTAGCAGCAGCAATGGAAGCTGGCGATATTGATTATATTGGTGGAAACCCTGTTCCTGCACAACTTGTTACACGATTTAAATCTAACCCAGACTTAGCAGTAGATATAAAACCTGGCCCTGGATTTCAATCTGTCTGGCTAAACCCCTGGCGTGATTATATGCGAGTTGATAACTTTAATAAGCCTATTGAAGAACTTAAGAAAGAAAAAGGCTTCATGGTTAGGTTAGCATTAGCTAAAGCATTGGATAGAGCGCTTTTCATAAAACAAGGTTTGTTTGATAATGGTGTTGCAGCACATGGAACAATTAACCCTGCAATGGGTTATTACTTTGATGACAGCTTGTCTCAAAGCTCTGAGCAAGCTTATGATCCAGAAGGAGCAAAGGCATTAATGGCTGCAGCTGGTTATCCAGGAGGTAAAGGCTTCCCTGAGATAAAACTAATAGTAACACCTAATTCAAAACGCTTAGGTCTAGTTGTTGCCAATATCTATAAGAAAGTTCTTGGAATTACCGTTATTGTTGATCCAAAAGACTTCTCAGTAGGTATTGAGCAGTTCAATAAGATGGACTTCGATATGCGACTAGGAGGCTCCGGAGGTGATTACGATCCAGATGATGGCATTGTTGATTGGATGCAAACAAAATCTAAATTTAATGGTCGTGCCCGCAATAAAGAAATCCATCCATTTGGTTTTTTCAGTTCAGCGGAAGCCGATGCTGCAATTGCCCAGCAATCTGTTACAGCTGATCCTGCTGAAAGGAAAAAGCTTGTTCAGGAAGCAAATGCAATAACTTCAAATAAAGTTGCCTGTGGGTTCTTATACCATCCAGTTGATATATTAGTTTATAACAAAAAAATTACTGTACCAACAGATGCCAGAATTCCTGGCCTCCATGAACTTGACCGTATACACTTCACTTAAAAAAGAAGGGGGTGGGCGACGTAACGCCCACCCAATTAATTAATATGTTAGACTATATGTTCAGGCGAGTTATTGGTGCATTTCTAGTGATGCTAGCTGTAGCAACACTAGTTTTTTTTATGTTACGCCTGGTACCGGGGGATCCAATTGCCGCTATGCTTGCCGATGCGGGTAGCGAAGAAGCGAGAGCTGCAATGATAAAGCGGTTGGGTTTCGACAAACCTGTGCCAGTACAGTTTTTAAAATGGTTTGGGGGAATGCTACAGGGTGATTTAGGAAACTCTATATATGGCTCAAATCAACCCGTAACTCAAATACTAGCTGAGTCCCTACCTAGAACACTTTCCCTCGCATTTCTATCTTTTGTAATCGCTCTTATAATTGCTGTCCCAGCAGGTATTATCTCAGCAGCAAAAAAAAATACCGCGACAGATAACGCTTTTTCGTTTTTTGCTTTTCTTGGTCTATCAATGCCAGATTTTTGGTTGGCTATTTTATTAATTATTGTCTTCGCCGCCAACCTCCAATGGTTACCCGCTATTGGATATTCTCCAATATCTGAAGGGCTTTGGCCTTGGTTTAGCCATTTAATTCTACCTTCAATAGCAGTTGGAACAGGGTTTTCAGCAATAATTGCTCGGATGATACGGTCTTCTATGTTAGAGGTTTTAAAAGCTGATTATATGCGTTTTGCAGCCTCTAAAGGTCTAAGCGACTCAACATTACTTTTAAGACACGCACTCCCTAATGCATTAATTCCAGTTATTACCGTTATTGGAATTGCCTTTGCTTTATTAATTTCTGGTGCAGTAGTTGTCGAAAATGTGTTTGCTATAAAGGGGCTTGGCCGTGTACTTATTCAAGGTATTTTAAATCGCGATTACCCTGTCGTACAGGGTGCTGTCCTTATCGTTTCGGCTATCTTTGTATTTACTAATTTATTGGTAGATATTTTATACGGGCTCATAGACCCAAGAATTAGGTATTCATAAAAATGGTTATTAAAAAACCAACAGAAAACCTTAAAGGTATATCAAGATTTAGATTTATTTTCAGTCGAGATAAAAAAGCCCCAGTTGCGATTTCTGTCATTTTAATCTTCATACTGTCAGCTTTATTTGCTCCATGGCTTGCACCTTATGATCCCAATGAAATGACGTTAGATATGATGAGTGCGCCATCAAAAATGCATTTACTAGGAACAGATGATTTAGGACGTGACCTCCTGTCGAGAATAATATGGGGGACACAAATATCTCTATTTGTTGGGATTTCAACCGTATTTATATCTTTAATTTTAGGTGTTATTTTAGGGGTAGTAGCAGGTTATTATGGCGGCTGGGCTGATATGATAATAATGAGGTACATTGATCTTCAATGGGCCTTTCCTAATTTTATAATAGCAGTCTACTTGGTAGCTGTCTTCGGTACAGGGTTATTAAATGTTATTGTAGCTATATCACTTGCTTTTCTTGACGACTTTGCCCGTGTTGCCCGCTCGATGGTCTTAACTCTAAAGGAGCAGCAGTTTGTTGAGGCCGCTCGTACAAATGGAAGCTCTAACATGCGTATTATGTTTAAACACATCTTACCCAATGCAGCGGCACCACTAATTGTCCAAGCTACGGTATGTGTTTCATATGCAATCCTTGGTGAGGCTTCTTTATCATTTCTAGGCCTCGGGGTTAGTGCAAACACACCAACTTGGGGTTTAATTCTAGCTGATGGTAGAAGTTTTATTAGTCAGGCTTGGTGGCTCGGCGTATACCCTGGGTTAGCAATAATGCTGATAGTTTTATCAATAAATTTTCTAGGTGATAGCCTTAGAGACACCTTAGATGTTAAGGAAAACCTACTCTAGTTATTATAAAATAGTATTCCAGAATTTAAAAATACTTTCGTTCAAAAATTCTTCCCGGACATTTTGACAGGTCTGCCTTAGACATACAAACTTGAGCTTTACGTAGCATACTCCACGCTAACACCTGGTTGGATGACAAGACGGGTTTGCCTATCAGAGCCTCAGCATGGTCAAGAATTGAGAAAGTTTTTAAATTAGTACATGACACAAATATAGCTTCAACATCATGAGTGGCAGCCTCTGCAACAGCTTTTAAAGTGTCAGATTCTCTAATTGAAGCCACAACAGATTCAGAACTCTGCTCAAAAGAAATTAAAGAATTAACATCAAAACCATGACCTATTAAAAACCTTCTCATTTCCGTACTAACCGATTCAACGTAGGGTGAGACGAACCCAACCTTTTTTACCTCTAAAACCTTTAGGGCCTCACAAACAGAAGAAATAGGGTCTGTAACTTCCATATCCTTATATTGATTATTTATAATGTCCTTTACCTTATCAGGCCCTATTATTGTTGCACCCGAGGTGCACGCATAACCAATCACATCAAGACTAACCTCAGAAGGAAAAAGTTCAATCGAATTTGGTAAATCCTCCATCATTTTTCTGAGAGTTTTGGGCGTAACCTCAGGCGCACTTGGGATCCGTGAGTGATAGACATCACAGTGGTAAGGGATTATTTTTCGCAACTCATTCTCTATTGTTTCATCAGCCTTAAGAACCACTAACCCAAGCTTCTTGCTAATATTTTTTTCAACTTCAAAAGGAAAGCCAGTCAATTTACTAATCCTCACATTTTTATGGTTTTTTTATTAAAAAGGTAGTTAGGATATAATACTAATAGAACACCTGATGTAACAAGAAAAGTTTAGCCTTAATTTGTATTATATAAAATTGGGGTTTATTAAGATTAAGATAATAAACTACCTAATTCTGTGACAGGTTAACAATACCTATTAAAGGCTTATAAGATGCAAGACTTTGAAATATCTGAATTTGAGCATAGATTAGCACGCGCCCAAAGGCTTATGCACCAAGAAGATTTACCAGTTATGTTGCTAACTACTGAACCAGAAATTCGTTATTTTACTGGTTTTAGGACACAGTTCTGGCAAAGCCCTACACGCCCCTGGTACCTAATTATACCACAAACAGGAATGCCAACAGCGATTATACCCGAGATTGGGTTCGACTTAATGCAGAAATGTTGGATTGATGATATACGATGTTGGCCAGCCCCTAGGCCATCTGATGATGGCATAAAGTTACTTGAATCTATTCTATTAAATTATACTAAAGTTGGCTTACCAATGGGGCATGAAACCCACTTACAAATGCCACTTGAAAATTTTAATTTATTAAATAAAAACTTAAGAGTAAACTGGCATGATACAACCTCAATCATAAGACAGCTTAGAATGGTAAAATCAGAAGCTGAAATCAATTTAATTAAAAGCATTTGTGACATAGCAAGTAGAAGCTTTGATAAAATCCCTGAAATCTCATCGGTTGGCCAACCACTATCTGAGCTATTTAGATCTTTTAAAATTGATCTTTTAAATGAAGGTGCAGACGATATCCCATATCTAGTTGGAGGGGTAGGCGAGCCCTCTTACTCAGATGTTATTTCTCCACCAACAGACAGAAGGTTAAGCCTTGGTGAGACCGTAATGTTGGATACTGGAGCGGTTTATAAAGGTTACTACTGTGATTTTAACCGAAACTTCGCAATTGGTGAACCTTCTAGTTCAGTAAAAAAAGCCTACGAGACTTTATGGAAAACTACAGAGACAGCTCTCGATTACATACGACCTGGTGTTTCCACAAGCGATCTTTTTCAAATGATGTCAGATACACTTCAAACAAGTTCCTCTGATGTCGGTAGGTTTGGTCATGGGTTAGGAATGCAACTCACAGAATGGCCATCAATAGCAAATTGGGACCACACTAGGTTAATGGAAAATATGGTAATAACGTTGGAACCAAGTATCCATGTGGATGGTGGAGGGGTTTTAGTTACAGAAGAAAATATTGTAGTCAGGGATGGTCGACCTGAGCTTCTAAGTAAAAGAGCTTTCAGCGATATTCCTATTATAGGTTTGCCCTAGTGATTAAAACTCTAACTAATTTGATATAAAAATTTTTTATCATATTGAAAGGTATTTTTTTGAAAGACTTTAAACTGATTTATTTTAAAATGCGAGCCCTTGCTGAAACACCACAGCTTCTCTTACATCATGCAGAAATACCATACTCTTACTTGATGTCATGGGAGTTTTATAAGAAGCCCTGGGGCGAAGTAAAGTCAAGCGTACCCTTCAATCAGCTCCCCATACTAGTTGTAGATAACAAAACTCATATCGCTCAAAGTGGTTCAATAGTAAGGTATATTGCTAAAATTGCTAACCTTGTTCCAAAAGATTGTGAACTTGCCGCAAAGGTTGATGCTATCTTTGAAACTACTCAAGAAATGTTCTCTCCACTTAATCCAACTGTTAACTTTTCTATTGGTGCTGATTTTCAACAAAAACGCACAACAATTCTTGAGTCTCTTCCTGCACGACTCTTGACCTTCGAAAGGGTTTTAAATAACTCACCAGAGGGAAAGTTTTTTTTTGGTAATAAGCCATTTTACTGCGACTTTGCAGCTTATCATCATATTTCTCTTGCATTATTTCTGGATGAAAACCTATTAAAAAACTATCCAAAAATTTCTGAAATGATGAGTGCTATCGAATCTTTGTCAGGCATAATTAAATATTTTAAAACTAGGCCTAAATTAATAGGTGTAGGCACATGCCCACAGCTTGTTATAAATGGCACGGCCGTCAGTACTGGAGTGTCTGAAGTTTAGATTCAATTATATTATATGGATTCTGAAAAGACGAGATTAAGGATTTAATTAAACCACTACGGTGTACCAGAAATAACTGTTATTTTATTTCAATAATTCTTTGTAATTTTTTACCTTCATCTGCTTATTAATATCGACATATTAACTTATAAAACTAGCTAAATCTCTCAAATAAGCTACTTCAAAATTCTTATTCTTTTTAAAAACTTTTTTTGAATTTTTATAAAGTATCGAAACTGACCAAAACCTGTCCCTATTACTAATAAACACACTTGATAAACAATCAGTATATTTAGTAGCTTAGCTATTAAATATAATGGGTAAAATGTTATAAAATCATCAATTCTTAAAAAATTTTCAACTTTCTCTGACAAAATAACAGATAAACTACCTGTTATTGCAAAAACAATAAATATAATAATCAAGTGCACAAAGGACTCTGCATGAAAAAGTTTAATCATTTTGTTGATCATTAATATAATACCTTGTTAGTAAAATTTTAAAGTTTCTATAATAGTAAAAATGCAAAAACCATAAATAGAATTTCGCAATATATTTAATCGATTTTATGGCTTTAAATACAGGTTTTTATATTGCTCCCGTAGTTGATTCTTTTGAACCTTCCCCATCGTATTTCGTGGTAAAGCATCCAGAACAATTAGTTTATGCGGTCTCTTAAATGCTGCTAAAGTATCTGATAATGCCTCTAAAACTGTAGTAGTTTCTAGGTCGAAACCTTCCTTACAAACCAAAAATCCAACTCCTGTTTCTCCAAAATCAGGATGAGGGATACCAACTACGGCACTTTCTAAAACCCCTGCTTGAAGGTCAAGTAATAGTTCAATTTCTTTAGGGTAAATATTATATCCCCCAGATATTATTAAATCTTTATCACGACCAACTATTTCTATATAACCATCTGAATCAATTAAGCCCAAATCTCCTGTAATAAAAAACCCATCTGCTTTCAGCTCCTCTTTTGTTTTTTCTTCCATTCCCCAGTAACCTTTAAAAACATTAGGTCCTCTAACTTCAATTTGACCTACTTTGTTCTTGGTTAAAGTTTTTCCCGTATCTGAATCTGTTATTTTTATTTCTACACCTGGAAGAGGAAAACCTACTGTTCCAGGTCTCCTTTCTCCACAATATGGATTTGATGTATTCATATTTGTTTCTGTCATTCCATAACGCTCCAGAATGTGATGACCTGTGAGCTTTAAAAACCTTGTGTGGGTTTCTGATAGAAGAGGGGCACTACCCGAAATAAACAGACGCATATGATTTGTAAGTTCTGAGGTTAACCTTTTATCTTCTAGCAAACGAACATAAAAAGTTGGGACGCCCATCATTGTAGTTACTCTTGGTAAGCTTCCTATAACCTCATCTAAATCAAATTTGTTTAGAAATATCATAGAGCCTCCCGCCAAAAGTATAATATTTGACGCAACAAAGAGACCATGAGTATGAAAGATTGGTAAGGCGTGTAATAAGACATCTTGATCATCAAACTTCCAATAATCTTTTAATGTCTCAGCGTTTGACAATAGGTTTTCTTGAGTAAGCATAGCACCTTTTGATCTACCTGTGGTGCCTGAGGTATACAGTATTGCTGCCAAGTCTTTGATATGACGGCTTACCGTACAAAATTGATTAGGCATTGTAGCTACTAAATCCCCAAAAGACCCTTGACCGTCGAGACTTAAAGTTTTTAATAGTATTCCAAATTCATCCTTTAAATCTATCAATGCTCTCTCATAGGCAGGGTCACAAATCAAAATTTTTGCCCCACTATCCGCTACAAAATAAGAAACCTCAGTTGCAGTATAAGCATTGTTTAAAGGTAAAAAGATAATACCAGATTGCATACACGCTGCGTATACCGCCAAACAGTAAGGAGACTTTTCGGCCTGCAGAACTAGCCTGTCGCCTGTTGAAACACCTAAACTTGAAATAGCGTTTGCCATTCTTCCTACTAAAAATAAAAATTCTTTATGAGTAATAGTTCTTTCACCATACACATGAATAAATGGTGTGTTTTTATTGTCATGATGCCCAAATAGGGAATCAAAAAGAGGGTTATTTAGGGTAATATTCGTCATATCTTTTCGATACCAGACCATGAAAGCAAGTCCAACACTCATTTTATTAAACTCAATAACCTTTCTACTATATTATATCTATAAACAACTTAGTAATTGCTGTAGTTTCGTTTTATTCTTAGATAGTTAAAAAGTTCGTTTCTAATAATTTTTTTAATGTGGTTGATAAATGAGTTCTTTATTTGCAGATATGGGCGGCACAAATGTTAGGTTTGGTTATTCAAAAACTGAAAACTCTAGTATTATTTTTACAGAAACTTACAAGGTTAGAAATTTTTCAACCGTCGAAGATGCTATAAAACTATATTGCTCTAACAATAGTATCTCACCTCAAACGTTAAGCTTTTGCGTAGCAGCGCCCACAAATAAAAACAGTATAATATTCACTAACAATCATTGGACAATGAAAAAAGATGTGCTGCGGGATACTTTAGGTTCCAAAAATATATTATGTATCAACGATTTTACCGCTCAAGCTTTATCACAAACCCCATACTTTAAAAATAGATCAGATAAAAAGATCCCTGATTCCACTAGTAGTAGTACTTCTTTTATAAAAAAATTCTCCGAGGGGAATCCAGACCACGCATCTCCCATTTTTATTATTGGGCCTGGAACAGGATTAGGTGCCTCCACATTAGTTTGTATTGAAAACGCATTTAAAGCTCTACAGGCTGAAGGGGGTCACACACACTTTTCTCCAACTAGCGAGATTGAATTAGAGCTTCTCATTTGGTTACAAAAAAAACTTGGACCAGTTTCAACAGAAAATGTAGTTAGTGGTTCTGGGTTGGAAAATATCTACCAGTTTTTAAGTTACCGAAAAAGTAAATCAAATGGGTCAAAAATTAGAGCAGAAAGAATTGGCACCTTAGCCTTAAAAGGTGATCCACTTTCTTTAGAGGCTGTAAACTTAATGTTGGGGGCGTTAGGTACTGCTACTGCGAATGGTGTATTAATTACTGGGTCTTTTAGAGGTGCAATCATTTGTGGTGGTATTATTCCTAAACTTTCAAAATTACTCTCTAAAAGTCCGTTTTACGACAAATTTATTTATAACAAACCTAGCTATTCAAATTTATTAAGACAGGTACCAATATACATTTCTAATGATCCTTTTTCTGGTCTTAAGGGCTGTCAGCAAGCATTTCAAAATAAATTCTTAAAGTCTGAAATCAATCGTTTTTCTTATGATTAAAACAAAAAGGCTTTATTAGTGATTGCCTTTGTTTCAATAGAAATATTTATTACAACTATATTAACATTAACGAGAGATTCTAAGGTCTTAATCAAATGAAAATTGGTATACTAATAACCGGACACCCTCCCGAAAACCTTTTCGAAGAGTTTGGTAATTATGGAGATATGTTTGCACAGCTTTTAGAAGATAAAAAATTCACTTTTTCAACATACACTGTTCTAGAAAATACGTTTCCAAAATTAAACGATTGCGATGGATACATTATTACTGGTTCAAAGTTTGGTGTGTATGATGATTTAACTTGGATACCAAGATTAGAAGAGTTTATAAGAAGTTGCTTTAACACAGCTATCCCAATTGCTGGGTTTTGTTTTGGTCATCAAATTATAGCTCAAGCAATGGGTGGAGTGGTTGAAAAGTTTTCTAATGGCTGGGATGTTGGCTATAAAACGTATGCCTTAGAGAGTTCTTTAAAAAGTGAAAAGATTTCAGTAATGGCATGGCACCAAGATCAAGTTATTAAGAAACCAAAAGACTCTGAAATTATCGCTTCATCTGATTTTTGTAAGATAGCGGGTTTAGCTTATGGAAAAACAGGGTTAAGTTTACAATCTCACCCAGAGTATAATAGCGCTTTTCTCAAAGGTTTAATGCGCGAGCGCGGAAGCGTTTTACCGAAAAAAGCTAAAGAGGGGTTCTACGAAAATATAGATTTACCATTATCAACTGGCAGAGTTACAGATATGGTAAAAACTTTTTTTAAAGCGAATAATAACGAGTAAAAGGAAAAAAGTATGGACAATATACCAAACCACTTGCCCACTGCTGAATTACAAGCATTGGACGCCGCGCACCACTTGCACCCATTTACGGATGGCGATGCACTCAAAAAAAAGGGGGCTCGTGTAATTACTAGCGCATCTGGTGTATATCTAACAGATTCTGAGGGTAACAAACTCCTCGATGCTATGTCTGGTCTTTGGTGTGTAAATATTGGTTATGGGCGTCACGAGTTAGCTGATGCTGCACAATATCAAATGAAACAACTTCCTTACTATAATACTTTTTTTCAAACTAGCCACCTCCCAGTAATTTCATTGTCTAAAAAACTTTCTGAACTATCTCCTGATGGTTTTAATAATGTTTTTTTTGCAAGCTCTGGCTCGGAAGCTAACGATACAAATATTCGAATTTGTCGACACTACTGGGCAACAAAAGGAAAAATAACAAAAAAAACTATAATAAGTAGGCATAATAGTTACCACGGATCGACTATGGGCGGGGCATCTCTTGGTGGAATGGGATATATGCACTCTCAAGGTGGCATGCCCATTCCTGACATAACCCACATAGACCAACCCTATTGGTACGGTGAGGGTGGAGACAGTTCACCTGAAGAATTTGGACTTGAAAGAGCTCAGCAGTTAGAGTTAAAAATATTAGAATTAGGTGAAGAAAATGTTGCAGCTTTTATTGCTGAACCCATTCAAGGCGCTGGTGGTGTTATTGTCCCGCCTGAAACCTACTGGCCAGAAATTCAACGAATTTGTGATGCATACGAAATACTTCTAATAGCTGATGAGGTAATATGTGGGTTTGGTAGAACTGGAAACTTATTTGGGTCTGAAACTCTCAACATTTCACCAGATATTATGACAATAGCCAAAGGTCTTTCGTCTGGTTATGCTCCAATTGGAGGCTCATTAGTTTCTGATGAGGTTGCCGATGTAATTAATAGTTCTGGAGAGTTTAGCCATGGCTATACCTATAGTGGCCACCCAGTTTCTTGTGCCGTAGCCTTGGAAAACATCCGCATACTAGAAGACGAGAAAATTATTCAGACAGCTAGACGTAACACTATGCCAAATTTAACAAAAAAATGGTCTGAACTAATCAATCACCCCTTGGTTGGTGATGTAAATATATTAGGCTTTATGGGGTCAATTGCCCTAACTCCAGAGAAAGCCTCTAGAGCAAAGTTTGCATCACCAGAGGGGACTGTAGGTTTAATTTGTAGAGAGCACTGTTTTTCAAACAACCTAGTTATGCGACACGTAGGTGATCGAATGGTCATATCTCCTCCCCTGATTATATCAAACGAGGAGATTGACATACTTATATCGCGAGTTACTAAGTCACTTGACCAAACGCTTTTTGATATAAAAAAATTAGGCCTCTATAAAGCTAGTTAGTGGTTTTTTGCGGTACAGCACCATTTTTTTGAGCTAATAGACACAACCAGTCGTGAGCAATAGTTGCTGCGGCTAATGCTGTTATTTCAGAGTGATCATATGCAGGAGAAACTTCAACTAGATCCATGCCAACTAGATTTAAACTACCTAATCCGCGGATTATTTCTAAAACTTGCCAACTAGCTAAACCCCCTGAAACGGGTGTTCCTGTACCTGGTGCAAACCCTGGGTCTAGTACATCAATATCAAATGAAATATATACTGGGGAAGTGTCAGATCTAGATTTTATTACATCTAAAACTTCGTCTACTCCATTCTTATGAACCCATGGAGAGGTCAAAACTTTAAACCCATAATCCTTATTATTATATGTTCTAAGTCCAATTTGTGTTGACTTACTTGTGTCTATTAGGCCTTCATTTACTGCTCGTGAAAACATTGTGCCATGATCAAAAGTGCTTCCATCGTCTTCCCATGTATCACAATGTGCATCAAACTGAACAAGAGCTATCGGTCCGTACTGTTTCGCATGTGCTTTTAAAAGTGGGTAAGAAACAAAATGGTCACCCCCAAAAGTCAACATTTTTGTTCCAGTTAAAATGACATCAGCTGCATGTTTCTCAATTGAGTTAATTATAGTTTCTGGGTGATGTGGGTCTACAAAACAATCCCCATAATCCACTATGTTAAGATTTTCATAAAGATTAAAGCCAAAGGGAAAAGAATCCAAAGTAGCTAGTTCTGTCGATGCTTGACGGATTGCTCTTGGTCCAAAGCGGCTTCCTGAACGGTTAGTTGCTGCCCCATCATAAGGAACACCACTAACAGCAACATCTACTCCATTTAAATCTCTTGTATAGCGTCTCCGTAAAAAGCTTAGTACACCTGCATAGGCCATTTCTTTCCAACTACCAGTATTTTTAGACGACCTTACAGCAAAATCTCCTTGTTTTTTTGTCATAAATTTTTCCTTTTATAACCTTCCAATATAAGCATTATATTCTGCAGGTGAAATGGTATTCTCAAGCTGATCTTTTTCATTTCGCCTTAACGCTACGTAAATATCACGATACTCTTTTCCATAAATATCAACAGCAAACTCTGATATTTCAAAGTTTTTGATTGCCTCAGACCAATCTGACGTCAATTTATTTAATGGTGCTCTTTCCAAACTATCTATTTCTGGTGGCGGAAGAGTTTTATTCTGTATTCCATCTAATATACCACCTAAAACACCCGAAATTGCTAGGTATGGGTTTACGTCAGCACCAGAAATTCGATGCTCTATTCTTGCTGAATCACTATTTAAGTCAGGCAATCGAATTGCTGCGTTTCGGTTATCTAAGCCCCAATCTGGGGAGCATGGCGCAAAACTATTTGATCGAAAGCGGCGATAAGAGTTTAAATGAGGCGCATAAATAGCTTGTAATTCATGCATAGTGTTCAGCAGCCCACCAACTGCCCACTTAAGGGTATCCGGTAACCCCACAGAAGATTTAAAAACATTCTCTCCAATTTCATTTAACATAGACACGTGTACATGCATTCCGTTGCCCGGAAATTCAACATATGGTTTGGCTGTAAAAGTTGCTTCTTTACCATGATTTTCAGCAACTCCTCTCACAAGTCTACGAAAAAAAACTGCAGCATCTGCAGCATCTAAAACATTTTCTGTATGTCTAAAATTTATCTCAAATTGCCCGGGCCCAAATTCTGCAATGATAGCATCAACGGGCAACCCAAGAGATTTTGATGCAGATTGCACCTCATTTAAAAAATCTTTGTTACGGTTTAAAACTTCAAGGTCATAGTTTTGCGCCGTCGGGCCACTGTGTGGAGGCATAGGTGGGTCGCTTGGAGACCCCCGCTTATCAAATATATAAAACTCTAGCTCACAAGCTATAACAGGGTTTAAACCGCAATCCTTTAAACGTTTCCAGGTTGAAGCCAGTATACCTCTAGAGGAAAGTGAGGAGACAGTGCCTTCTTTGGAAGTCATTTCTACTAATACTTGAGCAACATTGTGTTTCTGCCAAGTTACTGGCTTTAAAGTATTAGGAATTGTAATAATTTTTTCATCTGGATCGCCTACAACAATTCCATAGCCAGTCTCGGCAACGTCTTCACCAAAAATATTCGGAACATATGTTGATATTGGCAAACGAACGGCTCCTGACTCCAGCTTCTCAATCTGGTCGGTAGGGTGCCACTTTCCACGCACTATTCCGTTTAGGTCGCATAGCATCAGCTCAATATGGTCTGGTGTTCCATATTGCTCACAGTATTTTTGAAATTCACAACGAAAGCTCATTTATACACCTCCAATAAACCCTTACTTACCACGCGGGACCTAATTGTCGACAGTCTTTAAGAAAGGGATTATCTGTATTGGGTTGGGTTAAATGTTATGGTATCAATCTATAATAACGTATTTGGAGTAATTAAAAGTGTCGTCTCAAGAAAGTAACTGGCAAAAAACCTTACCAAAACCTTTCTTGGGTTTTCAAAAAAACAGACGTCTTGAAGAGGTTGAGTGCATTATCCCAGATCTAGCAGGTATGTCTCGCGGAAGATCAATGCCTATTTACAAATTTACACCAGACACAACTTTTTCATTACCTATCTCATTATTTTATCAGACGATATCAGGTGAGTACGTCGATATGGATATAACTAATCAATGGATGGAAAAAGATATTGTGCTTCGCCCCGACATGGAAACAGCATCAGCTGTACCTTGGGCAGATGATGCAACTCTTCAAGTCATAAATGATCTTGAATTAAGTGACGGTGACCCTCTCAACATTGCTCCACGGAACATTCTAAAAAATGTAATAGATCTTTATAGAAAAGAGAATCTAAAGCCTGTAATTGCACCTGAAATAGAATTTTACCTAACTCAACCAAACACTGACCCCAATGAAGAGATCCTACCTCCTATTGGAAGAAATGGCCGCAAAGGTGTCAGGCAGCAGGCTTATTCTATGGTAGCCGTGGATGAAATGGGGTCCGTAATTGATACCATTTACGAGTATGCAGAAGCACAAGGCTTAAAAATTGATACAGTTATTCAAGAGGGTGGTGCCGGTCAAATAGAGATTAACTTAATGCATGGTGATCCCTTAAACTTAGCTGATCAAGTGTTTTACTTTAAGCGTACAATCCGTGAAGCTGCCTTCAAACACAAAATCTTCGCAACATTTATGGCTAAACCTATGAGAGATCAGCCGGGAAGTGCTATGCATATTCATCAGTCTGTTATAGACACTAAGACAGGTTTAAATATTTTTACAGGACCAAATGGATGCGAAACTGAAGCTTTCTATAACTTCATAGGTGGCTCGCAAAAATACTTAATGAGTACAGTTCCATTTTTGGCTCCTTATGTAAATTCTTACCGTAGATTTGCTACTCAGGAAAGCTCTCCAAACACCCTTGAATGGTCTTACGATAATCGTTCCACGGGTATCCGCATACCAAACTCTAAGCCTACCGACCGTCGGGTGGAGAATAGAATAGCTGGAAGTGATACAAATCCATATCTATCAATCGCGGCAAGCCTTGCCTGTGGTTACCTAGGAATAGTTAATAAAATAAAACCTCGAAACCCGGCAAGAGGAGAAGTGACTGAGTCAGAAAACAATCTCCCAGTAAGCTTAAGCCGTGCCTTGGACTTATTAGACGAGGCAAAAGAGGTTCAAGCTGTTTTAGGTTTGGGGTTCTGTAAACTTTTTTCAGATTTAAAAAGAGCAGAGTTAGAGGAGTATCAAAAGGAAATTTCTCCATGGGAACGTCAACATCTACTTTTAAACACCTAAAATGGTAGTCTAAATCATGGACTTATTAACAGCCAACGATAAGTTTGGCGAATACCCTAATTCATACTACGCTTGGAATTCAGTGTTTTTACCATCTTTTGAAATCTCAAAGGGTGAATTAAAGTGTGATGTTTGTATTGTGGGCGCAGGCTATACCGGTCTATCAGCGGCAATACATTTAGCTGAAAAAGGTTATAAAGTAATTGTTTTAGAAGCGCAGCGGGTAGGGTTTGGAGCATCTGGTCGAAATGGTGGTCAAGTTGGAACAGGGCAGCGCGTAAATCAATTGGATTTAGAAAAACTAGTCGGAAATGATCACGCCCATAGGCTTTGGGATATTTCACTAGAGGCTGTTGAATTAGTAAAAAACTTGTCAAGAGAAATAAAGGACTGTACTTTTCAACCTGGTATAGTCCACGCCTCTCATAAAAAAAGTATGATCTCAGATGAGCACCATTACGTTGATCATCTTAAAAAGTTTTATAACTACAAAAAAATACAAAAGCTTAACAAAGAAGAGCTGCAGAATATCGTTAATACAGAAACTTATTTTGGAGGTTCCCTTGATACAGGTAGTGGCCATATTGACCCCTTAAACTATGTACTAGGTCTTGCAAAAAAAGCCAATTTAGCGGGAGTTAAAATTTTTGAAAAAACACGGGCTTTGGAAATATTACAAGGGTCATCAACTGTAATAAAAACTCCACAATCTAAAGTTACTGCTAGTTACGTGATTTTTGCATGTAATGGTTATCAAGGAGCCATAAACAATAAGAATTCTAACTGGGTAATGCCAATCAATAACTTTATAGTAGCAACACGACAGATGTCAAAAGTAGAGCAAGAGCGCTTAGTAAAAAACAATTATGCTGTCTCTGACACTAAATTTATTGTTAATTATTTCCGGTTTTCTAAGGATAGACGTTTACTATTTGGTGGCTCAGAATCATACGGATATAAGTTTCCTAAAAATATTGAGGAAAAAGTTCGAAAACCTATGTTAAACATTTTTCCACAACTTAAAGGTGTTAAAATTGATTTCTCTTGGGGTGGTACTTTAGGAATTACCATGAACCGAATGCCTTATTTTGCAAAAGTAGATAAAAATATCATTTCTGCTAGTGGCTATTCCGGTCACGGGGTTGCGATGGCTACGATGGGCGGAAAACTAGCGGCCATGGCTATCGCTGGACAGGCCGAAAAATTTGATTTAATGGCAAAAGTGCCAACTCCCAAATTTCCAGGAGGAGGGTCTCTTCAAAAACCATTACTAGTTTTAGCTATGTTATGGTTCTCATTAAGGGACAAGTTATAAAAGTGTTACAAACAGCACCATACAAAAAAATAAAGCACACCTGAATATAATAAATAAGGCTCCATTATGAATGAAATAAAATCAAATATTCCAGCGGGTGTCTATGCTGAAAAAGTTACATCCGTTACACATTATACTAAAAGTTTGTTCAAATTTAGAATTACTCGACCCTCAAGCTTCAGGTTTAGATCTGGTGAGTTTGTAATGATTGGTCTGCCAAACTCTGAAAAGCCTATTTTTAGAGCCTACTCTATCGCAAGCCCATCTTGGGATGAGGAGATCGAATTCTACTCAATTAAAGTTGAGGGAGGCCCACTTACCAAACATCTCCAAAAAATTTCAGTTGGAGATACTGTACTGATGCGACAAAAGTCTACTGGTACACTTGTTAACGACGCACTATTACCTGGTAAAAGGCTTTATTTGTTCTCAACTGGAACCGGCATAGCGCCATTTGCGAGCCTCATTCAGGATCCAGAGACTTATGAAAAGTTTGACCAAATTATACTTTGTCATACATGTAGGGAAGTTAGTGAACTTAAGTATGGCTCTGAGTTGATAAAAAAAGTGAAATCAGACCCATTAGTAGGAAATTTTGCTAAAAAAAATCTAATTCACTATCCAACTGTTACCCAAGAGAATTATGTAAAAATGGGTAGAATCACTACATTGCTTGAATCAAGAGAAATTTTTAAGGACCTTGAGTTTCCTATAATGAACCCTGAAACAGATCGTGGAATGATATGTGGGTCAATGAGTATGTTAAACGACACTAAATCCTTACTGGAAGGTCTAGGCTTAGATGAGGGTTCTAATAGCCGCCCATCAACTTTTGTTGTTGAAAGGGCATTTGTTAGCTAGTTTTCCAAAAACCCTCTAGGCCTTTGCCATTAAAGCCCGCATGATAGGTATTAAATCAGCTGTTTTTTCAAATGTTTTTGATGCCGCCACATATCTATCTCGTCTTAGTAAAAAAGTTCTGTTCATAAGTTTCTTTAATGGTTTTTTTGAAAAAACTCTTTCACAATCTCGAAATATTGGAAAATAAGTAGATTTTGGGTTCATCCACTCTGGCGTTAAACCAATAACCTTAACATTTTCTTGTAAAACTTTTTCTACCATTTTAGCTGAAATATTTTTTTCAGGGCTTTCCGAAAATACTATTATCGTAAGATTGTCTTTCAATATTTTATCTAAAAGAATCCGCTCACGATCAACCCCCTCAACAACAGGTTGAGGAAACATTTGACCAACAATATTCTCTGTATCCATACTCTGCCAGACTAATCCATCCTTAAACCTCGGTTTTGGTTTATAACGCATTTGTGAAAAGTAATCTTTTACTGGAGGGTAAAGGCCTAAAACACGAAACCCCCCCCTAATCAAAGCCCCCTGAATTCTAGATGAAGGCATCATAATTTGTCCCATTCGTAAAGCCAGGTTAATCATTGCAGCTGCATGAGGCTTTCTTTCCGTTTCATAGCTATCAAGAAACTTATCTGAAACATCTGAGCTCTGTAAGGCCTCTGATAGCTTCCAGGCTAGATTGTGAGCATCTCGCAAACCACTATTCATTCCTTGCCCTGCAAAAGGTGGCGTTAAGTGAGCGGCATCTCCAGCCAAAAACGTCCGTTTTTTTCGCCAGAACTCTGCTAACCTTGCATGAAAAGTATAAACCCGCACTCGCTGAATTTCTTCATTTCCGTCGTCCCCAACTGAACGCAAAAGCTTCCTTACATTACTTTCTTCAACTATCTGCTCAGGATCCTCACCTTTACGAAGTTTAAATTCATATCTACGAATTCCATATGGTCCAGGTAATGTTATACAAGAGCGGCTTGGGTCACACAGCACTTCAGTATGAAAACAACTGTTCTTTGTTGTTTTAAGATCTACAATTAACCAGGGCTCTTCAAAAGTAGTCCCTAGCATTTTAATTCCAAGTGCTTTTCGAGTTGTTGATTGTCCTCCATCACAGGCCACCATATATCGAGATTTTATCTTATACTCATCTCCATCAAGGGGTTTAACTGAAGAAAGAACTGTTTCTGAGTTATCCTTAAAACCAACCATCGTCGTTTTGAAAAAAAACTTAACAGACTCAAAGCGCTTTAGTCCGTTCAAAAGAAGTGACTCTAACCTTGGTTGTTGAAAAGCGTTTCGCTTGTCAAACCCAAACTCTTTAGAGGAGGGCTTTACCTCAGAAAAAACCTGCCCTGAGGGTCCTTTATAAATAGAGCCATACCCACGAGTCACAATTTTTTCTACTTTGCTCGAAAGACCTGCCGCCTGTAAGGCCCGCATAGACTCATCATCAATGGAAACAGCTCTAGGCTCTTGAACTGTCCCCTCATTTCGCTCAATCACAATGGTTTCAACACCCATAGACCCAAGAAGGTTAGCCAACAGTAACCCAGTTGGGCCTGCTCCAACTATTAACACATCGGTCTTTGCTATGATCTCATTTTTTGTCACATCAGAGACTTGCGGTACTTATTCACCTATTACCGGGTTAGCCAATATACCAAGCATACCAATTTCGACTTCAACCAAATCACCTGGGACCATATATACTGGTGGCTCTCGTTTATCTCCAACTCCACCAGGCGTTCCAGACACTATTACATCCCCAGGTGCTAATGGAGTAAACTGTGACACATAGCTTATAAGTCGTGGAATTGGGAAAATTAGGTCAGAAAGTGTTGCATCTTGCATTACCTCCCCATTTAGTCGGGTTTGAATAGGTAATTTAGTATAATCTCCTACCTCTTCTTTGGTCACCATATATGGGCCAAATGCTCCAGTGCCGGGAAAGGTCTTTCCAGGTGTGAATTGAGAAGTGTGCCTCTGCCAATCCCTCACACTACCATCGTTATAACACGCATAGCCCCCAACATGGCTTAATGCAGATTCCTCAGAAATATTTCGTCCACCTTGTCCAATAATCACAGCCATTTCTCCCTCATAGTCAAACCTCTCAGTAGATTTAGGTTTAATAAGAGCTTGCCCGTGAGCAACTTGTGAGTCTGGGTATCGTACAAATATTGTTGGGTACGCTACATCTGGGCGCTGTGTTTCCTTTCGGTGATTTTCATAATTTAGACCTATACAGATAATTTTTGCTGGGTTAGGAATCACTGGTAAAAGTGTGACATCTGACATTGAAAAATTAGGTGACCTATCTTCAACATAGTCCCCTATAAACTCTAAAAGGTCAGATTCCAGAGCACTTTTAATTGTATCAACACCATAATCTAGTTGGTTAGTTAAATCTACAACCCCGCCGTCAACAAGTGCGCCAAAGCCAATCTCTCCTAATCGTGTAAAGCTAATAAGTCTCATAATATCTCCTTTCAAGAACGCAAAATAGCGCTTCCCCATAAATTAAGTGTTCGTTCCGTTTGTGGCCAATCTATTGCTTCCCTATCACAAACAACCTCTAACTCCGCAGAGACCTCTATCCAGTTCCCATCAAGGTCTTCAATAAAGACAAATAAGTTATTACCTGGCCCATGGCGACCGGGACCCCACATCAAACGAATGTTGTGATCCGAAAAATGATCACACCAATCTCGAATATAATTCCAATCGCCAGCCTCATACGAGTGATGATCAATACCTTTACGGTCAGACTTAAAGCAAGCAATAGTATGATGTTCATGGTTAGATGTAGTAAAACAGGTGGCTAATGAACCGTTATCATGCAAGACTTGGTCTGTTACTCTAAACCCAAGTTTATTATGATAAAAGTCTCTAAATCTCTCAACATCAAATGATGCAAACGTAAGGTGCTGTATAGGCCCTTTAATTGCTTTTCTTTTGTTGTTAGCAAAACTTTCAACCCCAAAGCATATAAGGTTTCCATCAGGGTCTTCTAAAGAAAATGCTCCATCTTCAAAATATGGAGAGCCACTTTCCACAATTTTGATGTTTTCACTATAGGCCCTAGACCTTAAAGCCTTCAGACCTTCAATGTTTCCACACGCCAAACCTGCGTAGGCCAGTTTCTTGTTTTCACCAGGAACAAAAACTATACGTCTTCCTGGCCCTTCACATCGCCACTCACTATCAGACTTCTTATTAAGATCCATGTCCATAACGTTTGAATAAAACGACGCCAAACGCTCTGGGCTCTGGCTCTCAAAAGAGAGGTGATGAAGATAAAACCCTGATTGAAAGGCGGTTAAAGTCACGAACATTCCCCTAAAACCTTAAGTAAAATTATTTTTCTTAAAGCCTAATACTTGTGGTCGATCTCTATTTGGTCATAACAAATAAACAAAATAATACGCATGTTATTTTATCTTACATAAATATCTAATCTAAATAAAAATGCAACTGGTCAAAAAGTATAAATAGTTTTAGTTTATTTTAACAAATTCTCCTTAAATATTTTATTTGTAAAGTTATTCAAAAACCTTTTAGGATACATCATGGACGGCACAGTAAAAAAAGTAACCCCTATGATGGCTCAGTTCCTAAACATCAAAGAACAGTATAAAGAAGCGCTGTTATTTTATAGAATGGGGGATTTTTACGAGCTGTTTTTTGAAGATGCCATCGTCGCATCAAAAGCTCTAGGAATTACACTTACAAAAAGAGGCCAACATAGTGGAAAAGATATTCCAATGTGTGGTGTTCCCGCTCATGCTTCAGAGAGCTACCTGCTAGAGCTAATAACACACGGTTTTAAGGTTGCCGTATGTGAGCAAATGGAAAGCCCTGCCGAGGCAAAAAAGAGAGGCCCAAAATCTGTAGTGAACCGTGAAGTTGTAAGGCTTGTTACGGCTGGCACTCTAACTGAAGAAAGCCTGCTAGAGTCCACTAGTAACAATTTTTTGTTAGCTTTTTCTGAGGTCAGATCAGAGGGAGCCATAGCTTGGGTGGATATGTCTACTGGCGAACTCACAACAAGCCAGTGCACTAGAGCTAAATTAGCCATTGAGTTATCCAGGCTTTCGCCGAGCGAAGTTATAATATCTGAAAGTATGTATAGTGACATTAGTCCACTTGCTACAGACGCTGGCACTGTGCTCTCTCCACTTGGTAAAAGTAGCTTTGACAGTGGGTCCTCTGATAGACGTTTAAGAAATCTATACGGTGTATCATCACTTGATTCATTTGGAAGTTTTACTCGGGCTGAGCTATCAGCAATGGGTGCACTTATTGACTATCTAGATATAACTCAAAAAGGTCACCTCCCTTTTTTAAAAACCCCCGTAAAAGAAAATAAGGAAAAAATATTACAAATTGATCCTGCTACTAGGAGAAATTTAGAAATTTTACGTAACTTAAAAGGGGAGAAAGCTGGTTCCCTACTGACCACAATAGATAAAACACAAACACCTCCTGGTGCCAGGCTTTTGGAGAGGTGGTTGTCGGGGCCCTCAACAGATTTAACACTAATAAAAGGCAGGTTAGACTGTGTTCGCTTATTTTACAAAAATAAAGATCTTCGGGAAAGGGTTCAAAAACTTCTTAAAGAAAGTCCTGATCTTGGCCGTATACTAACTCGTTTATCAATAGACCGTAGTGGACCACGTGATTTAAGTTCTATTAAGAATGGCCTGGTTCAAGCAGAACAACTAAATCAAGTGTTTTCTAATATTGATCTCCCAGATCCCATAAAAGAAAAAAAAGATATGCTCATAGGGTTTTCTGATACTATTTCAATGCTTAGTAATGCTTTAGACGAAAATCCACCACAACTAATAAAGGATGGAAATTTTATAAAAAAAGGGTTTTCAAAAAGCTTAGATGAACATCAACTATTAAGGGATGATAACAAAAAAATAATAAGTCAACTACAGTCTATTTATATTGAAAAAACAGGTATTTCATCTCTAAAAATTAAATACAATAACGTACTTGGTTATTTTATTGAAACAACAACTAATCATAGTGAAAAAATGTTTTCTCAAGTTTTTTCTGATCTATTTATTCATCGTCAAACTACAGCTAATTCTGTTAGGTTCACAACAATAGAGCTTTCAAGTCTCGAAACAAAACTATTAAACGCTACAGGCGCAATAAGTAGCCTCGAAAAAGAAATTTTTGATGCGCTTAAGAGTTCTGTCTTATCAAGCATTGTTCCTCTCACATACTTGGCATCAACTTTATCAGAAATTGATGTGTTTTGTAGCCTTGGATATCTTGCAAGCGATTCAGAGTGGGTTGAGCCAAAGCTAGACCAATCTAGGGATTTTAAAATAGTCTCTGGAAGACATCCAGTAGTTGAGCACTCAATTAACAAAACAGGAAACACCCCATTTGTCTCAAACTCATGTAACTTATCGGCGATTAAGGATGGGGCCAATATATGGTTACTAACAGGGCCAAATATGTCTGGGAAATCAACTTTTTTACGCCAAAACGCATTGATAGCAATTCTTGCACAAATAGGGTCATTTGTACCAGCGGTGGAAGCAAAAATAGGTCTGTTTTCACAAGTTTTTAGTAGGGTAGGTGCTTCTGATGACCTAGCAAGAGGGAGATCTACCTTTATGGTCGAAATGGTTGAAACAGCAGCAATTTTAAACCAAGCCGATGACCGTGCTCTAGTTATTTTAGATGAAATAGGTCGAGGCACCTCAACCTACGATGGCCTATCAATTGCTTGGGCAACTCTCGAACACCTGCACTCAAAAAACAAATGTAGGGCTCTGTTTGCCACACATTATCATGAATTAACCGCTACTAGTAAAACGCTCGAAAGTGTTCAAAACGCGACTGTAGCAGTAAAAGAATGGGAAGGAGAGATAATTTTCCTACATACTGTAAAAAACGGTTCAGCAGATCGATCTTACGGAGTGCAAGTGGCGAAACTTGCTGGCTTGCCTTCATCTGTCATAAAAAGGGCTCAGTTTATTCTAAACTCTCTAGAAAACTCTTCGAAGAGAAACAACATTACTGATAGTCTCCCTCTTTTTTCTTCACCAATAAACCACCCAAAAGATATCAAAAAACTTGACCCACTCAGGGTTAAATTAAGAAATAGTAACCCAGACTCTCTTTCTCCTAAAGATGCTTTACAATTATTATATGAACTAAAGGATCTTCAGGGTGTTGAAGAAACCCCAACCTGAGCTGGCCTTAACAATCTTTCCTTCAATATAAAACCTTCAGCCAATACCTGAATTATGTATCCTGCCTTAACATCTGGGGAGGGTGCTTCAAACATAGCCTGATGCTCTTGAGGGTCAAACTTATCTCCAATCTCTGGTAAAATGGGTTCAATACCGTGCTTTCCAAAGACATGTATTAATTCCTTAAGTGTAAGCTCTACTCCTTCTATAACAGCCTTAGAAGATTCACGCTGTTCTTCCGTAACTGCATCAACAGCTCTACGCAAGTTATCATAAACTGCGAGCATATCTTTTGCCAACCTGGAGCCTCCATACTCTTCTGCCTCTCTTCTGTCTCGCTCTCCGCGCTTCCGTGTGTTCTCTAAATCTGCAAATGAGCGCAGCAACCTATCTTGAAGGCTGTTTTTTTCTTCTTTAAGGCTTTCGATATCATCTGATGCTTCAGGTTCTGTTAAATCAACATCTTCTTCTGCCAATTTTTCTAAATGATCTGTTTGAAAGTCATCTTCATCTTTTAATTTAGTCATTTTCTTCCTTTGTCTATTTTTGATATTAATTTTCCAACCACCTGAGCGGTATAATCAACAATGGGAACAATTCTCCCATAATTTAACCTTGTTGGGCCAATAACACCAACAGCACCGATAATTTTTTTCTCTATATTCATATAGGGTGAAATAATCAAAGATGAACCCGAAAGTGAAAAAAGTTTGTTCTCTGATCCAATAAATATTCTGACTCCTTCTCCTTCATCTGTTAATTGTAGAAATTCTGCAATATCTCGTTTGCGTTCTAAGTCATCAAACAGGTTTTTTACTCTTTCTATTTCATAATCGTGTCGAGTCTCATCTAACAAATTAGACCTACCCCTTACGATCAGTCGTTCACTAGCAATATCTGCATTTTCCCAAACAGCTAAACCTAACTTTACAAGCTCAGCAGCTAAAGTATCTAATTCCCGTCTGTTCTTTTTAATTTCTATTTGTATTTTTAACCGTATCTCCGATAAAGTATGGCCAATGCCAATATTATTTAAAAAGTTGGCTGCCTCTCTCATTGACGATGGTGTCTGTCCCTTTGGTGGAACAAAAACTCGGTTTTCAACACTTCCATCTCCAAAAACTAATACCACCAACGTACGATCGTCTGCTAAACTAACAAACTCTATATGCTTAATTGGAGCTTCTTGTTTAGGACAAAAAACTAGACTCGCACTTTGGGTCAACCCAGAAAGTGCTGTACCTATACTATCTAATAATGATGTAACTGCTGGCTGACTCTCTCCAATAGTGTCATCTATACGAAGTTTATCCTCATGACTTGCTTGCCCAACCTCCAGTATTCCATCAACAAACATTCTCAGCCCAAGTTGAGTGGGTATTCTGCCGGCTGAAATATGAGGGCTATCCAAAAGCCCCAGAATCTCTAAATCCTGCATTACATTTCGAACAGTTGCTGCGCTCACTTTTTCTGACAACGTTTCTGTCAAAGCAACGGAGCCCATTGGTTCACCAGTCGACAAATAGTTTTCTACTATCTGCTGAAAAACCTCTCGACTTCTTTCACTCATTATATTTGTAATGTTTTTTGTAGACGGCATCAAAAACCCTAATTAAGCACACTTGTTTACTAGTTTATTAGCTCATTAGTCAATCGTACTTGCAAACTTCTTTAAAGAAAGCGTATTTGGTACAAATAATTTAGGAGAAAACGTTATGCGGCCATCTGGTAGAAGTTTAAACGAAATTAGAAATGTTTCTATCGAAACACACATTACTAAGCATTCTGAAGGTTCATGTCTAATAAAGTGTGGCGAAACCCATGTTATTTGTACTGCCACCATAGATGAAAAAGTACCCCCGTTTTTAAGAAACTCTGGCTTAGGTTGGGTTACTGCTGAATACGGTATGTTACCAAGATCAACAAACACTAGAATGCGGAGAGAATCAAAAAATGGCCAGTCAGGTCGAACCCAAGAGATCCAGCGGCTTATAGGTAGGTCACTTCGCGCTGGCATAGATCGTGTTTCATTAGGTGAAAGACAGATCATTATAGATTGTGACGTTATTCAAGCGGACGGCGGCACTCGTTGTGCCAGTATAACTGGTGGTTGGGTTGCTTTGAGACTTGCTATTAATTCACTATTAGAAAGAGGGGTTTTAAAAACTGACCCAATAACAGATTACGTTGCGGCCGTCAGCTGTGGAATATATGCGGGTCAGCCTGTATTAGATTTAGATTATCAGGAAGATAGTGACGCAGGAACAGACGCAAATTTTGTACTAACTGGTGCAGGTAATCTTATTGAAGTTCAAGCATCTGCTGAAGGTGCGCCTTTTAGCCGTTCTGAGCTTGACGCGCTAATCACCTTAGCTGAAGATGGTATAAGTTCTTTGGTCTCGAGTCAGAAAAGTGCTGTTAAAACAAATGACTGATTTGCTGGGTGAAGAACTTTTAATTGCAACCCACAATAAAGGGAAGTTGGAAGAAATTTCTGCACTTTTGGTTGATTATGATATAAAAGTATCTTCAGCTAAAGATTATAATTTGATAGAGCCAGCAGAAACAGAAAATACATTCGCTGGAAACGCCAGAATAAAAGCGCACACAGCCTCTAAGTCAACAGGGCTTCCGGCATTATCTGATGATAGTGGCGTAGAGGTTGACGCTCTAAACAACCTCCCTGGTGTATACACCGCCGACTGGGCAGAAGTTAATGGAGGTAGAGATTTTGATAAAGCTATGGAAAAAGTTCTTTATGAACTAAACTCGATCAACGCTCCTTTTCCTCGAACCGCTAGATTTTGTTGTACACTTTGTTTGGCTTGGCCAGACGGAAGCGATAAAATTTTTTCGGGCGTAATTCCCGGTGAAATTATCTGGCCAATGCGTGGAAAAAACGGGCATGGGTATGATCCTATTTTTCAACCTGTCGGTCAAAACTTAACTTTTGGTGAAATGGATCGCTGGGAAAAAAATAATATGAGCCACAGAGCTAGAGCTTTCGAAAAATTTATACGCTATTTAGATGGTTAAAAATTGGCAAAGAGCCGGTTTTGGCCTATATATACATTGGCCTTTTTGTCAATCTAAATGTCCATACTGCGATTTCAACAGTCACGTTTCTTCAAATATTGACCATGAAGCTTGGACTAAGGCTTACCTTTCAGAGATTAGTAAAAATCACCATCATTCTTCCGAAAAAATTCTCAGTACTGTTTTCTTTGGAGGTGGAACACCAAGCCTAATGCCATCTAAAACAATAGAGGCAATTATCACTCACATATTATCTCTTTGGAAAACCTCAAACCAACTGGAAATTACATTAGAAGCTAACCCCAGCTCAATAGATGTTTCTAGGTTTAAAGAATACAAGTCAGCAGGAGTTAACAGGGTTTCTATTGGAGTCCAGTCGCTCGATAACATATCTTTAAAATATCTAGGAAGGCTGCACAATGGTAAGGATGCAATTACAGCCGTTCAGACAGCCCAGTCTATTTTTGATCGCGTTAGTTTTGATCTCATTTATGCACGACAAAACCAGACTATTAAAGATTGGGAAAAAGAACTACTGTCTGCCTTATCACTAGGCACTAACCATATGTCACTTTATCAACTAACGATAGAAGACGGTACTGTTTTTGGGGATCGTGCAAAAATAGGCAAGCTTCCAGGATTGCCTTCAGAGGACCTTTCTGCAGACATGTACACACTTACGCAAGAAATTATGAATAATAATAGGTTACCCCTGTATGAAGTATCAAATCACGCTTTTCCAGGGGAGGAATCTCGCCATAATTTAATTTATTGGCGCGGTGGTGATTTTATCGGTATTGGGCCTGGTGCCCATGGCAGATACTATGAAGGGCCCAAACGAAAAGCTACGGTAATGGCAAAAAGTCCTAACAAATGGCTTTCCCAAATAGACGAAGTAGGTCACGGTGCAGAACCTACTACCATATTATCAAAATCGGAAGAAGCATTAGAGTATTTAATGATGTCGGCTCGATTAGTTGAAGGAACTGACTTAAAGTTTTTAAAGTCTTTAGACTTAAATCTTATAAAACATAAAAATATCAAGGGCTTAATAGAGTTAGGCGTGATCCTTATTAAAAACGAAAGAATGATTTTAACTCCTAAGGGGCGACCTATTCTTAATAGTGTTTTGTCAGAGTTAATTTCATAATAAGTTTGAGTTTTAGGAAACTAATCTTTGCGGTAATAAAACTCTTCTCTCTAAAAGATATAATAAGTTTAAGATAAAATTTCACAAATCTTATCAAGCTCTGACAAACTATCGTATGATATATTAACCACTCCAACACCCGACAATGCTTTATGGTTTATTGTTACCTTAAGACCAGTGTTTAAGCTTAACTGGTTCTCCAGTTCTATTGTATCTGCGAGCTTTCTATTATTATTCGTATTCTTTAAATCTAATCGCACACTTTTCTTTTTTGAAATTCCCCTTACCATCGCCTCTGTTTCCCGGACACTAAGGCCTTGGTTTACTATTTTTCTTGCAATTGAGCTTGGGTTTTCTGTTGTAATAATTGCTCGCGCATGGCCAACCGACAATGACCCATCTTGCACCCAATCAAGAACAAGACTGGGCAAAGTTAATAACCTTAAAGCATTTGTAATATAGCTCCTACTCTTTCCTAGGGCTTGAGAAAGCTGTTCCTGACTCTGTGCAAATTTTTCTTGTAATTGCTTGAAACCTAAAGCTTCCTCAACTGGATTCAAATCTGATCTTTGAATATTCTCTATAATTGCAACCTCGAGAACCTCTAGATCCGAGAACTCCCCAATGACAACGGGCACCTCATGGACTTGTGCCAGTTGTGCTGCCCTCCAGCGTCTCTCCCCTGCCACAATTTCATATAAATCAGGAACTTTTGGGTCAGGCCTTACTAATATAGGTTGTAGAATTCCCTTAGATGCTATTGATGCAGCCAGCTCTTCTAAGGGCTTTTTTGAGAAAACTTTCCTAGGTTGGTTTTTATTGGGCCTGATTAACTCAATAGAAATCTGTTTTTTACTATCAGCTTTATTTGGATCCGGACTCGAAAACTCTTCCGAGAGGGCTGCATTAGCCATTAATTCAGATAGACCCCTTCCAAGAGCTCTCTTTGCCTTTGTTTTTATTGATTTTGCCATTTATCCACTCCTAGTTAACTTCATGTCTTGATAAAATCTCTAATGCTAACGCCTTATAAGCAAATGCCCCTTTTGATCTTGGCGAGTAATCGAAGATAGACTTTCCATATGATGGAGCTTCACTTAACTTTACACTTCTCGGGATGACTGACTGATAAACAAGTCCCTTAAGGTTGTCTCGAACATCTTCTTCAACCTGCCGACTGAGGTTGTTCCTTTTATCAAACATTGTTAAGACAATTCCTTCAAACCTTAAAGCTGGGTTTGCTGTATCTCGAATTTCCTTAACGGACAACATGAGTTGGGAAAGCCCTTCAAGTGGAAGGAACTCGGCTTGCAGTGGAACAAGAACAGAATCAGAGGCTACAAGAGCATTTATTGTCAAAAGGTTTAAAGAAGGTGGGCAATCTATTAATATATAGTCCAGTTTGTTTTGATTAAAATCAACAGCATTTATTTTCTCTTTTAAAACAGTCACTTGTTCAGATTTTTTTAATAAAACTAAGTCAGCTGAGCTTAAGTCTACTGTTGCCGGCGCCAAAAGAAGACCTTCAATGCCTACCTTTACAAAGGTAGAAAACAAGTCACTATCACCTACTAACAAATCATACGTTGTTTTTAAGCGCTCTTGAGCTTCTAAACCTAAAGCGGTTGAGGCATTTCCTTGTGGATCGAAATCTATAACACCAACGCTCTTTCCTTGCAAAGTCAAAGCAACAGCCAAATTAATTGTCGTTGTAGTTTTTCCTACTCCACCTTTTTGATTTGTAACCGATATTACCCTTGGCTTCTTGTATGCCATACTATCTTTTCTCCAAATCTGATATTATTAACATTGCCGACAATGGGTTAGTGACGCTCTCTTTTATTTTAATACTAAAGTTCCAACACTCAAGCGCTTCCTTAATTTCATCTTTATAGCTTTCCCCTTTTAAAAAAACACAAAACCCTCCTTTTTTCAAATGCCTATTTGAAAAAAATAAAAGTTTTTTCAGTGGAGCCAATGCTCTAGCTGTTATAACGTCAGAATTCATCTCACAAATATCTTCTACCCGATCCGACCAGACAGAAGAGTTTAAACCAAGAGTTCTTACTGTGTCTCTTAAAAAAACAGCTTTTCTTTGGTCTGACTCTACCATTTCTACCCTTATTAGAGGGAGTTTTTCACTAGCAATAATTGCCAAAACTATTCCAGGAAAACCACCACCAGACCCAAAATCTAAAACTTTAGTTTGTGCTGCGGAAAGTGTTTCAAAAACTTGTGCAGAGTCCAAAAAGTGTCGATTCCAAACATCATCCGTGCTTTTTTTTGAAATAAGGTTTATTCTCTTATTCCACTGAAGAAGTCTCTCTTTGTAGATCTCCAACTTATGAAATGTTTCACGTGAAACATTTAAATTATCCCAAAAATCCAACTTTTTCCCTAATTTAATTTCAAGACGCTTTCTTTATTTTAAGATTGGCAAGAATTAGGGTGAGTGCGGCTGGTGTTATCCCATCTACCCTTGACGCTTGTCCTATATTCTCTGGCCGAGAAATTGATAACTTTTGAGTCAACTCATTGGACAGACCGGATATATTATAGTAATCGAAATCTAAAGGAAGAACTACACTCTCGTCTCGCTTTAAAAGTTCGGCATCACGCAACTGTCTACCAACGTAATTTGAATATAAAGCATCTCTTTCAACCTGCTCTTTACACTCATAGCTAATGTCAGAAAGCTCAGGCAATGCTCCCAAAAAGTAATCTACTTTTACGTCTGGAAATGCCAAAAGTTCCATCATAGTTCTACGTTTGCCATCCTTTTTAACCTTTATATTATACTTACTTGCCTCTTGTGGGCTTAAGTGGTGTTTGTTTAACAGTCTTTTGGCAATGTTTAGAGTTTCCATCTTCTCCCTAAACACTTTTTTCCTAACCTCTCCAACGCACCCTAGTTTAAGCCCATATTCAGTCAAACGTTGATCAGCATTGTCCGCACGCAATGAAAGCCTAAACTCCGCCCTAGATGTAAACATTCTATAGGGCTCTTCTACCCCACGCGTAACTAAATCATCTATCATTACCCCAATGTACGAGCTTGAACGTGTAAACTCGACTAAATCAAGGTCACGAACTTTATTAGCTGCGCTGAGACCGGCGACTAAGCCCTGAGCTGCCGCCTCTTCGTATCCTGTTGTCCCGTTAATTTGGCCCGCCAGATACAAACCCTTAATGTTTTTTAGCTCCAAGCTCTTCGTTAAAGCGCGTGGGTCAACGTAATCGTACTCAATCGCATACCCCGGTTGTATTATACGTGCTGCCTCAAGCCCAACTATCGACCGTACATACTTATCTTGAACGTCTTCAGGCAGAGATGTCGAAATTCCATTTGGATATACTGTATGATCATTTAAACCTTCTGGTTCAAGAAAAATTTGATGTTCGTTTTTATCAGGGAAACGTACAACTTTATCCTCAATTGATGGGCAGTATCGAGGACCAGTACTATCAATTTTTCCACCGTAAATTGCTGATTTATCAAGATTTTCTCTAATTATATCATGCGTTTTATTATTTGTGTGTGTTAACCCACAAGAAACCTGCCTAATAGATGGCTTCTTTGATAAAAAGGAAAACATACTAGGGTCATTATCCCCAGGTTGAGATTCTAAAGCTGACCAATTTATGGTTCGACCATCTAATCGAGGGGGTGTTCCAGTTTTAAGGCGACCAAGTGGGAGTTGAAACGTTTCCATACGCTCCGCAAGTGTAATAGAAGGCTCATCACCAAGCCGGCCCCCAGAAGTCTTTTGTTCCCCGACATGCATAACACCTCTCAAAAAAGTTCCAGTTGTCAAAATAACAGCTTTACTCTTGATTATAGATTCATCTTTTAGTTTAACTCCTAGAACCGTATCCTTACTCACATAGAAGTCAGAAACTTCGCCCTCTAAAACCGACAGGTTTTCTTGAAGGTTAAGAAGTTTTTGAACACTGTGTCGATAAACGTTACGGTCAGCTTGTGCCCTGGGACCCTGGACTGCTGGCCCCTTACCCCTGTTTAGAAGACGAAACTGTATTCCTGCTTGGTCTGCCGCAAGGCCCATTATTCCGTCCATAGAATCAATTTCTCTAACTAAGTGTCCCTTTCCAAGACCGCCTATGGCAGGATTACAGGACATGACACCAATAGTCTCTACTTTGTGGGTTATTAAAAGGACCTGAACTCCCATGCGGGCTGCAGCATGTGCTGCTTCCGCCCCGGCGTGACCACCACCAACAACTATTACATCAAACTGACCTTGTTTCACGTGAAACATCCTCCTATTTTCCGATACAAAAGTTTGCAAATATTTCATCTAATAGATCTTCGACACCCACACTGCCCACCATAGTTTCTAAGGCTATAATACCGGACCGCAACTCTTCTGCAGCAATCTCGGAACGAACCACATCTCTTTTTAACTCTTTTTTACAATTTTTTAAAGCGCCAACCGATACTATCATTGCTCTTCTGTGTCTTTCATTGGTCGCTATTCCAGCCCCCAAAGCCAGTTTTGAAAGTTTTTCTGACACTAAATCAATTAGTTCTGGTACTCCATAACCAGTTAGCCCTGAAACACCTATTCCAGAAAGGTCGCCCTTTGAAGCAATTTCTATATCCAACTCTTGTTTAACAATAAACTCTTTAAGGGTTTCTTCTCCAGTTAAAAAGATTCGTAAGTCTGCTGTTTCGGCTCGATCTCGCGCTCTCTTAATCCCAAGAATTTCGACTTCATTTTGTGTTTCTCTTAGGCCTGCAGTATCCAAAAATGTAACTGGTAATCCATTTAAATCCATACGGACCTCAATTACATCCCGTGTGGTTCCCGCGACCTTTGATGTTATAGCTGCTTCTCGACCTGCTAAAGCATTAATGAGAGTTGATTTCCCAACGTTTGGAGTCCCTATAATTGCTACCTCAAATCCTGACCTGACTCTTTCTGATAGTTTAGTTGAATCAATCTCCTTTTCTAACTCAACAATAGTTTTTGTGACCAGACCCAATACTCTTCCAATAAGTCCTGTCGGTATATCTTCTTCTGAAAAATCTATTGTAACTTCAATAAGAGATCCCGCCTGTATTAGGTAAGCCCTCCACTCTATTACTTTTTTTCCAATTGATCCATCAAAAACCCTTAATGCTTGCTTCCTCTGTGCTTCTGTCTCCGCGTTGATAAGATCTGCTAAGCCCTCTATCTGTGCAATATCTAAACGATTGTTCTCTAGTGCTCGGCGAGTAAACTCACCAGGCTTCGCTTCCCTATGGTTAGGCTGTAAAATAAGTTCGCTTAATAGTTTACTTATAACTGCTATACTACCATGCAAATGGTACTCAACAACAGTCTCACCTGTAAAACTTGCCCCTGTTTCAAAAAACAAAATTAAAGCCCTATCAATTAATTCACCGTTTTGATCTTTAAGCCCTTTTAATACTGGCTGACCTGTACGAGGTTTAAACCCAGCTATCTTTTTACAAGAATCTACCGCTGCGTTACCCGAGACACGAATAACAGATATACCTGCCTTACCGTAAGCTGTTGATAGCGAAAAAATTGTGTCCATAAAATTATAAGTAACTGATTTTATTACGTATTCATTGAGTCAAAAAATTCAGTGTTATTCTTTGTTTGTTTTAGTTTTCCTATTAAAAATTCTATCGCATCTGTGGTACCCATAGGGTTTAAAATTCGTCTAAGAACAAATGTTTTTTGTAAATCAGCTTTACTTACTAATAGTTCTTCTTTTCTGGTGCCTGACTTTAATATGTCCATAGATGGATACACGCGCTTATCAGCAACCTTTCTATCTAAAACTATTTCAGAGTTACCTGTACCCTTGAACTCTTCAAAAATAACCTCATCCATTCGAGAGCCAGTATCTATTAGTGCTGTAGCAATTATAGTAAGTGATCCCCCTTCTTCAATATTTCGAGCAGCACCAAAAAACCTTTTTGGTCTTTGCAAGGCATTTGCATCTACACCACCAGTCAACACCTTTCCTGATGATGGGACAACTGTGTTAAAAGCTCTTCCTAGGCGGGTTATTGAATCTAAAAGTATAACAACGTCTCTTTTATGTTCTACAAGTCTTTTAGCTTTTTCTATAACCATCTCTGACACGCCAACGTGTCTTGTAGCCGGTTCGTCAAAAGTTGAGCTTACAACCTCTCCTTTTACAGATCTTTGCATATCCGTAACTTCTTCTGGCCTTTCATCAACTAGTAAAACTATTAAAAAACATTCCGGATGATTTTTTTCAATTGAATTCGCTATGTTTTGAAGCAATACTGTTTTACCAGTCCTAGGAGGCGCAACTATTAAGCACCTTTGGCCTTTCCCTATGGGGGCTACTAAGTCTATAATTCTAGCAGACCGGTCCTTAATAGTGGGGTCCTCTATTTCCATTGTTAAACGTTCATCCGGATATAGGGGTGTTAAGTTATCAAAACTAACTTTATGGCGCGATTTCTCAGGCTCTTCAAAATTGATTCTGGTGACCTCTGTCACGGTAAAATACTTTTCATTTTCAACTGGAGAACACATAACCCCTTCAACAGTATCACCAGTTCTCAACGAGAAATTCCGGATCATATCAGGTGATAGATAAATATCATCTGGGCCGGGTAAGTAATTTGCTTCTGGAGATCTTAAAAACCCAAAACCATCTTGTAATACTTCTAGTACTCCATCCCCTGAAATAACCCACCCATCTTCTGCTCTCTCTTTTAAAATAGAGAACATTAAGTCACCTTTTCTCATTGTAGACGCGTTTTCGATTTCTAAATCTTTTGCCATACTAACTAAATCAGCAGGAGTATGTTTTTTTAGCTCAACAAGGTTAAGACTGTTTTCAGCCATAGTGTTTATCCTCTTTTGAATTTTATTTTGAAAATATACTAACCGGACGGCAGCAAATTCTGACTTACCTCTATTCTACTTCTAAGTCAATTTTTCTTTAAAACGGCTTTATAATAACACTCAAAACTATTACTATTAATAAAATTGTTGGAACTTCATTCAAAAATCTAAAGTATCTACCAGTTTTAACATTATTAAAATTGAGAAAATTTTTATAAGTAATATTTAAATAAAAATGATAATAAGTAAGAATTACTAAAGACATTAATTTAATCCAGGGCCAATATAAACCCCAATCTATTACACCAGGAGTAAAAACTAATAAAATACCGAATATCCATGAAGCAATTAACGCCGGTTTCATTATATAATGTAATAGCTTCATTTCCATAATTAAAAATGTATTATACTGAACAGATTTTATATCTGAAGTCTCAACGTGGTAAACAAATAGTCTTGGCAAGTAAAATAGACCGACCATCCAACAAATAACAGATATAATGTGAGCGGCTTTTATCCATAAATAATACTCTATTAAAATGGTGCTCATAATTTTTACTGCTTTCTTCTTTAATACTACTATATAAATATATTTATATATAAAGAAAGTAGTAGTTGATGGTGTTGTGGATAAGAGGGATAAAATATTTATGCACATACTTATCAAATATAAATAAATAAATAAAAGGCTACAGGGCTAGATTATAATCGCTGATACAAACTTATGCAGTGTCTGTTATTAAAGAATATGAACAACCTAAAAAAATTTAATAACAAGTGGATTAATATGAATAAGAAAAAATGATTAAGTATTATGTGTAATTACTACCTTTATACACATATAAAACACCACTAATAATACAGGTTATTAACATGAAAATAAATATAATATTAGCATCTGGGTCTCATATAAGAGCAACACTATTACGAAGTTCGGGTGTAGTTTTCGATGTAAAAAAACATAAAATAGACGAGGATAAAGAAAAAAAAACCTTAATTAAAAATAATATTATAACAAAAGAAATATCTATGACTCTCGCAAAAAGGAAAGGAATGTGTGTTTCGAAAAATTATAAAAACTCTTTCATTATAGGTTGCGATCAAGTCCTTGTTTTAAATAATTTAATCTTCTCTAAAGCGAAAAACCCCTCTGACTTGAAACAACAGCTCTTATTGCTTAACGGAAAAAGCCATAAGTTATACTCGTCTTGTGTTGTCTTATATCAGGAGGAAATAGTTTGGTCACATACAGCAGAAATAGTGTTACTTATGAGAGAATTAAGTCAAAGAGAAATAAATACTTATGTTGATAAAAACTGGCAAAGTGTAAAAAATAGTGTTGGAGGTTACCTTATAGAATCAACCGGAAAGAAATTATTTAAAACTATACATGGAGACTACTTTTCAGCGTTAGGTTTACCTATAATAGAGTTACTAAATTTTTTGATTTCCAAAAAAGCTGTAAATATTGTGTAAAAGATTAAGAAAGTTTTTAAATTTATGGGAAAATTAATAAAAATCGGTCTAACAGGATGCATAGGTATGGGGAAAAGCACAACTTTAAAAATGTTTGAAGACGAGGGAATTTTAACATGGAGTGCAGACGAAGCTGTTAGCCGACTATACGAAAAAGATGGGGAAGCTGTTTTAAAGGTCCAATCTCTAACACCCGAAAGTATTGTTAATAATTCTGTTTCGAGAGAGAACTTGAGAGAACAAGTAAAAAAAAGGCCAGAAATATTATTATCCTTAGAGTTAATAGTTAACCCACTTATTAAAACTGATAGGGAAAATTTCCTTCGTTCTAATAGCCAAGAAAAAGCAGTAGTCTTAGATTTACCTCTATTGTTTGAGAACAAAATGGAATCAGATTTTGATAAAATTGTAGTCGTAAGCGCTTCGGCGAGGGTACAAAAAGAAAGAGTTCTTAGTCGTAACACTATGGATATTAAATTATTAAATATAATAAAGTCTAAACAAATATCTGATAAAGAAAAAAGATCTAGGGCAGACTTTATTTTTGAAACAACATCAATCGAAAGAACAAAAGAAGATGTTAAGAAATTTTTAAAAGAAGTAGGTATTAGCAATGCGTGAAATTGTAATGGACACAGAAACTACCGGACTCGATCCCTACCAGGGTCATAAAATAGTAGAAATAGGAGCAATCGAATTATTAAACCATATTCCGACAGGCAGAACTTTTCATAAATATATAGATCCAAGAAGGATAATGCCAAAAGAGGCATTTGATGTTCATGGGCTAGATAATGAATTTTTAAAAGGAAAGCCAGTATTCAAAGATATTGCTGATATGTTTTTAGAGTTTATAGAAGATTCTACCTTAGTAATACACAATGCGAATTTTGACATTAAGTTCTTAAACCATGAGTTAGACTCTATAAGCTTGAAAGCGTTAAAAAAGGATAGAGTTCTTGACACATTAGCGTTAGCAAGAAAAAAATTTCCGGGGTCTCCAGCATCTCTTGATGCTTTATCTAGGCGTTTCAAAGTTGACCTTTCTAAACGAGAAAAGCACGGTGCACTTTTAGACAGTGAAATTCTAGCAGCGGTCTATTTGGAGTTAATAGGTGGTAGACAACCTGACTTGATTTTAACTTCAGAGGGTGGGAGGTCTTCTAATATAAGACCAATAGGAAATCTTACACCACTAAGTAGAGAAAATCCCTTACCAGAACGTATTACAACTTCTGAAACGGAAGCACATAAAACCTTTTTAAAAAGCTTTTCTAACGAGGCATTATGGAATAAATTAACTAATTAATCTCTGAATTTTTTATTGCTTTTCGTTCAACCCCGGCTTGATACATAGATAAAAAATCAATTTGTTCTAAATTTAAAGGAGGGAAGCCACCGTCTCTTGTCACATCACTTATAATTCTCCTTAAATACGGGAACATAATACGAGGACATTCTACTAACAGATAGGGTTGGAGTTGTTCTGGAGCGATATTAGTTATTTCAAATATGCCTCCATACTCTAGCTCTAAAATAAATATCACCTCTTCAGACTTTGGTGTTTTTGAAGAAACACTTACTTTTATAATAAGATCATACTGATTCTCTGCCTGTCGTTTCTTCCCCTCTAAGCCGATACTTACTTGTATATCTGGCTTTAAGTTTTGCTCGCTAATACCGTTTTGTGCGGCAATATTTTCGAAAGACAAGTCCTTAATAAATTGATTTAATACCTTCATTTTTGGTGAAGTAGCGTTAAGGGGTACCCGAACATCTTTATTGTTTGTCATTTAGTGCCTCTTCAAAGTCTAACATCTTTTAGTACCATTTCGATTAAAAGGTCTCAAGCTCAGGGGGATAGATTTATTATTAGATCTTAAGAGCCTTTATCAAGATCAGAGTATTCACCATCAATAATGGTACTTGAATGTGGTTGTGGTTCTTTTTGGCGAACGCCGTGTGAAGAAAAGGCTTTTAAACTAATCTTTTTTTGAAGCCATAAATAAAGAAAACCCCTAACTTTTGGAATTAACAAGGAAAAACCTATCGCATCAGTAAAAAAACCTGGCGTTAAAAGCAATAGGCCAGCCACTAAAATCAGGGCGCCGTGTGCTAAAGACTCTATTGGGTTTTTAAGTTGAGAAAGGTTAGACTGTATTTCTGATAAAATTGCTAACCCCTGGGTTTTTACTAAAAAAGTACCAACAATTGCTGTTAAAACAATAATACCTAGAGTATTCCAAAGACCCAAGATGCCACCTAACTGTATAAAAAGCATAATTTCTATAATGGGCACTATTACGAATAAAAGGAATAACCACATATTTTCATATCCTAACACGACGTTTGTAGAGGTGGACTTGTCTTATACTAACACATAGATAGGGATTACATTAGGTTTTATCAATATACGAGTAACAGAGGATTTTCATGAACAACGCAATTATTCAATTACTAATATTAGCAGCAGTGGCTGTGTTTTTAGTTTTTAGGTTAAAAAATTTATTAGGTACGAGGGATGGCTTCGAGAAGAGCGCAGAGAACACAGTTGTTAAGATACAAGAAAAACGAGTTAAAAGTCCAAATTTAGAGATTATTAATGGTGGCTTAGATCATGACATTCTAGATCATGTTGAAAAGGAATCAAAAGCAGCACAAAGTCTAAGTTTAATAAAAGCGAAAGAACCAAAATTTAATGTGGGAGAATTTTTATCTGGTGCTCGAGAAGCATATGAAATGATTCTTTTAGCATTTAAGAATGGTGATATTTCAAATGTAAAAACTCTTTTGTCAGAAGATGTTAAAGAGGCTTTTTCAAAAGATATAGAGAGAAGAAAAACAAAAGGATTAAATACAGAGATTACTTTTGGTGGTATCCGAGCCTTAACAATTGTAGATGCGGATTTTGATCAATCAAGTTCAGAAGTAGAAATCACAATTCGGTTTTTAAGCGATCTAACAGTTGTCGTAAAAAACAATAAAGGGAATATAGTAGAGGGTAGTGAAAATGATATTAAGGTTCAAAAAGATGTTTGGACTTTTGGTAGGACTCTCACGTCAAAAAACCCAAACTGGTTGCTAATAGCTACCGAACTATAAGGTAAAAAATTAGCGTATGAGAGATATTTTTGGAACCTTTTTATGAGCTAAGTTACAAAGACTTAGATGGGTGGTTGGACGAAAACCACTCAAAGGCTTTGGAAGTTTTTTTAAAGAGCAGTCTTCGTCTGCATAAAGAACTATCTACATTAGATTTCAATAAGGGCGCAAGATATTTCTTCGAACAAAACTTTATTCCAACACTAGTAGGGAGCCCAGAGGAAACCCTTTTTACAGGTTACTTTGAGTCCGAGGTCTTTGGGTCCCTAGAGAAAGATGAAGAGTACAAATTTCCAATTTATAAAAAACCATTGAACATAGAGAAAACAAAAAAATGGTTTTCTCGCCGAGAAATAGAGGAAGAAAACTTACTTGCCAATCAAGGTTTAGAGATTGTGTATTTGAAAAGTAAAATAGATTTATTTTTTTTGCACATTCAAGGTTCAGGCAGAGTTTTATTAAAAGATGGCTCTATTATTAGAGTTGGTTTCGAAGAAAAAAATGGACATAAGTATGTCTCCATAGGAAAAATCTTAATAAATCGCGGGGTTTTTGAAACCAACACAATTACTCAAAAAAAATTAAAAGAATGGATTTTTGATAATCTGGAACAAGGAGATGAGCTTTTATTAGAGAATCCATCTTATATATTTTTTAAAATTATTTCGGATTTAGGGGATTCTGATGGGCCAATAGGAACAATGAAAATTCCACTTATACCTCTTCGTTCTTTAGCGGTAGACCCAACCGTCATACCTCTTGGGACTCCTTTATGGGTTGAGAAGAACGGTGATGTACCACTAAGAAGACTTATGTTTGCTCATGATACGGGATCAGCGATTAAGGGGCCAAAAAGAGCTGATATATTTTATGGAACAGGAAAAAAGTCAGAAGAGTTAGCTGGAAATGTTGTTGATTTTGGCCGTATGATTATACTAAAACAACGTAAGTAGTTTTCAGGTGATATAGTGCAAAAAAATAAACATAAAAACCTTAGTGAAGACGATGTTGAGATTTGGTCACGAGCTGTTAGCGGCGTCAAGAAGAAGAGTGTTTTAAAAGAAAGTAAAACAGTAGCGTTATTAGAAAAAAAAGTGAGAACAAAAAAAGGTACGCGGCAAATAGAAAATACACATTTAAAAGTTAAGGGTATTGAGACTGAACCCAAGGCGAAATTAGCTAATTTATTAAGTAATAGAAGTGTCGATAAAAGAGTTTCCTCAAAAATGAAGGCTGGAAAAATGGGTCCAGAGGGAACCCTTGATTTGCATGGATACAGGTTAACACAAGCAAAGTTAGCGCTGAGAGGTTTTTTATTCAGTGCTTATGAAAGTAGAAAACGATTAGTTTTAATTATTACTGGGAAAGGTAAGCCTAAGGATGATCGAGACCTTAATTTAGACTATAGGGGTGTTTTAAGAAATGAAGTTCCTGTTTGGCTTGAAGAAGCACCTTTGGCTGGTTTAATTTTAAGTGTAAAAACAGCAAATCCAAAGCATGGAGGTGGTGGAGCGCTTTACGTTTATTTAAGAAAAAATAAGTCAACTTTGGGTTGATCTTTTTAACCCTATAAAAGCTAAAATAGTAGCAATCACGTAATATAAAGAAATCCATGGCATCTGGACCGTGAAGTTATAACCGAGGTCTATAATATATCCAGTGATTCCAGGCCCTAAAGCAGAACCCAAAACCATAACTGAGGTAGCAAGAGCTTTAATTGATCCTAAGTTTTTGGTTCCATAAATTTCAGCCCAAAAAGAAGACGATAAGGTTCCTCCAACCCCCGAAGTTATTCCTATAAGTGACATTCCGACTGAGGCAAAGAGAAGACTGTTTGATATAGATAAAATCAGAAACCCAAAAACAGCTGGTATCATATAAAACGACATTAGTTTTATTGAATTAAAACGATCAATAACAATGCCTGAAAACACCATAGAAAGGACGGCTGAAATAGTAAAAACTGGAAAAAGAGAAACAATCTGTAGGTGAGACCAACCTTTTGTTTCTGCATAGTGAACATGGAAAAAAAAGAAGGCTGTGCTGAATGCTGCTGGCCCAAGTAAAGTGGGAAGTAAAAACCAAAACAAAGGATGTTTAATAGTCTCTTTTCTGCTCCAATGTTTACCATTTAGACCAAAAGATTCATTTTCTTCTACAGTGTTTTTTGGAGAGCGCTCCTTATTGAGCAAGAAAATGAAAAAGGGAATAGAAACTAACAGTACCAGAGCAGAAGAAAACCATGAAAGTCGCCAACCTAATAAAGCCATCAACGCGACAAAGGCGATAGGTAGTACGGCCTCTCCAAGAGAGTGGCCTAGGTGAGATATTGAAATAGCCTTGCCTCTAGTTGCTACAAACCAGCGTCCAATTGAAACAGATGCCACGTGACTGGTCATTCCTTGACCTGTTAGTCGAAGAGCAAAAATGATAAAAGGTAGAAGGTACATGCTTTTAACTAGGGACATTGCGATACATGACGTCGCTAAGAGAAACAGAAATATACTTCCCAAAAAGCGAGCCCTAAATACATCAGTTAACCCACCAAGCCACAACATCACTACCGCTGAACTCAGGGTGCCAACCATATAAAAGAGCCCCCATGTACCATTAGATAAGTTGAAATCTTCTTGAATTTCGCCAGCAAAAATAGATATAAACGTTGTTTGTCCAAAAGAAGACAAAAAAAACAGCAAGAAGCTAGCTAGCAACCATCTAAAGTTGTCAAAAATAAATTGCATACAACTTACCAGGGTAAAAAAAAGTGTTTTTATTAAAGAGTGCGCCTAAGAAGGTACAAGTATTTGCACTATAGGACATATTTGGCAAGATCTGCTGAGGTATGCAGATTACCAAGATTTTTTTCAACAAACTCCTTGTCTACAACTATAGCTTCACCAGAACGATCAGGTGCAGAAAAACTTAGCTCTTCGAAAACCCGCTCAATAACAGTATATAATCTTCTGGCACCTATGTTTTCAACAGATTGATTAACTTGAGCAGCAATTTTTGCTAACGCCTGTATCCCGTTTTCTGCGAAACTAACTGCAACACTTTCAGTGTTCATTAAGGCACTATATTGTAATGTAAGTGCATTTTCAGTTTCTGTCAAAATTCTTACGAAGTCGCTTTCAGTTAAGGCTCTTAGCTCTACCCTTATAGGAAGCCTTCCTTGAAGTTCAGGAAGAAGGTCCGAAGGCTTCGCTGTGTGAAAAGCACCTGATGCAATAAAAAGTATGTGATCAGTTTTTACTGGACCATATTTAGTACTTACAGTTGTGCCCTCAATCAAAGGAAGAAGGTCCCTTTGAACACCCTCTCTACTTACATCTGCACCACGAGCATCAGCTCTAGCACAGACCTTATCAATTTCATCCAAAAACACTATACCACTCTGCTCGACAGCCTCTATTGCTGCAAGATTTACTGTTTCTTGATCTAGAAGCTTGTCAGCCTCATCTGAAACAAGGAGAGCATAGCTTTTTTTAACAGTTGTCTTTTTTTTGGTAGTCCTATTTCCAGCAGCCTTCCCAAAAATGTCAGCAATATTCATCATTCCGCCAGCAACTGGACCAGGTTGGCCTGGGATTTCAAACATTGATAACGGATTTGACGTGTCTGACACATCAATTTCTATTTCTTTGTCATCTAAAAGCCCATCACGCAATTTTTTTCTAAACATTTCACGCGTATTTTCGCGGGAATCGGGACCTGCTAACGCATCTAAAACACGCTCTTCAGCCTGATTGCGAGCTACTGATTTCACATTATCCCGCATTTGTTCTTTGGTAATAATAATAGCAGAATCAACAAGGTCACGAACTATTTGTTCGACATCTCGACCCACATAACCGACCTCAGTAAACTTTGTTGCTTCAACTTTAATAAAGGGAGCATTTGCAAGCTTCGCTAGACGTCGTGAAATTTCTGTCTTTCCTACCCCGGTCGGTCCAATCATTAATATGTTTTTAGGGTAAACTTCATCTTTAAGACTTTCTGGAAGCTGTTTTCGACGCCAACGATTTCGGAGCGCCACAGCAACAGCTCTTTTTGCATCATTCTGTCCTACAATAAACCGGTCAAGCTCAGAGACAATTTCTCGGGGTGTAAGGTCGGTCATAGTGAGTCTTCCTTAGTTTTCTTTTTTGGACTTATTTTCTCTAAAGTTAAATTATTGTTTGTATAGATACAAATTTCAGCCGCAATAGACATAGCAGATCTTACTATATCTTCAGCATCTTTATCAGTTGACATAAGAGCCCTCGCTGCAGCCAGAGCATAGTTTCCACCAGACCCAATTGCTGCAACATCATTTTCTGGTTCCAAAACATCTCCTGAACCAGTAATAACAAACATGTCAAGACCATCAGAAACAATAAGCATTGCTTCAAGGTTTTTTAAGTATTTGTCGGTTCGCCAGTCTTTTGCTAGTTCCACAGAAGCACGAGCTAGCTGCCCGGGTGAAGCTTCTAGCTTAGCCTCTAACCTTTCTAACAATGTGAAAGCATCTGCTGTTGATCCAGCAAAACCAGCCAGAACTGGAATCCCTCCTGGAGATAATTTTCGAACTTTTTTTGCAGAACCTTTAATAACTGTTTGCCCTAGGCTGACCTGTCCGTCACTAGCTATTACAACCTCATTACTTTTTCTTACTGCTAAAATGGTGGTTCCGTGCCAACCAGATAAGTTAGTATTAGGCATAGTTTTCTCCTATGGATATTTCATATTAGAAACTTCTTAAGTTATTAGAGGGATCTTTCTATCTCTTGGCGTTCAAAAATTTCTATAACGTCATCAGCTCTAATGTCTTCATATGCGTCAAAAGCCATACCACACTCTTGTCCTGACTGAACATCAGACACCTCATCTTTAAAACGCTTTAAGGTTTTTAATGTTCCTTCATGAATCACAACATTATCTCTTAGTAATCGCACACCAGAAGATCTACGCGCAATACCTTCGGTTACAAGACAACCAGCAACACGACCAACTCCAGTAACTTTAAACACTTCTTTAATTTTAGCATACCCAATAAAGGTTTCTTTTATTTCAGCTGATAAAAGACCTGATGCGGCTTTCTTTATGTCATCAACCAGATCGTATATAATAGAGTAGTACCTAACTTCGATGCCTTTTTGTTGAGCGGTAGAGCGAGCAGAACTATTTGCCCGAACATTAAAACCTATTACCGGAGCACCAGAAGCTTCGGCAAGCCCTATATCAGATTCTGTAATAGCGCCAACGCCAGAGTGAAGAACCCTTACACGAACTTCAGAGTTACCAATCTTTGCCATAGCCTGAACAATAGCTTCCACAGACCCTTGTACGTCGCCCTTAATAACTATGGGGAGCTCTGAAACTGTTTTATCATCTTTAGCTTTGGCCATAAGTTGTTCAAGCGTTGTGGATGCTCCAGCAGCTGCTCTACGATCTTTAGCAGCACTATGCCTATAAGAAGCAATTTCCCGCGCCTGAGCTTCTGTTTCAACTACGTCTAAAACGTCTCCAGCTTCTGGAGTACCATTAAGTCCCAAAACTTCGACGGGGCTAGATGGCCCTGCTTCTTTCACTCTTTCCCCTTTGTCGTTGATTAATGCACGTACTTTTCCATACTGCTCTCCAACCACAAATATGTCACCTTGCTTTAACGTCCCATTTTTTACGAGAACGGTAGCAACAGCGCCTCTTCCTATATCAAGGCTAGCTTCGATTACTGCGCCGGAAGCTGCTCTGTCCGGATTTGCTTTAAGATCTAACAGTTCAGCTTGAAGTGAGATGTTTTCAAGGAGAGTATCAAGCCCAACACCAGAAATGGCAGACACTTCAACATCTAAAACATCTCCAGACATCTTTTCTACAACAACTTCATGTTGTAATAAATCAGTTCTAACTTTGTTTGCGTTTGCGTCTTCCTTATCAATTTTATTAATAGCAACTATCATAGGAACTTTGGCAGCTTTTGCGTGATTAATTGCTTCAATTGTTTGAGGCATTACGGCATCGTCAGCAGCAACTACTAAAATAACAATATCCGTTACCTGAGCACCTCTTGCACGCATTGATGTGAAAGCAGCATGACCTGGTGTATCAAGAAAAGTTAATAATGAGCCAGCCTGGTTTACTTGATAGGCCCCAATGTGTTGGGTTATACCCCCAGCCTCTCCAGCTGTTACTTTAGCGTTCCTAATGGCATCTAGTAAAGATGTTTTCCCATGGTCAACGTGTCCCATAACGGTAATTACAGGTGGACGCGGTTTTAGATCTTTATCGTCGTCTATTATTTGATCAATAACATCCTCAACATCTGAGTCTGAAACCCGAACTACTTTATGCCCAAATTCTTCAATAATTAGTTCAGCTGTATCAGCATCTAATATTTCATTTTGTGTAGCCATTATTCCACTAGTCATTAATGACTTTACAACGTCAGCTACTCTTTCAGCCATACGGTTTGCTAGCTCTTGAACAGATATAGCTTCAGGCAACTGGACATCACGAATTATTTTTTCTCGCTCAACAACGGTTCCGAGCATTTTTTGACGAGCACGCTCTTGCTTTCTTTTCATTGCAGCCATGGAACGCTGGCGTCCACCATCGGTACCAGCCAGAACTTGGTTTAAAGTGAGCTTTCCAGACCTCCGACCATCTCCCTCGCGAGAGGCTTTACTTTTCCCTTTATTATTATCCTCTTGGTCATCAAGTTTCTTTGGAGCTCCTGATTGGAGTTTCCCTGTGGGGCGTTGAACAGCACTAGGGCCGTCCATAGAGTCTAAAGGCTTTGACCCAGGTGGAGGAACAGAAGCTAGTTTCGCAACCTCTAGGTCTTTAACTTTTTGTGCATCTTCTTCGGACTTCTTTTTTCTCTTTTCTTCTCTTTCCCGCTCTTCTCTTTCTTTTTCTGTGTTTTCAGCTAACCTAATAGCCCTTTCTTCTGCCCGAGCTTTCTCTTCTTTTTCTCGACGAGCTTTATCTACGCCTTCTTGTTCTTTTGCTGCTTTTAATGCAGTTAACCTGCGTGTCATTTCAGCGTCTGTTATTCCAGAAGGTCTTTTTGATAACCCTGGAGGTTGCGGAGCACTAGAGGAATTTTCAGTTATTTTTTGGGGGATGGCCGTAGGAATGACAACGCGTTTACGCTTTGTTTCTACTACAACACTTTTTGTTCGACCGTGACCAAAACTTTGTCTTACATTGCTAGGTTTACCCGAACCACCACGGATACCAAGAGGTTTTTTATCATCACTGTCGCTCATGTGCTATTCTTTCCTTTTGGGCTGAAGAATGCCCTTGTATTTCACGTATTCCATCAAGACGTAATGCCTCTAAAGTGATTTCTTTATGTAGCCCGCCTCGCATTATTGCGGCATGTATCACACTTTCTCTACCAAAAGCCAAACCTAATTCTTGCATTTTTAAACAGTTAATTAGGGTTCCAGCTCCTGTAGGGGGCCTAAGCCGAGACTTTTCTCTAGGTGAGCCGTCACTCGCTTGTATTAAAAGTACGGCACGATCTGTCTCTAGCAACCCCTTAACCTTTTCGAAACCAGCAATAGCTTGGTTAGCTTTTCGTGCTAAAGAAATCAGATTAAGTAATTTCTTTAAAATAGATTCTTCAATTTGCTTTGATAAATTATTGCTTATTAACACAGGTTTTTTTGAAACTACGGAGAACAAGTTTTTACGCAAAGCGCGATCTAAACTGCTTTTTTTTGAACTTACCCACATCCCTTTGCCCGGAAGCTTACAAAAAACGTCAGGAACAGCCCCACCATCGGGCCCCACAACAAACCGTACCATAGATTTCGTATTCATGATTGAGCCTGTTGATATACAACGTCTCTCTATAATTTTTGCTGGATTTTTTTTCAAACACGCACTTTCTTTAGTAATAAATAAACTTTTATTCTTCTAGTAACTCATCTGAAGCTTTAACTTCTTCTGAAGCAAGATCTGAGGGATCGACCCAACCCAACTGAATTCGTGCTGTCATTACTAAGTTCTGTGCTTCGGCTAAAGACATTTCAAACTTTTCTAGTACACCTATATCTTTAACTCTCTCACCATTTATAGTAGTCCAACCTCCTGCAAGCTCCCAATCAGCGCAAGTCGCGAAGTCTTCAAGTGTTTTTACATCGTCCATAGATAAAGCCTCTACCATTTGAGGAGTTAAGCCTTCAAAGGTTACTAAGCTTTCTTCTACACCGTTAGCTCGAGCTGTTTCTAAAGCCTTTATGTCTCGAGCGTTTAAAAAATCTTTTGCCCTAGCTTGAAGCTCTTTAGCTGTATCCTCATCCACACCATCTATAACCATTAATTCAGTTGGATCTACATAGGCAACTTCTTCAAGAGAGGTGAAGCCTTCAGAAACTAAAAGCTGAGCAAAAAACTCGTCTAGATCTAAGGTCTCGATAAACAGCTTAGTTTTCTCTTCAAAGTCCGCCTGCCGTCGAGTGCTTTCTTGTTCCTCTGTCATAATATCTATATCTAAACCAGTTAACTGAGAGGCTAACCGTACATTTTGCCCCCTTCGTCCAATTGCAAGTGATAGTTGTTCATTTGGCACCACAACCTCTATTCTCTCAGCCTCTTCATCTAATACTACTTTAGTCACCTCTGCTGGTTGCAGGGCATTTACTAAAAAGGTTGGTTGGTCTTCATTCCAGGGTATAATGTCAATCTTTTCACCCTGTAACTCGTTAACTACTGCCTGGACACGGGACCCCCGCATACCCACACATGCACCCACTGGGTCAATAGAAGAATCGTAAGATATAACAGCAATTTTTGCCCTAGACCCAGGATCCCTTGCAACGGCTTTTATATCTATAATACCTTCATATATTTCTGGAACTTCCATTTTAAACAGCTCAGCCATAAACTGATTATCAGTTCGACTCAGAAACACTTGTGGTCCTCTAGCCTCTCTACGAACTTCTTTGATATAAACGCGGATACGATCATTTGGCCTGTAACTTTCCCGCCCAATTTTTTCATTTCTACGCAATACAGCCTCGCCTCTTCCTATATCAACAATTATGTTACCATATTCTTCCCGTTTTACGACACCGTTCATAATTGTCCCTGCACGATCTTTAAATTCTTCGTACTGTACATCTCTTTCGGCCTCACGAATTTTTTGAAGAATGACCTGTTTGGCTGCTTGAGCAGCTATCCTACCCATTTCTACAGGAGGGATTTCGTCACGTATTTCGTCACCAACCACAGGATCTTCTTTAAGTTCAGAGGCTTGGTCTATGGTTATTTCAGCTGAGGGGTTTAGTACCATATCATCCTCAACAACTGTCCTAATCCTTGTAAATGTTGCGCCTCCAGTTTTGCGGTCAATTTTAACATTTATATCAAGTTCTGCCCCGTACCTGGATTTCGCCGCACGAGCAAGACTTTCTTCCATTGCTTCAATTACAAGATCAGGGTCTATCATCTTTTCTCGAGCTACCGCTTCTGCTGTTTGCAAAAGCTCAAGTTGGTTTGCGGATGTTATTGCCATTTTAGTCCTCTCCTTCTTCGGGAACAGTTTCATCTATTTCATCAAATTTTTCTTTGTCAAATTTTTCAAAATCTTTTCTATTTTTTAACACATCTTTAATTAAAGCATCTGTTAGAATAAGCTTTGCATCAGACAATAAATAAAAATCTATTTTAAGTTTTTTGCCATTTAACTCTAGAATAACAGAATCGTTATCAACACCTAAAAGATTACCCTTAAATCGGCGTTGGCCATCGACTAACTCTAGTGTTTCGAGCTTAACTTGATACCCACACCAATCTTCAAAATCTTTTAAACGGGTTAAGGGGCGGTCTATTCCAGGAGATGACACTTCGAGAGTGTATTCTTTTTCTATAGGGTCCTCTACATCAAGTATAGTAGAGATATCAGTTGATATTTTTGCACAATCATCAACATTAAATGTCCCAGAAGTTGAATCTGCCATAACCTGAAGTGTACTGGGCTCATCGTCTGTGAGGCGAAGTCTTACAAGCTCGTAACCTAACGATTCAATCGCTGGACTTACGATAGTAGAGATTTTTTTCTCTAAAATAGAGCGAGAAATAAGATCAGTCATCTAACGCCTTTCAATAAAAAAACGGGCTAGCAGCCCGTTACTTAATTTCGGTGGTATGCTGGGATTGCCTCAACATACCGCTGTTGTACCGGTCTATACCCAACAATATTAAGTATTTCAAGTACTTTAGATATAAGATTTAAATATTGTTTATAAGGAGTGTTTTTTTAAAGATTAATGTTTTTGATCTTATTTGTGGTAGATAGTAGTGCTTTTGAAATACCTGGCTCAGACATAGCATGCCCAGCGCAATTAATCATTTTTAGATCTGCATTTCTCCATTTTTGTGCTAACCTATATGCAGATATGGGTGGGCAAACCATATCATACCGGCCTTGAATTATCGTGGAAGGAATTTTATCAATTTTATCAATATTGTCTAATATTTGATTGTCTGACTTAAGAAACCCTTTGTTATAAAAGTAGTGACATTCAAGTCGAGAAAAAGCTCTTGTGTAGTTTGTTTTAACCTCATTAAATTTTTTTTCAGACCCAAAGACAGCTAATGCGGTTTCCCAACCGGCCCAAATACTAGAAAATTTGTGCTCTAGTGCCATATTACCAGAAAATAATCTTTTATGATAAGCTGTGATTAAGTCGTGTCTTTCTTCTTTAGGAATTAAACTTATAAAAACATTCCAGTGTTCTGGAAAAAACATTCCAGCACCTCCTCCGTAAAACCAATCAAGTTCCTCCTTTGTCATTAGAAAAACCCCTCGAATGATCATGTAAGATGTTCGACATGGGTGAGATTGAGCATATAATAATGATAAAGTAGACCCCCAACTTCCACCAAATAAGATCCATCGTTCAATTTTTAATAGTTTTCGAATTATCTCTATATCAGATATCAAATCCCACGTGGTATTGTTAGAAACATCTGCAAAGGGTGTGGACTTTCCACAGCCCCGCTGGTCAAATAATATTATATGATAATGCTGTGGGTCAAAGTAACGGCGCATGTATGGACTACAGCCACCCCCTGGCCCACCATGCAAAACAATAACAGGAGTGCCGTTAGGGTTTCCACAGCGCTCTAGATAAATAAGGTGACCAGACCCAACATCCACCATTTGTCTTTTAAAGGGCTCTATTGGTGGGTATAAGTGATCTACCGCGTAGTTTTGTCCTGTCGATTTGTTCATAGCTGCTTCTATAACACATACTATTGGAACAAAAATGATAAAAGGCTGGAGATTTTAAATGAAAACAACAGTTGATGTACAGGAAATTAAAAAATTTCAAGATATGGCAGCAGAATGGTGGGATCCAACAGGTAAATTCAAACCATTGCACATGCTTAACCCTTGTCGATTAGATTACATTAACAGTCAAATAGCCTATGAATTTGACAGAGATTTGACAGAAAATCTACCTTTTGAGGGGTTAAAAGTCCTAGATATTGGATGTGGTGGTGGGCTTTTAAGTGAACCTATGGCGAGGCTTGGAGCAGAAGTTGTAGGAGCCGATGCTGCTGAAAGAAACATAAAAGTTGCAAAAGTTCATGCAGAGGAAGCAGCGTTAGATATCGATTATAAGCATACTACAGCGGAAGACTTGGTAAGTGATGGAATGAAGTTTGATGTAATTTTAAATATGGAGGTTGTAGAACATGTCTCAGACCCGCTGACTTTTATTACTGCTTGTCAACAGCTCTTAAATGAGGGTGGTTTGATGGTTTGTTCAACTATCAATAGAAATCCAAAAAGCTATATAATGGCAATAATTGGTGCAGAGCATGTTATGAGGTGGCTTCCAAAGGGCACCCATGAATGGAAAAAGTTTATTAAACCTAATGAACTATACGAATACATAGAGCTTTCGGGTTTAACTCCAGTTGACAAAAAGGGGTTTGTTTTTAATCCATTTTTGTGGAGCTGGTCTCTTTCAAAAAAAGATCTTTCTGTCAACTATGTAACAGCAAGTGTTAATAAAAGTTAAATTTTATAGTTTTTTGCTTAATTTAATACGTAAATCACGTAAAATTGGGATTACTTTACGTAGTTCTTCTGAACCAAATTTTGTTAGTAGGTTTTCAGCAATGGGAGCTATTTTTTCAAGTGCAGTGTCCCTAGCCATCCTTCCTGCAGGGCTTATAGTAATTAGCTTGCGGCGTGCGTCATCCCAGTCAGGGTTAACATTTACGTGACCGGCCCACTCAAGTTTTCTCAATGTGTTTGTTATTGCTCCTTTTGTTAGGTTGAAAGTACGAGCAATTTGGGCGGGAGTTCTTGGATCTGTTGTGCCAGCAAGATGATTAAGAACAGAAAATTGAGATAGCTCCATTCCTTTTGGTAAAGCCCTAGTGAGTTGGTGTCGTGCTAGTTGCTCTGCCATAAATAGTTCGCTGAAAAGCTCTGTTGCTAATGAATCCTTCGGTTTTGTCATTTAATAACCTTGTTATTTTAATCTAAACATTAAAGAAGGTTGCTTTTGTATTAAGAAAAACTATTTAGTTTGGTTGAGTAAATCATATACGATATATGGTCGTTTTATTCAATCGGCTTGTATTTTAGTAGTGAAAACATTTAAGTTTATTAACGCAGATAAAAGACTATCGTTTTGGGTTTTGATTTTGGGTGTATAATTTTAGGGTAAAAAATGGACACGCCACCTTGTTTATTTGATCGTGAAACGATCTTAAGAAATCGAAAAAGGGTAACCCAAAAACAGTCAGAAAACTTTCTACTTAGAGAGTTGGCACATGAATTTAAGGAAAGACTTGCTGATTCAAACAGAGTTTTTACTAGGCCTGCCATTGTTACTGGTTTTCCAGAGTTTTGGAAAAAGTGGATGCCCAACGCTAAAATAGTAACAGATGAAGAGTTTTTAAACTTAACTTTAGATAATTATGATTTAATAATTCATGCACTGTGCTTGCATTGGTCGAATGATCCTGTTGGGCAATTGATTCAATGTAATAGGGCGCTAAAATCAGACGGCTTTTTCATGTGCTCACTTTTAGGTGGCAATACTTTATCTGAACTTAAGCACGTTCTTTCTGGGGCAGAGTTAACTATAAGTAATGGGTTGTCGGATCGACTTTCTCCAATGGCAGAAATTAGATCGATTGGGAATCTCTTACAAAGAGCAGGCTTTGCGTTACCAGTTGCAGATAGTGTTAAACATAATGTTGTTTATGATTCTATTTATCATTTAATGCGAGATTTAAGAGACATGGGTGAAACTAATGCCCTATCCTCAAGAAATAAAAGGTTTACTAGATCAAAGTTGTTTGAGGAAGCAAATAGAGTGTATTTGAAAAAGTATAAACTTCAAAATAATAAAATTATGGCTACTTTTGAACTTATTTTCTTGGCTGGGTGGTCTCCTGATGATAGTCAACCTAATCCCTTAAAGCCGGGGGCACCAGCAAAGCCTTTAGGTGAAGTTCTAAATCACTTTGAATTGCATTCTGATAAAAATAAAGAGATATAAATCAATGAGTAATGACAAAACAGTAACAAGAAATAACATTCCCAAAAACCATCCACCGGTTAACCCAGAAAAAATAGGAATATTATTAACAAATCTGGGCACACCGGATCACTATTCTTATTGGCCAATGAGAAGATATTTAGGTGAGTTTTTATCAGATCAGCGGGTTGTTGATTACTCACCTTGGCTGTGGCAACCACTTTTACAGCTCATTATTTTAACAAAAAGACCTTTTACTAGTGGAGCGGCTTACAAGAGTATTTGGAACCATGAACAAAATGAGAGCCCACTATTAACAATAACCAAAGCTCAGACAGAAAAAATTAAAGAAAAAATGTTTGATCAGTACGGGGACAAAGTTTTAGTAAACTTTTGTATGCGTTACGGCAACCCATCGACAAAATCAGTAGTCAAAGATTTAATTAAAAAGGGGTGCAGGAAGATTCTGTTTTTTCCACTCTACCCTCAATATGCTGGAGCAACATCGGCCACAGCTAACGACGCACTGTTTAGAACATTAATGACTGAAAAATGGCAACCAGATGTCCGAACTATATCAGCATATTTCTCGCACCCAGCATATATTAATGCTTTAGCAAAATCTGTCGAGAAAGCGTATCTCAAAATACCAGATAGGCCAGATATTCTAGTTTGCTCTTATCATGGGGTTCCCAAAAGGTATTTAATGGAAGGAGACCCCTACCACTGTCAGTGTCAAAAAACGACGAGGCTACTAAAAGAACGTTTGGGTTGGGAGGACACAGAAATAGTTACAACATTTCAGTCTCGATTTGGGCCAGAGGAATGGTTGCAACCATATACAGTTAAAGAGGTTGCTAGGTTAGCACAAATAGGAAAAAAGAAATTAGCAGTTATCGCCCCTGCTTTTTCATCGGATTGTATAGAGACCTTAGAGGAAATAAATGAAGAAATTAAAGAGAGCTTTGAAAAAGCAGGAGGTGACCAGTTTACATATATACCCTGTTTAAATGATGACCATGACCACATCATAGCACTAAGTAAAATTATTGATGATAATTTATTAGGTTGGGTTTAAAGCCACTAATTGTGCTCATTAAACATTTTGAGTACACTTAACTGTTTCAGCGTGGGGAACCCCTAGTTAATTCTTTAGTTACTATATCTCCAAACAAGAACTCAAACCATCACAATTAAAGTGCTTGTGTTAGGGGAGTCATCGTAAATTAATCCGCATACATCAAAGATGATAATAAAAGCAAAGACTACAGAGATCGCTATTTTGACACTTATTCTTATCATGAAAGTAAGTCTCTAAGGGAAGCTACCAGGGGCAAATCAGCTGGAAGCATTTTAACTTTAAAAATTTGGGCTGGAGTTAACCATTTTAACGCTTGGTTTTCGCGTGCTTGAACTATGCCACCCCATTTTCTACAAATATATAGAGGCATAAGAAGATGAAACTCATCATACTTATGGCTCGCAAATGTTAATGGAGCTAAACAACTACCCCAAGTATTTATTCCCAACTCCTCATGAAGCTCCCTAATTAACGCAGTTTCGGGGCTTTCGTTCATTTCAACTTTTCCTCCTGGAAACTCCCAAAACCCTGCTAAGCTTTTCCCTTCCGGACGCTGGGCGATCAATACCCGACCATCTTCATCAATTAGAGCAACACAAACAACTAGCTTAATATTCATTATAATTAAACTTCCTTAAGATCTGTAATCAGCATTAATAGAAATATAAGAATGAGTTAAATCACAGGTCCAAACAGTAGATTTAAATCTACCTATCCCTAGATCGACAGCAATAATTAAATCTTGCCTTTTCATATAGTCTGCAGCTAATTTTTCGTTATAGCTGGGAGATACCCAACCATTTTCTGCAACTAATATATTCCCAAAGTAGATTTTTAATTTGTCTCTTTCTGCTACTGCCCCAGATTTCCCAATTGCCATTACGATCCTGCCCCAGTTTGGGTCCTCACCAGCAATGGCTGTTTTCACTAATGGCGAATTTGCTATCGACATCCCTATTTTCCATGAATCTTTTTTACTTTTTGCTCCTGAAACATTTATCTCAATAAACTTTGTTGCACCCTCTCCATCTCTTACAACTTGATGGCTTAAGTCGAGCATCACTTTCTCTAGGCCGTTTTGAAACTTTTTCAGAGCCATTGGGTTTTGTAAGGTTATTTCAGGGGCTTCTGATTTACCTGTTGCTGCAATTAATAAAGTATCAGAAGTAGATGTATCACCATCCACAGTTATACAATTAAATGTTTTTGTAGATATATTACTTACTAGTTTTTGTAAGATTGGTTGTGAAATTTTGGCGTCAGTAAAAATATATACCAACATTGTGGCCATATCAGGAGCTATCATTCCTGATCCTTTAGCTATTCCACAAATAGTAACTTTCTTTTGGTCTATTATGATACTAGTCCCTGACCCTTTTGGAAACGTATCAGTGGTCATAATTGCTGATGCAGCATCTGAGATTTTTACGTCACTTAAAGAATTTTTTAATGAGGAAAGGGACTTAACTATTTTTTCAGTTGGTAAGGGTTCACCAATAACACCAGTGGAGGAGGTAAAGATATTAGATTCTGGAATTTTAATAGTTTCTGACAAACCTTTCACAATTTTTTTAACTGATTGATTGCCCGCCTCTCCCGTGAAGGCATTGGCATTCCCAGAATTTACAAGAAATGCAAATCCTTTTGCTTTGTTTTTGAGGTCACCAAGTTTTTTCTGACAGTCAAGTACAGCATTGGATCGTGTTGAAGAACGGGTGAAAACTCCAGCAATAGTTGAGCCAGGAGAAATACTTGCTAACATTAAATCCAGTCTATTTTTATACTTTATTCCCGAAGCACAGCTAGAGAAAGTGACACCGCGTATTACTGGTAGTTTTGGAAACCCCGCTTTCGGGGCAAGTGGTGACAATTTTGAGTTTTCAGACATAGGGTTGAACCTCGAAACTATTTTGAAAGTAGACCAATGTTTCTAACTATTGATGGGTCAATAGAAACTTCTGCACGTACTACCTTTGCCGCAGAAGTTATTTTACGGACTTTATCACTTATATATTTTTCTTTGAGAGCTCTTTCAATTTCAACCCTTACATCCTCTAAACTGGGGGGAGTCTTTAACCTACTATTGTTTAATTTAATTATATGCCACCCAAATTGGGTTTCAATTGGATCAGATACAGCACCAATCTCTAAAGCTAAGGCCGCTTTTTCAAATGCTGGGACCATTGCTCCTTTGCCGAACCAACCGAGATCACCACCTCTGGATCCACTTGGTCCTGTAGAGTGATTCTTCGCTAAATCAGAAAAATTTTCTCCAGCAGCTATTTGTTTTTTTACGGCAATTGCCTTTGCTTCTGTCTTTAATAAAATATGTGCCGCATTGAACTCTTTTTCAGATTGTGATGAACTATAATTGGCTTCGTAAAAGTTCTTTATATCTTTTTCATTTAACGCATCTTTTGAAATTATTGATATGTAAGTATTTGCTAAGAAAGCTCTTAATTCATTTTCATAACTGTACTGAACTATAGAATTTTTTTGGCTTTCAATTGCTTTTGCTAAAACAGCTTGCTGAATAAGTTGATCTAGAATGCCTTTAAACAAGACGGCGTCTTCAAGAGATTTATACTGGTCGGTCAGTCGGTCCTGTAATGCGATAACATGTCCAAGTGTAATATTTGTATCTTCTACGGTGGCTAAGACAGTATTAGCATCCTGTGCCACAACATTATTAGTCGCACAAAAAATCATAAAAAAGTTCAAATAAATAAATGAAAATAACTTTCGCATAAAACAGTCTCCATGTATTAAAAAAATCCTTGACGTTGACACTAAACGAGTCGCACCTTACATCGCCTTAGGTTAGTGTCTATATTAATCATATTAACGGTATATTTGGTAGCCGTATAGGTAACAAAGTTATAAGATACAAATAAATTAGGAAAACTAGGGCAGTTTATTATGTTAAGTTTTGGAGTTCTTTCAAAAAAGATTTTTGGTTCGGCTAACGATAAAAAAATTAAAAAAGTTAAGCATTTGGTTGAAAAGATTAATTCTCTAGAGGCCGAATTTTTAGTTCTATCAGATGGTGAGATTTTAGAAAAAACTAATGAACTTAAAGGTCGAGTATCTTCAGGAGAAACTTTAGATTCCTTATTGCCAGAGGCATTTGCCAATGTTCGAGAGGCCGCAAAGCGCTCTATAGGGCTTCGAGCATTCGACACTCAATTAATAGGAGCAATTTTTTTACATCAGGGAAACATCGCTGAGATGAAAACAGGAGAAGGCAAAACGTTGGTAGCTACTTTTCCAGCATATTTAAATGCACTTTCAGGTGCTGGTGTTCATATAGTTACAGTAAATGACTATCTGGCTAAGAGAGATGCTGAATGGATGGGTAAAGTGTACTCTTCGCTTGGTATGGTGACTGGTGTGGTTTATCCACAGCAGCCAGATTCAGAAAAAAAAGAGGCTTATGCCGCTGACGTAACTTACGCGACAAATAATGAACTTGGGTTTGACTACCTTAGGGACAATATGCGTTCTGACCTATCAGAGGTGGCTCAACGTGAACATAATTATGCTATAGTTGATGAAGTCGATTCTATCTTAATTGATGAAGCTAGAACGCCATTAATTATTTCAGGGCCTTCTGATGATAAGTCAGAGTTATATTTAAAAGTAGACCAGATGATTCCGTCAATAATGGAAGAGCATTTTTCATTAGACGAAAAGACCCGTGTCGTTACAATAACTGACGACGGTAACGATTTTATTGAAAAAAAACTAATTGAGATAGGGTTATTACCTGAAAACCAATCACTATATGATCCTGAAAGTACCTCATTAGTTCATCATGTAACGGAGGCTCTAAAAGCGCATAAGGCCTTTAAAAAAGATAAAGACTACATGATTAGAGATAATGCAGTTTTACTAGTAGATGAATTTACTGGACGTATGATGGTTGGACGCAGGCTTTCTGGGGGTTTGCATCAAGCAATCGAGGCAAAAGAGGGGTGTGAGATTCAGCCAGAGAATATCACGCTGGCCAGTGTGACGTTTCAGAATTATTTCAGGCTTTACAGTAAGCTTGCTGGAATGACTGGTACAGCTACTACTGAAGCTGAAGAGTTTGGTGAAATATATGGATTGGGGGTTGTGGATATACCAACTAACGAACCCGTAGCTCGTTTTGATGAACATGATGCTGTTTACCGAACAGCTAAAGAAAAATTTGATTCAATTGTTTTAGAGATAAAAAAATCAAATGATAAAGGACAACCAGTTTTAGTTGGAACAACATCAATTGAAAAATCTGAGTACTTGGCGACGCTGCTAAAAAACGCGAATATTGATCATAATGTTTTGAACGCAAGACAACATGAAAAGGAAGCGGAGATTATTGCGAATGCTGGTAAACTTGGCGCAGTAACTATAGCAACTAACATGGCAGGAAGGGGAACTGATATACAGCTAGGTGGCAACGTAGAGATGAGAGTTTTTCAAGCCCTTTCTGATGACCTAGATGCTGATGCAGAGAAAATCAGAACAAAAATAGAGGCTGAAGTTTTAGCTGAAAAACTAAAGGTAAAATTAGCAGGTGGTTTATATGTTTTGGCAACAGAAAGGCATGAAAGTCGTCGGATAGATAACCAGTTGAGGGGAAGGTCTGGTCGACAAGGGGACCCTGGAAGATCAGCCTTTTTCTTAAGCCTTGAAGATGATTTGATGAGAATATTTGGTTCTGAAAGACTTGATAAAATGCTATCAACACTTGGTATGAAGGATGGGGAAGCAATTGTTCACCCTTGGGTTAATAAGTCACTAGAGAAAGCCCAAGCTAAGGTGGAGGGTAGGAACTTCGATATTCGTAAACAACTTCTTAAGTTTGATGACGTTATGAATGATCAGCGTACGGTAATATTTTCACAAAGATTAGAAGTGATGCGCTCTGAAGATGTAAGTGAGATTGTACAGGATATGCGGTATCAGTTAATAGATGATTTAATTAATGAGTATATTCCTCCTAAAACCTATGCAGAACAATGGGACACAATAAACTTAAGTTTAATGCTTAAAGAAAAATTGGATATTGAGGTAGATACTGAGGCTTGGGCTGATGAAGAAGGTGTTGATGGGGAAGCAATTACAGAAAGATTGTATAAGCTATCAGATGAAAAAATGGCAAAAAAGTCTACAGACTTTGGAATAGAAACGATGCGAAATATCGAAAAACAAATTGTACTTCAGACGATTGATGGGAAATGGCAAGATCATTTGTTAAAATTAGAACATTTGCGTTCAGTTGTAGGTTTACGTGGCTATGCCCAGCGGGATCCACTTAATGAATACAAAACAGAGAGTTTTCAACTTTTTGAAGGAATGCTAGACAGCTTGCGTGAAGATGTGGTGCAAAAGCTTGGTCAAGTGCGTCCAATTTCGGAGGAAGAGCAAAATTTAATTTTGGCTCAAATTACGGAACAACAAAGAGTACAAGAAGAGATGAAAAAAACTAGTTTTGATATTCAAGCTCCATTAAATACGCAGAGTGACTCTTTTAATGAAGCTAACCCTGAAACTTGGGGGAATCCAGGAAGAAACTCTCAGTGTCCATGTGGATCTGGTAAAAAATTTAAACATTGCCATGGTCGTTTTTAGATCAGAGAATGTTTTCTAAAACCACCTTCACCTTTAAGTCAATTATGGTCAGTTGAGAGACTTTATATTATTGTAGGATAAAACTTATTGCTTGGAGATAGAGTAAATATTTCAAAGCCATCTGCTGTGACAGCCAGAGAGTGTTCAAATTGAGCAGATAGTGATTTGTCTCGAGTTACAGCAGTCCAACCATCAGATAGAATTTTTGTTTCTGGTTTTCCAATGTTAACCATAGGCTCTATTGTAAAAAACATGCCCTCCTCTAGAACAGGGCCTGTTCCCTTGGCCCCGTAGTGTAATACGTTAGGAGGTGCATGAAAAACTGTACCCAAACCATGCCCACAGAAATCTTTGACCACAGACATGCGATTAGCCTCAACATATGTTTGAATTGCATTTCCTATATCGCCAAACGTATTCCCTGGTTTTACTTTTTCTATTCCCTTAAAGAGTGCATCGTGTGTGATCTTTATTAATCTCTCTGCTTTTCGGTTTAATGCTCCTACGGCGTACATGCGGCTAGTGTCACCATACCAACCATCTACAATTACCGTGACATCAATATTAATAATGTCGCCATTTTTTATAATTTTGGTGCTTGGAATCCCATGACAAACAACATGGTTTAGACTGATACAAGAAGCATGCTTGTATCCCCGATATCCAATAGTAGCAGATTTAGCATTAGCTTTTTCAATTATTTTGTTGATAGCAATATCAATTTCTTCTGTTGACTTTCCGGGTACCACTAACTCTCCAATGGTGTCCAAAATATTGGCTGCTAGATTTCCTGCATTGCGCATTCCCATGAAGGAACCTTTATCATGAATACGGATACCATTTTTGTTTATGTGCATATTAGAATCGAGCTTTTCATACTATATTTAATCTAAAATCGTTGATGAACTGTAAATCATTCGATAATTGGTTGCTAGATATATAAGAGTATTAATATAGATTATTTACCCTTATATAAAAAATTCAGAGTTTTGAGTTGTATAAGGGTTTTTTTAATAAGAGAATAATATTTCTTATTTTAATTGGGTGAGTTCATTAAGTATGCAAAATCCGTCAGCTAGCATGTTAGTTATTGGGGATGAAATTCTTTCCGGTCGTACAAGAGATTCTAATATGCATTACCTCGCCATTGAGTTAACGAAAGTTGGTATAGATCTTAAAGAAGTTAGGGTTGTATCAGATTCTGAAGTTGAGATTGTGCAAACGGTAACTCAACTAAGTGAGAAGTATGATTATGTTTTTACCTCAGGAGGAATTGGCCCCACGCATGACGATATTACAGCAGATGCTATCGGTTTAGCGTTTAATTTAGAGGTAAAAGTATGTGCTGAAGCAAAACAAATTTTAGAGAACCATTATTTAAACTCTGAGGTTGAATTAAATGAAGCTCGTTTGAGAATGGCCAGAACACCAGTTGGTGCTAAACTTATAAAAAACTCAGTGTCGGCAGCACCAGGGTTTAATGTGCAAAATGTGTTTGTTATGGCGGGCGTTCCCTCTGTTTTTCAGGTTATGGTTCAATCAGTTATTAAAACCATAAATGGAGGTCAGCCAGTTTTATCCCGAAGTTTGAATATTTCAAGTGGTGAGGGTAACATTGCTGAAAAATTAAAAATATTTGCACAAGATAATAAGCTATTAGCAGTGGGGTCCTACCCATTTCAAAAAAATGGTAAATATGGCACCAATATAGTTATAAGAGGAAAAAATAATAAGAGTCTTGATAAGGCGTTCAACAAACTTTTGGAACTTTTCAGTGGGATGATTGATGAACCTTAAGGATTTTTGGAATGCGTCTGATGTTTGCTGGCCACCAATTAAAAAATTAAAAATAGGACCGTGGACTATTAGAGAAGGAGGTGGTGGTGGTAACCGAGTATCCGCGACGTCTTTGAGTAATAGTAATAGTTTTTTGAAGACAGATATTGCACTTGCTGAAATGGAAATGAAAGCTCTACGCCAGCCTTATATATTTCGTATTGGAACAGAAGAAAAAAAGTTAGATTTAACTTTAGAAAAATTTGGATATAATATTGTTACTCCAAGTTTTATTTATGGGTGTGACATAGACAGGGTCAGTAACTTTGACATCCCACCCATAACAACTTTTAATGTTTGGCCTCCATTAGAGATTATGAAAAAAATATGGATTGAAGGAGGCATGTCTGAAAACAGACTTTCTGTTATGCAAAGATCAAAGGGAGAAAAAACAACGATTTTGGGCAGGGCATCTAACAAGGTAGCTGGGTGTGCGTTCGTTTCAACTTATAATGGCATATCTATGGTTCATTCTATTTTTGTTCATCCAAATTTTAGACTGAAAGGGTTGGGTCGCTATATGCTTTATAAGTCTGCACAGTGGGCAAAGGAAAGGGGTAGTTTGCACATAACACTTCAGGTAACCGAACAAAATAAAGGCGCTAGAAGTCTTTATAGTAACCTTGGGATGGAAGTTATAGGTAGTTATCATTATAGAGTTAAATTTTAAGGGGAATATTTTGAAAAAAATAAATAACGTTATAGCATTAGATTTGGAGCCTTTAGAGCCTTTACCTCAGGCAGTAGAAAAGTATTTTAGTATTTGTTTGGAAAAGCTTGGAATGGTACCAAATGTTTTAAATGCTTATGCTTTTGATGAAAAGAAATTAAATGCTTTTTCAGGTTTATACAATGATCTTATGTTGGGAGAAAGCGGACTTTCGAAGCTTGAGAGAGAGATGATAGCAGTGGTGGTTTCATCTATAAATAAATGCTTTTATTGTTTGGTTGCACATGGAGCTGCTGTTAGAGAGCTTTCTAAAAACCCAATATTAGGTGAGGCTTTAGTAATGAATTATCGCGTTGCAGAAATTGATGATCGAACAAGGAAAATGTTGGATTTTTCTGTTAAGATGACTGAAGCTAGCTATCGAATTGAAGAGCAAGACCGAGAACATCTCCGGAAAGTAGGGTTTTCCGATAGAGATATTTGGGATATATCTGCTGTTGCTAGCTTTTTTAATATGACTAACCGAATGGCTTCAGCAGTAGATATGCGTCCAAACGATGAGTATCATAAGGTACATAGATGAATAGACTTCACTATGCAGTACTAATATTTCTTTTTACAGGTATACAAGCCTTTTCGGGAGTAGAAATTTCTTTTTCAGGAGTAAGCAAAGAAACATTTTCTGAAAGAGAGCTCTCAGTCAGTTATGATCTTCCAATAGGACCATTCCAAAATGATGCAATAGAAAGCGTTCAGGTAAGAGGGTCAATATTAAAAAAAGCATGGCAGATTACTAAAACTGTGGAAACAGTTGATTCTCTTTCAGAAAATTTGAAAAAACAATTAAAAAACTCTGGATTTGAAATTTTGTATGAATGTAACTCTAAGTCTTGTGGTGGATTTGATTTTCGATTTAATACAGTCATTTTACCAGACCCAGAAATGCATATTGACTTAGGGAGCTTTAGTTTTTTTTCTGGGCGCTCTTTATCTAAAAACCCAAGAGAGTTTGTTAGCTGTATTGTAAGTAGGGGGGGAGAATCGCTATTTGTTCAGTTATTTGTAATTGGCGATAAAGCTGTATCTAACTTAAAAATAAAATCCTTAAATAAGGTTTCTGAAAGTGTTGAGGGAAATGCCAGTAGTTTAAGAGGGACAATCAAAGACCTATTAGACTTAAACGGCTCTGCCATCCTATCTGACGTAGTTTTTAAAGCGGGATCCAGTGAACTTATGGAAGGTGACTACCTCTCACTGGTTGATTTAGCAAAATACTTAAAAGAAAACAAAGACATCAAAATAGCTTTGGTTGGGCATACCGATTCAGAAGGAGATTTAGCTAAGAATATTGAACTTTCCAAGGATCGAGCGGAGATAGTGAAAAAGAAATTAATTTCAGAATTTCGTGTTAAGGAAGAACGGCTAGACTTTCATGGCATAGGATTTTTGTCCCCTAGATCAAGTAATTTGAACTCGAAAGGGCGCAGTGATAACCGTAGAGTAGAAGTTATAGTAATAAAATAATATAAGAGCTTGGTATATTATATTTATGCTAATCTGTAGTTTTAGTGGATTGTAATTTTTTAAAACGAGTACTAGTTAAATACCGTAGCAATTAAGAGGTTTTTATGAACTGGATCTCCAATTATGTTCGGCCAAAAATAAACTCTCTGTTTTCTAGACGAGAGGTTCCTGAAAATCTATGGTCGAAGTGTGGAGAATGTGGAACAATGCTTTTCCACCGAGAGCTGTCTGATAATTTAAATGTCTGCCCTAACTGTGAACACCATATGTCTTTTAAACCAAGAGATAGGTTTAAGGCGCTTTTTGACGATGGGTTATTTTTTGAAGTGGAAGTTTCAGACCCAACAGTTGACCCATTAAAGTTTAAGGATCAAAAAAAATATACTGATAGATTAAAAACTACAACTAAGGTTGTGGGTGAAAAGGAAGCAATGTTAATTGCTGAAGGAGAGATAATGCGCACGCCAGTTATTGGGGCATGCCAAGATTTTTCTTTTATGGGTGGATCAATGGGTATGTATGTTGGAAATGCTATTATAGCTGCAGCTAAAAGGGCAATCAAACTGAAGAGACCACTTGTTTTGTTCTCAGCGGCTGGGGGAGCTAGAATGCAAGAAGGTATATTAAGCTTGATGCAGATGCCAAGGACGACGGTAGCAGTGGAGATGCTTAGGGAGGCCAGACTTCCTTATATCGTTGTTTTGACACATCCAACGACAGGTGGTGTAACAGCATCATATGCGATGTTAGGAGATGTACATATTGCAGAGCCAAATGCCTTAATTTGTTTTGCTGGTCCAAGAGTTATTGAGCAAACTATTAGAGAAAAACTTCCAGAGGGGTTTCAACGCGCTGAATATCTTCTTGATCATGGTATGCTTGACCGAGTTGTTCATAGAAAAAATATAAGAGAGGAATTAGTGAGTATTATAAGAATGCTTACAAAACAACCTAGAGCGATAAAAGCAGATATAGCGGGCCCTATAGATCAGAAAAAACAAGATCAACCAGTTGAATGATGAATTGTGAGCTTATTTAAGTGAGAAATAAAACGAGCGATGTAATTCTAGAAAGAATTATGAGGCTTCATCCGAAAGTGATTGATCTAAAGCTCAATAGGGTAGAATGTCTTTTAAAAAAATTAGGCAATCCTGAAAAAAATTTACCCCCTGTTATACATATAGCGGGGACAAATGGTAAAGGATCTACGCAGGCGATTATAAAGGCTGGGTTAGAGGCAGAGGGGAAGCGAGTTCACTCCTATACATCTCCTCACTTAGCTTGGTTTCACGAGCGCATTACTGTTGCAGGAAAAATTATTACTGATGGTAGTTTGTCCCAAATTTTAGACGAGTGCTATCAAGTAAATGCTAACTCCCCAATAACATATTTTGAGATGACCACGGTAGCGGCTATTTTAGCATTCAGCAGGACCAAGGCTGATTTTTGTATCTTGGAAGTTGGTCTTGGTGGAAGGTTTGATGCTACTAACGTAATTAACTCCCCAGAGGTTTGTATTATTACTCCTATTTCACTCGATCACCAAAGCTTTTTAGGCGAAACCCTTCAAGAGATAGCATTTGAAAAAGCTGGTATTCTAAAAAAAGACTGTTTTTGTGTTGTTAGCGATCAAGATAATAAAGTTCTTGATGTTTTAAAAATTGAGGCGGAACGTTGCAAGGCTACCTTAAGGATTTTTGGTGAAGACTGGAATGTATCAGAGAAAGATTCAAGCTTTACTTTTGAAGATAATGTAGGAGTTTGTAATTTACCATTACCAGCATTGATTGGTTCTCACCAAGTTCAAAATGCTGGGGTAGCTCTAGTTGCTCTTCGGCATTTGGGTATATCTGAGAGTTCTTTTCGACAAGCTATGACTGACGTAGTTTGGCCTGCTAGAATGCAACAATTAAAGTCTGGACCATTTGTTGATATTTTAATCGACTCTGAACTATGGCTTGATGGAGGACATAACCCTGCTGCTGCTGAGGTTTTGGCAAAAGTGCTAGCATCGCTAAAGCCAAAGCCAACATATTTAATTTGTGGAATGCTAAATACAAAAGATGTTTTGGGTTATATGACTTATTTGAAGAGCTCAGTGGACGAACTTTTTTCTGTTGCAGTGCCTGGTGAATTAGCTACTTTGACATCAAAAGAGACAGCGGATTATGCCGTTAAAGCTGGCATTAAAGCTTCACAAGTGGAAAGTGTAGAGGATGCTTTGAATAAAATCATGATACTTTCTAAGCCCTCAAGAGTAGTTATATGTGGTTCACTTTATCTGGCAGGGTTTGTATTGAGATCCCACACCTAAATTAGTAATAAAAACTAAATTACTGCAATCCCCACTCGTCTGACTGCATTTCAATAAGCCTTGAAGCAGTTCGTTCAAACTCAAACGAATTCATTCCTCTTGGGTAAAGGTTTTTAGGAATATCAGCGGCTGAACATATTAACCGAACCCTTGCTTCATAGAGTGTATCTATAAGGGTAATAAAGCGTTTAGCTTCGTTTGCTTTTGAGGGAGTTAAAATTGGTATGTTTTCTATTATGATTAAGTTTAAAACTTCTGCAATACATAGGTAGTCTGCAGGCCCTAATGGGACGCCACATAAATCATTGAAACTAGCTCGAGCAACACCGTTTTTAAACTTATTAAATGTAAACACTCTATCATTTACCTTAATTTTTAATTTGGTAGACTCACCGTTTGTTATGTCATTCCATAGTTTATTAACTTTGAACTGTGATTTCTTATCTATCGGAGAATAGTAAAGAACTTTTTTAGATAACTTTTTTTGGCGATAATCAGTATTTGTGTCTAACTTATGAATTATAAGAGAGTCTTTAATAAGAGAAATAAAGGGTAAAAATAAGTTACGGTTTAAGCCATCTTTATACAAACTATCTGGAATTCTGTTTGAGGTTATTACTATTGCCACATTGGATGATATTAGGCCTTCAAAAAGCCTGCCCACAAGCATGGCATCTGTAATATCAGTTATTTGAAGCTCATCAAAGCAAAGTAAGTCTGTTTTTTTTGCAATGTCTTTTATAATTTTCTCAATTGGGTTCTTAGTTCCGATCTTTCTAAGGTCATAAAGAGATTTATGTGTTTGTTGCATAAAGCTATGGAAGTGAACTCGAGTTTTATTTTTTAAAACACTCGCCTCAAAAAATTTATCCATGAGCATGGATTTTCCTGAACCGACACCACCCCAAAGATAGATACCTTTTATGATTTTGTGATTTTTTTTAAATTTAAGTATATATTTATTTTTTACTCTTTTTGACAGAGAGTTTGATAGTTGGTCTAAAATCTCAATAGTTTTGATTTGGGCTTCATCAAGAGATAAAATCCCAGCTTCAGTTTCTTCATTATATTTCTTTAGTATGGACATTTTTTAACCTTATGCAGTCTTTTCTCTCTTCACCGGTAGTTAGTAGTAATACACATTAGGTTAAGATAGTTGTGTATTAATAGTGTTTTTGAGATGTTTTATGTGCCTTTTATAATAGTTTTACGAATACTAACTTAAAGGTTTAATTATGGATAGTTTTCCATTTTTTCAAAATGTATTTACTAGTCATTAAATCTAAATGTGCACCACCACCATTTTTTGCGATGGTTATTTCATTTTGTGATTTTCTTTTGAATTTGTTTAAGCTGTAGAAATCTGCTGAAATATCTTCTCTTTTAATTACCCTAGACTGTAGTGGAATTTTTAATTCTCCAATATGTTCAACAGTAGTATCAAAAGAGTCTACAAAAATGCGACCTTTTTTTATTGCGATATCGTCAATCTCTCGCATGTCGGGGCGATAAGACCCAATTAAATCGAGATGTTGCCCTGGTCGAAGCCACTCTCCCTTGATTAAAGGCTTAATTGACATTGTTGCTGTGCATATGATGTCAGCCTCTTCCACACCTTTTTTTAGATTTTGAACTAAAGTAACGGCATGTTTTTTTGAGAAATTAGAAGCATTTTCTAATGAACGGCTCCAAATATAATAATTAGCGTCTGGAAAAATAGTTTTATAAGCAGCAACCATTGCAGAACTCATGTTTCCTGAACCAACTAAAAGAATTTTTTCAGAGTTCTTTCGAGCTAGATATTTGGTAGCTAGTAAAGAGTCAGCAGCAGTTTTCCATTTTGTTAAAAGGTGAAAGTCGATAAATGCCTCTAATTCCCCAGTTTCATCTGAGAATAATGAAACAGCACCATTAATTGCAGGTATACTAGTATTTTTAGGAAATATAGTAGCAGTCTTGACGAGCTGACCTAATCCATCAATCCATGCGGTTCTGGAAAGTAGAGTATCGTCTTTTCTGGAGAGAATTATGTCTCTAATTTGAGCTTTTGGACGACTATGACCGTCAATTAAGTCTGTTACTAACTCTGACCAATCTAGTAACAGCTCAACATTAGAAGAGTTAATTATTTTAACAGTCACAACTTACCTCCATCTAAATAATAAAAATATAGCTCCTCTAACATTGTCATACATACCTTGTTAAAGACTATTTTAACATAGCTTTGTACGAATTTTAATGAGAGGTTCTGATGTAAAGTAGGCTCTTTTTTTATTTTGGAGTTAGCTTACTTCTTAAAAGAGTAAGTGGGTGTCCATGCAATGATAAACGCATAGAAGCGTAATCCTCGGCTATATGCTCTCCTATATGCATTTTTTTTGGAACATAGTTTGATAGCTCCTTTATGTTTTCTCCTTCAAGGCTTTTTTCAAAAAGTGGTAATGTCTTTCTGCTGGTAATAGATTTAGCATCCCATAAAGCTTTGCGGCGATCTATACCCATATCAATAAATGCATCTGCTTCTGCTAATGTGACTAATATGTGGGGAGGTGTTCCAGCGCGACGCCAGACATCTTCTATAGTTAAGTAACCATTTCCACGAGCACTTATAATCCAATCAATCTCACTTTTTTGTAAAGACTTTATTTGGCAAAAACCCAGACGTAATGCCATCTCACCACTACTGTCTGGTTCTAAAACATTTTGCCAATAACTATGGTTTATTGATACAGGCCTAATAGTTACGTTATGGACTTTTGCATCTTGAACGATTTGTGCTGGAGCATAAAAACCCATAGGCTGAGAGTTTAATAATGCACAAGAAAATACTTCTGGGTAATGACATTTTATCCATGCTGATGCGTAGACAAGAAAGGCAAAGCTTGCAGCGTGGCTTTCTGGGAAGCCATAGCTACCAAAGCCTTCTATTTGTGAAAAGCAACGATAAGAAAACTCTTCTTCATAACCATTTAAGAGCATGCCTTTTACGAATTTATTACGAAAACTACTTATATCCCCATTTTTTTTAAATGTAGTTAGTGAACGACGTAGTTGATCTGCTTCTGTAGGTGTAAAGCCAGCACCAATAATTGCAATTTGCATGGCTTGTTCTTGGAAAAGTGGGACGCCAAGTGTCTTCTTTAAAACTTCACCAAGCTTATTAGATGGAAAAATTACTTCTTCCTCTCCATTGCGCCGTCTTAAAAATGGATGAACCATTTTTCCTTGGATAGGCCCAGGACGAACGATAGCAACCTGAATGACAAGATCATAAAAACATTTTGGTTTCATTCTTGGTAAAAAATTCATTTGAGCACGGCTCTCCACTTGAAACACGCCTAAGCTATCTCCCTTGCTAAGCATTGTATAAGTAGATTGATCTTCTGGAGGTATTGTTGAGAGAGTATATTCGAGACCATAATAGCTTTTAATTAAGCTAAAAGCTTTTTGTATACATGTTAACATCCCGAGAGATAAAATATCCACCTTAAGAATTCCAAGCGTGTCTATATCATCTTTGTCCCAACAAATAATAGTTCTGCCTTCCATTGTAGCATTTTCTATCGGCACCAACTCGTCTAATCGACTATCAGTTATAATAAAACCGCCAACATGTTGTGATAAGTGCCTAGGAAAACCTTGAATTTCATTTATTAACTTCAACGAAAGAGAAAGTCGACTGTCAGAGGGGTCGAGTCCAAGCTCTTTAATTTTATCATTATTGATATTTTTTGAAGACCCAAATCCCCATATTTGAGAGCTTAGTGATGTTATAGTACTTTCTGAAAGCCCCATAGCTTTTCCAACTTCTCGTACGGCACTCTTCCCTCTGTAGTGAATTACTGTAGCGCAAAGGCCTGCTCTATGCCTTCCATATTTTTTATATATGTATTGTATGACTTCTTCCCGTCGACTGTGTTCAAAGTCTACATCAATATCTGGAGGTTCATTTCGAGCTTCAGAAACAAAACGTTCAAATACCATAGAGCCAATTTCCGGACTAACAGAGGTTATTCCTAGGCAGTAACAAACTACCGAATTTGCAGCAGAACCACGACCCTGACATAGAATATTTTGCGACCTAGCAAAATAGACAATGTCATTTACTGTTAGAAAGTAAGATTCATATTTGAGCTTATTTATAAGTGTAAGCTCGTGTTCAAGCATTTTTCTAACCTTTCTTGTAGCACCTTCTGGATAACGCCAGCTTAGGCCTTCGTAAGAAAGGTTTTTTAATCTTTGGTGTGGAGTCATTCCAGCGTTAACCTCAGATGGATAGTCCTGACGTAATTCTGCTAAAGAAAAATTACATAAGTCAGAAACCTCATTGGTGCGATATACAGACTCTTCAAACCCTTTAAAGATTGTTAACATCTCAGAGTGGTTTCGTAGCCTTTTTTCTGAGTTTGTTTGAGCTGAATAGCCTAATTTCTCAACCTGAAGGTTATTTCTTATGCATGTTAAGATATCAGTTAGTTTCCTACGATTTCCAATATGCATTAAAGGAGCTGCCGATGCTATTGTGGGAATACATAAACCTTGAGAGATTTTAGATAGATGTTTAAATCTTATGTGATCCTGTCCGTCATAAAGAGGGTTAAGTAAAAAGAAACTATTTTTTCTAAAAGAATTTACTATTTTTTGACAACTATTTAACCAGTAATCTGGACTAGTCTCGTTTTTTTGAGCCTCCTCAGAGGGATGAATTAATAGTATAAGATTAGATCCAAATTCTAGAAGGTCCCTTGTATTTATATTGCATTGACCTTTTGGAGCTGATTGACGGCCTTTTGATATAATACGTGACATCTCACTCCAAGCTAATTTTGTTGGGGCTAGAGCATTTAAGCAGAATCCATTATTGAGTACTAGTTTTGTTGCGGGAATTAATCGTGGGGAGCATTTATAGTTTTTTGTTTGAGATTCTTTTCTGCTTAGAGCAATTTTAATACATTCTTTATGAGCCCTCACAATGCCGGCAACAGAGTTAACATCTGTAATAGCAAAAGCTTCCATTCCAATTGAGGCTACACGATTAGCGTATTCCTCTGGGTGAGAGCCTCCAGTTAGAAAAGTAAAGTTTGATGTGATGTTTAGTTCTATAAATTTCATTGGAAAGATTTTGTTCACTGTTTGTTCTTTATCTAAATCTTATTTATATTGATGTATGTCAATACATTTTCAGATCTTAGTTATCATAAGGCTAATATAGTTAAAGGTATGTGCAACTATTTCCTAATAATTTAAATTATATTGTTAGTATTGTGATAAGAAAAAAAATGTATTCTCTATTAAATAAAAGAACCTTAGGTTTTTTTAACTTTTTGGTGTTTAATCAAGATATTATAAAAATAGGAGTATAAAAACTATGTCGTTGAACAATTACCTTAAGAAACTAAAAAGTAAGCATCTGACATTGAAGGACAACATAAAAAGTGCGCAGGCGAATTTAGCAACAGATGATAAAAATATTGTTCTTATGAAAAAAATGAAACTAAGAATAAAAGAGAAAATTTTTAGAATGGAACAGAATTTTAATTAGATATCAAAATTGGTATTTTTAAAAATTATGGTTTAATTTCAGTTGTACTATTTCTAGTTTTTTAAAACTGTAATTAGTTATAATAATTAAATTTAATATTAGGGCAAAAATTAATGATTCAGTTATAGTTCTAGGTTTAGATTAGAATAATAACTAGATAAGAACCCTTGGCATTTATTTTTTAGCTTAGTTTTTGGTAAAATGGGGAAGATGTTTGATTAAAAATAGAAGATATGAGTTACTATACCAAAAAAAGAAAGAGTAACTTTACATACTTTAATATTATAAATTTAAAGAGATATTAACTGGAACCTATACAATTTATAGTAAAGTTCATATTACTTATTATAATCTAAAATTGGAAACACTATGCATCGCCTTTATCACTTTGTTCTTTCTCCTTTTTGTCGAAAAGTAAGATTAGTTTTGGCAGAAAAAAAAATTGAAATAGAGCTTATCCAAGAGCGTTACTGGGACAAATCAGCTGATTTTTTAAAACGTAATCCAGCCGGAAAAGTTCCAGTTCTAAAAACTAATGGATTTTTTTTGAGTGATAGTCAGTCTATTTGTGAGTATTTAGAAGAAACACTACCAACACATGCGTTGATCCCAGAAGATTTTGTAGAACGTGCAGAAGTGAGACGGTTGGTTTTTTGGTTTGATGATAAGTTCTACAATGATGTAACAGTAAATCTTCTTTATGAAAGACTAACAAAAAAAATAGTGGGATTAGGTCAACCTGATGGTCAAAAAATAAAAAAAGGTGCTCAAAACATAAAGATTCATTTAGATTATATGGATAAACTTTTAGAAGATAGATCTTGGCTTGCTGGTAGTTACCTAACTCTTGCTGATTTTACCGCTGCTGCGCACCTTTCATGCCTTGATTATATTTCAGATGTTGATTGGAATAGAAGTAGTAATGTTAAAGATTGGTATGCAAAAATAAAGTCTCGACCGGCTTTTAGATCAATTCTAGCAGATCAGGTTTCAGGGTTTCCACCACCGCCACATTATACGGATTTAGACTTTTGAGTCTAAAAAAGAAACTATATAAAAAAGCTTTGTCAGAGGGGTTTTCAAAAGTAGGAATATGTAAACCAGATTCTATCCCGGAAACAGAAATAAGGTTAAAAGAATTTTTAGGGAATGATTTTCACGGACAAATGTCGTGGATGAAAGATACCTTTGAGCGCCGCAGTAATCCCGTGCACCTCTGGTCAGAGGTCAAGTCTATAATTATGTTTGCAGATTTATACACCCCCAAAAATGACCCTATGGCATTACAGAAATCATCTGAAAATGGAATGATTTCTGTTTACGCACAAAACCGTGATTATCATGATATTATAAAAAAGAGACTAAAAAAAGTTGGTGGTTGGTTGGTTGAGCAACAACCTTCAGAGCAAATAAAGGTTTTCGTTGATACAGCTCCATTAATGGAAAAACCGTTAGCACAGGCTGCAGGAATAGGTTGGCAAGGTAAGCATACAAATTTAGTGTCTCGTGATTTAGGAAATTGGTTTTTTTTAGGATCAATATTAACGACTATAGAGTTAGAGCCTGATTCATCAGAGTTAGATAGTTGTGGAACTTGTAGAGCGTGTCTTGATGTTTGCCCGACTAATGCTTTTCCAGCACCATATAAATTAGATGCTACAAAGTGTATATCGTATCTAACTATTGAACATAGAGGGCCTGTAGATATTAATTTAAGGGGTAGTTTAGGAAACCATATTTATGGTTGTGATGATTGTTTAGCAGTATGTCCTTGGAATAAATTTGCTAAAACTAGTTCAGAAATTCGTTACAGTGCAAGAGAAGATCTTAGATCACCTAACCTTGGGGACCTTTCTTCTTTAAGTGATGATGAGTTTAGAAAAAAGTTTAGTGGTTCTCCAATTAAAAGAATAGGTCGAAACAGATTTGTTAGAAATGTTTTGTATGCTATAGGTAATTCCAAAAGTAAAAAATTAGCACAGTATGCTTCTAAACTGACAAACGATACAGATTATGCTGTTTCTGATGCAGCGAAGTGGGCTCTCGAAAATATTAATGTGGATTCCTAAATGAGACTTTTGAGTTTTGGACATGGTTACTCAGCTCAGGCTTTAGCGGACATTTTATTACCACTGGGGTGGAAAATTAGAGCTACGACTCGGAGTAAAGAAAAGTTTAATAAAATTGTGAAACCTGGAATAGTAGCTCGAACTTGGCCAGATCAGTTATTAATTGATGACTTAGAGTGGGCAACTCATTTATTAATATCTATTGCTCCAGATAAGTATGAAGATTTAGTACTTAAAGAATTTAGAGAAAAAATTATTAAAAATATCAAACACTTTAATTGGGTTGGCTATCTGTCGACTACAGGTGTGTATGGAAACTACGACGGTGCTTGGGTAGACGAAAAGGAAAAACTAAAACCAAGCACACTTAGAGGTCAATATAGGGTGGATGCAGAAAAAGACTGGTTAAGGTTATTTGAAACGTACAATTTACCCCTTCATATTTTTCGCCTTGCTGGCATTTATGGCCCTGGTCGCGGACCATTTTCAAAAGTTAAGTCAGGATTAGCTAGAAGAGTAATAAAAAAGAACCAAGTGTTTAGTCGGATACATGTTGAAGATATAGCCCAAACTTTAAGCGCATCAATCCTTAAGCCGAACCCTGGAGCGATATATAATGTTTGTGATGATCATCCTGCACCTCCAGAAGAGGTCATTTCGTATGCTGCGCATTTGCTAGGATTACCAAACCCTCCCAGAGTTAAGTTTGAAGATGCTAATATGACTGAAATGGCTCGTAGCTTTTATTTGGAATCGAAAAGAGTTAGAAATAATAAAATAAAAAATGAGTTAGGTGTACTATTAAAATATCCTAACTATAAGGTAGGCTTAAAAGCATTAATCAAAGAAAAAATTTAAGTTAAGTGGGTTACAATGATTTATTGGATAAGAAATATTTAATGTCTGTTTTTTCTTATAAAAAGAAGTTTTCAATATTTCTGACATGGGTTCTTTTTATTTTAATAATTACATTACTAGCCTCATGTGGTAGTAAAAGCTTTTATAAGTATAATGGTCTACAGATAACTCGTATTGATGTCTTTAAATCAAAACGAATTTTGATAGTTTATCATAATGATAAAATTATTAAAAAATACCCAATAGATTTAGGTTTTGATCCAAAGGGACCAAAAAGAATTGAGGGTGATGGAAAAACTCCTGAGGGTAAATATATTATAAATGTACACAACCCTAATAGTGCATTTTATCTTTCTTTAGGAGTATCTTACCCTAACACAAAAGATAGAGCTTATGCAAAACTGTTAGGCAAGCCCCCAGGAGGAGAAATTTTTATTCATGGTCAGCCAAACAATGAGAGGAAAAAAAAAGGATCAGATTGGACGGCAGGTTGCATCGCATTAAAAAATCGTCATATCAAACAATTATACTCTATGGTTGAAAATGGTACACAAATCTATATCCACCCATAATGAAAGGAGTCACTAATCTCCAGTTATTAAGGTCCACCAAATTTTTCCGTTGGGCTCTTGAAAATACCCAAAACCAAGTTTCTTTGCTTTAGGTGATAAGAGGACATTTCTAGTATCTTTTTGTTTTATCCAGGCAGAGACTGTTTCAATTTCAGTTTCATATGTTTCAGAAATATTTTCACCTATTAGGTTTCCAGGGTAATTAAAGCGCCTTACTCTTTCCAGTGGGGATGACCCGTCGGAACCAAAATGCCACGCTCTATTTTGAACGGACATATCTCTCGAGTGAGTTTTTGCGGCAGCATTTAACTTGCTATCTAATTTTAATGATTTTCCCCCACTTGCTACTCTTATTGAGTTAATGGAATCTAAAACACGAAATTGAATTTTTATACTATCGGCAACATTTATACGATATAAGTTTGGAAGAGGTTTTCCATCTGGACCTATTTTTACAGTTGTTGTGCAACTAATTGGAATAAGGCAGACAGTTATAAAAATTATTAAATAGCGGATCATTATAAAAATTCCTTTTCTCAACTTTAGTAATAGCCAGATATCTAATACAGACTATGCCTATGAAATATTCCAAAATAACTAAATAAACAAACGTTTTAGTTGAAGGTTAAAAATAATAGTAATAAAGTGACTCTAACTTAATTTTTTGGAAGTGGTAAAATGCATAATAATAAAAAATTTAAGTTTAGTAGACGAACTTTTGTGTCAGGAACCTTTGCTATTGGACTGAGTGTGGGGTCTGGAGTTAGAGCTCAAACAATATCTGGAACAACAGAAATAGAAGCAGATATATCACCTGTTGTAAGAAGAAATATTTCTAGTTTTCGTTCACTTGAGTGGAGGCCATATTTTAAGAATCTGAAAAAGGGTGCTATTCTTGTGGATATAACGAGTCGGGCATTACACATGTGGACGGAGAAAGAAATTTACTCATTATACCCTACTAGTGTACCTATGTCGGATGATTTAATTAAGTATGGTAGAACTTCTGTAGTAAAGAAAGTTGTTGGGCCTACTTGGAGTCCAACACCAGAGATGAAAAAAAGAAACCCAGAGTGGCCAGATTTTGTTCCAGCGGGTCCGGATAACCCTCTCGGTACTCATGCATTGTATCTTGGCTGGAGGTATTACCGAATTCATGGAACACATGATACTCGTAAGATTGGTCGCCGGTCGTCAAATGGATGTATTGGTCTATATAATGAACAGATTGAAGAAGTTTTTAAGAAATCAGTTGTTGGGACACAGGTTCTAGTAATTTAACTTTATTATTAGAAAGAGGTAGGGTTCTATAATATTGATATTAATTAAATATTATTCTAATCTGGCTTATATTAATGCTATCAAGTTACACTTTTTATAATAAATTTGGGGGAAAAATGAAAAAATTTACTATTGTAACTATTTTATTAATTTTAATTACTTCGTCTTCTTACGCATCTGGTTTAACTGACCCAGTAGTGAAGAGTCCAGTTGTCTCGGAGCAAGGTGATAATAAGAGTGGTGGGTTTAAAAAGTTTATTCTTCTTCTTCTTCTTTTTGCAATTTAATAGGGTAAAGATTGCAGTTTTAATTAATAAGTTTAAGTTTTATTAATATTTAAATTAATTGATCCCGAGCTCTTTCTTCATAACAGCTGACGATTTTTTTTCTCGTTGTGTTGATGATTTAAGTTGGCCACAAGCAGCCATTATATCTTCTCCACGAGGTTTTCTAATAGGGGAGGCATAGCCAGCATTGTGGATAATGTCAGAGAAGGCTTTAATTCGAGCTTTGTCAGATCTCTTATAAGGAGCATTAGGCCATTCATTAAAAGGTATAAGGTTAATTTTTGCTGGGATTCCTTTAATTAAACTTATCAGCCGGCGAGCATCTGCATCACTATCATTGATATCTTTAAGCATTACATACTCAAAGGTAATTCTTTCACTATTCGAAGCCTTTGGATATTCCCTAAGGGCTTTTATTAATGTCGAAATGTTCCATCGTTTATTAATTGGAACAAGATTGTTTCGGATTTCATCTGTTGTGCCATGGAATGATACCGCTAAAAGGCAACCAATTTCAGATGCGGTTCGAGAGATTTCGGGAACTACACCTGATGTAGATAAAGTTATACGCCTTCTGCTAAGACTGATCCCTTCTGGATCCATAGCTATTTTCATAGCATCACGGACATTTTCAAAATTATAAAGTGGTTCACCCATCCCCATCAATACTATATTAGATAAAAGTCGCGGCTTTTTTTCTTGAGTATCTGTATTTTTTGGCCATTCATTTAAATCATCTTTGACTAACATAACTTGGCCAATTATTTCTCCAGCAGTTAAATTCCTAACTAACTTCTGTGTCCCTGTATGACAAAAAGAGCAGGTTAGAGTACACCCCACCTGGCTTGATATGCATAATGTACCTCTATCTTCTTCAGGAATGTAAACAACTTCGACTTCGTGGCGCCCTATTATTCTAACTAAATATTTTCGTGTTCCATCAGAACTCTCTTGTTTTTCTATAATTTCTGGGACGTCTATTGAATAATTTTCTGCTAGACTCTGTTGAAGTGATTTTGAAAGGTTTGTCATTTCATCAAAATTTCGTACACCCCTGAAATAAATCCAATGCCAAATTTGCTTAATTCGCATATTTAGTTGTTTATCAAGAACACCAACTAGAGTTAACTTCTCTTTTAATTGCTCACGGGTTTGACCAACAAGGTTTATTTTTTTTGTTACAGCAGTGATACGAGGTATAACCTTAAAATCATTTACAATATAATTAATATCAGACATCTGTCACCTTATTAAAAAATGTAACTTTTAGCTGAAAGATTATTATCACTCAGGGCATCGTTTTACTGCATCTTCTAATGCTGCAGTAAAACCCATTAGTGAGATTGTATCTCTTGTTTTAGTACCTCTTTTTGAGACACCTGTTATGATTGCTGAACTTCCACGCTTCATAGCGGTTATGATTTCTGTGTCGGCCTTGGTATCTTTGGCCCATGCAAAATTACCCTCTGTAGGTACAAAAAGATCAAACTTTTTGTTATCAATATTAAGATCAAGGACATCGTTTTTATTATAAGGGTAACCTCCTGTAAACGACACCTCTCCCCTATTTTTTGTTCCTGCCCAAAAAGATACCCACAAGATAATCTTACCTCGGTTAACTTTAACCTTTTTTCCATCCTTTGTATTGATGGATTTCTTTGGAACACTTGCAAGCCAGCATTGCTTGGGGTTATCTGTGGCATACACACTCCAGTCGGATTTAGTAAATAGTGGATCTGCCAAAGGATCAGTATTTGATGATTGGCTAAAACTTTCCAGAGGATATGTCACTAGCATAGCAACTATAACTAGTTTTAATATATTTTGAAAAATGCTCATTTTTATGATCCAGTTTCTTTCGATTATCCATTTACTTTTACATTTTACACAGTCAAAAGTTTTATGAAAAAAAATACGACGTATAAGATTATTCGATCATAACCAGATTGTACATTTTAATAAAGGCGCAATAATCAAAATTTTAGGATTTTAGGAGAACTATGAATATGTCTATAAAAATGGTTGAAATATGGAGGGGAGATTTTTTAGAATCTTACCATACAGGACATGCAGTAATATGTGACAGTAATGGTAACATTATTGAATCTTGGGGAGATCCTGATCACATAATATTGCCACGATCGTCTTCTAAAATGCTTCAGGCTCTTCCTTTAGTTGAAAGTGGTGCGGCTGACGTATTTGGTTTAACCAGTGAACATTTAGCTCTCTCATGTGCATCCCATCAAGGAGCTTTAATTCATACCAGCCGTGTTAGAAAGTGGTTGTTAGCTTTGAATATCGATGATGATTCATTTAGATGTGGTGTGCAAAGTCCAAGTGATAAAAGTACTAAAACAGAATTAATACTACTAGATCAAAAACCCTGTCAGTATCATAATAACTGCTCAGGTAAGCATAGTGGCTTTTTGACATTAAGTCGCCATTTAGGAGCTGGCTCTGAATATATTGACCCCGCACATCCTGTTCAAACTTTAGCTAAAGAGGCTTTCCAGTCTATGACGGAGACTTCAGACCTTGGTTATGCAATAGATGGATGCTCTGCTCCAAATTTTGCTACTACAGTTCACGGTCTTTCTAGAGCAATGTCAAAGATGGCAAACCCAAAACTAAGCACAGTGAGGGGTAAAGCTGCAGTTAGGTTAGTTAATGCTATGACTAAACATCCAGATCTAGTAGCTGGGGAAGGACGAGCATGCACAGAGTTAATGACCGCTATGGATGGAAAGGTTGCTGTTAAGACGGGTGCTGAAGGAGTTTTTATTGCTATATTACCTGAAAAAGGCATTGGAATTTCACTGAAAATTACAGATGGAAGTACTAGGGCTGCAGAATCTGCTATTACGGGTTTATTGGTAAAATATGGTGCGCTTGATGTTAAACACCCAATTGCTCAAAAACACTTAAATGGACCTATAACGAATTGGAGAGGTGTTACGACAGGAGAAATAAAGTTAAATGAAAGCTTTATTTCCATTTAATTACTAAGACATTCTTTCTATTGCTAGTGCAATTCCTTGGCCTCCACCAATACACATTGTGATTAATGCCTTAGAGCCGTTGGTTCTTTCCAATTCATATAAAGCTTTTATAGCAATTATAGCGCCAGTGGCTCCAATCGGGTGCCCTAAGGCAATGGCTCCACCATTTGGATTTACTTTTTGGGGATCTAGTTTAAGACTCTTATTAACAGCTAAAGCTTGTGAGGCAAAAGCCTCATTTGATTCGATTACGTCAAAGTCAGAAATTGAAAGGCCTGTTTTTTTAAGTAAATTATGAACGGCGGGCACTGGTCCTATTCCCATAACCTCTGGTCTAACCCCGGCATGTGCATAACCAAGAATTCTTGCTTTTGGTGTTAGACCTGCAGAATTAGCAGCTTCTTCAGTAGCCAAAACCAATGCTCCGGCACCATCATTTAATCCAGACGCATTTCCTGGAGTAACGGAACCATCTTTTTGGAATGCAGGTTTAAGGTTAGACAAAGATTCTAGACTTGAGAGTTTTGGGTGCTCATCAATTTTAAATTCAATGTTTTCTCTTTTATGTTTTACTTCTATGGGAATAATTTGTTTTTCAAAATAACCAGAATTTATGGCAATCTCGGCACGCCTTTGACTTTCTAGAGCAAAACTATCTTGGGAGTTACGTGAAATATTATGTTCTTGCGCAACATTCTCTGCGGTAACTCCCATGTGCCCTGTTCCAAATGGGCACTGAAGTGCAGCAAGCAGCATGTCTTGAGCTAATGTATCACCCATTTTTTGTCCCCACCTGCTATTTTGTAATACATATGGTGCCTGACTCATGCTTTCCGAACCACCGGCTACTCCAAAATGTGCGTCTCCTAATAGCAGAGATTGAGTAATTGAAACTATTGCCTGAAGACCTGAACCGCACAACCTATTTACATTCATAGCAGGGGTACTGTCTGAGATTCCGGCATTAATGGAGGCTACCCTAGAGAGGTAAGCATCCCTAGACTCTGTATTAATTACATGACCAATTGCAACGTGACCAATTTGTTCTCCTGCAACCCCAGCTCTTTTTAAAGAGGCCTTTATTGTTGCTGTACTCATATCTATCGGTGACACTTTAGAAAGAGATCCACCAAAACTACCTATTGCAGTTCTGGTACCACTGAGAATAACAACATTAGTCATGATATACACCTTAAAATAATTAAAATTTTTACTAGTATAAGAGCGTATATTTTCTATATCTTAAGCACAAGGTTTTGGTGTGATTAACTATAATAAATCAATAAATCTAGGAATTATCTATAACTAAAATCTTGAAGTTTAGGTGACTAATAAATTTGGATTAACTGAGCAAGATACAGCCTAGTTAACGATAAAGCTTAAAGGTTGAACTTGCTGGAAAAGCAACGTCTCTTTAAGGCTTTTTACAACTAGATCTGTTGCAGCAACATCAATAGAAAGTAGTGCGATAGCTTCTCCACCAACACTTTCCCGACCTAAAGTAAAGTTTGCAACATTTATGTTATTGTCCCCGAGCGTTTTACCCAATACCCCAATTATTCCTGGCACGTCTTTATTCGTAGTATAAATCATATGGGTACTTATTTCAGAATCTATATTGATGCCCTTAATTTGAATAAATCGAGGTTTACCATCTGAAAAAACGGTTCCAGCGATAGATTTTTGACGCGTTTTAGTAATAACCTTTACTTTAATATAACCATCGAAGGCCCCAGACTTATCTTGGGTTGTTGTACTAATATTAATTCCACGCTCTTTGGCTACAATAGGTGCAGAAACCATATTAATTTGTGTATTATTGACCCTCATAATCCCTGAAATCGCAGCACAATTAAGTGCGTCTAAGTTCATTTTAGCTAGAGATCCATTATATGTGATTTCTATTTTAGAAAGTGGCTCTACCGTCATTTGCCCTATAAAAGCCCCTAGACTTTCTGCAAGTTTTAACCAAGGCCGCATAATAAGCGCTTCCTCAGCAGTAACAGAAGGCATGTTAAGAGCATTGGAGACTGCGCCTCTAAGTAAATATTCTGACATTTGCTCAGCTACTTGAATCGCAACATTTTCTTGAGCTTCAGTAGTCGCAGCCCCTAAGTGAGGAGTAACCACTACATTTTCTATATTAAAAAGGGGACTGTTAATAGCAGGCTCAGTGGAAAATACGTCAAACGCAGCACCAGCAACACGTTTTTCTTTTAAGGCAATCGCAAGGGCTTCTTCATCAACTAGCCCACCTCTTGCACAGTTTATTATATGAACGCTTGGCTTTAATTTTTTTATGGCATTAAAATCAATTATATTTTTTGTCTGATCAGTTAAGGGCACATGCAAAGTAATAAAATCTGATTTATATAGTAGTTCTGCTAATTCAACTTTAGTTACACCAATTTTTTGTGCACGTTCTTCTGACAAGAATGGATCATAAGCTAAAACCTTCATTTTTAATCCTAACGCACGATCGCAGACAATAGAGCCTATATTACCTGCGCCGATTACGCCTAAAGTTTTTGACGTTAACTCAACACCCATAAACCTTGATTTTTCCCATTTGCCACTATGTGTTGATGTATTTGCTTCAGGAATTTGTCTGGCAACAGCCATCATCATGGAGATTGTATGCTCAGCAGCCGTTATAGAGTTTCCGAAGGGGGTATTCATTACAATGATACCTTTTTTTGATGCAGCTGTAATGTCAACGTTGTCAACACCAATACCTGCCCTCCCAATAACCTTAAGTTTAACTGCTTGCTTAATAATTTTCTCAGTAACTTTGGTTGCAGATCTTATGGCCAATCCATCGTAGTCTGCGATTATTTGAAGTAGACCTTCTTTGTCTTTACCTATCCCAGGTCTAAAATCTACCTCCAACCCTTTGTCACGAAAGATCTGCACAGCTTTTTCAGATAATTTGTCAGAGACGAGGACCTTCGGTTTCATTTGTTTATCCTTCTATTATTTGTATCTCTTGAGAATACTTAGATGATACTGATTTACACATGGAGCTGTTATTTTCTAAAGATTACCCTGGCTTATAATCTCTGTTGTAAAAGCCCAGAGAATCCATGGCATTAATGCTTTTATATCGGAGACTTCAACAGTGGGGCCACACCAGATTCTAAGACCGGGTGGGGCATCTCTGTGAGAGCCAACATCGAAGGCAACCTTTTCGTTTTCGAGCCTTTTGACCACTGATTTTATAAATGCTTTAGGGTCTTTAATTCTTGGGTCGTTAACCTCAAGACAAACGCTTGTAATTGACCTAACTTCCGGGTCTTTAGCTAAAAAACTTAACCAGGGTGTATTATTAACATATTGAGTCACCGCCGCTGCATTTTTTTTAGTCCTACCTATTAAAGAATCAAGCCCACCGATGGAGTCTGCCCACTTTAAAGAAAATAAGTAATCTTCAACACAAAGCATTGAAGGTGTATTTATAGTTTCACCAGAAAATATACCGTTAATTAAATTATTCTCCTTTGTAAGGCGAAATATTTTCGGTAAGGGCCAAGAAGGTTTGTATGTTTCTAGTCTTTTAACTGCTCGGGGGGACAATACTATTACTCCATGTGCGCCCTCCCCGCCAAGGGATTTTTGCCAGCTAAAAGTTGTCGCATCTAATAGATCCCATGGTAACTTCATTGAAAATGCAGCAGAGGTTGCATCACATAAAGTAAGACCGTCACGATTTTTTGGTATAATTTCCTTTTCGCCAACCATTACACCAGATGTTGTGCCATTCCATGTAAAGCAAACGTCATTATTAAAATCAACAGAAGAAAAATCAACAATCTCTCCGTAGTCAGCTTTTTTAATAGTAGCATCTATTTTTAATTGATTAACTGTATCAGAGGCCCAAGTATTCCCAAAATTTTCCCAAGCTAACATTTCTACATGTCGTTGCCCTAAAAGGTTCCACATTGCCATTTCAAATGCACCAGTATTAGATGCTGGTACAATACCAACTAAGTAAGACTCAGGAATTTTTAAAATCTGCTTAGTCTTATCGATTGCTTTTTTTAATTTTGATTTGCCAACTATAGATCTATGAGATCTACCTAAAGCCTCTTGCCCTAGAGCTCCTAAATCCCAAGCTGGTGGTTTAGAGCATGGTCCCGACGAAAAACGTGGATTATCCGGTCGAATGACCGGTTTACTTATTACCATTATATTACCCTCACAGATATCTGCCTCTCGTTGGGGAGAGGTGTCCCAACACAAGCATTATATATGGTGAGAGTATTTGACAACATAAAAATAAGGTATAGTGGGTGGTATAATTTCTTAGTACTAAAGATTAATGTGGTAAAAAAATGTATATTGTTACTATAATTTCTAATCCAAATGTTTCTCTTTTAGATCTAGGGGTTATCAAAAAGATTTTGAGCTCTTTCGAAACTTGTAAAAATTTTAAGTGGCTAATGCCTAAGGTCGCCGCAGAATTTGAGATACCTGAAATTCCAGTTTATTTCGAAGAAGTTTGGAAGGAATATCAAACCAAAGAAATTGACCTAACTGTTCAACGTAGTTTTGGAAGAAAAAAGAAAGTACTGATTGCTGATATGGATAGTACTATGATTCATCAAGAGTGTATCAATGAACTTGCTTTTGTGTATGAAGTTGGTGATGAAGTTAGTGATATAACATTAAAATCAATGAACGGTGATATTGATTTTGAAAATGCTTTAAGGCAGCGCGTAGCTCTTTTGAAAGGTATGAAAAAAGAGGCTGTCGAAGCAGTTTTAAAGAATAGAATTTCGTTAGTACCGGGAGGAAAGTCTCTAGTAAATACAATGAGGCATAGTGGTTGTTATACAGCATTAGTCTCAGGCGGCTTTACATTATTTGCAAACTTTATTGGGTGTAAGTTGGGGTTTAATGAGGTTAGAGCAAATGAGTTAATTTTTGAAAATGAAGTTTTAAATGGGTTGGTAAGGGAGCCAATTTTAGGAAAATCTTCAAAACTTACTGCTCTTATTGAGATTAGTAGGCTCTTGGGTATCAATAAAACTGAATGTATCGCAGTTGGTGATGGGGCAAATGATATAACAATGCTTAGTGCTGCTGGAGTTGGCGTAGCCTTTCACGCCAAGCCAATAGTTCAGGAAGTTGCAGATGTTAAAATTAACTTTGGAGACTTAACCTCTTTATTATTTTTGCAAGGCTATACAGTTGATGAGTTTTCTTCTTAGCCTATAGTTTTTTTATTTACCCTTCCAAACAGGCAGACGTTTTTCTGAGAAAGCTCTTGCCCCTTCCAACTGGTCTTCACTCGAGTATAATTTATCAACTGTCTTAAGTTGTCTACTAGTTATCTTTTCCATTGTTTCATGAAAACCCTGATTTTCAGCTGCGCGAACAATCTCTTTTATTGCTGCATAAACAAGTGGTGGACCAGAAGCTAATGTTTCGGCTAACTTCCGTGCACGAGAGAGTAAATCTTTTTTAGGCACAATTTCATTTATAAGACCCCATTTGTAGGCTTCATTTACATCAAACCACCGACCCGTGAAAAGTAATTCCATTGCTATATGATGAGGAATACGTTTTGGCAGCTTTATACTTGCAGCATCGGCCACGGTTCCTGAGAGTATTTCAGGTAAGGCAAATGTTGCGTCTTCAGAGGCTATGATAATATCGGCACTCATCGCTAATTCTAGACCACCTCCGCAGGCTATTCCATTTACAGCGGCAATTATAGGTTTGTTCAAATTGGGAAGCTCTTGTATGCCTCCAAAACCACCAACACCATAATCACCGTCTACGGCCTCTCCATCTGCCGCGGCCTTTAGGTCCCAACCTGCACAAAAGAACTTATCGCCACTGGACGTTAAAATAGCTACTCTTAGGTTTGGATCATCTCTAAATTTAGCAAATACCTCACCCATAATCTTACTTGTCTGGAGGTCTATTGCATTTGCTTTTGGCCGGTCCAGTGTAACTTCTAGAATAGATCCTGAAATTGTAGTTTTAATAGAGGTTGTCATGCTATCTCCGTAATTAATGCATCGGCTACAAACGCACCATGCTTTGTACAAATTAGAGGGTTTACCTCTATTTCAATAAGATTGTTAAAGTTCTTTATTACGTAGGTTTGTAATTTCCATATTGTTTCAACAATAGAAGCTAAGTCTGCACCTTCCAGCCCTCTGTAACCTGTGAGGATTTTAAAAACCTTGAGTTGTTTTAATACCATCATAAAGTCACTTTTTGAACTTGGTACGAGGACACTGAAATGATCATCTGACAGTTCAGAAAAAATCCCACCAACCCCAATAGTTAAAATAAAACCTTGATCATTATTCTTTATTATTCCAACTAACAACTCAAACCCTTTTGGTACCATTTCTTCAATTAGGAATGACCCTGAGTTTGTAACTTTCTTTGCGGCAATTGTAACATCTTTATTTGACAAACAATTTAAATGAACTCCATTTTTTTCTGTTTTATGAGCAACATCTACTGATTTGACCACTAATGGAAACGTTAGATCTTTTGTTGCAACTGGTATATCAGAAAGGCACTCACAGATAATCCCATTTGGTACGTTTATACCCAACTGATTGAGTCTCTCTTTTGCTTCAAATTCTGGAACTAGTTTTGATGCTCCTTGGCTTAAAGAAATTAATAATGGTTTTTGCCTGCGTTTGCTTTTCTTTATACCTACTTGTGTAGCTGTTAGCGCCTCTGATAAACCATTAAAAGGAACAATTCCGTTCATCATTAGTCTATCTGCAATATATTCAGGCATAAGTTCAGGTAATGTGGAAACTACAGCTATTTTTGACGATGTTTTTTCTTTAACATCAATTACCACATCAGTAGCAATCTCCCAGTCAGTTAGATCACATCTGTCGGCTCTTGGGTAATCCAATATGAAAAAAGTAAGTGCCAGTTTAGGGTCGATAATGGCTCCCCAGGCGTTAACCATGGCATTTTTGTCTCTCCAAATGTAAGTATGATAGTCAAGTGGGTTTGCTAGAGCCACCTTTGGCCCTAGAGCTACTCTTAAATGTTTTTTTTGCCTTTTATTAAGCTTAGGGAATAATAGACCTTTTTCTATTCCAAGGTCTGCAATCAATGCGGCCTCTCCACCAGAACAACTGACAGATCCAACCTTATTAGAATTTAACTCTCCATGACAATGTAGTAATTTTAATGTTTCTAAAAATGTAGGAAGCTCAGTTAGCAGCTTTATATTTAGTCTTTCTAAAAAAGCTTTTGATGCAGTATGATCTCCCGCTATTGACGCAGTATGAGATTCTGTAGCATTTTTTGCTTGATCAGTACTCCCTGTTTTTATAGCAATTAGAGGAATGCCACGGTTTTTTGCTTTTCTTGATAAGGCTTCCCATTTTCTAATATCCTTAAAGCCTTCAATGTGAAAACCGATTGCTGTGATACGGCTATCATCTAAAAGGAAAGATGCAATTTCTGCTTGGTCTACTTGGAGCTGATTCCCACAAGTTACTACATAAGCAATTGGAAGGCCTCTATTTTGCATTGTAATATTAATAGCTATATTTGAGCTTTGCGTTAGAATGGCAACGCCTTGTTTAACTGGTTTACAGCCGTGTTGGTCAGGCCAAAGAGCAATGTTATCGAGGGCGTTAATAAAGCCATAACAGTTTGGGCCTAGAATGTGGAAGTTTTCAGAGTTGCGAAGTAAAGATTCATTTGCAGTAAATGCATTTTTATCTTCTTTTACCGCTTCTTTAAACCCAGAAGCGAAGCATACCGCTCCCCCCACCTTCATTTTTCCTAGCTCTTTGACTGCAGTTACTGTTGCATCCCTGTTTATGCCAATAAATACTGCGTCTGGAGTTTCTGGAAGGTTTTGAACGCTATTATAAGTTTGTATACCAGCTATCTCAGTATTTGTTTTGTTTATAATATATAGTTTTCCTTTATATCCAAATTTCTGAACCTGCTGGACGACAGCTCTGCACCATTCCCCACCCCCAATAACAGCAAGTATTTTTGGAGAAAATAATCTCGATAGCGTGTTCATAACTTCGTCAAGCCCCAAGTGCTCTTAAAAGATCTCGACTAATTATGTGTCGTTGAATTTCAGACGTACCATCCCATATTCTTTCAACACGTGCATCTCTCCAGAACCGTTCAATAGGTAAATCATCCATTAACCCCATTCCACCATAAATTTGTATTGCTTGGTCCGTTACTTTACCTAAAACTTCACTAGCAAAAAGTTTTGCAGATGCTATTTCTCGGTTTGCAAAACCTCCAGTATCTAATTTTTTCGCCGCCGCTAGCGTCAGTAGATCGGCAGCATCTATTTCGGTAATCATATCTGCAAGTTGAAAGCTGATACCTTGAAATTTCCCAATTTTTTGTCCAAATTGTTCTCGAGTCGCAGCGTAATCTAAAGCATAATCAAAAACTCTTCGTGCCCTACCAACGGACATCGTCGCAACAGTAATCCGAGTTGCATAAAGCCATTCATTCATAACATCAAAGCCACCATCTACCTCACCAAGAACTTGGGAATTTGGTAGCCTACAATCTGTAAACTCTAAAATCATATTTTTATAGCCGCGATGGCTTACCGACTTGTAGCCATCTCGAATTACAAATCCGGATGTTCCTCTATCGACTAAAAAAGATGTGATTTTCTTCTTTATACCGCGTGGTGTGCTCTCTTCTCCTGTTGCTATAAAAACTATAATAAAGTCTGCATGGTCAGCTCCTGAGATAAAGTGCTTGGAACCATTAACAACCCAGTCTCCCCCATCACGTTTTGCAGTACATGACATACTTCGAATATCAGAACCAGCTCCAGGCTCTGTCATGGCCAGAGCATCCATTTTCTCTCCAGCTAATGCCGGTTTTAGGTATTCGTCTATCTGGTCACCCTGGCATGCCATTAATATATTTTGAGGACGTCCAAAGAAATGATTAAGAGCCATCGATCCTCGGCCAAGCTCTCTCTCTACAAGTGCAAACTCTAAATGGTTTAACCCAGCACAACCCATCTCTTCTGGAAAGTTGCAGGCATAGAATCCGAGCTCCAAGGTCTTCCTTTTGATTTCTTGAGCTACTTCTTTAGGAACTTCTCCAGTTCTATCTACAAGGTCCTCATGTGGATAAATTTCCTTTTCTACAAAGTTTCGAACAGTAGAAACAATCATCTCTTGTTCTTCATTGAGCCCATATTGCATTCTACTTATCCCTAAAATTATTTCATTAACTTTATTTATATTATAGCTTAGCATTATTTTATTACTGTATAATGTCCAATGAAAATGCTCTGTTTTTAATAACCTGTAAATAGTAATATTCAGTATACTCTCCAGGTTCTATAAGAATTTAATAGTGTCTAGAGGATGATTTTAACAAAAAGCCATTGTTTTACTCCGTTTGCCGTGCAGTTATTCTTAACAAATTATATAAAATAAGGACTTTCCAACCACTAGCTATTGTGTTGTACCCCTATATAAAGGTATATTAGAAAAATCAGACCCCAATTATGGACAGTTAAGGAGATTTAAAATGGCATCAAAACCAATGACAAAAACACAGCTTATATCAGCTTTAGCAGATGAAACTGGATCAGATAAGAAAACAGCAGGAGTAGCATTAGACGGTATGATTAGTATAATCAGTCGAGAAGTTTCTGGTGGTGGAGCAGTGACTTTGCCTGGTGTTGGAAAGATTTACTGTAGAGAGCGCCCAGCGCGAACAGTAAGAAATCCAGCAACTGGAGCAACTATGAACAAGGATGCTGACAAAGTTGTTAAAATGACTATTGCTAAGGCACTTAAAGAAAGTGTTAATGGTTAAAGTTTTTTGAACTTTTAAAAATTTACGGGTCATCTTTTGATGGCCCGTTTTTATTTCTGTCAGAAAAATACCTATCCACTTACTATTAAAGAGGAATAAATGGATATAAAAGCTATATTTTTAGGTTTAGCTTTTGCCTTTATGTGGTCCAGTGCATTTACATCAGGCTCTATTATTGTCTCTTCAGCACCCCCATTAACATCTTTAGCAATTAGGTTTCTGATTTCTGGATTAATTGGAATTTTATTAGCAAAACGGTTAGGTCAAAATTGGAATTTGACCCGAAATCAATGGGTAGCCACTTTTATTTTTGGTATTTTTCAAAATGCGATTTACCTTGGGCTCACTTTTGTCGCCATGCAGACCATTGAGGCTTCATTGGCAGCAATCATCGCATCGGCAATGCCACTTATGGTTGGCCTTTCAGGTTGGTTAATTTTTAAAGAGAAAATTAGCACTTTTGGTTTTACTGGATTGATAGCTGGTACTCTTGGTGTCTTGTTAATTATGGGAACCAGGATAAGTGGGGGGGTAGATTTTTTTGGTTTAACAGTTTCAGTTATTGGCATGTTTGCATTAACTTTTGCTACGTTAGCTATAAGAGGGGCATCTTCAGGAGGTAATTTACTGATGATTGTTGGTTTGCAAATGTTGGTGGGTAGTGTAGTTTTATTTGGAGTTTCTTCTCAAATTGAAACCTATTCTGTTGATTATAGCTGGATGTTGCTTGGGGCCTTCTCTTACACAACACTCGTTCCAGGTCTTTTAGCGACTTGGATCTGGTTTATTCTAGTTGATAGAATTGGAGCAGTCCGCGCATCTACTTTTCATTTCTTAAACCCATTTTTCGGAGTAGTGATAGCGGCAATTATTTTGGGTGAGTCTATCACAATTATGGATGGAGTAGGTGTAGTCATAATAGCTGCTGGAATTTTAGTAGTGCAATTATCAAGAATCGAGAGTTTAAAATAACTTATATTTTTAACCTATTACGTGCGCATCTTTTCCAACCTGACCTCTATGAAGTAAAAAATGATCTAGGATTATACAGGCCATCATAGCCTCACCAACTGGTACAGCTCGGATTCCAACGCACGGATCGTGTCGCCCTTTAGTTATTATACTGGTGCTCTCACCTTTTTTCGAAATGGTATCCCGCGGAGTTAATATAGATGAAGTGGGCTTTACGGAGAACCTAGTGATAATATCTTGACCTGTAGAGATGCCCCCTAATATGCCGCCTGAATTATTAGACTTATATTCTGGCCCATTATCGCCCATAAAAATTTCGTCTGAGTTTTGCTCTCCCGTAAGGGTGGCAACGGCCATCCCTTTCCCAATTTCCACACCTTTAACGGCATTAATACTCATCATTGCAGAGGCTAAATCAGAATCAAGTTTACCATATATTGGGGCCCCAAGCCCTGCAGGGACATCAGAAGCAACGATTTCTATAGTTGCACCTATTGAGCTACCATTTTTTCTTATCTGATCCAGATAGGTACCCCATTTTTTTGAGGTTATAACATCAGGGCACCAAAAAGGATTTTTCTCTATTTCAGCGTGGTCAAAATTACTTCGATCGATAGATATTTCCCCGATTTGAACTAAATAACCATTAATTTTTAAGTTTGGAAGTAAGGCTTTTAATACTAACCTAGCAATAGCACCTGCTGCAACACGAGATGCAGTTTCTCTCGCTGAGGAACGTCCACCTCCTCGAGGGTCTCTAATTCCATATTTTTGCCAATAAGTAATATCTGCATGCCCAGGCCTAAATTTATCTATTATTTCTCCATAGTCTTTTGAACGTTGATCCATATTTTTGATTAAAAGCTGAATTGGAGTACCGGTAGTAAAACCTTCAAATACACCCGACATAATTGATACCGTGTCAGGCTCTTGCCTCTGGGTAGTGTATTTGTTTTGTCCAGGCTTCCTTTTGTTAAGCCAGCTCTGAATTTCAACCTCACTAACTGGTATGCCAGGAGGACAGCCGTCTATTGTCGCACCTATTGCTGGCCCATGGCTTTCACCCCAGGTGGTTGTACGAAAAAGATGGCCAAAACGATTAAAAGACATTTAATTTCTCCTGATAAATTGATCAGTTACATATGATATAATGAAAAGCCAAGTAGTTGATGGCAGGTTAGTAGTCTGAAATAAAAACAATGATTTATGTGTCACAGTAGGTTTAGTATTAAAAATACTATTGTCTTGCTATTTATCAGATTAAAAATTATATCGGATTTACCTCGGGGAGCCTAACTGGCTGAGATGCGATAGCAGACCCGTTGAACCTGAACCGGCTAATACCGGCGGAGGGAAGGTTTGAATCAATCTCAACCTATCCTCCGTTTATATGGAGATAAAAATGAAAATACTTCTATCTATATTCTTTGCGTTAGTAACAGTGTCTGTCGCCTGCGCTAAACCAACCTTGACCGTTTATGCGCCTGATTATTTCACTTCTGAATGGGGCCCTGGTCCAAAAATTAAACAGGAATTTGAAAAAATTTGTGATTGTGATTTACTCTATATCTCCGGTGATTTAATGCCACGCTTAATGATTGAAGGTAAAAGAACAAAAGCAGATGTTGTTATTGGTCTTAATACGGACGTTACCTTTAAAGCAAGAAAGTTAGGAATTTTTGAGGCACACAAACAGGACACTTCTTCTTTGAGTATACCAATAAAGTGGAATGATAAGGTTTTTCTTCCGTTTGATTGGTCTCATACTGCCTTTATCTACGACAATACGAAGTTAAAAAACCCGCCACAATCTTTTGATGAACTGCTGAACTCTAAAGATGATATAAAGATAATAATACAAGATCCTCGAACCTCCATATCAGGGCTAGCACTGGTTTTATGGGTCAAGTCAATTTATGGGTCAAAATCTGAAGAAGCTTTTACAAAGTTAGCGTCAAAGGTGTTAACTGTTACTAAAGGTTGGTCTGAAAGTTATGGGATGTTTACTCAAGGAGAGGCAGATATGGTTTTAAGTTACACTACATCCCCCGCATACCATATAATTGCCGAAAATGATAAAAGTAAATCAGCTGCAATTTTCTCAGAAGGCCATTATTTTTTTACAGAACTTGCTGCGATGACTAATAGCTCTAAAGAACCTGAGCTGGCAAAAGAATTTATGAGCTTTATACTTTCTGAAACCTTTCAAAAAATGATTCCGACGGGGAATTGGTCTTTTCCTTCTAACTTGGAACGAGACAAGTTGCCTGACGAATTCATAAATCTACCGATGCCCCAGAAAGTATTATTTTATACTGAAGAGGATGCACAAAAATATAGGGACATTGTGATTCAAGAGTGGCTAACAGCTTTTCAAAAATAAGATCTACCTTTTTTGGCGGAGTATTGGTAGTCAGTTTTCTGGTTGTCATTACCGTTGGAACATTAATAGCTGTAGTTTGTCGAATCGAAGGCTTCTCGGGGCTTACTTGGAATGAATGGACCGCAATTCGATTTACATTTTTTCAATCCTTTGTTTCAGCAGCGATAAGTGTTTTGTTGGCTATTCCAGTATCAAGGGCTTTTTTCCGGCAAGATTTTATTGGACGGAACATTTTAATCACTCTTCTGGGAGCACCATTTATATTGCCTGTCATAGTTGCAATATTAGGTTTAATATTGGTTTTTGGGAGCAAGGGTATATTAAGCCAGTTAATGGGCTTTAGTGCATTTTCTATTTATGGAGTGCATGGAGTAATACTAGCCCATGTTTTTTTTAATCTACCTTTAGCCACGAGATTACTTCTTCAGGGTTGGAACTCAATATCATCTGAACAATTTAGACTTGGACAGTCACTTAGTTTTTCCCCACTTAATTTCTTTATGCATCTAGAGCTCCCAATGCTATGCCGAGTTGTTCCAGGGGTATTTTTAATAATTTTTTTAATATGCACTACAAGCTTTGCTGTTGCGCTAACACTTGGAGGTGGTCCAAAAGCTACGACAGTTGAGCTCGCTATTTATCAGGCATTTCGTTTTGATTTTAATCTCTCAAGGGTTGCAATTTTATCTATTATTCAACTTTTAATGTGTGGGTTAATTGCAGTTTTATCAATCTGGATTGCTTTTCCAGCTCATTATGAAGGTGGCCTGGATCGCGTAAGGCCTATCGCAACTACTGGTAAAATTTTAGATTTTATTTTTATTGCATGCGCAGCAATTTTTCTTATTCTGCCGCTGGCAATGATTTTAATTCGTGGCTCAGGTAGTTTATTTTTACTACCTCAAAGTGTAATGTTTTCTGCGTTACGCTCAATTTTGGTTTCTTTAGTAGCAACAGGTCTAGCTACTGTTATGACACTATATTTAGCATCTTTGATTGTTTATTACTCGAAAGCATTTGAAATCTTTGGTTATCTCCCGATTGCGGCCTCTCCGTTGGTTTTAGGAACAGGTCTGTATATAATTTTTTATAACTTTATTGACCCTGGGAAGATAGCCTTGCCTTCAGCTATAGTGATCAATGCGATTATGTGTATCCCATTTTCTCTTAGAATTATAACACCTGCTTTCAAAGACTTAGAAAATAGTTTTGGAAGATTAGCAGATAGCCTTAATCTGATAGGGTGGTCTCGATTTCGATGGCTCATTTGGCCACGATTGAAGGGCCCCATTGGCTTTAGTGCTGGTTTATCAGCAGCCCTTTCTATGGGAGATCTTGGAGTAATCGTACTTTTTTCAAATCCAAATCACTCAACTTTACCAATGGAAATATACAGACTAATGACCGCGTATCGAATGGATGATGCATTTGGCGCTGCATTACTGTTGCTAGTGCTTAGTATTTCATTATTTTGGATCTTTGATAAGGGAGGTCGTAAAAATGCTATCACTTAAATCTGTAGAGTACTCGGTAGGGGAATTTAAACTTAAAGCTGACTTTAAGATACCGAGACTATCTAAGGTTGCTTTGATAGGGCCATCAGGGGCTGGAAAATCCACACTTCTTTCGTTGATTTCGGGGTTCCTCAAGCCAAACTCGGGTAGCATTATTATTGATAATGAAGATGTAACAACGAAACTCTCCAACCAGAGAAGAGTGACGACTATCTTTCAGGATGGTAATCTTTTCCCTCACTTAACCGTCAAAAAAAATATTAGTCTAGGGCTTAGGCCAGACCTCAGATTGAATAGTGCACAACAAAGTGTACTAGATTATGCTATCGACAGAGTGGGTTTGACTGACTTGGTTGATCGTAAACCTGGTAGCCTATCTGGAGGACAACAGAGTAGAGTTTCATTGGCAAGAGCTTTAGTTAGGGATTGTCCATTACTATTACTGGATGAGCCATTTTCAGCGTTAGGTCCTTCATTAAAGTCTGATATGATAGAATTAATTGACCAAATCGCTAATGAAAAAAAACTTACAGTTTTGTTTGTAACCCATGATCCAGAAGACGCAAAAAAAATATGTGATCTATCAGTAGTTGTTGGTAACGGTTGTGTCTCTTCTCCCACTCTAACAACAGAATTGTTTGAAAACCCACCTAAGATATTAAGTGATTATTTATAAGTAATTCCTTTAGTTCAAAAAACTATTTCTGTTTTATTGAAGCCCATACACGTTTGTTAGTTAAATAAAGTAACCCGCTCAACACAATTAAAAAAAACACTGCAAGAAAACCAGTATGCTTTCTTGCGTTCAGCTTAGGTTCAGCTGTCCACATTAGAAAAG
>CAJWHE010000003.1 GCA_913041145.1 uncultured Paracoccaceae bacterium
CGAAGCCCCTGCAGAAGTAGAGGCAGCACCAGAAGCTCCAGCAGAAGTAGTAGCCGAAGCCCCTGCAGAAGCAGTGGCAACACCAGAAGCTCCAGCAGAAGACAAAAAATAGTTTAGCTTAAATAAAATAAGTCATCGAGGTAAAAATGTCTGAAATCTCTTTTTATCTGAAAGATATTCTAGGAGCTACAACCTCGATGACAGTCCTAGTAATAAAGAAACATTTAGTATTACAAACTAAAATGAAATGATACGTCGTACAATTATATTATTATTTTGCGCGTTAGCGTTTATAGCTGGAATTAAAGTCGAAAGGTCGATGCAACTGAGCCGTTGTACAGAAGCTGGGGGCATTATACAAGATCGTGCTCTATGCATGGAGATAAAAAAGTAATGGAAGCTAACTGGGTTATCGTGGGTGCTATTTCTGGGTCATTTGGAACAAGAGGTGAAGTCCGAGTAAAATCGTTTTGTACTAACCCAAGAGACATTGAAGCATATTCACCTCTTAATGCAGACAATAATAAAACATACACGTTGAAAATAAAAAAAGTAACAAAAGACTCATTAGTAGCAAATATTTCAGGTATAACGAATAAAGAAGATGCAGATTCTCTTAAGGGGCTTAAGCTCTATGCCAATAGAGATAACTTTCCTAATCTTCTAAATGATGAATTTTATTACTCTGATCTAATCGGGCTGACAGTGTTAGATCCTAATAGTCAAAAAATCGGTACAGTATCTGCAATTTTAAATCATGGCGCAAGTGACATCATAGAAATTAGGACATTAAAAAGTGACAAATTTCTTTTACCGTTCACTAAGGACTCTGTGCCAACTATCGATTTATTAAAAAAGGTAATTATAGTAAATTTAACGTCAGAAGTAGGGGGATAAAAACGATGAAATCTCCAGGGAAGTCCTTCGGTAAATTATCAATTAAACCCTCTTTAATTCCAAGAGAATTGATTAAAGCTGGTAATACCAACCATAATGCATGGATTGCTAAAGTAATCACCCTTTTTCCAGAAATCTTTCCTGGGGCCTTGAGTTCATCTTTGGTTGGAAAAGCTCTTCAAGACGGGCTTTGGGGACTGGAGGCAGTAGATCTAAGAAGATTCGGAGAGGGTAAACATCGCAATGTTGATGACACCCCGTACGGTGGTGGACCAGGTATGATATTACGCGCTGATATTATGGAAAAAGCAATAGAAAGCGCAATGTCAGAAGTACCAAAAAATAGGAAACACTGGCCTTTAGTTTATCTTTCCCCTCGTGGCGAAAGGTTTTCTCAATCAAAGGCTAAAGAGTGGGCGCAGGGCGCAGGAATAACATTAATTTGTGGCCGCTTTGAAGGTTTAGATCAAAGAGTCATAGATCATTTCAGTATAGAAGAAATATCACTTGGAGATTTCATACTCACCGGCGGTGAGTTAGCAGCCCAGGCCTTGATTGATTCGACAGTTCGGCTTATACCCTCGGTCGTTGGGAATCAGGAATCGATTATTGAAGAAAGTTTTCAAAACGACTTGCTAGAGTATTCTCAATATACTAGACCACCCGTCTGGCAAGGTTATGATACTCCAGAAATTCTTCTCTCTGGAGATCATGCTAAAATAAAGTGCTGGCGAAAAGAACAAGCTGAAAAGCTTACTAAAGAAAAGCGACCTGACCTCTGGCGGGCTTATTGTTTAAAAAATAATAGGGACCCGGGCGAAGACCAAGAGCTCTAAGGTGCATTATAACTTCGTAGAAAAACTACGAGCATTTTTAAAAGGAAGAGTCTAATGGACTTAATACAAAAAATAGATGCGGACCAAATAGCTGCGCTTGAGAACAAACTTCCCGACTTTAAAGCTGGCGATACGATTCGCGTGGGATATAAAGTGACAGAGGGAACTAGGTCTCGTATCCAAAATTATGAAGGTGTATGCATTGCCAGAAATAATGGAAAAGGCATAGCCGGTTCTTTTACAGTTAGAAAAATATCATTTGGAGAGGGAGTAGAACGTGTTTTTCCACTTCACTCAACAAACATTGATAGCTTGACTGTCATAAGAAGAGGACGCGTCAGAAGAGCTAAACTATACTATCTAAGATCAAGAAGAGGTAAATCTGCACGTATTTCAGAAGATACAAATTATAAACCTGCCAGTAACAGTAAAACTTAAAGGAATTTGATCATGAAAAAAGATACACATCCAGACTATCACATGATTAATGTCAAAATGACAAATGGTGATATAATCAAAATGAAGTCAACCTGGGGAGCTGAGGGAGATCAGCTCTCGTTGGATATTGATCCGTCGGCGCATCCTGCTTGGACAGGTGGAAATCAAAAACTTTTAGATACTGGAGGTAGGGTTTCTAAATTCAAATCCAAATACGATGGCCTAGGATTTTAATAAATACTAATAAAATTAATAAAAAAGAGCCTACAAAATGTGGGCTCTTTTTTTATTAGAGTCTTTTAAAATTGGGTTAACTCAAAGCATAGTGAATCTTTACAAAGACATCTTTGATGGAAGAGAACAAAATGATTGATTTTTACACTTGGGGAACACCGAACGGTAGAAAAGTTTCTATACTGCTTGAAGAGTTAAAGTTAGATTATCAAGTAGTCCCAATAGATATTAGCAATAAAGAACAATTTACTGCGAATTTCTTAACAATAAGTCCAAATAACAAAATACCAGCAATTTTTGATCATGATACTGGAATAAGTTTAATGGAATCTGGAGCTATCATGATTTATTTAGCTGAAAAATCCAACCAACTACTTCCAAAGGACTTAGAAAAACGTATCAAAGTTATTGAGTGGTTAATGTGGCAAAAAGCTGGATTTGGTCCAATGTTAGGGCAAGCACATCATTTTTTACACTATAACAAAGGTAAGGCGCCCTATGCAGAGGAACGTTACCGAGCAGAAGCTAAAAGGCTCTATAGTGTATTAGAAAAGCATCTCTCCAAATCCCCATTCATAGCGGAAGAGTACTCAATTGCTGACATTGCAATTTGGCCGTGGGTGTCACGATATGAATGGCAAGAAATAAATTTGTCAGAATTTCCTAACATCAGGTCTTGGTACAAGAAAATTTTAGCTAGAGAACCGGTTCAGAAGGGCTATAATATCCCAGCACAGCTTTCTGACATTCCAGTCGGTTAAAAGAGTATTAGCTATAATGATTTTATGATAGACTTAATATCCAAATCTCCACTGAGCTTTAATACCTTTTGCCTCAGTTTTTTCATACCTTCCAGCCATTTTGAATAATTTGTTGCCTTATTCAAAAAGTATTTCTTTACTTCAGGGTGAGGTAAAATAAGAAATTCTTCTTTTAAGACACCTGAAATTATTATTTTTGCAACGTCTTCTGGAGACATGATGTCTCCTAATTCACGTTTAGCCTGACTATCAAAGTGCCCCAGCATTGGAGTCAAAACATACTGAGGGCAAACAACTGAAACTCTCACGCCATCATCACCGTGGGTTATAGACAAAGACTCTGCAAATCCTAAAGCTGCATGTTTTGAAGTTGAATAGGCTGAATTTCCAATTTGACTTAATAATCCAGCTGCAGAAATAATCTGTAAAAAATACCCTTTGCGTCGACTAACCATAAATGGAAGACAGGCTCGTGCGGCAAACACATGTGCCATAACATTCACTTCCCAAGAACTTTGCCAGTCCGCATTCCTTGTAGAGGTTGCGTCCCCCAGTTCTTCAAAAATAACTCCTGCATTTGAACAGAAAATATCTATTTTATTAAACTTGTCAGTTACACCTTTTACAAGATCAATAATACTTTGTTCTACTCTGACATCGCAAAAGACTCCTAAGCCACCAACTTCCTTGGCCAACTCAACAGCACTTTTAAGATTTAGATCAGCAATTATTACAGTTGCCCCCTCGCTACTAAACTGCCTAACCAAGGCTTTACCAATTCCACTAGCTCCGCCCGTTACAACTATTATTGATTTATTTAGCTTCATAACTTTATTTATTTCAGTTAGTGCTACCAGGATAGAGACACATTCCACATGAGAATATTAGGGTAAAGAAATAAATGTCAATTTTAAAAACAAAAAATGTTGCGATTATAGGTGCTAGTGGTGCAATAGGAAAAGCGCTAGTAGAGAGTTTATCTCAAGATAATGTTACTGAAAATATCTTTGCTTTCTCAAGAAAAAAAGTTTTTTTTAATTCAAAAAAAGTACAAACTCATTTTATAGATTTTGTAGACGAGGATAGCATATCTAGAGCGTCCAGTTATATTCCAAAGCTAATACGCCTTGATCTTATAATTGTAGCAACCGGCATATTACATGATGTTAATTTACACCCAGAGAAGTCACTTAGAGATCTATCAACTGAAAAATTTCAAAAACTATTTCTAATTAATACAATTGGCCCAGCCCTAGTTGCTAAACATTTCCTTCCATTACTTAGAAGAGACGTACGCACTATTTCAGCGACCCTTTCTGCACGAGTTGGTAGTGTCTCCGATAATCAGCTTGGAGGCTGGTATGCATATCGAGCTTCTAAAGCAGCTTTAAACATTATCATCAAAAACTCCGCTATAGAAATATCTAGAAGGAATAACAACTCAATAGTTGTTGGCATGCACCCAGGAACTGTTGCAAGTGACCTATCAAAACCTTTTCAAAAAGGCGTGCCATCAGGAAAATTATTCACCCCAGAATTAGCTGCCTCTAGATTACTAAAGGTCCTAAGCACCTTAAGCGCTAAAGATACAGGAAAGTGCTTTGCTTGGGATGGCAAGGAAATACTTCCATAGAAAAAGTAATAATAAATAGCATTTCTAGCTCTTTTAGTTAGTATATAAAAAAAGAAAATTTAATCTTATATTAATGGCTAATTGGAGAAAAAATTATGAATTGTGTGTTTGTTCAAATTCGTTGTAAACCGGGACGAAGTCTAAAAGTGGTCAAAGCGATAACCCTTAAAGAAATTCACTCCGAGTTATACTCAACAAGTGGTGATTTTGATCTTTTTCTAAAACTTTATATCCCAGAAAATGTAGACATTAGCACTTATATTAATGATAATCTATTAAGTATAAAAGGAATCAAGCGAACTCTTACAACTTTGACTTTTAAAGCTTTCTAAAAATAAATTTATAATATTTACGAATATTTAATAATATGCGAATAATAGTATATTACCCTATAAATTAAAGGTGCGTAGTTGTTATCATGAAAATAGTTTTAAAAGTTGGTGGGGCTCGAGCCGATTGGTGGAAAGACCATATGGCAGGATTACTTCCCGAATATGAAGTTATATTAGCTGAAGAAGTTGTTGATAAAGATATAATTGATTTTGCTGTTGTCTGGCTTCCAGAACCAGGTTGGTTAAAGTCATTTCCCAATCTAAAATGTATTTTTTCAATTGGTTCTGGAATTGATCACATTTTAAAAGATAAAGAGCTTCCTCAGCATTTACCAATAGTACGGCTAACAGGAACGGACTTAAGTACAAGAATGCGGGAATATGTCGTTTTACACGTGTTAAGATTACATAGGAGGTTGCCTGAGGTAGAAGAATCTCAAAAAACTGAGGAGTGGAATCAAATCATTGAGCCTCCAGCAAATAATAGGACCGTGGGCGTAATGGGATTGGGAAATCTAGGGGCAGACTGTGCTCAAATCTTGTCAAAAATAGGCTTTAATGTTTTGGGTTGGGCAAAAAGTAAAAAGGCAATCGACGGAGTTGAGAGTTTTGTTGGAAGTTTAGGCTTTGATACATTTCTAAGTAAATCCGATATTGTTGTTTGCATGCTCCCATTAACTCCAGAAACTACAGATATAATGAATGCCTCTTTTTTTAAAAAAATGAAACATGGTGCCAGTATTATTAATGTTGCTAGGGGACCTCATCTAAATGAAGAAGACTTACTCGTAGCAATTAAAAGCAAGAAAATTCGTTCTGCCACACTGGATGTTTTTCATAATGAACCCTTGAAGAAAGGACACCCCTTTTGGAAGCATCCAGATGTACTAGTGACACCACATATCGCTAGCCTCATCGATCCAGTCGCAGGTGGAAAAGCTATTGCCGACAACATAAGAAATTTTGTTTTGGGGAATACTATTGATGAATTAATTCCGCCAGGGAAAAATTACTAAAATTAATTTCTATGCTCTTGGAACTTTACTGATAACTTGAGATTTCTCAGTAAAATCATGTAAGCCCTCAGAAACCGCCCCAGACGTTGGGCTATTCTTATCACTTATTCCATAAGTTTTTCCTGTTTTATTATCCCGGTAAACGCCACTAGGACAAGAGTACAGTTTTGGAAATACTAAATTTTGAGCGACATTAATCTTAAAGTGCCTGCCAAGTTGATTTATTGTTTCCTCCCCAAGGATTGGGTCCACTGTAATAAGGTCTGTCTCATTCACATCTATTCTTGGTAAATTAAAGGCATCCTCTAACGATAGTCCATAATCAATCAAAAATGCTGTTAATTGCATGGTACATGGCACGATATGGTTAGCTCCAGAAGCACCCACAGAAAATTTTGCTTCACCATCTTTAACGCATACTGTCGGACACATATTCGACGAATTTATTCTTTTTCCACCAGCCATTGACGTAGGGTATCCTGGTCTGGGGTCAAAATATGACACCGAATTATTCATTAATATACCAGTTCTAGGTAAAACAACTTTTGAACCAAAGCGGTTGAGCAACGTATATGTTAACGCGACCATATTACCTTCCGAGTCAACGGCACTCATATGAGAGGTGCAACCGTGATTAATAGTTCGTCCAAGTTTTTCTTTATGGCTTTTAAAAGCTTTATTTAAAGCTTTAGCATATGAAATATAAGTATTAGCACCCAATGGATCTCTATGATTTAAGTTTTTCTCCACATACTCGAGAGCGTCATTTAAACGTTGACCTCCACTCGTTACTCCTGGTGTGTACAAATCATGTCCACGATGTCTGCCTCTTAGAGGTTCACTTTCTAATGGGATATAGTTGTGTAAGTCTTCCAAAGTAATACAACTACCTCCTTCATTTAAATCAGCAACTAACTCATTCGCTATATTTCCCCTATAAAATTCATCAGGACCATTTTCTGACAGAGATCGTAGAGTTTTTTTAAGATTTCCAAGATCTAAAACCTGTTCAGGTTGAGGCGGAAAACCAGAAGGAAGGTAAACATCTGAAGAAGCCTTAAATTTTGAAAGCTCAGCTGCCGTCAAGGAGATCTGAAGATTCGTAAACCAGTCAACTGGAAGTCCCTGCTCAGCCAAGTCGATAGCTGACTGTAAAACATTGTCAAATCCCAGCCTTCCATATTTTTGTTGCGCTTCAGATAGACCGGCGACCGCACCAGGAACTGTTATAGATCTATACCCATCAACATTTTGATTATTAACCACTCCAGGGAACCCCATTATCGATTCAGGCACCTCAGGGTCTAAAGGATAATCATCAAATGAAATTTCAGAGGGTAAAGTTCCCTGAAAATCGATGGCTATAGCTTTTTTCTCTTCAGCAAGCCAAATTACGATATAGCCACTGCCACCCAGACCACACATCCACGGTTCCACTGCGTTTAGAGCAAAAGCACAAGAAACTGCTGCGTCGATAGCATTTCCACCTCTCGCTAATGTATCAGCACCAGCAGCAGAAGCCCGCCAATTTTGAGAAGCTACTACCCCCCCATCGGATTTAATAGCATTCTTTCGAATGTCCCATTGTTCTATATTTCTATTCATCTTGAAAACCTCCCCCTAAACTCTCACAAAACATTATCAATTTTTAGATAAAAATAAGAAGCAAGATTTCTTTCTTTTTATTTTTTTTCGATTATGTAATGAGTACATAAGTGTATTTGCGAAAATTTTAGTTTATTCGTATAAGTAATACAATTATAATAATTAAGAAATGCGAATAGGAACCTTTATGAATCAACCCACTCTAGTTAATATTAACAAATTAAATCTGATGGATTCTAAACCTTCAACATTAGCCATGAAGGTGTACCGCGAAATACATCAAGATATTAGAAGTGGAGAGCTTCCACCCAAACAACATTTGAAAACAGACCTGTTAAAGGATAAATATAACACTGGGACTAGTCCCTTGCGTGAAGCGTTAGCAAGACTGGCATCAGAAAGTTTTGTAACAGCAGCTGGGAAGTCAGGATACAAGGTATCCCCAATCTCTACTTATGACTACGAACAATTAATCGGTCTTCGTAGATACCTTGAGGTAAAGGCCTTGAAATCCTCAATGATACTGGGAGACGTTGATTGGGAAGCAGGAATACTAGTAGCCTATCACAGAATGATAAAGTTAACAAAACTAGATTTAGAGGATGGGCGTATGTATAATGAAAAGAAAGAGGAGTTGCATAGGAATTATCATTTTGCACTACTCGCTTCCTGTGAATCTTGGTGGGAACTCAAAATTATAACTAATTTAACGAACCATATTGAACGATATCGTAGAGTTTTAGGGATTACATTAAATACCTCAAGCTCAGATTATCACAAAGTACAAAGTGAGCACCATCTTTTAATGTCAGCCGTGATCTCTAAGGATTTTAAAGAGGCCTCATCTATTTTAGACCAACATAGAAAGAGAACATACGACTTGATAAGAGAGAAATTGGAAACAGTATAAAAGGTAAAAAAATGAGTTATATATTAAACGAAATGCCTCAACAGATAAACAAAAAGCTAGTTGAAAAGTGTTCTAGAGCTGAAACTGCCACCATAGGTCATATTCGAAATATGGGTTTTGCTGATCGCAGAATACAGAATGTCCTAAATAATAACTTAACCATCTCAGGGACTGCGGTAACACTCGCCATACCTGGACAGGATTCAACGTTGTTACATCACATCATTCAATTTCTGCGACCTGGTGATATTTTATGCATAGACAGATTGGGAGATGATAAACATGCCTGTTTAGGGGGGGGCGTCGCCGCTGCCATAGTCGCTTCTGGATGCATTGGAGTAATCCTTGATGGCCCATGCACCGATGTACCTGAAATTGAGGAATACAAACTCCCTGTTTGGTGCAAAGGAACCTCTCCCATAACAACTCGGATATATGACAATGGTGGTTCTTTCAACGTACCTATCTCTGTTGGTGGTGCAGTAATAAACCCAGGGGATTTGGTCCTTGCTGATTTTTCAGGAGTATTGATAATGAGCCCCTCAGATGCTGAGGCAGATGTAGACTGGGCCCTAGCAAAAATGAGTGTCGAGTTTGATGGTCATAAGAAAATGCTAGCAGGTGAAAAGCTAGGAGCCTTATCTGGTGCTTCTCAGAAAGTAGAAAATAAACTTAAATAATTATCTAATTGGGATATCTGGGCCTAATAGAAGATTTGGAAGCCATAAGCTTATTTGTGGGACATAAGTAATTAATAGAAGTGTTAGCATTAGTGGTATCAAAAATGGGAGGACGGCCATAGTAACCTTTTCAAAAGGAACATTCCCTACTTCAACCATAATATAAAGACCAATGCCCATAGGGGGTGTAGCAATACCAATCAGTAACCCTAACTGAATGATAATACCAAAATGAACTCTATCAATTCCAAAACTGTCTGTTATCGGGAGCAACATTGGAACAAGCATTAGTTTTGCTGGAACCCCTTCTACAACACAACCTACTAGAATAATAAAAACTAATAACATAAGAAGAAACACACTCGAGGAGTCCGTTATAGAAAAAACGGCTTCTCCAATTTTTTGTGGCACTTGTTCGATTGCTAACAACCAACCCATAGCAATCGAAAATCCGATGATTATCATTATAACTGATGTCATCAACATAGTATCAGTTAGCGCATCCCAAAGTTTTTTAAATGTCAAAGTCTTATAAAATAATCCAAGAATCATAGAATAAATACACGCAAGAACTCCCGCTTCTGTGGCAGTTACAAAACCACCTAGGATAGACCCTAAAATAATTCCTGGTGCTACTAAGGCTAATATTCCATCGATTCCAGCTTTATGAACCTCAGCACATGTAGCTTTTTCTTGCGTAGGGAAATCATGTTTAATCGCCAATATGCGATTAAAAATCATTAGTGACCCACCTACTATTAGCCCAGGCATGAGGCCCGCTAGAAACATCCTCTCAACAGATTGTTGTGCCAAAAATGCATATATTACTAAGCCGATTGATGGTGGGATTATGGGCCCAACTACTGCCGAGCATACAGTTAAGGCTGCTGCAAACTCTGGTTTATAACCACGTTCCTTCATTGCTTTAATTTCGATCGCTCCCAGACCAGCACAATCAGCAACAGCCGCTCCCGACACACCCGCAAAAATCATAGAGGAGAGAACGTTGACTTGTGCTAACCCTGCTTTAAAATGACCAACTAAAGCATTTGCAAAATGAAATATTCGATCCGTCATTCCAACAGTATTCATTAAATTTCCAGCCATAATAAAAAATGGAACAGCCGCTAATGAAGGCTTATTTACACCCTCTAATATTTGTTGAGGAATAATATAAAGTGCGTCGGAAAAGTCACTTGTCAGAAAAGTCACCAACACTGCGGCTCCAATTGCCATAGAAACAGGGACATCTAAAAGTATTAAAGCAATAAAACCTATAAAAAGAAGTACAAACATCTTTAACCCTTATCCTCAAAAGTAGAATTAGTTTGGTCTTCTATACCAACATAAATTTTTAATATTGTTATGACTGAATTTAATAAAATTAAAAAACAAGATACACCTAGAGGTATGGACAATGTATATCTCTCTAATTCACCCCAAGGAGTAATAACTCCGTCTATTACTCCTACCTGGCTAGAAAGGATTGTTGGCATCTGTAGTAACATGACTAACATTAAGACTATAATTAATAGAGGCACCCCTATTTGAGTAACTTTCATCATTGAAGGTCCAATTTTTACGACTAAAAAATTGACAGAAATATCTTTGCCTCTTCGGTATACAACATAAAAACCTATAAAGGACATCCAAACAAAAAATTGCATTGTCCACGGCCAAATCCAATAAGTGGAAATAGTTGAAAAGGCTGCAATGTCAAACCAACCTAAACTCTTGTTAATTAATCTTAGAATAATTGTAGCTGCCGTGCCGACTAACATAAGACATAAACACACGTTAGCAAATATCAAAAACAGATCTGATATTCTTCTTAGTTGTAAATCTGTTGCCTGGACCACTAGTTTTAGTGGACCAGGTTTAATTTCTGAATTCATAAAATCAACTCGTTAACATACTAGTTACCTAGTTGCCTCGACAGTTGCTAAGAACCCTTCAGGAAGTTCACCAGCAGCATCTTTTTTCTTATACCAATCTGCCATAATACTAACGAAAGGTGCTCTATCGATATCAACCATCGTGACGCCCGTAGCCTTCATTCGAACAATCGATTCATCCGCTGCCTTATTCATTACTTCGAAGCTGAATGAACCCGTGTCTGTATAGGCTTTGTTAACAGCAGCTTTTAAATTATCTGGCAGACTATCATATGACTCTTTATGCACCATAAATCCAATGGATTGATAGTACTCGTCATGTTTAATGATATGTGGTGCCACTTCATAAAATCTCATTGATTCCACAAGTGCAATTGGGCTGTTAACCGCGCTTACGATACCTTTTTGAATTGACTGATATACATCTGTCCAAGCAAGTGTTTTCACATCTGCTCCAATTGTGGTCCACGTAGCAACCGCATCTTTATTTGGGTGCATCCTTAATTTTAGACCCGCCATATCAGCAAACTCTTTTACATCTCTAGTCGTAACCATTACTCGATATGGACCTCTAAGAATAGCGGTAGGATCACCAAGAAGCATAACTCCTGCTTCATCTGCAGCTTTATCATACCAACCCTTAACCATATCAGTATTCATAAACCTCACCCAATGATCTCGATCATCAAAAAGGAAAGCCGGACTTGTCCAAGTAATGTCATTCACCCACTTCTTCATATATGTTGAACCTTCAGCATACATGTGCACGGTCCCAATCTTCAACTGCTCCATCACAGCATTTGTTTTCCCAAGCTGTTCGTTAGGAAACATTTTGATTTTCATTTCACCGTTAGAGTATTGATCAACAAGATCACTAAACTTTTGAAACACTACACCTTCAGGACTGTCAGGTGGCATTTTATGTGCCATCCTCCACGAAACGTCTGCGAATGAACTCGTTAAACTAAATGTTAAGGCTAAACTTAATGTTAAAAAAAATGATAAAATTCTGTGCATTTTGAACCTCCATACTTTAATGCTTTGACTATAAAAACTTAGATAAATTTTCGTTTATACTTAAATCTTCTAATAAATAGCTAATTATATAAATATATTAATAATATATTAAAACAAATAACAAGAGAAAACTCTTATATAAAAGCATATATCGGTAAGCTTATATAGCATATGGCCTGTAAAGACATTTAGGTAGAGTTAATTTATGCAGTAGCTTCAGTGCTTTCGTGAACAGAAACTTCCTTAATGGGTAGATGAATAAGTGCTGCAAAAACTGCTAACAGTGCATCGATCAACCAAACAACTGTGTAATCTCCTGACAGATCAAAGAAATAACCACCAAGGTAGGCCCCAATAAATGCTCCAATTTGATGCGAAAATAATGCTAACCCGAATAAAGTAGCCATAAATTTTGGTCCAAACATTCTTCCAACTAAAGCAGCAGTTGGTGGGACGGTAGACAGGTAAGTAAAACCTAAGGCTGCCGAAAAAGCGATCACTGAAAAGCTATCTTTTGAACTAAATAAAAATAAAATTATAATTACTGCTCGTGCCCCGTAGATGTACGCTAGAAAGACTTTCATACTACGTTTTGAAATATACCAACCTGCAAACAAGCTACCCAGTATATTAAAGAAACCAATTATTGCTAAAGACCAGCCCGAAACTGTTGGAGCCAAGCCACAGATTGCAATAACTCCCGGCATGTGGGTAATTATAAATGCAACATGAAATCCACAGGTGAAAAAACCTACAACTAAGTACACATAACTAGGTGTTTTAAAAGCAAGCTTAAGGGTTTCGATCAACGTCATCGATGAGGCAACAGTTTTTATCACCTTTTTATTATTTATATTTTCCGGCAGAGTACGAAGTATCCAACAAAAAGGAAGGATTAATACAAGTAAAATTGCTAACGCATTTATACTGGTTTGCCATCCATAATTCACTATTATTAACGCGGCTAGCGGTGCAAAAATAAACTGCCCGACAGAACCTCCTGCATTAATTATCCCAAAAGCATATCCAGCTTTCTCAGGTGGAAGCAATTTGTTAACAGCAGACATAACAACAGGTAAGCCAGCTATGCCAGCCCCTCCTGCAGACAGAATGCCTACAGATAAAGCGAGAGTAAGCGGTGTATCTGAAATTGGTATTAAAAATAAACCAAGTGCAGACAAGATAATACCTATCAACAGTGTTTTTCCTGATCCAAACTTATCAGATATTGCCCCGCCAATTGGACCTATTGCTCCACTGACTAGCTGGCCCAGAGCAAATGCAAAGCTGATTTGCAAATAATTCAATGTATCCTTAAAGCTGATCCCCTCAATTGACAGAGGAATTGTTTGCCTTCCACCAAAGACTACTGAATTAATCACAGCCGCCGCAAAAATAACATAAAATAAATTCTTCATTAATTAGCACTCATTTTAAAAAACTGACCTCAAAGGTTTATTATAATCACAAAATAATACTGTCTATTTCAAACTAACTTGAAATAATCGGAAATTGAATCTCATAATTCTTACAAATTTGTTCGTATTGACCACAGCTCCGGAAAAAATCGGTGACCAGTAACCTCTTGCAACCAGCCCACTCCAGCGGAGCCACCAGTTCCAGGTTTATATCCAATGATCTTTTGAACTGTTAGGAAATGTCTCCATCTGTAAATAGAAAAATTCTCATCCAACGAAGTTAACTTTTCTCCTAAAGTATAAAGGTCGTTATCTAGCGAAGCATCTTTATAAATATCCAGCCAGGCCGTTTCAACAGAATCGTTTGCTTTATAGGGCTCACTCCAGTCCCTATTTAGCATAGCCTCATCTATTTTTAAGCTCCTTCGATTCAATAAAGCGATGACGTCATCATATAAGCTACGCGAATGTAGCGCTTTATCAATTTCTGGCCAAACATGGGAAACATTCTTGTGTGCTGCAGCTAACCTTTTACTTTTATTTCCTAAGACGAACTCGACATGTCTATACATAAATGAAAGTTGCCCTGAGGCCGTCCCAAGATTATTGCGAAACTCACTAAAACCTTCGGTAGAAATCGTAGATAATACATTCCAAGTATCTGCAAGATACTTGGTGTAAGCTATTGCCCTTTCTAAAATTTGCATCGCATTACCCAAGTTATCTTCACGAATCTGAATTTGAGCATTTTTAAGTTCAAAGTGAAGACCACGAAAAATCATCTCCTTAATTTGTCCCATTACAATAAAACACATCTCATCATAACCCTCACTTCGCGGATGTTGCAGTGAAAGCAATATGTCGATACTTTGATAGTCTATATAGGGATTGGTTCTACCTTCGAAATCTACAAGAGGTTTCCCACTAGTTTTTGCAACAACTGACTCCCGACTTTGATCAGAACCCATCTCCATAGGCCGTGGCTCTATAGAAGTATCGACTCCAATAGGGTCAACTACGTGGGTAACATATGGTGTATATTTTGGCACTTAACTATTAACTTTCGTTATTAATCTATAAAATTCGTCTCCTAGTATTGTATCTCTTTTTGTTAGATCCAATATAACATCAAAATGATTTCGAGACGGTACTTCAAAAGCTTTCACACTTACACCATAATCAACTAGTTTCTTAGAAAACACATTGCTTTGCCCTTTGAACTCTGCCGTTTCATTCTCACCCCAAACAATAAGGGTATCCGGGAAGTTTTCTAAATCCTTAAGCATTGGACTCATAGAGTTTGCAACAGCTCTATCCATTTTAATAGCATCATTTATGCTAGTTTGAATTATAGGTTCTAACTCATATACTCCTGAGACTAAAATAGTTGAAGCTATCCTTAAAGAACTATTATCTTTAGCCTTCATAGCCTCTAGTACACACATAGAAGCAAGGTGTGCTCCTGCCGAACTTCCTGCTAAGACGATTTTATTGGGATCAAAATTATATTTAGACCCAATACTTTTCAAGTAACGCAATGCCCTAATACATTCATCTACGATTTCTCGAATAGTGACGTGAGGGCAAAGTGTATAATCTACTGCAGCAAAGGCTATCCCTTCCGATAGAATGTCCTTTGCTGCGAAAAGTGACTCTTTCTTAGACAACTCCTGCCAATAACCGCCGTGGAGAAAAACTAATAATGGGACTGGTTTATCTTTTGGAGTGTTTTCTGGCAAAATAAGGTCAACCGAATTTGATTGCATTGGCCCATAAAAGCACTCAATTATAATATTAGAAGACGCGACGTCATCACTTCTTTTTATATACTCATTGATAAAAGGAAGATAATTTCCTCCGATTACTGAACTGGGAGAGTACTCTTCTTCCAATTGTTCCGCGTTTAAATTTTGCCAATTTAAATCTTCAACCAAACTAAGTTCTTCCCTAAATTTTTTTCTGCTGTAGTTGAATTATTTTTAAACCTCTATCTAAGTGTAAAAAAAAACTAAAAAATTCAGAGACTTATATACTTATAAATCTACTGTGGTTTACAAATTTTAAGTTACCAAAGACCTCACAGAGTAAACTGGATCTTTCCAAAGTTCCTTATGTAAAATATCAGACAAAATATCGACAGCTCTCCAGACATTTTCATAAGATGTATATAAAGGGGTGAAGCCAAACCTAATGATGTTGGGCGCCCTAAAGTCTCCTATGACATCTAAAGCAATAAGTGCTTGCATTATTTCCCACCCATTTGGATGCGTAAATGAAACTTGGCTACCCCGTTTCTGAGCATCTTTTGGGCTGTACAGTTCCAAACCAAAACCACTACATTTGCGATCTACAAGTTCGATGAATAATTGAGTTAGATTTTGAGATTTCTTTCTTAACTCCAAAAAATTTACTGTCTCAAAAATATCTAAACTTTTCTCTAAAGCCAGATAAGATAATATTGCAGGCGAACCGCATCGAAATTTTTCAATCGTTTCTGCAGGCTCATAGTTAATATCAAAAGAAAAAGGGTTTGCGTGACCTTGCCAGCCTGTCAGTGTATTGGTCGCTTGTTTTAAGTGTCGCTCAGCCACAAACAAATAAGCGGGACCACCATGCCCAGAATTCAAATATTTGTATGTGCACCCTATTGCAAAGTCCGCATTACAGGAATTTAAATCTACTGGAAGAGCACCTAAACTATGGGCTAGATCCCAAATAATCAAAGCACCATGCTCATGAGCTTTTCGTGTAATGCGCTCCATATCATGTATTTCACCAGTTTTATAATTAACATGGGTTAAAGTAACTACCGCAGTCTTGTCATTAATTTCCGCAATTATTTCTTCATCGGTGTGCCCAGCCAAGACTAAATTAGTTTCGGGGAAAAAATTATTTAATACTCCCTGAACAACATGAATATCAGAAGGAAAATTTCCCTTTTCAGATAAAACTTCCGACCTCTCTGACCTCATTTTAAGGGCTGCGACTAACGTTTTAAATAAATTTAAAGATGTAGAATCAACTATAAGAACTTCACCAGCATTTGCTCCCATCATAGGAGCCAACCGATTCCCTAGCGTAAGAGGCATGTTATGCCAACCTTTTCCATTCCAACTTCTTATCAACCCAGTTCCCCAACCATCTCGAATTTCTTTATTAAAATAGTCAGGAATACCTTTAGGCATTGCACCAAGAGAGTTTCCATCGAGGTATATAAGCCCTTCAGGAAGATCAAATTTTTTTGCCTGATCAGCCAGAGGATCTTGAATATCAAGCTCTTTAATATCCTGAAAAGATAGGTTTTTAGAACTTAAATTTTCATTAAAATAATATAAATCACTCATCTAAATCCAATTTCTATAAAATTATTTTGTTAAGTCTTAATCCACTAGTTATATTCATTCCATTTAGATTTTTCAATCAGTTCAGTGTAGTTTATCGAAATTAAAGAACAAAAGGTGGGGTTTGCCACTGAAAAATTTAAATCCTCACATACATTACTTTAAATGGCTCAAAAAGTTCCCCAGATAAGTAGGGCTTTTAAAGATTCGCCTCATTCCATCACGGCTCATGAGTAAAAACAGCATAAGTAATCTCAATTTTCTGAAACTTGTTAATTGCACTGCGCCCTAGCCGCCATAAGCTTGAATCATTACTCTTCGATTCGCGTGTCTTGGTACATATTACAGAGCTTAAGCATCCCTCAGTTAGACTAAAAACTCTGTTAATTTGTTCCAACCTAATACTTCGTTGTGAGTAGAATTAGAAATTATTTTTTCTAATTAAATCAAACCACTATAGTGATATAGTGGCAGAGACGAAGGGATTCGAACCCTCGAGACCCTTCCGGGCCTACTCCCTTAGCAGGGGAGCGCCTTCGACCGCTCGGCCACGTCTCCACCGACCGCTATACTAGGTTGAAGCCAAGGATAAAAGTGGATTCTTTTACCTTATGTATCTTTAGTAAATAGTCAGATAATTTTTAAGATCGATATTGAATTTTTATCAGGAGACTTCTTTTTGAAGCAAAACTTATTCTCTTTTCTTTATCTGCCATGTAGCGTAGGCAAACAACGCCAACACAACAATTGAGCCTCCAACTATAGACATTAAACCAGGGTTTTCACCAATTACCCACCACAGGATTAAAGGAGCAAGGCAAACCTCCAGCAGGTTTATCATAGAAACTTCTGGAGCAGGTAAATATCTTGGACCTATAGTTAATAAAGAAATAGCCACAGGTAACATCAAAACCCCTCCTAACATCAATAATATCCACTGGTTTCCTGAAAGAGGAGAGAAGTCTGCTAAAGGGTACGCAAGGGCAGCAGAAATAAAAAAAGATAAGCCAATTGCAGGTATCATATTAATACGTCTTGCACCCCTAACAGCTACATAGAAAGCTGCTATGCAAAGCGCGTTGAAAAATGCGATAGTATCTCCAAAAAAAGTTCCAGTAGCAGTTGAACCAAGTGAAACTATAAAAATACCAAAGCAAACTACGACTAAAGTAATCAACATAGAGCTTGAAGCTTTCTCTTTTAGAAAGATCCAAGATAGGGCAACTCCCATGACCGGAGCAGTAGAATATAAGATAAGCGCATTTGCGGCACTGGTATGATCTAACGAAACGCAAAACAGCACCATCCCCACACCTTGAAACCCAGCGACTAATAAGCCTTTGTATCCAAGGGATCTAAATACAGATAAAGTTTTTGATCCATAAACAGCAAGGCAGCAAAAGAAAACAGTGAGGCCTGCAAATAATCCTCTCCAAAAAGCAATCGTAAATCCATCTGCAGCAGTCAATCGAAAAAGAAGCGTATCAGGAGTTAATACCAAGGTACCCAGCACAGTAATTAAAATACCAAATGTTCGAGGATTACTTTTTTTAAGCATCTTGAAATAATTACCTAATACTATCTGACTGTTTATAATCAGCACTCGAGTTATAAAGGGTCAAATATACTCTAAGTACATAGATTCACATGGAAGTATAAAAAACTTTAAGTCTAAATAGTACTATTATTGTTGAAATTAATTAATTATCTTTTGGATTAGGGACTCATCACAACCAATTTCTTGTAAAATTTGTAAGGTATGTTCTCCCAATTTAGGTGGTGGCATCTCAACTAAGTTATCTGAAGAAATAGGATTTCTAACAAATCTCATTTTCTGCTTTGTAATCCCTACTTCAATCTCGGAAAAGGCACTATACTCTTCAGAAATTAAGTTATTAGATATACTTTCTATATTTTCAATTACAGAGCAAGGAATTGAGTTTTTAATAAGTAGATCGATCCAATAACTGGAAGGTTTTTCCTGCAAATAACTACCAAGAACTTCATCTAACGCATCTCTATTCTCCAAACGAGTCTCCGCTCCTTGAAACCGTGGGTCATTAAGTAAACTTGGAAATCCAATAGCTTTACAAAAAGGCGCCCAATCCTTTTGACTACCCAACCCTATAACAATATCTTGATCTGCAGTTGGGTAAGGTTCAAAGGGTGTTGCTGAGGGATGTCTGGACCCAATAGGACCTGGTACAACACCCGTATTCAAATGTCGGGCAAATGCATTTTCTAAACATGCCCACTGACAGGCTAACATAGAGACGTCTAAGTGATTTATATCACTTTTAGCCTGGGCATCCCTCTCATAAAGGCGTTGTAGGATACCAATAACAGCAAACATCGCTGCGGATATATCTCCGACAGAGAACCCTACGCGGGTAGGATTTCCTCCCTGTTCTCCATTGATACTCATCATCCCACTCATAGCTTGAACGACTATGTCATATGCTGGGCGATCAGATAAACTCCCTTTCTGTCCAAAACCAGAAATCGACGCAGAAATTAATTTTGGATTTATTGCTTTCAATTCTTGGTCACTACATCCCAAGCGATCACGAACACCAGGCCGCATATTTTCTACAAACACATCAGCTGATGCAAGAAGTTTACGCAGCACTGCCTTTCCATCGTCTGTTTTTAAATCAAGCTTAATTGAACGCTTATTACGATTGACAGAAGCAAAATACAAACCAACTCCATCCTTAAAGGGAGGGGTAGTTCGAGAAGTGTCACCATTTGGATTTTCGACCTTAATTACATCCGCACCCAGGCTCGCCAATAGCCATGTACAAAAAGGACCAGAAAGAACACTCGTCATATCTACAACACGTATTCCCTTCATTTTTCTGATACCATTATACGTGACTTAATTTTTACCTGATGGTTTCTATCAGAGGATTTTGCTATTTCAAAAAGCTTTTCAGATTCAGAATTAAACTCAGAAAAATCTAATACTCTATCAACCAAGCCCCAATGCAAGGCCTCGTCTGAGTCAATAGTTTGACCACCAAGCAATATAATTGAAGTGCGTCCTTTCCCTATAAGTGAGTACAGACTATTAACGTCATACTGTCCTGGTAACACGTTATTTTTAAAAACTGGGTACGCAAAACGGGCCGTTGGAACAGACACTCTAATGTCACATCCTAAAGCTAACGATAGGCCACCCCCCATGCAATGGCCATTTAACAAGGCAACCGTCATAACAGGAATTTTTCTAAGACTCTCTGCCATTCTACTCCAACCATCCGGAGTATCATCACCACCAGTAACCAGTTCCGAAAGATCAGCGCCGGCGCAGAATACTCTATCCCCAGCTCCCGTGACCACAACTCCCAAGAGATTATCATCTGCAGCCGCCCGGTTAAAAATAACTGTTAACTCATCCAACATTTCATTAGTCAGTGAATTTGCTTTCTGGGGGCGATTAACAGTAACTGTTAAAATATTCTTATCTCGACTTTGAAGTATAAGGTTATCAACCATTTCTATCTCCTTAAAAAAATAATCATAAAAGATAACAAAGGGAATTCAAATCACTTTTCTTTGAAAAGATTATCTAGGAATTTATAGAACCACTTCGCTTGTGCAGCGTCACTCTTGTACATCAATCTCGTTTGCTCTTTCGAAGTCTGTTGGCCAATATACCTTGACCAATCCTCCTTTTGCCATCTCCGAAAACCTTCAATCGTAACTTCAGGATGAAACTGTAATCCATACACTTTCTCTCCATACTTAAATGCTTGATTTGGAAACAACTTACTGCCAGCCAATCTAATTGCTCCTGCGGGAATACCAAAAGTGTGGGAATGTGCCTGCGTAACAAAAAGAGGTTCTTGCAGAAAACCACAAGCGAATGCTTCTGGTGTGGGCTCGACTTGATAATAACCAAATTCACTCGTTTTACTATCAAGAGGACCAACCTTAGCCCCTAGGTGGTATGCTATTTGTTGGGCACCCTGACAAATTCCTAACATAGGTATATCAGCAGTTAAACAATCTCTAATCCACCGATATTCATCCTCAAGGAACAGAAAATCTTTTGTATCGAACACATTATATTGGCCACCATAAAGAACAGTTCCAATCACTGATTCATCTATGTCTTCAATAAGCTCTCCCTTAAAAGGTTTAAATATTTTGACATCTAAACTGTTAACACAGGCCCAACTAACAACTCTGTCATCTGTTGGACCATCTCCATGCTTTATTAGAACTAATTTTTTTCTCACCTAGGCCTCCCAGATATAACTTCAGCGATTCAAATTATAGTTTAAGCATTAAACAGAAAGTGTAAAACGTCTCCATCTTTGACAGTATAACTTTTCCCCTCAACCCTCATTTTACCAGCTTCCTTTGCCTTTTGTTCACCATTAAAAGAAACAAAATCATTAAAGGCGATAGTTTCAGCACGAATGAAACCCCTTTCAAAGTCACCGTGAATTACACCAGCTGCCTGTGGTGCTAACGTACCATGCTTAACTGTCCAAGCCCTGGCTTCTTTTGGACCTACAGTAAAGTAAGTTTCTAATTGCAATAAATCATACCCTGCTCGAATTAATCTGTCCAAGCCTGCCTCATCCAAACCCATTTCATTTAAAAATAACTCTGCCTCATCTTGATCTAACTGACTAATTTCTTCTTCAATTTGAGCGCTAATTATAACTACCCCAGAGTTTTGTTTCTTAGCCATTTCAAATACTTTTTGAGTAAAGGAGTTCCCACTCGAAGCACTGTCTTCACCAACGTTACAAACAAATAGAATAGGTTTTGCTGTCAATAACTGGAGCATTGTCCAAGTTTTTAGGTCATCTTCATCTACCAAAACAGTTCTAGCTGGTAACCCATCCTCCAATGCCACCAGGGCGACTTTTAGAAGGCGCTCTTGCTGAATTGCTTCTTTATCACCACCTCTAACTTTACGGATTAAGCCTTGAAGACGTTTCTCAATACTTTCAATATCAGCTAACATTAATTCTGTTTCGATAGTCTCTGCATCTGAAACTGGATCGATACGGTCGCTTACATGGGTAACATCATCATCCTCGAAACAACGCAGGACATGTGCAATTGCATCAACCTCACGAATATTTGCTAAAAATTGATTTCCCAAACCTTCTCCTTTTGAAGCACCCTTAACTAAACCTGCTATATCTACGAATGTCATTCGGGTTGGGATAATTTGTTTCGACTCAGCTATCTTTGCCAACTCATCTAGACGTCTGTCGGGGACACCAACCTCTCCGATGTTTGGTTCGATAGTACAAAAGGGAAAGTTAGCAGCTTGAGCCGCTGCCGTTTTAGTCAGTGCATTAAACAATGTTGATTTCCCAACATTAGGCAATCCAACAATACCCATTTTAAATCCCATTTTTTTTCCTTAATATTAATATAATTTTGTTGGATTTACGTTCTTGATACACATAACGTCAAGGAGAGCATTGATTCTTACTGCAATATTAGTACAAACTTTCAATATAAAATCAAAAAGGTAACATAAATGGCCCGTATAGACGACACTTTTTCAGCTTTAAGAGCTAATAGGAAGAAAGCATTCGTTGCCTATATTATGGCAGGTGATCCAGATTATAATGAATCCAAGGAGCTGCTCATGGGACTTCCTGAAGCCGGTGTAGACATAATTGAGCTGGGCTTACCTTTTACTGACCCAATGGCTGATGGTCCAACAATCCAGCTAGCGGGTCAACGAGCTTTAAATTCTGGACAAAATCTTGAGAAAACTCTGCAAATGGTACAGGATTTTAGAAGCAAAAATAATGTCACTCCAATAATCATAATGGGTTACTATAACCCTATTTATTCTTATGGCGTGGATAAGTTTTTATCTAAAGCAAAGCTGGTAGGCGTTGATGGACTTATTATTGTAGACCTTCCTCCTGAAGAAGATAGTGAACTATGCATTCCAGCTAAAAATATAGGGCTTAATTTTATTCGGTTAGCAACACCGACCACAGATGAAAATAGGCTTCCTGCAGTCCTAAAAAATACATCAGGGTTTGTTTACTATGTTTCAATAACTGGCATAACTGGTGTGGCCAATGCAAGTTCTGCAAATGTTTCTCCAGAAATTTCTCGAATTAAAAAAGAGACAGATCTACCTGTGGTGGTTGGTTTTGGAATTAAAACTCCCGAAGCAGCATTAGAAATGGCAAAAGTAGCAGATGGCGTTGTGGTTGGCTCAGCTATAGTAGAAAAAATCGCACAAGGCGAATCAAACAAAAGCGTATTGGCCTTTGTTAAATCACTGGCAGAGGGCGTTCATGATGCTTAACTACAAAAATATTTTGTTCCAGTATCGCTAACAATCATTTATTAAAGGTTTCCAGACATGACTGTAATAACTGAAATAACAGATCTTAAGAGAATTTACAAAAATCGTGTCCCAAAAATGTTTTACGATTATTGTGAAACTGGAAGTTGGACGGAACAAACTTTTCGTGAGAATTCAACAGACTTTGAAAAAATACGCTTAAGGCAACGCGTAGCAGTTGATATGGAAGGTCGATCGACTGCATCTAAAATGGTTGGAAGAGATGTGACGATGCCAGTAGCCTTAGCTCCTGTAGGTCTTACGGGGATGCAGCACGCAAACGGAGAAATACTTGCTGCCAAAGCAGCCGAATCTTTCGGTGTTCCCTTTACTTTATCAACGATGTCAATCTGCTCTATTGAGGATGTAGCCGAACACACGACAGTCCCCTTTTGGTTTCAACTATATGTAATGCGTGATGACGAGTTTATTACAAATCTTATAGATAGAGCAAAACGAGCAAACTGCGAAGCATTACTACTTACACTAGATCTTCAAATTTTAGGTCAAAGGCATAAAGACCTTAAGAATGGTTTATCAATACCTCCAAAATTAAACCCTACTGTTTTAATGGATTTGATGACAAAATGGACTTGGGCCATAAAAATGTTAGGAGCAAAACGTCGAACTTTTGGAAATATTGTTGGCCACGCGAAAAGTGTAAATGATATCTCTAGTCTAGCAAGCTGGACCAGTGAACAATTCGACCCAAAGTTAGACTGGGACACCGTCAAACAATACAGGAAACAGTGGGATGGAAAGTTTATTCTTAAAGGGATTCTGGATGCTGAAGATGCAAAGAAAGCCTTAGAAATCGGAGCAGATGCGATTATTGTATCTAATCACGGTGGAAGACAGCTAGATGGCGCATTAAGTTCCATTCGTGTACTTCCAGAAATACTAGACGCTGTTGGTGACAAAATAGAGGTTCATTTAGACAGCGGAATTAGGTCTGGTCAAGATGTTCTTAAAGCCCTAGCCCTGGGTGCAACTGGGACATATATAGGGCGGGCGTATATATATGGTCTTGGAGCGCTCGGCCAACTAGGTGTGGAAACTGCTTTATCAATCATTCAGAAGGAATTGGACACAACTATGGCATTGTGTGGAGAAAAAAATATACATTCTTTAAATCGATCAAACCTTCTTATTCCAAAGGATTTTTTTCATAAGTACTCATGAATTTTTAATAAATAATATCAAAAAAAGGATAAAAATGCCCATAAAAACTATACTATTCTTACTACTTTTTTTTCCATCGATTATATTAGCGCACTCACCAATCATAACCAAAAATAATCAAGTAATGACAAAAAGTAATCCCTTTGTTATCTCCAAACCCGAACACTCAAAGGCCATTTTTTCTGAACTAAATGGATCAGAGCATTATTATAAAATTGAAAGTGATATTCCCTTCAATTTTTATGCTGGAATTACTGTACCAAAACTTGAAACCTGTGATCAACAAAATTACTTTTCCTTCAAGGTACTTGGAGCTGACTTTAAAGAAATAGATGGTAGAGATGGCGGAAGCTTTGTTTGGTGGGCTTGGTATGAAAAATACGGTAAGTCATGGTACTGGGTTGGACCCGAAATTGGTGAAAACTTTGCTTCTAATAGAACATATAACCCCGGCACATATTATGTTAAAGTATTCAATCAAACAAATACTGGAAAATACGCGTTAGCAGTCGGGGATATAGAAAAATTTGGATTGGCATCAATTCCAAAGTTATTATTAACGGTTAGAAAATTAAAAAAGGTTTTCTGGGCAGAAAGTAATTGTAGATAGTTAAATGTCGTTCTGATTGTTATCTCAATATCAAGTGGTACCAGGGTAATTAAATAAAAATTAATTCTTTACCATTATATAAAATAAAAGCTTTCCAAACTAAAAATACTTAATTATACGCTTGGTTTCACGCGGCTCTACACCCTTGGAGGAGACCGCATAATTATTGGAGAATGAAAATGGCTGATGAGACACCAAATCTTATCGCCGAGGCACGTTCGAGGACAGGCAAGGGGGCCGCTCGATCAGCACGCCGTAATGGTATGGTGCCCGGTGTAGTTTACGGTGGAGGAGTAGATCCACTACCTATAAATATCCCTTACAATATACTATTAAGAAAATTAAAAGCAGGGCGTTTTCTATCAACGCTATTCGACTTAAAAGTTGAAGGTCACGATGATGTTCGTGTGATATGTCGAAACGTACAAAGAAACGTTGTCAAAGACTTACCAACTCATGTTGACTTCATGCGGTTAAAAAGAGACACGCGAATAAACTTGTTTATTCAGGTTAATTTTACTGGCGAAGATGTTTGTCTAGGCTTAAAACGTGGTGGTGTCTTGACTGTTATACGCCCAGAAGTTGAATTAATGGTTACAGCTGGTGAGATACCTGAAAACATCGAAGTTGATCTTTCAAACTTATCCGTAGGTGATGCTGTAACGATTTCCTCTGTAACATTACCTTCTGGAACAAAAGCTATAATTGATCGTGACTTTGTTATTGCTACTATTCAGGCTCCATCAAGTCTAAAATCTTCAGGAACAGATGACGATGATGATGCCGAAGTGGTAGAAGGCTCTGAGGAATCGGACGATAAAGCCGAAGGTGCAGAAGATTAATCTTTTAAAAAACTTACTAAATGCATAGTGAAAAATATGCGTTTGGTAAAAGTTGATCTATTAAATCGCACTAATTTCAGGTAAGTGAAGTCTCATGATGTTATTTGTTGGACTTGGAAACCCTGGAGATCAGTACACAAAAAATCGGCATAATGTTGGTTTTATGGCCGTATCGCGCATAGCAGAAATCTACAATTTTTCCCCTTGGAAGAATAAATTTCAAGGTTCTATAAGTAACGGCTTATTAAGCACGCAAAAAATTATTATTTTAAAGCCTAATACTTTTATGAATTTGAGTGGACAATCTGTAGGTGAAGTTAGTAGGTTTTATAAAATACCAGCTAGTAAAGTTATTGTATTTCATGATGAAATAGACTTCCCACTAGGAAAACTAAAAATAAAAAGTGGAGGTGGCCACGCCGGACACAATGGATTGCGCTCTATAAATGAGCACATTGGTTCAGGTTATATAAGAATTAGAATTGGTGTTGGGCACCCTGGAAACAAAAATGCTGTAGCAAATTACGTACTTGGTGATTTTTCAAAAGTAGAACAAGAAATAATTACACAAATAATAGAAGTAATTTCGACAGAAGCTGAAGATCTTATTTCAGAAAATACAGCCAATTTTGGTAAATCAATATCTGAAAAAATACAAAGAAAGACAACCAAAGATAAGGCAATTGTAAAAGCAACTGTTTGTAACCCTAACAGGGTTACTCAAGAGACCAAAAGGAGTTCTTTACAGAATCTTTTTGATAGATTTAGGAAGGAGTAAAAAAATGGATCAATTTCCATCATTAAATGTCTATGGTAAAAAACTTATCGAGTGCTCCAACGAGCCCCTAACGGGTTACTTTAGGACAGGTTGTTGTGATACAGGCTCTTCTGATGCAGGAAAACACACTGTATGCGCTATAATGACAGATGAATTCCTAGCAATGTCAAAATACCTTGGTAATGACCTCTCAACACCTCGCCCAGAATTTAACTTTCCAGGGTTAAAAGCCGGGGATCAATGGTGTTTGTGCGCTGAACGTTTTCTGCAAGCCCATGAAGAGGGTGCAGCACCAAAAGTTAACCTTGGTGCAACTCATCAAGAAACCTTGAAAATTGTTAAAATTGAAATTTTGGAGTTACACACTTCTTAACTAATAGTATTAAGAAAAATCCATATCAAAATTTAAGGCTTTAGCTACAGTAAAAATATCTTTATCTCCTCTACCACACATATTCATACAAATTATATGATCAGAGGGTAGCTTTGGGGCTATTTTTCCAACATGTGCTAAAGCATGACTAGGCTCTAAAGCTGGTATAATTCCTTCAAGCTCACAACATAATTGAAAAGAAGTTAAGGCTTCCTTATCAGTAATTGACACATAATTTACTCTACCCGACTCATGTAACCATGCGTGCTCTGGACCAATGCCTGGATAATCGAGGCCAGCAGAAATCGAAAAACCTTCTAAGATTTGTCCATCATCATCTTGCAAAAGGTACGTTCTGTTTCCATGAAGAACCCCAGGTCGGCCACCTGTTAATGAAGCACAATGTTCCATTTTTGAGTTAACACCTTTTCCTCCGGCTTCAACACCAATTATTGACACCTTAAGATCGTCTAAAAATGGATAGAATAAACCCATTGCATTCGATCCACCACCAATAGCCGCAACCAATGTATCAGGAGCCCTACCCTCCTGTTCTAGCATTTGGGTTTTTGTTTCTTTCCCAATTATAGATTGAAAGTCTCGTACCATTTCTGGGTAAGGATGAGGCCCAGCAACAGTTCCAATACAGTAAAATGTGTCTTCCACGTTAGTCACCCAGTCTCTTAGAGCATCATTCATTGCATCTTTTAAGGTTCCTCTTCCAGAGGTTACAGGGATAACTTCGGCACCTAGGAGTTTCATACGAAATACATTTGGTGCTTGTCTCTCAACATCATGCGCTCCCATATAAACAACGCACTTAAGACCAAACTTAGCGCACACTGTTGCTGTCGCCACTCCATGCTGCCCTGCTCCAGTCTCTGCGATAATACGTTTTTTATTCATTCTACGTGCTAAGAGTATTTGACCTAAAACGTTATTTATTTTATGAGCCCCAGTGTGATTTAACTCATCTCGTTTCATATAGATCTTTGCGCCAGAGAAGTGGTTAGTTAATCTCTCACAAAAATATAACGGTGAGGGGCGTCCAACATAATTGGCCCAAAGATCATCCATCTCCTTCCAGAAATTAGAATCTATTTTTGCATTTTCGTACTCTTTTTCTAACTCCAAAATAAGTGGCATTAAGGTTTCTGAAACAAACCTTCCACCAAAATCACCAAAACGACCAGACTCATCAGGACCCACCGTAAAACTATTTAACAAATCACCTGTCATAATTTTTTCCTCTAACAGTGTTAACAAAATTATATATTAACTTCGTGTCTTTAATTCCAGGACTAGATTCAACCCCAGAAGACACATCCACTTGTTTAGCTCCACTGATTTCTATCGCTTCCTGTACATTGTTAGTATCTAAACCTCCAGCCAACATCCAAGGCACCTTCCAGTCAAACCCTGAAATTAATTCCCAATCAAAAGTTACTCCGTTACCACCCGGAGGGCTTAGCTTATCAGGTTTCTCTGCATCTATTAATAATTGATCAGCTACAGATGAGAAATCTTTAATTTTTACTAAATCTTGTTTTGTCCTTAAACTAACTGACTTTATAATAGGAACTTTAAAAATAGACCGAATTTTTGAAACCCTCCCAGGTAGCTCCTCACCATGTAGTTGCAACAAATCAACAGGGAAACTTGAAAATAAATTTTCAAGTTCTGAATCTAGAGGATCAACTATTAAAGCAACTTTTAAAACTTCCGGAGGAACCAGGGTGGCTATTCTTGCAGCCTCAGATAATTCTAAGTTTCTTTTCGAACTCTTGTGAAAAACAAAGCCAACATAGTCAACACTAGACCTTATACATGGCGCTACATCTTTAGGGTTTGTTAAACCACATATTTTAATCTTCACAGTCATTAAAAAATTTTCCTAAAATTAATACTTACCTTTGTCCAATAAGTTAATGATATCGTCTGACTCCTTCGGGAAATGGATATTGGTAGAATCCGGATGACCTGTCAGGGCTTTTTTCTCCAAGGTTTTAGTTTTTTTCTTCTTACGGGTCTTAACTCCGCGAAACCATTCACTTATAATTCCTAAGAACACACCAGCTAGGGTTACAATTAATAACAATATAAAAAGAGGCACCTCAAATATTAAACCTTTTTGATAAAAAAAATCTAGTTCAGAAGGAATAAACTTAAACCTTACTACTTCTTGGTTAGATAAACATAATAGTAGTAAGAGAACTCCAAAAAGACATACAAATAAGCCGCGAATATACCTCATCAACTATCGTTATTGCCATTCAATCGATCTCTTAGCAATTTTCCCGTTTTAAAGAATGGAATATGTTTACTATCAACGCTTACTGCATCCCCTGTCTTCGGGTTTCTGCCAGTGCGTGCCTCTCTCTTTTTTACCGAAAAGGCACCAAACCCACGTAACTCAACTCTGTTTCCCGAGGATATACTTGAAATGATTTCGTCGAAAATAGTGGTGACTATTCTCTCCGCATCAGCAACATTCAATGCTGGATTATCTTCGGCAATCTTTTGAACTAATTCAGAGCGTATCATTTTCTAACTCCTATAAAGTACTTTAAGGCATAAAGTGTTCTAGAAATAATTATACCCCTACATGTGCGATTGATAAAAGGGACAAGATCAAAAAAAAGTGATGTAGATCAAAAAAAAGTACTATTCACCTAAATAATTTCTTTTTTCTCTTTTTTTTCATTTTATAGATGTCTTAGTTTTTTAAACTATCAAGGAAATAACTAAACGATTCGAAAAAAAGGCCCAACTAAGTCAGGCCTTTTTAGGAGTACTATTTTTTATTTATCATCATTTTTCAATGCAGCCCCAAGAATATCTCCAAGTGACGCACCCGAATCGGAGGAACCATATTGTTCAACAGCCTCTTTTTCTTCCGCTATTTCTCGAGCCTTAATAGAAAGACCCAATTTACGAGTTTTACTATCAATATTTGTAACTCGTACGTCGATTTTATCTCCAACTCCAAAACGGTCAGGACGCTGCTCTGCCCGGTCTCGAGACAAATCAGTTCGGCGAATAAACGATTTCATCCCCTCGTAATCGACTTCAATTCCACCATCTTCAACAGCGGTGACCGTTACAGTTATAATTGCACCTCGCTTAACTCCTTCAGTAGCACCCTTAAACGGATCACTACCCAAACCTTTTATAGATAATGACACTCTCTCTTTTTCAATATCGATTTCAGTAACTACCGCCTTAACGTTATCTCCTTTTCGAAACTCTCCAAGTGACTGCTCGCCGCCACCTTCCCAAGAAATATCAGATAAGTGGACCATTCCATCTATATCATTTTCTAAACCAACAAATAATCCAAATTCTGTTATATTTTTAACTTCTCCCTCAATCTCTGAACCTTGAGGGAAAGTTTCCGCGAAAACCTCCCATGGATTACGAATAGTCTGCTTTAAACCCAAACTAACTCGACGCTTTATACTATCTATTTCTAGTACCATGACTTCAACTTCTTGCGAAGTCGAAACAATTTTTCCAGGGTGAACATTTTTTTTAGTCCAACTCATCTCAGACACATGAACCAAACCCTCTACTCCAGCCTCTAGCTCTACAAAAGCACCATAGTCAGTTATATTAGTTACTTTACCAGTATGTACTGACTCAACAGTATATTTTTCTTGTACTATATTCCAAGGGTCATCTTCTAATTGCTTCATTCCTAAACTAATGCGGTGGGTTTCTTTATTAATTTTTATGACTTGAACTTTTACTGTCTCACCAATGGTCATAACTTCTCGCGGGTCATTAACCCTTCTCCATGCCATATCAGTAACGTGAAGTAATCCATCAACACCGCCCAAATCAATAAAGGCCCCATATTCAGTGATATTTTTTACAATTCCATCTACTGTGTCGCCCTCTTTTAGATTACCAACAACCTCAGCTCTTTGTTCCGCTCTAGATTCTTCGAGAATAGCCCTTCGGGATACAACAATATTACCCCTTTTTCTATCCATTTTAAGTATAATGAAAGGTTGTTTCATGCCCATCAATGGTGCAGCGTCTCGCACAGGCCTGACGTCAACTTGGGATCCCGGAAGAAAAGCGACAGCTCCCCCTAAATCAACAGTAAAGCCACCTTTTACACGACCAAATATTACACCATCAACTCTAAGAGTATCTGAGTGCGCTGTTTCTAACCGATCCCAGGCCTCTTCACGACGAGCCTTTTCACGACTAACGGATGCTTCTCCTCTAGAGTTTTCTACTCTATCAAGAAAAACTTCAACTTCTTGACCAATTACAAGCTCTGGGGTTTCTCCAAGACTTTCAAATTCCTTAAGATCAATTCGACCTTCCATCTTGTAACCAATGTCTATTATTGCTTGGCCTGCTTCAACAGCTATAACCTTACCTTTTACTACTGATCCTTCTTTTGGTGTGTCTGTTTCGAAGCTATCTTTAAGGAGTGCTTCGAATTCCTCCATCGTTGCTGATTGCGTCATTGAGATTTATCTTCCTTTTTAATTAACATTTTACTGGCCGAGCGGTTGTATCCACCGGTCTTTAGGTTTCAATTTGGTCTTACTCAAAAATAGTAACATTAAGTAATCTTTTTAAGTACTTAATCTTATAGCTTTTGAGATTGTATTAACTGCTAATGCGACAGACGCGTCTATAGACAATTCTGTAGTATCAAGCAAGACCGCATCTTCTGCTTTTAGTAAAGGAGAAACTTTTCTCTCTCTATCAGCCAAATCTCTAGCTCTTAACTCTGATATCAGGGATTCGATGGTAAGATCTTTATCTTTTATGGAGAGTTCCTGAAACCGCCTTGCAGCTCTTATTTCTTCCGACGCTGTTATATAAAGCTTTACCTCCGCATTTGGGCAAATTACTGTTCCTATATCTCTACCATCCAGAACGGCACCACCACATCTCCTAGAGAAATTTCGTTGATATTCGACTAATGCATCTCTAACTTGCCTATCTGATGCAACCTGAGAAGCAGCCTTAGAAACAGCTTCTGTTCTTAAACCATCCACTTCTATTTCATGATAGTTAAGTTTTTCTATTGCTTCTAAGGGGTCAAAACCACTTAAAACTTTTAAACCAATAAATCTATATATCAAACCAGTATCTAAGTAGGAAAATCCAAAATACTCAGAGAGTTTTCGAGATATTGTACCTTTCCCTGAAGCCGCCGGTCCATCTATTGCAACAGTAAATTTCATCTTACTTATAATACCTTAGTCATTTAAATTCATATCAACTTCTTGCTTCTAGAGCTAGGAATACTTTTGATCATCAATATACTATAGTTCTTCTAATTGGCCTCCCAGATTTGTTATCAAGTCCTTAAAATTTGGAAATGATGTAGTCACCGGAGAGTAATCGTCTATCGTTATTGGATTTTTTGTTGCTAGTCCTAAGCAAAGAAAGGACATAGCAACTCTGTGGTCTAAAAAAGTCACGCAATCGGCACCCCCTGGAACCCCCAGTGGACCTTTCCCATATACACTTAAAGTATCATCCTCTTGTTCGACATTCACTCCTGAATCCGTTAAGCCTCGTGCCATTGCGTCAATTCTATCACTTTCTTTTACTCTCAACTCTTTTACCCCAAGCATAGTAGTTTTACCTTCAGCAAAAGAAGCTACTACTGATAATATCGGATACTCGTCTATCATTGATGCAGCCCTGTCTGGTGGGACTTCAACTCCACGCAAGGCAGAAAACCTAACCCTAAGATCTGCTACTGGCTCTCCCCCCTCACTTTTTCTGTTAATGTATTTAATATTAGCACCCATTTCCTCTAAAGTTTTAAATAGCCCAGCTCTGGTAGGGTTCAACGCTATATTAGGCACTAAAACATCTGACCCCTCAGTAATAAGAGCGGCACAAATTGGAAAAGCTGCGGAACTAGGGTCCCTTGGTACACTTATTAACTGACTCTTAAGCTCGGGGTAACCATCAAGAACTATCCGTCGACCATCTTTACTGTCCTGAATGTCTATCGTTGCACCAAAACCCTTTAACATTCTCTCAGTATGATCTCTGGTTAACTCTTTCTCCACCACAACAGTCTGACCTGGTGCATTCAGTCCTGCCAACAAAATTGCTGATTTAACTTGAGCTGATGCGATGGGCATAGAAAAGCATATTGGGGTTGGATCCTTTGCGCCTACAGAGGTTAGCGGTAGTCTCGCCCCACTTCTTCCATAAAATTGTGTTCCAAACTGCTTTAATGGATTTATTACTCGACCCATAGGCCTTTTTGTCAAGGATGAGTCACCTGAAAAAGTCGCCGTAATAGGAGAAGTCGCCATGGCACCTAGTATTAATCTCACTCCAGTACCTGAGTTTCCACAATCTATAATTTTTTTTGGCTCAGCAAAACCTCCTACCCCGACACCATCCACATACCAATTTCCATTATCATGTTTTACAACATGTGCCCCAAAGCTCCTCATCGCTTCAGCTGTATCTAAGACATCCTCTCCCTCCAAAAGACCTTCAATCTCCGTGCAACCTATCGATAGTGCACCTAGAATTAAAGAACGATGCGATATGGATTTATCACCCGGGATTATAGCCGTTCCAGACAGAGGATTACCACTAACTGACCTCATTGATATAAAATTATTTTGGTTAGACAAAATATAACCCTCTAAATATTAAGTTTCAAAAGCTTTAGTAATTCAAAATTTATACCGTTGAACTCAGTTTTTTTCAAATGTTGCGTAATATGATTTTCTATTTTGTAACTTAGCCTTTTTTTCATATCTTGTAGGAAACCAATCTGACCACGGTAAATCAAATTTGTCACCATTTTGTTTTATCAACTTAAAGTCAAGTTTCAAAACCTCCCGTTTAGTGTGTTTAAAATAGTCCTCAATATCCGTTGCTACCCGAAGCTCCGCACATTCATTCATTACTCTTAATAATGGAATCAAGTATTCGGGATTTACAAACCGGCGGCGCTTATGTCTTCTTTTAGGCCAAGGATCAGGATACAACAAGAAAACTTTAGCTAACGAATTAGATGGAAGTACATCAAATAGGTCTCGCACATCACCAGCATAAACGAAAATATTCTTTATTTTTTGTCTCTTAACTTTTCCTAAAAATGACACAACGCCGTTTATGTACGGCTCACAACCGATGAATGACACTTCTGGATGACATTTTGCCTGATAAATTAAGTGCTCACCAGAACCAAAGCCGACCTCAAGCCAAACGGGTTTGCTGCCAAAATATGACTTAATGTCTAATTGGTTTCTTTTTGGGTTATCTTCTACACTAACTGACGTTAAAGAAATATTTTTTAATTCTGTTTTTAGTAACTCTTTTTGTGCTTTAGTAATTCCGTGCCCTTTGAACCTACCATAAAAGTTTCGGCGAACTTCATCATTGACAGGAGTAACGGAGCTCAAAATAATTTACCTTTTATTGTCTATAACTCTTGTTTAAAAGACTCTATTAAATCTGTTTTTTCCCAGCTAAACCCGCCATCAATATCTGGCTGACGACCAAAATGGCCGTAGGCTGCAGTTCGTTGATAAATAGGCTTATTTAAGCCTAAATGTTTCCGGATACCTCTTGGCGTTAAGTCCATCACTTTGGTAACAGCTTTTGAAATTTCAATATCATCAATGATTCCTGTCCCATAAGTATCGCAAAAAATAGATAAAGGCTCTGCAACACCAATAGCATAACTAAGTTGCAAGCAACATCGACTTGCAATCCCTGCCGCAACTATATTCTTAGCCAAATAACGTGCTGCATATGCTGCAGATCTATCAACCTTAGTAGGATCTTTTCCAGAAAACGCTCCTCCACCATGTGGAGCTGCTCCTCCATATGTATCAACAATAATTTTTCGGCCTGTTAATCCAGCGTCTCCATCAGGCCCTCCGATAACAAATTTACCAGTTGGATTAACCCACCAAAGTGTTTCAGAAGTTATCCAGTCGGCTGGAATAATTTCTCTTATATAGGGCTCAACCACATCCTTAACATCAGATGATGTCATAAGTGGGTCTAAATGCTGAGTTGAAAGTACGATTGACGAAACCCCCTGAGGCTTACCATCACGATAACGTACGGTCAGCTGAGATTTAGCATCTGGCCCCAATATTGGTTCAGTCCCATCTTTTCGGACCTCTGCCAAGCGACGTAAAATTGCATGCGAATAATGTATCGGTGCAGGCATTAACTCTGGCGTCTCATCAATAGCATAGCCAAACATTAAACCTTGATCTCCAGCTCCCTCATCTTTTTCATTAGAAGCATTTACTCCTTGAGCTATATGAGCTGATTGTTCATGAAGTAAGTTGGTAATTTCTACGTTTTTCCAATGGAACTTTTCTTGTTCGTACCCGATATCTTTAATACAACCCCTAACAATATTTTCTATCTGCCCCATATGATCCTTGAGCATTTCCTTATCTCTTAAACCAACCTCTCCCCCTACAATAACTCTATTTGTAGTTGCAAAAGTTTCTGCGCCAACTCTGGCTTCAGGCTCAGCTTCAATAAAAGCATCCAAGACAGCATCTGATATTCTATCACATAATTTGTCAGGGTGTCCCTCAGAAACAGATTCCGAGGTAAAGAGATGTTCTTGTTCTTGCATAAGGTGCTCCAATGTTAAAAAAAGATCACGTCAGGTAGCCGTTGAGATCTTACTAAGCCCAGACTCGTAGATAAATTGGGCCCTTAGGTCAATAATTAATACGCTCTCTTTCTTAAAAAACTTAATATAAGAATAGAGAGAAAGAGAAAAATTATTATAGGCCAGTCCAAAAATTTTGCATAAATTGTTTCAGTCCTAGGGCTTGGGATATTTACATCAATATATGTCGCCTCGTTCATGCTTGTTTTTGCAATAACTTCTCCTCTAGAATTTAAAACAGCCGAAATTCCGGTATTAGCAACGCGTATTAAAGGTAAACCCTGTTCAATTGCTCTCAGCTTCGCTTGGGCTAAATGTTGAAAAGGTCCCGAAAAGCTTCCAAACCAAGCATCATTTGTAATCTGAAGGATTAATCTAGCACGATTTTTTGAACTCACATTTCTAGGGAAAATTAATTCATAACAGATCAAAGGAATAACACTGCCAATTTCTGGAATCTCTAGGAATCGTTCACCCGTTCCCTCTACATAACCAGCCCCGTCTGCAGAAGCTAAACCCCTTAAACCCCAGGCACTGAACACCTCTCCAAAAGGAATGTATTCTCCAAAAGGCACAAGGTGTTTTTTATGGTATGTTGCCAGCAAGCGGCCTTTGGAGCCGACCAAAGCCAAAGCATTGCGAATACCCCCTTCGACTCGATCATTCGCACCTATTATAACGGGAACATCTGAGGCCGCTTTAGATATATTCTGCAGGCTCTCTTTGGACTCTCTTAAAAGGAATGGAACTGAGGTTTCTGGCCATACAATTAAATCCAACGGTTCGGTTGAAGGTTCCTTGGTAAAATTTAACTGCCTTTGCCAAAACACAGGAACCATTTTTGTATCCCACTTTAAATTTTGAGGTGCATTAGGTTGAATCAACCGAACGATTTTCCCTGTAGGAGGATAATCTGGTGTTTGAAGGATTAAATATCCGTAACTCCACGAACCCACTAATAAAAAACTGGGTAAAATAACTCTAATAACCTTATATGATTTTAAAACTAGTGGAAGGCCTGAAATTAAAAGTGTTATCATTGTTAATCCATGCGGACCAACAACAGCACTCAATTGCGATATGGGGTGATCACTCCAGACATACCCAATAAGTGACCAAGGAAACCCTGAAAATAGTTTAGTTCTTAGCAACTCAGCAGTTGTTAATAAAACTATTAGGGGTAAGACAATATCACCTCGATATCTTAACAATGCTGATAGTCCATAAGCTAGCGCCCAAAATAACGACAACCCAGATGACATCAAAAGTAGAGCAAAGGGTGCTAACCAACTCTGATTTGAGCCCTCCAACAAAAATGGTTCAGTAATCCAAAACAATGAAATAGTAAAATAACCAAGTCCTGTGAAAAAACCGACTAAACCAGCCAACCTGAAATTCCCACATTTTTGAGCAAGGAGAAAAGAAAGAAGCAGTGCGCACAAAGAAATTGGCCAGATTGACCATGGAGCCTGACCCAAAGCAGCCAAAGAACCTAAACCGAATGCAAAACTTTCACTGATATATCTTTTATATTTCAATTTTTTCAAAACTTTTTTGTCAAAAGTAATTTTAGTTAATCTACCTATGGCATTATAACTCTAATTCGTTTTATACGCCTGGGATCTGCATCTAAGATTATAAATTCTGCACCAGAGGGATGTTTTACAATTTCATACCTTGCTGGCACCCGACCTATCAGTACAAACACTAAACCACCCAATGTATCAATTTCATCATCCATTTCATCGTCAGATAACCTTAGACCAATTTCTTCCTCAAATTCTTCTAAAGGTGCTCTAGCTTGAACAACATAATGCCCCGGTTTTTCTAGCTTCCACAAATCTACCTCTTCGATATCATGTTCATCCTCAATTTCTCCTACCACTTGTTCAATCAAATCCTCGATTGTCACAAGACCATCAACACCGCCATACTCGTCTATCACCAATGCTAAATGTTTTCTCTCTGCTTGCATTTTTGATAATAAAACACCGATCGTCATTGAGGGAGGCACGAACAAAACTGGTCTAACCATCGCTTTTATATTGAATTCTTTTGACGCTCCGTTAAAACCATATCTTAAAGATAAGTCCTTTAAATGTAACAAACCCACTGGGTTATCCAACGTATCTTTAAACACAGGTAACCTGGTTAAGCCACTATCTCTGAAAACTTTTACCACCTCATTTAAACTTACATCAACCGGTACAGAAACAATTTCTGCACGAGGTATTGCTACATCCTCTACATGCTTTAAACTTAAATTTCGAACATCCAGGTTAGATAACGGAACTTCCAGACTAGGAGTAACTGCAACAGTCTTAGAAAAGACCCTAACTCTTCGAAAAATTTTATAGAGTAACTCCATTACACGACTAGTTTGTTCGTGGTGATTATTTGTCTGACTGGCACGCGCGCTATGCGCTGCGGTCGACGAACCTTCTTTATTATCGCCCATTTTTCCTTTTCCAAAAATAATGTTTAATATGATATTCTTATTTGTATGGGTCTTCAATACCTAGTTTTTTTAGTATGCGGATCTCAATACCTTCCATTAATACTGCATCTTTCTCCAAAATATGATCAAAGCCAAGTAAATGCATAGTGCCATGGACAGCTAAATGTGTTAAGTGGTCAGTGGGCAGTCGACCAGCGAGCTTTGCCTCTTCAACGCAAAAATTGTAAGCAAATGCTAGATCCCCCAACTCATTTTCGTGTTTTTCTAAAAATTTTGGTTTTGGGGGTAATATGCCTGGTTTTTGAGCTAACCTTTCCTCAGCAGGCCAGCTTAACACATTAGTAACTTCTTCTTTATTCCTAAACTCTGAATTTAAAGTAGCAATTCGACTGTCACTACACCCCAACACACTGATCTGAAAGCGGCTATCAATTCCTAATTGTTCTAAAGTTACTGAACACGCTCTTTCTATTAGTTTTATAAAGCTCAGACTATTCCAGCCGTCATCTTCAATAGAAACTTCAACCTTTGCCATTTACTTCTTCATATGCTTCTATAATTTTAGCTACCAAACTATGTCGAACAACATCTCTTGATGTAAAGTATCTGAAAGCAACATCTGTAAGTTTTTTCAAAAGCTCTTCCGCCTCCCATAATCCAGATTTTGTTCCCCGTGGAAGATCAATTTGTGTCCGATCACCAGTAACCACCATTCTAGAACCTTGACCAAGTCGCGTTAAAAACATTTTCATTTGCATGGTTGTTGCATTTTGGGCTTCATCTAAAACTACAAATGCATTGGTTAAGGTTCTACCCCGCATGAATGCAAGTGGCGCTATCTCTATCTTCTTGTCCTCTATTAACTTAGAGGTCTGCTTCCCAGGAAGAAAGTCGTTTAAAGCATCATAAAGTGGTTGCATAAACGGGTCTACTTTATCCTTCATGTCTCCCGGCAAAAATCCCAATCGCTCTCCAGCTTCTACGGCTGGCCTACTTAGTATAATTTTATCTACCTTTCCTGCCATGAGCATATTAACTCCAACAGCTACCGCTAAATATGTTTTTCCTGTTCCAGCGGGGCCGATACCAAATACCAAATCGTTTTCGAACAAGGCCATTACATAATTTTTTTGTGCCTGCGTGCGGGGAACAACTAGCTTCTTTCGCGTCTTAACTCCAAAACCACCTTCTGCTATCGTTTTTGTTCCGCTATTATCGTCTAATTTTTTTTGCCCAGTACTGTTAAGCATATGTAACTCTGTCTCGATATCAAACGAGTCTAAGCCTTTTTTTTCTTCCAAACGTAAATAAAAACCTTTTAATACCCGAGCAGCCTCTTCTTTGGACTCTCCTACAACAAAAAGCTGATTACCTTTCCTAATAATGTCGACTGATAAGGCAGATTCAATTTTAGATATATTTTGATCAAATTCTCCACATAAATCTATAAGTAATCTGTTATCCGAAAATTCAAGAGAAAGTTGATCACCCCCCTTACCATTTTTCAATTGCTTCAAAGAATTAATCTTCAATTATCACTCCTTAGATTAGGTTCAAATACTTCAGGCTCACAATAAAATTAAGCAAACCTTGTCTCCTTTTTATAGAAGACAAAAAAGATGTTATCCCAAATGTTTCTAAAATCAAGACAGGTAATTCAAATGAGTAACTCTCCAGAAAGAGAATTTGTTAAACTTTCAACAACTTTTACTGGTTTTACTGTTCCAATAAACTCCGTTGGAGCTACCACATGCACAGCATGTAAATACTCAGATTTTCCTATAAGTTGCCCTACTTTTCGACCAGGCTTTTCGAATAATACAGAAAGTGTTTTACCTACCATGTTACTTTGAACTTCTTTTTGCTGAATCGTTAATAGGGCCTGTAACTTATGCAACCGCTCAACTGCAATTTCTTTAGGGACTGCATCTTTTTCAGCAGCAGGTGTTCCTGGCCGTGCGGAGTATCTAAAAGAGTAGGCCTGCCCAAACTTAACCTCACGCACTAGATCAAGTGTCTCTTGAAAATCTAAATCAGTTTCTCCAGGAAAACCTACTATGAAATCTCCTGACAAAAGGAGGTCTGACCTAATAGATCGAAGTGATTTAATAATCTGTTTATAACTCTTTGATGTATGTTTTCGGTTCATTGCCTTTAATATTCGATCAGATCCAGATTGCACAGGCAAATGAAGATAAGGCATTAATTTTTCATGAGTTCCAAAAGCACTTATCAACTCTTCGTCCATATCATTAGGGTGCGAAGTGGTGAACCTAATACGCAATAAATCTTGAATTGTTGATAATTCTTCTATCAGACGTGTCAGACTCCAGCTCTGACCTTCAAACTCTCCATGGTAAGCGTTAACATTTTGACCTAAAAGAGTAACCTCCCTTACGCCTCTACTAACAAGTTCTTTTGCTTCTTTTACTACTCTAGTTGGATCCCTACTAACCTCAACCCCACGGGTATAGGGCACAACACAGAATGAACAAAATTTATCACAACCTTCTTGCACTGTTAAGAAAGCCGATGGCCCACGCTTAGACAATGGCCGTTTTGGTAAATGTAAAAACTTATCTTCAACAGGAAAATCGGTATCTAAAGCTTTTTTATTTTTATGCACCTTATCTATTAAAGAAGGTAATCTATGATATGCTTGTGGACCAACAACCAGATCAACAATTGGTTGTCTATTTATTATCTCTTGGCCTTCTGCTTGCGCCACACAACCTGCAACACCAATCTTTAAATTTGGGTTTTCGGTTTTTAAAGTTTTTAAACGCCCTAGTTCTGAGTAAACCTTTTCTGCGGCTTTTTCACGGATATGACATGTATTGAGTAATATCATATCTGCCTGGTTAATATTATCTGTTTGAGTATAACCTTTGCCCTGAAAACTTTCGATCATTCGTTCACTATCATAAACGTTCATTTGGCAACCGTATGTCTTAACAAAGACTTTTTTTATATCTACCATTTAAAACCTTGAATCCTCTAATTAGTAGCACTTAACCTAGAACTGCATCTCTTGCAATTGTTCGGTTTTTACGTTCCTAATTTTTTAATTTTATCACTTTTAAGATTGACCTATCCCATTTTGATTGAATAAGGAGGTAATTACTATATTGGGATATGTCTGGGTTTAAAATTCATAAAGGACATTTTATGAGACTATCAAATTGCCATAATTTTAAAGATTTTCGAAAGTTAGCAAAAAAGAGACTACCTGCACCGATTTTCCACTATATTGATGGCGCAGCAGATGATGAGATCACTTACAAAAGGAATACTTCTGCATATGATGATGTAGACTTAATACCAAGCGTATTAGCTGGTGTTGAAAAAGTTGATCTTTCAACAACCATTTTTGGAAAAAAAATTGATATGCCACTCTTTTGTGCTCCTACGGCTGTCCAACGATTATTCCATCACGACGGCGAGCGTGCTGTAGCAAAAGCTGCTGAAAAATATGGAACTATGTTTGGTGTGTCGTCTTTAGGCACAGTAAGCGTTGAGGAAATAAGCGAGTTAATAAACACTCCCAAAATGTTTCAATTTTATTTTCATAAAGATCGTGGGCTAAACGATAGTATGATTGAGAGAGCTAAAGAATCAAAATTTGATGTCCTAGCACTTACAGTAGATACTATTACTGGAGGGAATCGTGAGCGTGATCTTAGAACTGGATTCAGTATACCTCCTAAACTAACTCCTGCCAGTATGCTAAGCTTTATTCTTAAACCAAAATGGGGTATAAATTTTTTAACCAAAGCTAAATTTGAATTACCACATCTTCAAGATTATGTAGCAGCTGGAACTAATGCTACGACATCAATAGGGTCATATTTTTCTAATATGCTAGACCAATCGATGAACTGGAACGATGCTGAAAAACTATGTTCTCAATGGGGAGGGCATTTTGCATTAAAAGGTATTATGAGTGTCGAAGATGCGAAAAGGGCCGTCGATATTGGCTGTACTGGGATTATGGTGTCAAACCATGGTGGCCGCCAACTAGATGGTTCCCGAGCACCCTTTGACCAGTTAGCTGAAATAGTTGATGCTGTTGGTGATAAAATTGATGTGATTTGTGAAGGTGGTATTCAACGAGGCACTCATGTTCTAAAAGCGTTATCTATCGGAGCTAAAGCATGTTCTGGTGGAAGGCTATATCTTTATGCACTGGCTGCAGCAGGACAGGCAGGCGTAGAACGAGCTTTAGGCCAATATCGGTCTGAATTAGAGCGAGATATGAAACTTATGGGGTGTACATCTGTAGATCAGCTTAATCGATCTAACCTAAGGTTTCGTTAATATTAAATTATTAAAGTTTATAACTTATAAACAGTATTACTTTACTAAAGTACTCTGATCAGGCATTCACTGAAACCGGTTGATCTTAAATTTAAAAAAAAGTCTTATGGTAAAAAACTCATCAGAAAAAAATGAACATGGCCTTTCTGCAACTTCAATAGTTGACAGTATTAAAAGCCTACCAAAAAATCTTTTACCACCCGTTGAGAAATGGAATCCTCCTTTTTGTGGAAACTTAGATATCCGTATAGCTCGGGATGGAACCTGGTTTTACCTTGGCACACCGATTGGTAGACCAGAACTTGTTAAACTATTCTCATCAATTCTTAAAAAGGAAGAAGATAAGTATTTTCTAGTCACCCCTGTAGAAAAAGTGGGAATTACCGTAGATGATGCACCCTTTGTTGCCGTTGATTTTAATCAACAAAATCAAGGTGGATCAAACGTTCTAATTTTTGAGACCCAAGTAGGAGACGAAATTATTGCTGGACCGTTAAACCCAATATGGGTCAGCATAAACCAAGAAACTAAAGAACCCTCACCATACATATTGGTTAGAAGAAATTTGGAAGCCCTAATAGATCGAAAAAGTTTCTATCGTCTGGCTGATATAGGTTCCCATACTGAGATAGAAAATCAAAATTGGTTTGGTGTTTGGTCAAGTAATAAGTTTTTTCCTCTTATTCTATCAGATGAGTTAGAGTAAGAATTAATGAGCTTCTGCCCAACTTTGTCCGACACCTGCCTCCACGGTTAATGGAACTGTCATCTTGACGGTGGGCTCACCTGCCTTTTCCATAACAGATTTTACGATAGATATTGTTTTATCAATTGCATCATCAGCCACTTCGAAAATTAACTCATCATGGACCTGAAGTAGCATTTTAGCTGGTAAATCCTTTATTGCATTAGGCATCCTTATCATTGCCCTACGTATTATATCTGCCGCCGTTCCCTGAATAGGTGCATTGATAGCCGCTCTCCACGCAAAACCTGAATGAGGTCCCTTAACATTAATATTGGGTGTATTTATTCTTCTGCCAAATAAAGTCTGTACATAGCCATTCTCCTTTGCAAACTCTTTGGTCTGATCCATATAAACCTTAATACCAGGAAACCTTTCAAAGTACCGGTCGATAAATGCTTGAGCTTTTGCTCGTGGAATCCTAAGGTTTCTTGCCAAACCAAAGCCAGATATTCCATATATTACACCAAAGTTGATTGCTTTAGCTTGACGCCTAATAGAGGGATCCATTCCTTCTAACGGAACATCAAACATCTCAGATGCTGTAAGTGCATGGATATCCACACCATCCCTAAAAGCTTTTTTAAGTTCATCTATACCTGCAATTTCTGCCAAAACTCTTAACTCTATTTGACTATAATCAAGGCTAACAAGTTTAAAGCCTGGTTCGGCAATAAATGCCTCTCTAATCTTTCGTCCTTCATCAGACCGTATTGGAATATTTTGTAGATTTGGGTCACTTGAAGAAAAGCGACCAGTATTTGTACCTGAAATTAGATAGGAAGTATGAACTCTCCCAGTATCTTTGTTTATATGTTCTTGAAGCGCATCCGTATAAGTGGATTTCAGTTTTGCCAATTGGCGCCAATCCAAAACAAGCCCTGGCAAAGCGTGCTCAGTCGAAAGGTCTTCCAAAATATCTGCCCCAGTACTGTAAGCGCCAGTCTTACCTTTTGTTCCACCTGAAAATTTCATTTTTTCAAAAAGAATTTCACCAAGTTGCTTTGGCGACCCAAGGTTAAATGTTTCCCCTGCTAACTCATGAATTTCATATTCTAAACTAGCCATTTTTTGAGCAAATGAGTTTGACATTCTACTCAAAATATCTCGGTCAACCTTTACCCCAGTTAATTCCATATTAGCCAAAATTGGAACTAATGGTCTTTCTAAACTTTCATAAATATTCGTGACACGTTTTTTGTGAAGTTCAGATTTGAACAAACACCATAGCCTCATTGTTATATCTGCGTCCTCTGAAGCATATTTAACTGCCTCAGGTACTGTCACTCGATCAAAAGTAATTACTGCCTTTCCAGACCCTAAAAGTGATTTGATTGGGATTGGCTTATAATTTAGATATCGTTCACTTAAACTGTCCATTGAGTGATTATGCAGTCCTGCGTTTAATGAATAGCTTAACAACATCGTGTCATCAATTGGAGAAATATTAATACCTAGCAAATATAAAATTTTTGCATCATATTTCATATTTTGACCTATTTTAAGAATACTTTCATCTTCCAGAACAGGCCTTAGTAAATTTAGTGTAGTTTCAAAATCGAGCTGACCATCAACCAATACCTCTGCTCCAAATAAATCATTATTATTTTCTACATGGGACAAGGGAATATAACATGCATGGCCAGGTTTAATACACAATGATATCCCAACCAAATCAGCCATCATTTCATTTAAAGAGGTAGTTTCAGTATCAATTGCCACGTAACCAATCTCATAGATATTGGATATCCATTTATTTAAAGTCTCTATCTCGGTGATATGTTCGTATAAGACGTCATTAAAATCACTTAATCCCATATCTTCTGGTAAAAGTTCGGAGGGGGTTTTATCAACCTCAGGTTGTGCAATCTTAAACTTTGTAGCTATTCTATTCGTTAATGTACGAAACTCCATCTCATGAAGGAATTTTATAAGCTTTTCTGGGTCAGGCTCTCGAACCTCCAAGTCGTCTATAGTGAAGCCAATAGGCGTAGAGATATCCAACTTAACCAAACGCTTGGATAGTTTGATTTGTTCTGCAAAATTAATAAGAGCTTCACGTCGTTTTGGTTGCTTAATCTCTCCTGCTCTCTCTAATAGGGTTTCTAAATCTCCAAACTCATTAATTAATAAGGCTGCAGTCTTTATACCAATACCGGGGGCTCCAGGAACGTTATCAGTAGAGTCCCCAGCTAGAGCTTGTACATCTATTACCTTCTCCGGAAACACTCCAAACTTCTCAAAAACTCCATCTCTATCAATAGTCTTATTTTTCATGGCATCAAACATCTCAACACCATCCCCAACCAGCTGCATTAAATCTTTATCACTCGATATAATGGTGCATATCCCTCCAAGGGATCTTGCTTGAATCGCTAAGGTAGCTATAATATCATCAGCTTCATACCCGACCATCTCCTCACAAGCTATATTAAAAGCCTCAGTGGCTAGACGAGTTAAGGGCATCTGAGGTCTTAAATCTTCAGGCATTGCCTCCCGATTAGCCTTGTATTTGTCATAAATGTCATTTCGAAAAGTATGACTTCCCTTATCAAAGATTACAGCAATATGTGTCGGAGCATTCGCACCAGTATTACCTTCAATATACCTTTGAAGCATATTACAGAAACCACTTACCGCTCCTATTGGAAGCCCGTCAGACTTACGTGTTAATGGTGGCAGAGCATGATAAGCACGAAAAATAAAAGCTGACCCATCAATTAAGTGCAGATGATGACCTTTACCAAAGCTCATCATTAAATCTTTTGCTGATAAGATTTATGAATTATTTTCTTGTCGCAATATGGGCATTCTACCCACCCTTTTTCCTGTGCAATTTGCAACCATACTCTTGGGTGGCCTAGAGCACCATCACCACCATCACAAAAAACACGGTATTTATCTACAATTTCTGTTTCGGGTGGGTCAGTTATCATTTTAAATCCTTTATTTATCTTGTAACATGATAAGTATCTTAATTGCGCTTTAGGAAGTGGGCCTTTGCAACATTCGACCCAAAGGTTGCCCCCCAAGAATATGCAAATGATAGTGTGGAACCTCCTGGACTCCAAATCTACCAGAATTAGAGATTAAACGATACCCATTACCTCCATTACCCGGTGATAGTCCCAATGATACACAAATTTTGGCAACTACTTTATTAAAATCGATAATTTCATTATCAGACGCTTCCATAACAAAATGATCAAAGCACACGTAAGGCCCCCGTGGAATTACTAAAATATGTTCAGGGACTTGGGGAGCCACATCTTTAAAAGCCAAACTAAATTCAGTGCTTAGAATGGTAGAATTTGGTATCTCATTTCGTAAGATTTTTGCAAAAATATTTTGATCGTCATACTCGTAATTCACGTTAAGACCCTTTTACATCTACTTTTACAATTAAACTAACAAACTTATCTCAAGTAAGGCAATATCAAATTAATGCATCGGACTCAAAGAGTTTAATCAACCCTTCTTTTGGGCGTGCGCCAAATTGAGTCACCATATTAGATCCAGCAGCACAGCCCATTTGGCCAGAAGTTTTAATACCGTATCCATTTACTATTCCCCACAAAAAACCCGCAGCGAATAAATCTCCTGCACCCGTGGTGTCAATAATTTTTACGGACTTTGCCTGAACATGAGTTAACTCTCCTTTGTGGACGATGTAAGCACCATTTGCTCCATCTGTGCACGCAACAGTTTCCACCTCTTTTGACGAAAGATTAAGAGCATCAAATAAGTCCTCACACATATAAAGTGCCAGTAATTCAGCTCTATTACAAAAAAGTAAATCTACACTTTCTGTAATTACTTTATTAAATGCATCTTTGTGTCTTTGGACGCAAAATGGATCAGATAAAGTCAGCGATATTTTCCCATTATTTCCTTTACAGGCTGTGATAGCTTTTGAAAAAGCTTCATGGCTCTCTGGTCCATCAAAACGATAACCTTCTAAATAAATCCATTCACAATTCATCATCTTTTCACAATCGATATCACTAGGACTTAGGAACTCGGTGACGCCCAAGTATGTGTTTAATGTTCGTTCGCCGTCAGGCGTTATTAACACAACACAGCGCCCTGTATCCTGCGGATGCTCCCTAGGAGCAAAAGGGGTGCTATAATTAACTCCAAGAGAATGCATATCAGCTGCAAAAACTTTACCCAGCTTATCATTTTTGATTTTACCCACGTAGGCTGTTTTAACACCAGCTTCAGCAATACTGGCAATTGTATTCGCTGCAGATCCACCTCCAACTTCTTTTGATGGTTTTATTAACGAACAAAGGTGAACACCTCGATCTCTATCAGTAAGCTGCATAACACCCTTATTGATTTTATTTTCTATCAAGAAACTTTCATCAACCTCCGCCAACACATCAACCATTGCATTACCTACCCCAATAACCTGATAAGGTTTTTTCATGTTAACTCTCCTTAAAATTTATCATAAGCATCAAAGGTGTAACTCACCTTTAATATCACATCTAGTGTATAGTTATTTTGTTAAATCATAAAATTAGCTTCTTTAAAATATTGATTAATTTGTAGTCATACATATGTCTGTACTTATTTATACAAACAAGGTCACAACAAAAGGTTTCTTAAGTCTCTTGGATATTTTATTTTGAAAAAATTCAAAATAAAAGGGTATTCGCCTAATCCACTCTAGCTGGAGAACCACCTAAAAAATTATTACCAGTTTGATAATTACAAGGGTCTTCTTGCATCTCTAAGTGCAAGCCAGATCCAGTGTAAGGGTTTTCTGTTGCAACTTTTTCATCAAAATTAATACCTAATCCTGGACCTTCAGGAGGCACAATAAAACCATTTTCTACTTTTATGGAACCACTTATAAGTTTTTTGTGAAATGGCGTCTCTATTGTTTCAGCAATCAATAGGTTTGGTATGGAGGTAGCTAAATGAATATTTGCTGCCCACTCCACAGGACCAGCGTATAAATGTGGTGCCATTTCTGCATTAAAAATCTCAGCTAACCCAGCCACTTTTTTCATTTCCCAAATCCCACCAGCTCTACCTAACGCTGGTTGTAGAATTTTTATTCCTCCAGTTCGAAGCAGTGCCCCAAACTCCGCTTTTGTTGTTAACCGTTCTCCAGCAGCAATTGGAATACTAGTAGCTTTAGCTACTTCTGAAAATTCAAGGAAATTATCTGGAGGTATAGGCTCTTCAAACCATAATGGTGAGTAAGGCTCCAAAGCCTGAGCAAGCCTAATCGCTCCCGATGTAGTGAACTGACCATGTGTCCCAAAAAGTAAATCTGCTCTATCGCCAATCGCCTCCCTAATAGCCTTACAGAAGGCTACGGACAAAGATATATCTGTCATAGCTGGCTGGTGACCACCTCGCAATGTATATGGGCCTGCTGGATCAAATTTAACCGCCGTATATCCATTATTGACAGCCTCTAAAGCCGCTTCTGCCGCTAAATCTGGAGATGTCCAAAATTTATATAGATCGTGATGTGGTAACGGGTAAAGATAGGTATAAGCTCTAATACGTTGATTAATCTTACCACCTAAAAGTGCGTAGATTGGTCGATTTCTGGACTTACCCAAAATATCCCAACATGCAATCTCCAAGCCTGAAAAAGCCCCCATTACCGTCAAATCAGGTCTTTGGGTAAAGCCTGAAGAATATGCCCTTCTAAACATTAACTCTATATTCTCAGGGTTTTCATTTAACATGTGACGTTCGAAAACATCCTTAATAACAGCGATCATTACTTCTGGAGACACACTAGAGGCATACACTTCACCATATCCAACAACACCACAATCAGTAATTAATTTTGTAAAAATCCAATACCGACCACCCCAACCTGGTGCTGGAGGTGCAACAATAAAAACTTCGAGATCTTTTAATTTCATTGGCATTTCTCCATTAGTAAAAGCATAAAAATAATTATTTTAAAAAATTATTACATTACGCCTTGCAGAACCCGTTTTTGTATCTGCTATAGCTTCGTTAATCTGTTCTATAGACCACTTTCCTGAAACAAGTTCATCTAACTTCAATCGCCCTTGATGATACAGATCAATAATCCATGGGATATCCCTTTTTAAGACGATATCACCCATTTTTGAACCCTTCATACCTTGAGATAATGCTCCCAAAATCACCAACTCATATTCAGCTTTTTGACCAGAGTGGGGCATTCCAACAATATAAATATTTCCACCTGGACTAAGATAGCGAGCTGCACTCTCATAAGCACTAATCGACCCCACTGTTACAAAGACCGAAGTTACCATTTCTCCATTTGTTATTTTATTTATAGCCTTCCAAGGTTTTTCTTGATCAGCCAATAAAACGTCTGTTGCGCCAAACTCTTTAGCCACTTCCAATTTTTCTTTCACAACATCCATGACAATAATTCGTCTAGCTCCCGAAATTTTTGCCGCCTGTATCGTATTGAGCCCTACTCCACCCGCACCAACTACTACTACATTATCACCCGGCCGCGTTTTCGCAGTATTTACTACCGCCCCTATACCAGTAATCACCCCACAGGAAAGCAAACAAGCAGCTTCGCTTGGTATAAATTCCGGAATTTTTACAATTTGACTCTGATCAACAACAGCTTTTTCAGCAAAAGCACCACACGCCAAACCGTGTTCCAACTGACTACCATCTAGCATTGTAATAGGCCCATTAGCACGATCATATGGTTCACTGCATTGCGTGGGGGCCCCAGTAGAGCAAGGGATACAATCTCCACAAGCTCGAATTAAAGTTAAAAGGACTCTATCATTTATCTCATAACCGTAGGTTCCAGTCCCAAGTTTAGAAATTTTTCCTACAGCTTCATGACCATATACAGCAGGTAAAGTACCACCCCAACCGCCATCAATGCATGAGATATCAGAGTAGCATACGGCACAAGCCTCTAATGTTACCTCAATCTCACCATCCTGCGGGTCACGTAAAATAATATTTTCAATCGAAAGTGGTTTTCCAAATTCTTTACAAACAGCAGCTTTGATAACACCCATCTTTTTAATCCTTATTATTAATAGAACAATTGCCTTCCACTCCTTAACATGCAACTAAATTTTAACAATAACTTAAGTATTAACTAATTAAAGCAGTTAAAACCTATGGAGACCGTTATGAGAACTCAAGTTGCTATAATAGGTGGGGGACCTTCTGGCTTACTTCTATCTCATCTACTAGATCAGGTAGGTATAGATTCCATAATTTTAGAAAAGAAAAGTCGAAACCACGTATTAAGTAGAGTTAGAGCAGGTGTTCTCGAATGGGGTACAGTGGAAATGCTCCGAAATGCAGGATTAGGTGGCCGAATGGATAAAGAAGGATTTATCCATAAGGGGACCTATCTTTCATCACAAAATAAGGGTTTTAGGGTAGACTTTCAAAAACTAGTCAAAAACAAGGTGATGGTGTACGGGCAGACAGAAGTGACTGCAGACCTATACGCGTCCAGTGATAAAAGAAGCAAGATAATTATTCATGATGTAGAAAATATAACAATCCATAATGTCCAAACTGAATCTGGACACTTAACTTACCACAAGGATGGAACCGAATACAGAATTGATTGGGATTTCTTGGCAGGCTGTGATGGTTTTCATGGAGTAAGCCGTAAATCCATTCCAGTTAATATTCTTAAAGAGTATGAAAGAGTCTATCCTTTTGGTTGGTTAGGGGTACTATCCGAAACTCCACCAGTGAGCGATGAGCTAATCTACGCCAATCACTCCCGTGGCTTTGCCCTCTGTTCAATGCGAAATAAAAACCTTAGCCGTTACTATATTCAAGCTCCAGTTAGCGATTCTTTAGATAAATGGGATGACAAAACATTTTGGGATGAGTTAAAAAAAAGAATACCGGAGGAAGCGGCAGATAATCTTATTACAGATAAATCGATTGAAAAATCAATTGCTCCCCTCAGGTCCTTTGTAGCAAATCCTATGAAATGGGGACGTCTATTTCTTGTCGGTGATGCGGCTCATATTGTTCCACCAACTGGTGCAAAAGGCCTAAACCTTGCTGTATCCGATGTACATTACCTATTTGAGGCACTTAAACTTTATTATCTAGAGAAATCAGAGGACGGTATTAATAAATACTCGGAGAAAGCATCCGAGCGGGTTTGGAAAGCAGTACGTTTTTCTTGGTGGATGACTACCCAACTTCATCGGTTTCCAAATCAAACAAAGTTTGATCAACAAATTCAAGAATCTGAATTAAAGTATTTAGAAGAATCTAATGCTGCACAGGTAGTCTTTGCCGAAAACTACGTTGGCCTGCCATATTGAGAGAATTATGCCCTATATTAAAAAAAATGACATAAGTATAAATTACCTCGACGAAGGCGACCCAAGCGGTTTTCCAATAATATTTTCAAACTCTCTTGGAACAAACCTTCATCTTTGGGATGAGATAATACCACATTTAAACCCTAAATTTAGATTAGTACGATATGATAAACGAGGGCATGGAAATTCTAGCTCACCAAAACCACCATACGATATGGATTGTTTAGTCTCTGATGTAGAATTTTTAATAAACTCTTTGAATATAGAAAAATGTGTTTTTGTTGGACTTTCTATTGGAGGAATGATTGCACAAGGGCTGGCAGCTAGACGGCCTAATCTAATAAAAGTCTTAGTACTGTCAAATACAGCCAGCAAAATTGGTACAAAAGATCTTTGGGAAGACCGTATTAAAGCTGTGGAGACAAATGGACTGTCAAATATGGTTAACTCAGTAATGGAGAGATGGTTCTCTAAAAATTTCTTTGAAAGTCACAAGGTAGAAAGATGGAGAAATATGTTTCTGGATACTCCTCCAAATGGCTATGTAGGATGTTGTGCTGCAATATCCAACACTGACTTTTACGAACAAACCTCAACTTTAAGGATGCCAACCTTGGCAATCGCTGGTGGCGAGGATGGGTCAACTCCTCCAGATTTGGTTAAAGAGACACAAAATCTAATTAAAGGAAGTGAGTTTTATTTAATAAAAGGAGCAGGTCATCTACCTTGTGTTGAAAAACCTAAAGAGTATGCACATAAATTAAACGACTTTATCAATAGTAACACCTAAAAAGAATTACCATACTTTTCTAATGCTGACCTAAAGAGACCCTCATCAACATTTCCACCTGACGCTATAACAATTACATCATCTCCATCTACCTCTTTTTTCTTAAAGATTGCAGAAGCTAGTGCAACAGCACCTCCAGGTTCTAAGACTATCTTTAGACGGGAATACGCAATGGCCATCGTTTTTAAACAATCTTCATCCGATACTACCAACCCTGAGCTACAATATTTTTGCATTATTGGAAATGTTAAGTCGCCCGGTTGAGGGGTAACAATCGCATCACATATAGAGCCTGATCCATCCTTGTTTTTTATAATTTTTCCAGCAGCTAAAGACTTGGTTACATCGTCATAACCAACTGGTTCCACAGGCCTTACCGAAATATTTGGTGCATAATGAGCAATCCCGATAGCTACACCGGAGGTTAATCCACCACCACCACAACAAACTAACAAATTCTTAGCATCTACATCTAATTCTTTAGCCTGTTCGATAATCTCAAGCCCAACTGTTCCCTGACCGGCAATAACCTGGGGCTCATCATAAGGCTTAATCAACGTTAAACCACGATCTTTTGAAATTTTTTCTCCTATTTCTTCTCTACTTTCTTTAACTCTATCGTAAAGAACGATTTCAGCACCCAAAGCTCTAGTGTTATCAATTTTCATTTTTGGTGCATCAGTGGGCATAATAATTAAAGCCGAAATTCCGTGGTTTTTTGCCGCTAATGCAACACCTTGCGCGTGATTCCCACTAGAAAAAGCTAAAACACCATTTTTTCTCTCTTCTTCCTCCATAGCTGATACAGCTGACCAGGCGCCTCTAAACTTAAAGGATCCTGTATGTTGAAGCGTTTCTGCTTTTACAAACACTCTTCTACCAGCGAGCTCATCTATAAATGGTGAGGAAAGTAATGGTGTAACCCGTGCGTGGCCTTTTAACCGCTTTCTTGCAGCTTCAATCATATCAATATTCATATTAATTCTCCAACCTTATTATACTACCAACGTAGCTATATCTGAGAGATCCTTCATTATGACTAAGTTACCAGAAGGCAACCGATCTGTTGGATCATTAGATCGGTTGACCCAGCCTGTTTGAAAACCAAAGCTTGCGGCTGCGCAAGCATCCCAGCAATTGGACGATACAAATAGTACTTCTCTTATTTCACAGCCAAACCGTTTCTCAACTAATTCATAAATGCTAATATCTGGTTTAAATACGCCGACGTCTTCTACACTGATAACTTCATTTAATAGATCAGAAATTCCTGCAGATTGAACAGCCCCATTCAACATATCAGGGGACCCGTTTGACAAAATTCCTGTTAATATATGATTACTTCTTAAATCTGATAACATTTGGGAAACCTCAGGGTACGCAGTCAGGTTAAAGTATAGTTTTAAGAGCTCTTTTCGAAGATCAACATCATCACTTAAATTATTAGCCTCTAACGCCCAATCCAAACCATCTTGGGTAATAGACCAAAAGTCTATATGTTTATTCATAATTGTCCTTAACCAAGAATACTGTAACTGCTTCTGTCTCCAGTCATTAGCCAATTTAACCCAGCAGTTTTTTAACCGCTCTCTACCAGGTTGAAGTGCTAGCTCCCTAGCTGCCGACGCCACATCAAAAAGGGTGCCATAAGCATCAAATACACAAACTTTAATAGACATTAATTTTTATCTTTCTTGGCAACTAATAACTTTTAAAATTAAAAATTTAGTTAAATATTTTCACTTAATGGCATACCTAAAACATGGTACCCACCGTCAACACGAATAATTTCTCCTGTCGTGTATAGTCCCATTTCAGAAGCAAGATACACAGCTGTCCCGCCCACTGCGTTTAGGGTCGCATTAGAGCGTAGTGGTGCATTAGACTCAGTATGACGGAATGTTTTTCTAGCACCACCAATCGCAGCCCCTGCTAAAGTTTTCATCGGACCAGGACTAATTGCATTTACTCTAATATTATTGGGACCTAAATCATTGGCTAAATATCTAACGGAGCTTTCAAGTGCGGCCTTTGCCGCGCCCATAACATTATAAAAAGGAGTTACTCGGTTTGAGCCCTGATAAGTCAATGTGAGCAGTGTTCCTCCATTTGGCATCAGCGGAACTGCTCGTCTAGCGATATCAATAAATGAAAAGCATGATATCGAAAGGGAGTTTATAAAGTTCTCTTTGGACGTATCAATAAACCTACCAGTCAACTCATTCTTGTCTGAGTAAGCAATAGCATGGATAATAAAATCTAAACTACCCCATCTATCCCGAATTAGGTTAAAGCATTTTTCCATTGAATCTTCATCAGAAACATCAACATCTACTAATAGATCAGAGCCCAGGCTTTCCGCCAATGGCTTTACTCGCCTACCAAACGCCTCGCCCTGATATGAAAATGCTAACTCAGCCCCCTCAGATGCCATAGCTGAAGCTATTCCCCAAGCAATTGATCTTTCATTTGCCACTCCCATTATAAGACCACGCTTACCGTTCATTAAATCAGCCATGTTAACCTACCCATAAAATTTACTTAACAACATAGAACCATTAGTCCCTCCAAATCCAAAAGAGTTAGTCATAACAGTATCCAATTTAGCATTCTCTACTAAATTAGTTGCAATTTCTGCTGCCATTAATGCTGGATCTAGGGTGTTAACATTTATTGAAGGCGCTATAAAATCATTTTCTAACATCAGCAAACAATAAATTGCCTCGAGTGCTCCAGCCGCACCTTGAGCATGCCCCGTCATAGACTTTGTAGAAGATATTAATGGTACTGAACCCTGATTAAACACTCTTCTAACTGCTTCCACCTCACCAACATCTCCTACTGGAGTAGAAGTTCCATGGGCATTTATGTAGCTAATTGATCTTTCTATCGGAAGTGTCCCTAGAGCCAGACGCATTGCCCGCTCTCCACCTTCTCCAGATGGTGCCACCATATCATGGCCATCAGAGGTGGCAGCGAAACCAGTAATTTCTGCATAAATCTTTGCACCTCGCGCCTTAGCATGCTCTAACTCTTCAAGAACTACCATGCCTCCACCACCCGCTATTACAAACCCATCACGATTAGCATCAAAAGCTCTGGAAGCTTTATCTGGTGTATCATTATATTTTGAAGACATAGCCCCCATAGCATCAAAAAGGCACGAAAGGGTCCAATCTAGTTCTTCTGCACCACCAGCAAACATAACATCTTGTTTGCCCATTTGAATTTGTTCAGAAGCCACCCCAATGCAATGCAATGAAGTAGAGCATGCGGACGTAATTGAATAATTTATTCCTTTTATTTGAAAGGCAGTTGCGAGATTGGCAGAAACTGTTGATGACATACACTTTGGTACAGCAAAAGGGCCTATTCGTTTCGTGGACCCCTTTTCTAATACTGTTTGGTGGGCCGCAAGTATTGAAGAGGTGGATGGCCCTCCAGAGCCAGCAATTAAACCTGTACGATAATTCACGACATCTTTTGAATCTAACCCAGCATCTTCAATAGCTTGAGTCATTGCAATATGAGCATATGCTGCCCCAGGCCCCATAAATCTTAGAATTCTTTTATCTATTTTCTCTGATACATCAATCTTTAGATTTCCAGATACTTGACTGCGAAAACCTCTCTCCGACATCTCTTCTGAAAACTCTATACCAGAGATCCCATTCTTAAGTGAATTAAGGACTTCCGAAGAAGAGTTACCAATTGGAGAAACAACTCCTAGACCAGTAATAACAACACGACGCATAGATATCTCCTATTTTAGTCAGAAAATAAACCGACCTTCATATTTTCGGCAGTATAAATTTCCTGCCCATCTGCGAGCATTCTTCCATTAGCTATGCCCATCTTTAATCTTCGATCTATCACCCTTGTAAAGTCAACATGATAGGTAACAGTTTGTGTTTCGGGGGTAACCATTCCAGTAAACTTCACTTCACCCACGCCTAAAGCTCTGCCTCGACCTACCATTCCTCTCCAACCCAGGTTGAAGCCCGTCAACTGCCAAAGAGCATCTAACCCTAGACACCCGGGCATAACTGGGTCGCCTGGAAAGTGGCACTTAAAAAACCAAAGTGACGGGTCTATATCGTATTCGGCAACTACATGCCCTTTATTATCAACTCCACGATCTGAACTTATATCGACTACTCTGTCCATCATTAGCATTGGTGGCATTGGTAGCTGCGGATTTCCGGGACCGAACAGCTCACCCGAAGCACATTTCAAAAGGCCTTCTTTATTAAAACTCACTGGAAAATCTGACACTCTACTCCACCTTCTATATCTTTTTATTTTGATTTTATGATAGCCTGTAACACTTGCGTCTAGTCTCGTGCAAGGGCTAGCAACACATTCTAAATAATCATTATTGTATATTTATATTAAGAAATATATATAACTGTACTAAGTATTGTAGGATTATTGGAATCTAACTTGATGGACACAGCAATAGTAAAACAAGAGACTACTTGGCTCACAGATGCAGGCCTTAGACCCACACGTCAACGCTTAGCTCTTGCTAACTTACTAGTTGGTGATGGACAGCATAGGCATGTTACTGCAGAAATACTGTATTCTGCAGTAAAAGAATCTGATGAAAGCGTGTCTTTAGCTACTATCTATAACACATTAAAAGTTTTTTCAGATGCAGGACTAATTAGAGAAATACTAGTAGATGGCTCTAAGTCGTATTTTGATACCCGAATTGATGATCATCCTCACTTTTATTGGGAAGATGAGAGTAAACTTACAGATGCCCCCAAAGACCAATTAGAAATTTCAAGTCTACCAAAAGCACCATCTGGAACTAAAGTTTCAAAGGTTGATGTTGTTATTAGATTAAGAAAAACTAAATTTTAAAGCTCTTTCTATGCCATGCGTAAATTAATAAAAATAACTTCGTGAAGGCATAAGATCATGCAAATCTATAATCCATTCAAGAAATTTAAAACACCAACAACCGTTTCTGAGGTTTTCAGTGAAACTGAAGTAGAGTTAGCAAACAGAAACTCTGGTATGCCTTTGGAGAGCTTAGAGTACGACATTACACCAATCGGCCAACATTACCTACTCACACATTTTGATATCCCACACCTAAATAGTGATGAGTATATCATTTCTTTTTCTGGTGACTTCTCAAATCCATATTCACTTAGCTATGATGAAATCAAATCACTCCCAGCAGAGACACTACCAGTAACTTTAGAGTGCGCTGGAAATGGTCGGGCCGGTGTTGATCCAAGAAGTTTTTCAATGCCATGGAAGTACGGAGCAGTTGGGACTTCCGAATGGACAGGGACACAGTTAAGACCTTTATTAAAAGAGGCCTGCGTAAAGTCTGATGTCGTCGAGATCTCATTTACAGGAGCTGATCGTGGATATGACTCTGGCAAAGCACATAATTTTGCTCGAAGTCTAACCTTAGAACAAATTAAAGAGCTAGACGTGTTGCTTGTTTATCAAATGAACGGCATACCCTTGCTCCCTCAGCACGGAGCTCCATTAAGGATCATTGTTCCAGGCTGGTATGGAATGGCTAGTGTAAAATGGTTAACAGACATCAAGGCACTTAAAAAACCATTTGATGGATATCAACAAATTGGAACATACCGGTTTCGTCAGAGTAGAGAAGAAGTTGGCGAACCCATAACAGAAATGCGGGTAAAATCTCTTATGAAACCACCAGGCATACCGGACTGGACCTCCCGTAAAAGATTAGTTTCGCCTGGCTTAATACCGTTGATAGGGCGTGCATGGTCAGGTGGAGGTAAAAAAATTATTAAGGTTGAAGTTTTAATTAATAACAAATGGGCTGAAGCTAAGTTAAGCAATCAGCATTCAAAATATTCATGGACAAAATGGATGCTAGATTGGTCAGCAAAGCCAGGTCACTATATTCTAAGCTGTAGGGCTACAGACGAAACAGGAGACACACAGCCGGTAAACCCTGTCTTTGATGTCGGTGGGTTTGCAAATAATTCTATCCAGAAAACAGAAGTATTTGTAAATAATTATTAGTATTTTAAATTATCTTCAGACAGATTTAATTAACCCACCATCACAGCGAATTTGACTTCCTGTTATATAACTTGCAGATTTACTGGCCAAAAAGGTTGCAACAGCAGAGAATTCAGCCACAGTTCCGTAGCGAGCCAAAGGGATTGTAGCCATAGAGGCCTTTCTAACTTCCTCAAGTGTTGAATTGTTTCGCTTAGCTGCTGCTATATCAATTTCACCGACACGTGCGGTATCAATCCTACCTGGCAATAACATATTAACAGTTATGCCTTCCGCAGCTAAATCGTTAGATAGAGACTTAGACCAGCCAACTAATGAAGCTCTTACAAGGTTCGACAATGCTAAGTTAGCAATCGGTTGAATTAAACCAGAGGACCCTATTGTTATTATTCGACCCCATTTTTGTTCACGCATATGAGGTAATAACTTATCTGTAATTTGTACTACCCTGGTAACCATTGCCTCTAGCTGGCCGGGTAATGCAGCAATATCAACATCCACCATTTTCCCAGGGGGTGGCCCACCTGTGTTGTTAACTAATATATCTGCTCCCCCCAAAAACTTTTGGACTGCGGCGTAAATAAGCGTAACTGATTCCAGTTGATTCAAGTCTACTCTTACGTAATATGCTTTACCCCCATTACGATTATTGATCTTCTCTATATTTTCTTTTAATTTATCTTCTGATCTTCCAGTTAAAAGGACATTAACACCTTCATCTGCCAATGCTTCTGCAATCCCCAGCCCAAGACCTCTACTAGAAGACATTACTAACGCGTTTTTTTTGTCTAATCCCATATCCATTGAACAGTCCCTCATTATTATAAAGTTTATACTAGCTAATGGCCTGATAGCGTTGTTAGCGTTAACGCACAACAATACAATTAACTGTAAATAAGATTTTAATCTTATTTTCTAGAACATGAAACTTACTAAAGTTGATTAAACTTCACATCTCGACCGGGAGCCGCTGCAAGCAATTCTTTAGTATATGGATGTTGAGGGTTATTATAAACATCAGTAGTTTTTCCCTGTTCAACCACCTTACCATGTTGCATTACTACTACTCTGTCGCAAACTTGTGCTGCAACACGTAAATCATGAGTGATAAATAGCATTGCCATGCCAAAACGCTGTCTAATATCAAGAAATAAATCTAAAACTTGCCTTTGAACAGACACATCAAGAGCTGATACTGCCTCATCAGCTACTATAAGTTTTGGTTCCATTACAACTGCCCGAGCTATACAAATACGTTGCCGTTGACCTCCCGAAAATTGATGTGGAAACCTCCCCATTGCATCAGGCGAAATACCAACAATTTCTAGAACCTCGCGTGCCTTAGCAACGGCCTCAGTCCTCCCCATACCAAAGTTCATTGGACCCTCTATAAGGGATTGCTCAATTGTCCTTCTTGGATTCAAGGAGCGATAAGGGTCTTGGAATACAATTTGAAATTCGTTCCTTTGGGGCCTTAAATGACTTCTAGAAAGGGTAGAAATATCTTTTCCATTAATCATTATACCCCCGTCTGTGGGATCAATTAGTCTAACAAGACATCTAGCTAATGTGGATTTCCCAGAACCAGACTCTCCAACGATTCCAACTAGCTCTCCACCATGGAGGTCTAAGGAAACGTCCTGAACGGCTTTTACCGTTCTGCCTCTACCAAATATACCTAAACTTCCGTAAGTTTTATGTACTGATGACATCTGAACAACTTTTGTATCTTGGACATTTTCCATAGATCTATCTGGTGGATCTAGAGACGGCACAGAATTAATTAACATCTGCGTATAAGGGTGTTCAGGAGAATGAAGGATTTTGTCTCGGCTTCCCTCTTCAACAACAAGGCCATTTTGCATAACGACTACCCTGTCAGCAATATCAGCTACCACACCAAAATCATGCGTAATAAATAGAACACCCATTCCCTTAATTCGCTGAATTTCCTTCACTAATGCTAAAACTTCAGCCTGTGTAGTCACGTCCAAAGCAGTAGTTGGCTCATCAGCTATTAGAAGGTTTGGTTCAAGAACAAGTGCCATTGCAATCATAATTCGCTGACGCTGCCCCCCTGAAAGCTGGTGCGGATAGGTATTAAATATTTTTGATGGATCAGGTAATTTTACTGCATCCATTGCTTCGAGTATAATTTTTTTTCGTTCTTGTTCGTTATGCTTCGTATGGATAGTGAGAAGCTCTTCTATTTGCTTTCCTACCTTCATAACTGGGTTCAAGGCTGTCATAGGCTCTTGAAAAATCATCCCTATCCGGCTACCTCGAAACTTTCTCATTTCGGCGTTATCTTTAGTTAAAAGATCTTCACCTTCTAGTAAGATTTTTCCAGCTGTAGGGGTCAATTCTTTACGGGGTATAAGTCCCATAATCGTAAATGCAGTAACAGACTTACCCGAACCAGATTCTCCAACAACACAAACAATTTCACCTTTATCAACGTTAAGACTAACATCCTCTATGGCGAACTCTCTGTCTGCTCCCTTTGGAAGTTTCACTGTTAGGTTTTCAATCTTTAAGACCATCTTATATAGCTTTCTTTACGGTGTTATTAGTCGTTTACATCTTCTTCGCAATTCGCGGATCTAACGTATCTCTCAGACCATCTCCTACAATATTCACAGACATAACTGTCACACCTAACGCCACTCCAGGGAAAAATATTATCCAAGGGCAGAGTTGGAAATAAGTTCTTCCCTCAGACATTATGTTACCCCAACTAGGAATTTCTGGTGGAATACCAGCTCCAAGGAAACCCAATATACTTTCCGTTAACATTGCAGACGCACACACATATGTAGCCTGAACAATTAAGGGGGCAATTGTGTTTGGTAGAATATGTCTTATCATAATACTAGGGAGCTTTGTTCCTGCAGCTATTGCTGCCTCCACATAAGCTTCCTCTCGAACGGTAAGCACAACAGAGCGAACTAAACGAACTACCCTTGGTATTTCTGGAATAGTAATAGCTACGATCACTGTGAATAATGTGGCACCTGTTAGAGATATTAGTGCTATAGCAAGAAGAATACCAGGTATCGCCATAAGGCCATCCATAACTCTCATTATGATTGCATCAAGTACCCGTATATAACCAGCCAAAAGGCCCAACACTAAACCAAAACCTACTGCAACCACGGCAACAGCCACGCCCACTGAAAGTGATATCCTGCCACCCCAAATAGATCTTGCAAATATATCTCTACCCAAAGGATCTGTTCCAAACCACATGTCAGCACTGGGTGGTTTAATTCTTATCATAGGGTTTATTGAGGTAGGACTTTCTGTAAATATTGGCCCAAATAATGCGATCAAGGTTAACACAGCTAAGATAACTAAACCTGTCATTAACCCCTTGTTTCCATATATTATTTTGAAGATACTAGGATCTTCTTTTAATGTAAGTGCTGATGTATCTGCCATTAGTATCTTATCCTTGGGTCTATAAGTGTATAACTTAGATCGATTAATAAATTGATAAAAATGTATATGAAACTAAAGAATAGAATTAAGCCTTGGATCACACCATAATCGCGAGATAGGACTGCATCCAGCACTAAGCGCCCAAGCCCTGGTATGTTATAAACACTTTCTGTTACAACCACCCCACCAATCATGAGAGCAATACTTATTCCAAGAACTGTTACTATCGGAACTGCCGCATTTGGTAATGCGTGTCTCAGTAAAATCTTGAATTCACTTTGACCCTTTGCACGGGCAGTTCTGACATAATCTTCATTAAGAACCTCCACAACTGAAGCTCGCGTCATTCGCGATATCAGAGCAATATATATAACACTTAGAGTGACAGCGGGCATTGTTATGTGTTTTACAAACTGTAAAAAACTGTCGTCAAAGGGACTTCGGTATCCCTGAACCGGCAACCATCGTAATTCCATAGCAAAAATATAAACTAGGATATATCCAAGTACAAAAACAGGTATTGAAAACCCTGCCACTGAAAAAACCATAACAAATTTATCAACCCAACTACCAGCTTTATAAGCTGCCAACGTACCTAAGGGGACAGCCACTAAAATGGTAAGAATTATTGTTGTTGCCGCCAATAACAGGGTCGGCTCTAGTCTTTGTGATATTAACTTTGTTACTTGCATATTAGAGTGGTATGATTTTCCAAGATCACCAGAAGCAAGTTGCACAAACCATTTACCCATTTGAACAGGTATAGGATCTGCAAGCCCAAGTTTAATCCGAATCTCCTGAATATCTTCGGCCGTGGCGTAATCTCCAGCGATAACTGACGCCGGGTCTCCAGGACCCAAACGAATTATACAAAAAACGAATAATGCTACTACAACCATCACTGGGATTGTGGCAAGGATTCGCTTTATAACGTAAAACATTAGTTATCTCCGACTATTATGAATGTTTCTAATTTTTAGATAGCTGATCGCCCAAATACGGGCGACCAGCGTTTTTTAGAAGTCTTATTTAGAGATGTTCCAGAAGAACTGTACTGGAGACTTAATAAGACCTTTCACGTTGTTACGATATGCAACAGGTGAAAAGAACTGACCTAAGTGACCAGAGAACGCATTTGTCCAAGCTTGATTTTGAACAATAGACGATAGCTCTTGTTGCTCTGCCAAAGAACCCGCAACGAAGAATTTAGTCCGCGCAGCTTCAGATACTGGATCTGTCGGCCAACCGAACCAACCAGCGTCAGGGTTTCCTGAAAACGCGATAGAAGTTGGGTTCATAATGTCAGCACCAATCCACCAAGTGTGGAAAATATTCCATCCACCTTCAGATACTGGATCTCTTTTTGCTCTACGAGAAGTAAGTGTTGACCAGTCCATAGCTTGTACTTCAACTGTAAATCCAGCTTCTCTAAGCTTTTGCGCTGTAACCAATGAGAAGTTCGAAAGAACTGGAATATCAGTTGGCTGCATGATTATTACTGGAGTACCATCATAACCTGCTGCTGTAAGCGCTGCTTTTGCTTTACCAGTGTCTGCAACCTGAATGATGTCATTTGCTATGTCAGATGCCATGGGCGTACCACATGGGAAGACTGAGTAACAAGTTGACCAGTAGGCTTGATCACCAACTGCAGCTGCCAAGTAATCTTCTTGTTTAACAGCCATCAAAGCAGCACGTCTGATTTCAACGTTATCAAATGGAGGTAGAACATGGTTGAACCTTAAGAAACCGATATTTCCTAGTGGATCATTAACCTCTACTGTTATATCAGGGTTAGCTGACATAAGTGGCGCAAGGTCATTTGCTGGAGACTCAAAAAAGTCAACTTCACCAGTTTGTAAAGCGTTCATAGCTGTCATTTGGTCTGGGAAGTATGTCCAGATAACTTTATCAACAAGTGCTAACTTACCACCAGCGGCAGCTGATGCTGGCTCACTACGTGGGTTATAACCCTCAAATTTCGTGTACTCAACTGTGCTACCAGGCACCCAATCATCTTTACTAAACATGAAAGGTCCAGATCCTGTGAAGTCAGTGATCTGCTCGAAAGCATCTGTCGCAGCGACTGAAGCTGGCATCATGAATGGAACATTAGACGAAATTTTTCCGATTGATTCTAGCACTAGACCGAATGGCTTAGCGAGCTCAAATGTAAATGTTTTATCATCTACAGCTGTCATACTACCCATAGCTGTCATGAGAGCTTGTCCCATTCCATCTCGTTTACCCCAACGCGCTAGCGAAGCTACACAGTCTGCTGCAGTAACTGCATCACCGTTGTGCCACGTTAAACCATCACGCAAAGTGAACGACCAATTCATGCCATCGTCAGATTTAGTGTATGTATCAACCATTTGAGGTTGAACATTAAAGTCTGAGTCCATCGCAAATAATGTATCATAGATTAGATAACCGTGATTTCGACTAATATATGCAGTAGTCCAAATTGGGTCTAGATTTTTTAGATCAGCGTGCGGAATCACTCTAAGTACGGATTCATGCCCACCTGCATGAGCAAATGAGAATACACTCATCCCCCCCATAAGTAAGGCTGTAAGACCACCAACGATCCGTCCCCTTACATTAGTAAGTATATTAAACATATTGTATTTCCCTTCATTCTAAATAAACCAGACACATTAAAGTTAAGACTCCAATATGCTTTTCTGGAAGTGAATAGACCCCAATAAACAGGTTTTTTGACACGGAATGTCAAGGGTTTAAAGAAAATAAAATCAAAAAACTAATTAATATATTTAATATATACCCAAATTAAACAGTAGGTTGATTAAAACAACAAGTAACCAGATAAAATGTTTGACAAACTTATCGTATATGATGAGAAATAGGAGCCTTAAACACCCTAGGATGAAAAATTATGTCACTCAATTACCGAATCGGATTCGCTGGTTTTCAACATGAAACTAACACTTTTGCACCATTTTCTACCCAATTTAAAGATTTTGAAAGCCCTGGAAACATGGTGCCTTTCACAGTGGGAGATTCTATAAAAAAAGAATGTTCTGGACAAAATATTCCTATTAGTGGCTTCATGGAAGCTGGGTCAGAGTTTGACCTAATTCCTCTATCTTATGCTTCTGCAGAGCCTGGAGGCTTAGTGTCTCAAGACGCATTCGATCGAATTAGTGACTCTATATTAAATGGAATAGAAAATGCTGGGAAATTAGATGGTCTCTATTTTGACCTTCATGGTGCAATGGTCACTGAAATGTATGATGACGGAGAAGAGGAGTTAATGAAGCGTGTTAGGGACTTAGTTGGACCTGACCTACCTATAGTCACAAGCCTCGACCTTCATGGAAACATAAGTCCAGGTTTCATAAATCTTGTAAATGCAACAACAATCTACAGAACCTACCCCCATGTAGATATGGCTGAAACTGGGAAAAGGGCTGCTATTTTACTAAAGACAGTTTTAACCACAACAAAACCAATATTTAAGGTATTTAAGCAGGCAAACTTCATACCCCCAGTTACCTCTCAATCAACTATGAGAGAGCCAGGTAGAACACTTTATAACAAACTTGAGGCGCTCGACACTAATGTTATTTCTGTAGACATGGCGTTTGGATTTGCTCCAGCCGACATACCTAACTGCGGAATTTCATTGTTTGTCTGTGGTACTGATAAAAATGAAGCTGAAAAAACAGCTCAATTTATGTTGGATGAAATCCATTCATCGGAATCTTTATTTGATGACCATCTTATTGATGGAGATCAGGCAATATTAAAAGCCCATGAGCTATCAAAATCCGCTAATAAGCCTATAATTATTGCTGATCCTCAGGATAATCCAGGCGCCGGAGCATCTGGTGACAGCACCGGTTTAATAAGTAAGCTTCTGAAGCATAAGATACCTGCACTTGTTGGTATGTTTTGGGATCCAGATGCGGCCGAAGCTTGCCATAACGCAGGGGTTGATCAAAAAATCACACTAGATATTGGTGGACGTTTTCCTAAAGAAAATGGCCCGTCTCTTAAAATTACTGGCATAGTAAAAAATCTTTCTGACGGGAGATTTACATGTAAGGGGCCGTATAGTTTTGGAGTAAATGCTAACCTTGGGAAAATGGCGGCCATCCACGTTAATTTAGGTTTAGAATCTGAATTAATAATTGTATTAGGTTCAAATCGAGCCCAGAATGCAGATCAAGCTATTTTTAAACATATCGGTTACGACCCGAAAGACCATAGTATAATCGTTGTAAAAAGTGCTATCCACTTTCTTGCAGACTATGAACCAATATCTCATGCGGTTTTGTTTGCAGAAGCTCCAGGACAAAACCCTGTAAAGGTAGATAAAATTTCCTACACAAAACTACGTTTAGGAGTGAGGTTAGGGCCAAATGGAAAAGAATTTAAACCAGTGCAAACTTAACTCAGTCGAAGTATCAAAAACTCATAAAGGAAAATAGATGAGCAATCAAATCACAGTTTTTAAAGCTAAAAAGATAATCACAATGGACCACAACAATCCTGAAGCAACCCATGTCGCAGTTAGGGATGGTATAATTTTAGCGGTTGGGGACAAAAACTGTGCGGATGGTTGGGGAAATATCATTCAAAATGATACATATCAGGATAATGTTATTTTGCCGGGATTAATTGAGGCACACGCACATGTATCAGCGGGTGGTGTGTGGGCCAATATTTATTGTGGACACTATGATCGAACAGATCCAGCCGGGAACATCGTCAAAGGCCTACCTACAAAAGAAGCTCTAATAAAAAAGTTACGTCAAGTACCTGGAAATGGGCCAATAGTTGGTTGGGGTTTTGATCCTAACTTCTTGGATAGCCCAAGACTAAGCAAATTAGAGTTAAATGAAGTTTCTACAGAGAGACCAGTGATAGTGGTTCATTCAAATTTTCATTTAGCAACTGTTAATACTTTGGCGCTTGATAAAAGTGGCATTAGTGCCGGTCTCAATATTGAGGGAATTGTGAAAGGTCCCGATGGGCAGCCCAATGGCGAATTACAGGAATTTGCTGCTATGGAGCCAGCACTTAGTATCGGAGGCATAACAATCGGAGAGCTATCCACCAAACCTAGTGCCGTAAGAAACTACGCAACGATGGCAAAGAATGTAGGCGTGACTACGATAGCGGACCTACTATCTGACCTAGACCCTCCAGAAGTTGCAATGCTACAAAAAGTAACCTCTGATAAAAATTTTCCGGTGAGGTACGTTCCTATAATGAATGCTATGCGTGGTGATCCGGCACTTGAAGCCAAAAGAGCTACAGAGTTAAAACCACAATCTACCGATAAATTGCGTTTGGGAACAGCAAAGCTTTTTACAGACGGTGCCATTCAAGGGTTTACAGCAAAACTTAATGAACCAGGGTATTACAATGGCCCAGATAATGGCATTTACAACATGGAAGATACTCACTTTAGGAAAGCGGTATTTGAACTACATAAAGCTGGCGTGAAAATGCATATACATACCAATGGCGATCAGGCTTCAGATTACGCAACCGACGCACTAGAGGATGCCATTCGTGCCCATCCAGATGCAGATCATCGACATACTCTGGAACATGTCCAATTGGCCGACCGCATGGATTTTATTCGTATGAATAAATTAGGTATATGCGTGAATCTATTTGCCAATCATCTCCACTACTTTGGAGACGTACATTGGAAAACTACTTTAGGCCCAGATAGAGCTAATAGGATGGATGCATGCAGAGATGCTTCAGAGGTATTTTCTAATAATTTTGCTATACATTCTGATGCTCCTGTTACTCCTCTAGCACCTTTGATAACCGCTTGGTGTGCTATCAACAGGATAACAGAAAAAGGAAGAATACTGGGTTCAACTCAGCAAATAAACCTTCAGCAAGCACTATACTGTATAACTTTGGGTGCGGCTTATATTCTAAAATTAGAAAAAGAGATAGGATCAATAGAAACGGGGAAAAAAGCTGATTTGTGTATTATAGATAGTGATCCTTTTAATTTAAAACCGCAAAACTTACGCGATATTAAAGTAATAGACACTGTATTTTCCGGAGTTCCAACTTCAAGTTTAAAGCCAATACATTCCATGTAGTTTTTAAAATAATTTTTCTATGAGCATACTCCAGTAAAATATTCAGCCCCTAATTCGTCGCTCTCGTTAAGGCTAGCTAAGGCAACTATAAATGTCTTGGCTAGACGTTCAATGCTAAGAATGATGTTAAAACCTCTGGCTTTTATATAGTATTCATTAGATTCGACTATTTTTAGCTCATGTGTCTTTTTGTTTTTCACTTTCCAAGTTACTGTTTTCAAATCTTCATTAATTTTGACGGATGCGGTTTCTGTTTTCTCAGTATAATTACATATCAAATCTGGCGTATAAGCATACGTCACACTTACTTGTATGAAAAAAGAAATTAATAATACTAAAATACGCATTTACTCAAACCTCATTAAATAATCTTTAACCCATTTCTACACTTAGATATAATTTGCAAGTCATCTAAGAAGCAATACTTTCCAACAAACTAAGTAGTCATAAAGACATCGTACCTCGTAGATTTTCCTAAAATTTGATGGGAAACTTCTTTAATACCCCCTACTGATTCTGCATACCGAGGTAGCTTCAGAACGACCCTATTGCTCGCCATTTTTAAGGCAACTTTAATTAATACAGGGTAATCGGTGTCATCTCCAACAATTTCGCGAACAAGACGCATTTCACTGTTCACCAAAGCACTTTTCTTTCGAGGCGGATGCATTGGATCAATCATTATAACTTCAGGGGAAAGATACTTTAAGATCTCGCGTGCATCGCCGTGAATAAGTTTCATTCGTTTAACTACTTCCGCAACGTCCCCTCCAACTTTAAGGGCGTCCTCCATACCTTTCTTTAAGAGCTCGTGCATTAGCTCTGAGCGTTCAATTAATGTAACCCTAGCTCCTAAAGAGGCAAGTAAAAATGCGTCTTTTCCAAGCCCTGCCGTTGCATCAACAATCTCCGGTGTTTTACCACCCCGCAGACCAGCTGCTTTTGGTAAATCTTGCTTACGACCTCCACCAAACCGAAAGCGATGCAAAACGGCCCCACTTACAAAATTACATTTAAGGTTTTCAATCGAGGGCCCAGTATCTTTTTGTGACATCAGTTTCTTTCTGTGAATACCGGAATATAAAAATCGGCGCAGTGCATCTATTATAATAGTTATTCTAAACCAATGACAAACTCGTAAATATAAAATCGTGCTCTCAGGCTATTCTCAATCAAAGATATAGTTTTCCCATGACAAAGGTTTGGAGGGTACTTTGTCATGGGATTGTCCATAGGTGAAGAGGTGTCAGGGAGGAATACACCTTCTATTTTACCAAGATAGACTGCTCGACAGATTATTAAAAATAAGAGCTAACACACAAAAATAAAAAAAAGTGTTTCTCAAAATAATTAAACCTGCCTGATCCTAAAGCTAATAAATGTATGTGCATTAAATACGTGGTAGTTGTGCATATAATGTAAAAGATTGTGCAGAAGTCTTGCTGTTATGTCTTTAAGGTTCACTTAAAAAAAAAATTGACGCATAGTATAATTAGATTATATAAAATTGAGGTTACTTATGGCTTATATTGTACTTGTAGATGATGATATTTCTGTCCTCAAGCCATTAACAGAACAGCTGGAATCAGAAGGCCATAAAGTATCAGCATTTCAGTCTAGCCTTAAAGCTAGTGATTTTCTAAATGAAAATGATTGTGATTTAGCCATTTTTGACATCAAAATGCCCGAACTTAACGGTCATCAACTTTTAAAAGAGGTCAGGTTAAAAAAGCCAGTATTACCAATTATTTTCTTATCATCCAAAAATGAAGAGCAGGATGAGCTGATTGGTTTCACTCTAGGGGCTGATGACTATATAACAAAACCCTTCAGCAAACATTTATTACTTGCTCGCGTTACAGCAGTACTTAGGAGACATGAAGTCAGCATACCTGACCTTGAAACAAAAACTATCAAAACGTCTGAGTTAGAAATTAACAAAGAGCGCCATTTGGTTACTTGGAAAAAACTACCAGTCAACCTAACTGTTACCGAAAGTATGCTGCTCTTATCTCTTGCAAAAAGGCCCGGATTAGTGAAAAGCCGCTCGCAACTAATGGACGCAGCATATGACGGAACAATATATGTCAGTGACAGAACCATAGATAGTCACGTTCGAAACATCCGGAATAAATTAAAGCAAGTAGATCCAACCTGCGATATTATATCTACGGTTCATGGTCTAGGCTACAAACTTAAAGTTTAGTATGTTTAGAAGTATCCTAACAAAAATATTTTTTTTAATATTAAGCTTTAATATCTTACTTCTAGTTTTTCTAATGGTTACCGAAGACACTGCTGAGGTTGAGATAAGTCAAAGAAAAGAAATCCTAGACGAACGTTCGTACTTTGTCACAGAGATGATTAGGCCTATTCTTGAGGATTCATTTTCAACACACCATGATAAAAGTACAAGGATTTTACAAAAACTACAGCTACTTCCTAGGAGTGTTCATGAAAACCTAATTATTCGCCCTTATATTAAGGGTCAACTAGTGGAGTTACCAAAGCCTTACTTTAATGGAACCGAACCAAACCTCATATCAAATATAATGGTTCAACCCCTCTTAGAAAATGTTTCACCCATCGTGGACAAAGTATTAGTGAACCTTGATATCTTAAGTTTTATTTTTAGGCTTAGTAAAAAGCTTTGGGATCGTAATATACTTACTTCTGAAATACAAATAGAGACGACAAGCCAGGAGCCTTTAAAACATGTTATACGGGATGGGCTAGAAAAATATGAGTTACGTTTAATAGTACCATTTAAAATAAACGATCAAACAGTAGCAACTATAGACTTGATTGACCGTTACAATATTAAGGCATCATATTTTGCAAGGAATACTGGGCGGTTATTCGTACTCCTTTCTATCAGTGGCCTAACAATATTATTTGGGTTAATACTTGCTTTCTCTATAGCGTTACCTCTCCGAAGACTTTCCAGGAAGCTAAATAAAAGCATAAGAAAGAAAAATGTCTCAGAGGACCTATTTAACTTTAAAGTTCCAGGGTTAGAACACCGTAAGGATGAAGTTGGATTACTCTATCGGAATTTGCTAATACTGAACGGAAGGTTAGCTTCGTTATTCGCTGACAAAGAGGTATTTGCCGCTGACGTTTCTCATGAATTAAAAAACCCTCTAGCATCAATAGTGGCCAACTTGGAGAATATCCCAATACCAGAAGAATCCTCTGTGAGAGAGGCTCTCGAAACAATTGCAAAGCAAGCTGGTAGGATGAACCGCTTAATCTCCGAAATTTCAGATTCTGCGTTAGTGGACTCAGAGCTTGTACAAGCAAAATGGGAGCGATTTAATCTTTCAACATTAATTAACGAAATCGTAATAAACATGACGGGCGTAGCCAACGAAAGAGATGTAGAGCTCAATCCAAAAATAACTCCAAAAATAACTTTCCTTGGACTGCCTGATAGACTTGGCCAAGTTGTCGTGAACTTAATAGAAAATGCAATTACTTTTAGTCCTCAAAAGAGTTCAATAAGTATCACCTTAAGAAAGTCATTTAGAAGGGTTGTTGAATTAACAATAGAGGACTCCGGGCCTGGCATTCCTGATGCGTTAACTGAACGCGTCTTTGAAAGGTTTTATACAAATCGTTCAGGGGAGAACTTGAAAAAAAATAGCTCTGGGTTAGGGCTTTTTATCTGTAAACAAATTGTAGAGGCTCATAATGGAGAAATTATTACTGGAAGATCTAAAGCTCTAGGTGGAGCACTTTTTAAGGTGCGGTTCCGCACTTAAACTCTACAAAAGCATTCTTCATGGGGTTTAACCTTACTTATAATATTATAAAAGTCTCAAAAATACTAAAAAACCTTATATATATATACTTGCCTCTCGATTTTTTTTAATGAATATAATCATTATGAAGAATGATCCTTTACTACAACCCTTCAAGTTAGGTTCTAAGTTAGTAAAAAATAGAATATTTAGCACAGGTCATGCCCTGAGCTATGCAGAAAGTGGTAAGCCTACAGAGACAACTTTTTTATACCAACAAGAAAAAGCAAAGGGGGGAATTGGGTTATCCTTTGTTGGGGGCTCCGGCACTGTTTCCTTAGACACAGCCCCAGTATTTGATCAACTAATTATAGATGATAGCATAATACCATTCTTCCAAGATCTTTCCAATGTTTATCACAAACACGAAGCATTATTACTAACGCAAATAACTCATCTTGGAAGACGTACAAACTCTACTGCTGGCCATTGGCTTCCGAGTGTCGCACCATCTGCAATAAGGGAAACCCTACATAGAGGGATACCCAGAGCAATGGATGAAGATGATATATATAGAATAGTCAAATCTTTTTCTGATGCAGCTTTAAGGTGTAAGGAAGGTGGTTTAGATGGCTTAGAAGTTATGGCATCAGGTCATTTAATAGAACAATTTTGGTCTCTAGAAACTAACCAGAGAACAGACTCATATGGTGGCTCTTTAATCAATCGTATGCGGTTTGGTAGAATGGTATATACTGCTATGCGGAAAGCTGTAGGCTCGGATTTCTTACTAGGTATCCGTATGACGATGACACAAGAAGGTAATGGAAAAACTGGCTTATCAGAATTTGACAACCTAATGATAGCTCAAAAATTAAAGGAAGATGGAGTAGTAGATTTCTTAAATCTAGTTTCTGGCGGAATAGACACCCTACCCCGGCTCTCAGCAAACTCTATGCCAGGCATGGCCTCAGTATTATCACCCTTCATTGAGCAGGCCGGTAGGTTTAAAAAAGAACTTAACCTTCCTGTTTTCCATGCCACTCGAATTAATGACCTTGCAACAGCAAGGCATGCGATAAAAGAGAATTTGATTGATTTGGTCGGAATGACACGTGCTCACATAGCTGACCCTTATATTGTACAAAAAATCAATACAAACCAAGAAGAAAGGATTAGAACTTGCGTAGGTGCCACCTACTGTTCAAATCACAGATTATGTATCCAAAACCCAGCTACGGCTCGGGAAAAAAGTCTCCCTCATAAAGTATCATCAGTAACTTATCAGAAGAAAGTAGTTGTTGTCGGTGGTGGGCCGGCAGGCCTTGAAGCAGCAAGAGTATGTGCTGAGCGAGGGCACAAAGTTATCCTTTTCGAAGCAAGTACTCAATTAGGAGGTCAAGTTATACTTGCAGGGAAAGTCAGCTGGAGAACAGATATTTTAGGAATAGTCGACTGGCTAACTAATGAGTGTAGTGTTTTAGGGGTGGAAATTCACCTGAACAAGTATGTCGAGGAAGTAGATATCATTAGTCAAAACCCAGACATTGTTATTATAGCCACAGGAGGTCACCCTAACATTGAATGGGTCAAAGGAAATGCAAAGGTTCTTTCTACGTGGGATATCCTATCCGGTCATGCAAAAATGGAAGGATCAGTTTTTATTCATGACCAAACTGGGAGGAATGTTTCTCTTGCTGCAGCCGATTATATCTCTGACAAAAATGTAGATGTGATACTAAACACTCAAGATGCCACAATTGGCATGGAAGCAATGCGAATGGAAATTTCTCCCTTTATGAAGCGCTTTTATAAAAAAGGTGTAAAAGTTCAAGTGGATCATGAATTAATAAGCGCTGAGCCTCATGGTAATCAAATAAAGGTTAGCCTTCGTAATACTCATACCGCCAAGACAATCGCTCATATTACAAATAACTTAGTCCTTGAAGCAGGCACTCTTCCAAATGATGAGATATTTTATTCAATAAAAGAAAAGTCACTCAATCGAGGAGTCGTCGATATCGAAGCTATGGCAAGTGGCAAACCTCAACCTATGTTTTCTGGAAAAGGTTACCATCTCTACAGGGTTGGAGATGCGGTTAATAGTCGTGACATTCACTGTGCGATTTTAGACTCTCTAAGAATTTGCAAGGATTTATAAGTTATTTCAAAAAATTAATTACTTAACTGAGTTAACTCTAATAAGATGATAGTTAATTCTCTAATATTAGAATGGGATTACAAAGATTATGGGTAAAGATACAAAAGTTACAGCAGCAATTATTGGTCTTGGGCGATGGGGGCAAAACCTGGTAGATAGCGCCATAGCAGACCCTGAAAATGGTTTATTATTTACACACGCAATGACTCGAACCAAAAGCAAAGTGGTAGAGTACTGTATTAAAAATAATTTAACTTTAGCTGATAGTTTTGAGGATATATTAAGTAATGATGCTATTGAAGCAGTAGTCTTGGCAACGCCCCATAGTCAGCATTGCAATCAAATAAAATCTGCAGCAGCGGCAGGAAAGCATGTGTTTGTCGAGAAACCTTATACCCTTTCTCTTAAAGATGGGATTGATGCTGCAACTGCATGTAAGGATGCTGGAGTTAAATTGGCTGTTGGATTTAATCGTCGATTTCTACCAGCCTATAACCAACTAGAAGAATTACTAGTATCACAAAAACTTGGAACAGCTCTGCATATAGAAGGAAATTTTTCTGGATCATTTGGATACAACCACACTGCAGACATGTGGAGAGGTTCTAACGAAGAGAATCCTGCCGGAGGCATGGGAGCCATGGGGATCCATATTCTTGATTTAATGGTCCACCTCCTAGGAACAGTAAAAACTGTGATGGCTTACAGTAGTCGAAGAGTTGTAACCTCCCTCGTTGATGACACAACCACAGTCCTGATTGAGTTTACATCAGGTGCTACAGCAAGTTTAACAACAATGACAGCCACCTCTCCCACCTGGAAACTGCACCTCTACGGCTCTAAGGGTTCAGCTTTTTTACCAACTCAACATCGGCTTGAGTTAAATATAATAAATAGTGAAACTGAAGAAACTGACTTTGAAATTGTTGATACATTGGCAATGGAATTAGATACTTTTGCACAATCTGTTCGTGGTAAAAGTATATACCCTGTTAAAATTTCAGAGGCGTTAATAGGGGTATCCACGATGGAGTCCATTGCAAAGGCTGCTGAAACAGGGAAAAAAATCTCTATAAACTCTAATTTTGCAGATTTTTAAGGTTTATGTGCCTTGAAAGCAGATTTTCGATTTGGATAGCAACTCACACAAATATCGCAAACTCTCCCATCACAGCCTCTCGCAGTACAGAACTCTCTACCATAAAAAATAATCTGCAAATGAAGTTTATTCCATGAGTCTTTTGGAAAAAGCTTTTTTAAATCATGCTCAGTAACCTTTACATTCTTACCCTTTGTTAAACCCCACCTTTGTGCTAATCGATGAATGTGGGTATCTACAGGAAATGCTGGTTGCCCAAAACCCTGAGAAATTACGACACTGGCTGTCTTATGGCCCACTCCCGGAAGCGTCTCTAAGGCTTGTAAGTCTTCCGGTACATTACCCTGATATTTCTCAACTAGAATTTTAGAGAGTCCAGAAATTGCTTTCGACTTTTGAGGTGCCAACCCGCATGGTCTTATAATGTTGTAGATTGTATTTATCGGAACAAATTGCATATCATGAGCGTTACTCGCTTCAGAGAATAACGCTGGAGTAACTTTATTGACTCGCTCATCTGTGCACTGCGCGCTGAGCAATACAGCCACTAGTAGCTCAAAATTGTTTTTATGATTAAGTGGTACTGGAGTCTCAGGGTAAAGTTCATTTAACCTGTTTAGAACAAACTTAGCGCGGTCCCTTTTTAACATACTTTTATTACCCTCATGTAATTTATAATAACTTACTTAACCTTTAAGTATAGCTCTACACGCTAATGATAAAAGTTCTATGGTCTCAGAGTGCAAATAAGAGTAGAAGAAAAATAAATTTAGCAAAAGACCCTTTAGGCTCTTCAGCTATAACTGTTTCTACTATTACTTCCTTTTTAACTTCAGGTTCTTCGCCTGGCATACCTCCCGCAATCACTGCGTTGGTAAAGGTAAAAAATGCTACTGCCAATAAAACGTTTCTCATATTTTTTCCCTATTTCTAATATTATTAAAAGACTTAACCAGTCATTAGTTAAGTTAATAATATGCATTTTTGATGATATTTTCGTGCATATAAATTTAATAAGTTTGCAGAAATAATGGCTAGTTAACTTTAAGAGTTTAAACAATTTTTGAGAAATTTATCTCAAAAAAATGTCATGGGAAGATAACTTACGTGAATGAGGTAAATGGTGATCCCTACTGGATTCGAACCAGTGACCTACTGCTTAGAAGGCAGTTGCTCTATCCAGCTGAGCTAAGGAACCACAATGCAGTCCTTTAACTTTATCCACAGCGTACAGTCAATACCAGAGGCTCTAAAAGGTGTTTACGTTGAAAAATATATCTTGCTTTGCTATACATTAAATTAATTTAACTTTTATATATCCTTTATTTACATTTCTTTACCTAAAGGAGTTATTTCAATAACGATATATTTGTGCAATCAGACCACAAGTATGTATTATTCTAGTACCTAAATGCTGCATCGATAAATCAAACTCTCAATTTTTGCTCTTCGCCTAACATTTGAGAAGCAGACACTATCTAATTTACTGCCCCCAAAATCCAACCTTCATGAGTGCATTCTGATCCTTTTAATTTACTTGGAATACTCATTATTTGTTCCAGCTCTCCTTTAACATCCAAAGCGTGTAGTTTTTTCACAACTGCCGTCACCTGATTAGCATCCTTAATTATTTCGGTGTTTTCAATCTTATACATTGAAGGGTATATTTCTGCACATACTACTTTGGAACTGCAGGATTCAAATGGCCAAATAGAGGTTGAAACAGATTTTCTCAAACTCTCTACAATAGGAATTCCTAGAAGGGCTTGGCCACCTACAGATCCAGCTCCGTTCAATTGCCAAACTGTTTTTGTTGATTTTATTAAAGCTTCAATCGACCTTTTTTCGTTAGGTAAAAAACAACCATATCCAACTGGTTTTTTAAATGGAATATTAATATACCTCGCATCATTTGGCATTGGGTGGCCCCAGAACGGACCGTTTTTGGGGAAAAATGAATTGAAATAATTTGCAACTTCAAATCTATTATTATTGTTATTTGCACCATCTTTTACTCGTTCATATAGGTCAGCCCAAAGGTCAGACCATTTAACAAAACCAAGATTATCAAAAAAGACTTTTGGATAACCGAAAGGAAAATCAAATCCTACTAAAACTCTTCCATCCGAGGCTTGTAACAACCTTTTGATAAGAGCCAACGCTTCAAACCGAGTTCTAGGGTTAAAAAGTGAAAGCTCACATGTACTAGAAAGCCAAGCCAACCAAATACTATCTGCACCAATCTTGGGCTTACTGTTTGCTGACCAGTCAACAGCTAAATAATTATTAAAAATACTCATAGTGGTTTCTAAAAGTAATCATTATTTCTCTTTCACGTTTTGGGCCACTATGAAAACTACCATTAGGTTACAGTAACCTATTTACAGGACACAAAACTTCAGTTTAAATTTCTATAACTTTAAGTTACAAAAAATCAGATAATTAAATATCAATTGTATTCTCTTTTTCCCAAACAGAAAAATGAGAAGAGAAAGAATTCCACTCTTTCATTTTTAATTTAACATACGCATTAGAAAACTCATCACCTAAAGCCTTTTTAAGACCTTTGTTTTTATCAAATTCACGAATTGCATCCAGCATATTAAGTGGTAACTTCGGGCCACCCCTAACTTTGTGACCCTCTGCATACATATCAATATCATACCTTTTTCCAGGATCAGCATTTGTACGAACGCCATCTAAACCAGCCGCTAAAATCACTGCCTGGAGCAGATAAGGGTTTGCAGCCCCATCAGGTAAACGCAACTCAAAACGTCCAGGACCAGGGACCCTAACCATATGAGTTCTATTATTTCCTGACCAAGTAACAGTATTGGGTGCCCAGGTTGCTCCCGACATCGTCCTTGGAGCATTAATTCGCTTATAACTGTTAACGGTAGGGTTAGTTATCGCCGTCATTGCAGATGCATGTTTCATTATACCACCAAGAAAATTGATGCCTTTATCTGAAAGCCCTAAATCTTTTTGTGCATCCGCGAATACATTCGTTTTGGATTTCTCTCCTGGAGCGTCCCAAACAGAAATGTGTGCGTGACACCCATTTCCTGTCAAACCTTCCACTGGTTTTGGCATGAATGTTGCCTTTAATCCATGTTTTTCAGCTACGGACTTAGTCATAAACTTAAAAAACGAGTGCTTATCAGCCGTAGCTAATACGTCATCAAACTCCCAATTCATCTCAAATTGCCCATTCGCATCTTCATGATCATTTTGGTAAGGTCCCCAACCAAGCTCCAACATATAATCACAAATCTCAGCTATGACATCATATCGCCGCATTATTGCCTGTTGATCATAGCATGGCTTTGTGGCGGTATCGTACTCATCTGAAATTTTATCACCTTCTGGTGTCAACAGAAAAAACTCTGCTTCTATTCCTGTCTTGACATGCATTCCCTCTAAAGCCGCTGTTTTTATAAGTTTGTTCAAAACATTTCTTGGTGCTTGATCAACTGTTTTTCCATCCATCATTAAATTTGCAGGAACCCAAGCCACATCTCGTTTCCATGGGAGCTGAATAACGGCACTAGTGTCTGGAACAGCAAGCATATCAGGATGAGCCGGCGTAAGATCTAAATAGGTTGAAAAACCGGCAAATCCAGCACCTTCATGTTGCATTGCACCTATTGCCTGAGCGGGAACAAGTTTAGCTCTTTGCCCTCCAAACAGGTCAGTATAAGAAACCATAAAGTATTTTACATTTTTCTCTTTTGCGAATGCTGCTAAATCAATTGCCATCTGTTTCCCCTTAAAATTTTTTTAGTTAATTAATATAATGCTAGTTAAAGAAATTCTCCTGTTTTCCCCGGCCACCACTCTGTCCCTGCCAATGGCACACGTGCCATAGCCGCCGCTTCCATTGTGACTGCACACAAATCCTCAGGCTCCAGATTATGTATATTATTTTTACCACAAGCGCGTGCAATTGTTTGGGCTTCCAGAGTTAAAACTTTTAAATAATTACTGAGCCTTCGACCTCCTTCAATTGGATCAAGGCGCGACATTAGGGCTGGGTCTTGAGTTGTTATACCAGCCGGATCTCTTCCTTCGTGCCAATCATCATAAGCACCAGCTGTAGTACCCAGCTTTTGATATTCATCTTCCCACTTTGGATCGTTATCTCCAATTGCTATCAAAGCCGCTGTACCGATCGAAACTGCGTCAGCTCCTAGAGCAATTGCTTTTGCTACATCTGCTCCGTTTCGTATTCCTCCTGACACCACCAACTGAACATCTCGATGAACCCCTAAATCTTGAAGTGCTCTAACCGCTTCTCTGATACAAGCGAGGGTAGGTAAACCGACATGTTCAATAAATACATCTTGAGTAGCAGCCGTCCCACCTTGCATTCCATCCAAGACTACTACATCAGCCCCAGCTTTTACAGCCAAGGCTGTATCGAAATACGGACGAGCACCTGCTATTTTAAGGTATATTGGAATTTTCCATGACGTAATTTCTCTTAGCTCTAGTATTTTTATCTCCAAATCGTCAGGACCAGTCCAATCAGGGTGACGACAAGATGAACGCTGATCAATCCCCTTAGGCAAATTTCTCATTTGAGCCACACGATCACTAATTTTTTGTCCCAGTAGCATACCTCCACCACCAGGCTTTGCTCCTTGGCCAACAACAATCTCTATCGCATCTGCTTTTCGAAGATCCAAAGGATTCATTCCATATCGAGAGGGTAAATATTGGTAAACAAGTTTACTAGAGTGCTCCCTCTCTTCTTCAGTCATTCCTCCATCTCCAGTCGTTGTCGAGGTCCCTGCTAAAGTAGCACCTCTCCCCAGAGATTCTTTCGCATTACCCGATAAGGCACCAAAACTCATTCCCGCAATTGTTATTGGAATATCTAACTCCAAAGGATTTTTTGCAAACCTAGTTCCTAAAATGACCTTAGTTTCACACTTTTCTCGATAACCCTCCAATGGGTACCTAGAGATTGACGCCCCAAGAAACAGTAAATCATCAAAATGAGGTACTTTACGTTTAGCGCCCCCTCCTCTGATATCATATATACCGGTCGCGGCAGCTCGCCTAATTTCTGAATTTACAGAATTAGAAAATGTTGCTGATTGCACAGGTTCAGTGCGTGGAGATTCATTATTCTTATTATCTTTCACCAGTATCCCCTTAGTATGCGTTATCAATATTAAAATTATATAGCTTTCTTGCCGAGCCGTAACGCCTAAATTCCTCTGCCTTAGCTTTTGAACCAGATGTCTTAAGCAGCTTACTGAGGATATCTAAATGTTCTTTTCTCATCTCTTTTTCCATACAGTCTGCTCCTAAAGATTTTACTGACCCTCTTACAAACAATCTGGCTTCATAAAGAGAATCTCCTAAAGCTTCTCCAGCATCTCCACAAACCACCAAGTTCCCAGACTGTGCCATGAACGCACTCATATGACCAACATCTCCAAAAACCACTATATCTATTCCCTTCATAGATATCCCACAGCGTGACGAAGCATTACCCTTTATAACTAGCAACCCTCCATGCCCAGTCGCTCCAGCGTACTGACTAGCATCTCCCTCAACAGTAATGGTACCTGACATCATATTTTCAGCAACGCCAGGACCAACAGAACCGTCCACAGTAATGTGTGCTTTCTGATTCATTCCTCCTAAGTAATACCCTGTTGACCCCATCACTCGGACATCCATTGCTGTGTCTAAACCTACAGCTATTGCGTGCCTTCCTCTTGGGTTTTGAACTTCCCACTTACCTTTATTGGTATTAGATTTTTGTTCATGAAGGGTAGCGTTTAACTCCCTAAGAGAATTACTTTCTAAATCAAAAACTTGCATTCTAGTGACTCCAAAAATAAACAGTAGCAGGTTCTGGTTCCCAAACCTTTGCATTTTCGATCTTTGGTAAATCAACTAACGCTCGATACTCCGAACCAAAAGCAACATATTGATCTGTCTCAGCCATAATCGCAGGTTTGCAAGCTATCGGATCTCGAACAACCCCAAAACCATCTTTAGTTCCTACAACAAAAGTAAAAAAGCCATCAAGGTCCTTTAGACAACTTTCCAGTGCTTCCTCTAAAGTACTACCTTGCTGCATTTTATAAGATAAATAAGCAGCACCAACCTCTGTGTCATTTTCTGTTTCAATTAATACGCCCTGCCTTTTAAGTTTTCTTCTAAGAGAATTATGGTTAGACAGCGACCCATTATGCACTAAACATTGATCTTGGCCTGTAGAGAATGGATGCGCACCCATAGTTGTTACAGCGGACTCTGTTGCCATTCGTGTGTGACCAATTCCATGACTTCCAGACATTTTTGAAATCAAGAAACGATCAGCCACTTCTCTTGGAAGGCCAACTTCTTTGAAAATCTCTACTTTTTCGCCAACACTCATGACTCTAACACCAGGGCAAAGTTTAGCTAAAGCTTGACGAGCCAAAATCATTTTTTCTCCAGACAACTTTATAACAGCGTGTGTATCTTTAATTTCAACCGAAACAGATGATTCTATTATTGCTGAAAGACTATCTTTAATTAATCCAAATTCAACTTCAGGATTATCAGACTGCACTGTCAACTTTAAATCTGCGTTTGAAGCGGAATCATAAATTGCAATTCCAGCACTATCGGGTCCCCTTTCAGTCATAGTTATAAGCATGTTTGTAAGCATTTCCCCTAAACTTGGCATCAAGGATTGATCCTTAAGAAACAGCCCAACTATTCCACACATAACTATTTTCCTCTACTAATTTAAACTGTATGCATAATACCAAGACTTATCTGAGTTCACAATATCACCAATGATAAAAGCTCTTTATGATAAAAAGGCTTGGGAGTGATTTGGTTATCAACCTTTGCCTTGCATTTATTAGACTGATTACAAACTATCTAATCTACACATAGTTCTAAGAAAAGAATGAAGCTCTGGAGCTGTAAGCCTTAATATTAAATTAAATGACATCTGCACTTAAGATGCTCTCAGTGAAATAATTTAAAGTACTCAAATAACACACCTATTCTTTCACACTAAGAAAGCCTATCGTATTAGAATGACTATTAAAAACAAACATGTAGCGGATATTTATCTAAATATCAGTCACTTCATTGACCATTTTATTATGCTTATTTTTGCAAAAGCAGCATACGATGCCGGAAGCGAGTTTGGTCTAGGTTATGAAGAAATAATTGTTTTTGGTGTCTTGGGTTTCATTCTTTTTGGTGCGGCTGCGCCAATAGCGTCAATATTAGCTAATAAATATTCACGATCAGTACTGATGGTCATCTTCCATTTTGGCATTGGCATTTCAGCTATAATTTGTAGTTTTGCCAGCACTCCTTGGGAATTATCAATAGGCTTAGGTCTGATCGGAGTTTTTGCAGCAATATTTCACCCAGTGGGAATTGCTATGCTATTAAAAAACAGTAAAAAATTAGGATATAGATTAGGGATAAATGGGGTTTTTGGAAATATGGGTGTGGCTGCAGCACCGCTAATAACTGGATATTTACTACTAATATCAGATTGGAAACTTTCTTTCATATTACCAGGAATTGCATGTATTTTATACGGGGTAATTTTTCTACTAGCATTACAGGACGAACCTGAAACTATTCAAACTGAAAAAACAAATGAACTCGACGGTGTGTTTGCACCGCAATGGCGTCGAGCTCTATTGGCCCTTGCCTTAACAACCACAAGTGGTGGGTTCATATTCGGCGCAATGACGTTTATTATTCCTAGGTACTTTGAACTTCAATTAACAGGAATAACTAGTTCAGTTGCGGTTACTGGCCTTATAGCCTCAATGGTTTATGCAATGGCGGGGTTTACACAGATAGGGGCTGGTTTATTAATTGACCGCTTTCCCGCAAAGCCAATTTTATTTGTTATTGGGGTTGGACAAGTAATATTCATATTCCTTGCATCAACAGTCTCTGACCTTGAATTATTTTTTGTAACGTTAGTAGCAACGAGCTTTGTTTTTGGTCAAATACCTATAATCGATACTATTATGTCTAGGTATATTCCCGATAAGTCGCGAGGAAATGTTTTAAGTGTGAAGTTTGCTTTAAACTTAGGCGCAGGCGCAAGTGTCCTGCCCATTTCTAGTTTAATGCTTAAAAATGGTTACGATTTATCAAGCTTATTCGTGGTTATGAGTTTTATGGCTATGTTTGTAGTGCTCGCATCACTAATCCTACCTTCCGGGCAGAGAACTAAGTAATGATAAAAACTTATGCGACTGCTAGTGGGTCCATACTACTTTTCGGTTAGTATCAAAGTTTTCAGCATAGCCCCCGCTTCGTATTATAGGTTTCCTTTTTTTAGGATCTACAATTATAGCTTCTATGCCATGCTTATTAGCATATTTTACTGCTGATTCCTTATCTGGAAAACTTAACTTTACTTGAGCCTGCATCTCGCCAGATGATGTCCAACCCATTAGAGGATCAATTTTACTGGACATTTCAGGGTTAAACTCTAAAACCCAGGCTTGAGACTTAGCATTGCCTGACTGGGTGGCTGGTCTACTTGGTTGAAAAATTCTAGCACTCATGTCTTGTCTCCATTGATGACATCTTTATATCTAAAAAATTAAGGCTATTTGCAAGAGGGCAAAGTAACTAAAAGTAATTTAAAAGGAAAAGATCTTACTTATGCATAATAACTCTCCAATAAATCTCCCCTTAATAACGCAATCGCCAACGGGGCTTACAAACAGAGAAAAGCTCGAAGGTGGGCAATCTTTTGTATTGGAAACTTCCTTTGATGCAGCAGGAGATCAACCAGATGCCATAAAAGAGTTAATAAAAGGGTTAAGTGATGGAGAACAAAACCAGGTACTATTAGGAGCAACAGGTACTGGTAAAACTTTTACAATGGCTAAAGTTATTGAAGAAACACAACGACCAGCAATTATTCTAGCACCTAATAAAACATTAGCAGCCCAACTTTATGGAGAATTTAAGAATTTTTTTCCAGGTAACGCAGTAGAGTACTTCGTCTCCTATTATGATTATTATCAACCCGAAGCCTATGTCGCTCGGTCAGACACTTACATTGAGAAAGAAAGCCAAATAAATGAGCAAATTGATCGAATGAGGCATTCTGCAACTCGCTCTTTATTAGAGCGAGATGATGTAATAATTGTTGCATCAGTCAGTTGTATTTACGGAATCGGGTCTGTAGAAACCTACGGTGCAATGACGCAAGACTTATTTTTAGGGCAAGCTTACGATCAAAGAAAGGTTATGTCCGACCTGGTCGCACAACAATATAAACGGAATGATCAAGCATTTCAAAGAGGAAGTTTTAGAGTGCGTGGGGACTCTTTAGAAGTTTGGCCTGCGCACCTAGAGGACCGCTCATGGCGAATGTCTTTTTTTGGAGAGGAGCTTGAATCTATTACTGAGTTTGATCCACTTACAGGAAAAAAAACAGATTCATTTGAGAGAATACGTTTGTACGCAAATTCACATTATGTAACTCCTCGACCCACAATGAAGCAAGCAATAACAGGCATTAAAAATGAATTAAAAGTTCGGCTAAACCAATTAGGTAAAGAAAGTAAATTACTTGAACTACAACGTTTAGAGCAACGAACAAATTTTGACCTTGAGATGCTTGAAGCAACTGGCGTGTGTAGTGGTATTGAAAATTACTCTCGATATTTGACAGGCAGAGCACCAGGTGAACCACCGCCTACATTATTTGAATTTATGCCAGATAACGCAATTGTATTTGCTGATGAGTCTCATGTCTCAGTTCCACAAATTAATGGAATGTATAAAGGAGACTTTAGACGGAAGTCTACACTTGCTGAGCATGGCTTTCGACTGCCATCCTGCATGGATAATAGACCACTAAAGTTTGAAGAATGGGATGGGATGAGGCCACAATCTGTTTTTGTTTCTGCTACGCCAGCAGGATGGGAGCTTGAGCAAACTGGTGGAGCTTTCATTGAACAAGTCATCAGACCAACTGGCCTGCTAGATCCCATAATTGAAATTCGTCCAGCTACATCTCAAGTCGACGATATACTAGATGAAGTTCGCAAGGTCTCTACGGATGGTTATCGCACTCTAATTACAACTCTCACAAAAAGGATGGCAGAGGACCTTACTGAATATTTGCATGAGCAAGGTATAAAAGTGCGGTACATGCACTCTGAAATAGATACTATTGAACGCATCGAAATTCTTCGTGACCTACGGCTTGGCGCTTTTGATGTATTAATAGGAATTAACCTTCTACGAGAAGGCCTAGATATACCTGAATGTCGTTTCGTAGGGATACTAGATGCAGACAAGGAAGGGTTCTTGCGATCTGAAACCTCATTAATTCAAACAATCGGTCGAGCAGCTCGAAATGAAGAAGGAAAGGTAATTATGTACGCTGACAGAATTACTGGTTCAATGGAGCGCGCAATTTCTGAAACTGATCGAAGACGAACCAAACAAATCGCATACAACACTCTGCACAATATAAAACCAGAAACAATTAAAAAGAACGTCGAAGATATTCTATCTGGGCTTTATAAGGGAGATGTTGATTTAAATCGTGTTACAGCTAAAATTGATAAATCAGTTTCAGGCGCAAATTTAAAAGCCGTCCTTAAAGGACTACGAGAAGACATGCTTAAGGCCGCAGGGAACCTTGAGTTTGAAGAGGCGGCACGAGTAAGAGACGAAATACAACGGTTAGAAACGGTCGAACTAACCATAGCAGAAGATCCATTAGCGCGACAGTTCACTGTAGAAAATGCCCTCGAAAAAGTGAAAACCATGGCCGGACGCTCTACTGCAGGTCGCCCTGGACAGCGTGGAGGAGTTAAACGAAAAAAACGGTAGGTTTACGCGCCTATAGCTGGTGTGGTCACTAAGTGCACACCAGCTATTTTCCAACCATCTGAGAACTTAACCATAGCATATTCTAATAAGAAGGGATTTCCTTTGAAATCTCGTACAAATACTGTTTGAATAACGTAGTCACCTTCTAACCTAACTTCCATAAATTTTACAGAATTATTCCGCCAAACCATAGGGTAACCTTTTTTTACCATTTTCCCAAAATTCTTTGAACTTTTAAAAATTGTTTTTATATTCGGGGATGCAAAGGTAAAGGCCTTATCAAAATCATCTTCCAAAAATGCTGTCATCTGACCATTAATTGTGCTTACAATTCCTGGAATATGTTTGGTTTCAGCATGTACATTGGCACTACTAAAAAAAATAAATACAAGACTTACTAAAAAATTTCTCATTACTAATCTCCCATGTGGATTGCTTTGTCCTAATTAACGCCAATACTACTCTACTAGCTCTCCATTAAGCGCTTTGTTTATTAATTTTATCGTTTCGTTAACACCATAAAGTGCTATAAATCCCCCAAATCTTGGGCCCTGAGATGCTCCCAGTAATACTTCATATATAGCTGTAAACCAATTCCTTAGAGGATCAAACCTGTCCCTTCCGCACGCGTAAACTTCTCCCTGCAATCCTTCTGGATCAAGATCACCAGTCCACGCTTTAAGGCGCGTTTCTAAATCTTGAAAAGCAAGTATTTCTAAATCAGTAGCTAAACGATATTTTTTATGAGGTTTAACAAAATCGTTGTAATAGCGGATCGCACATTCAATCGCCCTATCAAGGTCAGGGTGTGTTTCAGGACTAGTGTTCAGGGCATAACGCTTTACAAACCCCCATAAGTGATCTGTTTCAGAGGCACCAGAAACAGACGTCAGGTTTAGCAGCATTGAAAAAGAAATTGGCAAACTTGGTAAGGGTGCCTCCTCACCGTGAATATGGAAAATTGGGTTTGATAGTTTTTGTGGAACCTCTTGCTCTTGATACGCTCGTAGTTGCTGGTAATACTCATCTGTCATCTTAGGAATAACGTCAAAATACAAACGTTTAGCCGTTTTTGGTTTCTGATACATAAAGTACTGTAAGCTTTCTGGGGATGAGTAAGAAAGCCAATCTTCCATAGACAGTCCATTTCCTTTTGATTTCGAAATTTTTTGACCATTCTCGTCGTTAAATAGCTCATAAGATAAACTCTCTGGCGGTGCTTTCCCCAAAGCTCTACAAATCTTTGACGACTGTGAAACTGAGTCAATCAGGTCTTTTCCCGACATTTCATAATCTACGCCTAGTGACATCCATCGCATAGCCCAGTCAGGCTTCCACTGCATTTTTACATTTCCACCTATAACTGGTATTTCTATTTTTTCACCATCAGGTTCTTGATACACAATTGTGCCCTTTGAAGGGTTTCGTTCTAAGGTGGGAACTTGCAAAACATGACCAGTCTTTGGGCTTATAGGTAAAAAACACGAATAGGTTGCTCTACGTTCTTCTCCAAGAGTTGGTAGCATTATTGCTTGAATTTTATCAAAACGCTCTAAGGCAATTTGCAAAGCTTCGTCAAATTTTCCAGAATTGTAATAATCTGTAGATGACGCAAACTCATACTCAAACCCAAAGGAATCCAAAAACTCCTTAAGAATAGAATTGTTATGATCAGCAAAACTTTTATGTGTACCAAATGGATCTCTAACTTTAGTGAGTGGTAGATTTAGGTCTGCCATGAGTTCCTCTTGAAGTGGGACATTCTTTGGAACCTTTCGAAAGCCATCCATGTCATCTGAGTAGCATAAAAGTTTAGAGGGTATATCACTTATAATATCAAACGCACGTTTGACCATTGTCGTACGCGATACCTCGCCAAAAGTACCAATATGAGGCAACCCACTTGGCCCATAACCTGTTTGAAATAATACATGTCCCTTATCAGGATGCGAGTTTTTATATCGTTTTAAAACTCTGCGGGCCTCTTCAAATGGCCAGGCCTTAGAATTAACTCCCTCTTCCCTAAGATTAAACATTATATTTCCAAATTTGTTAAAATACTGATATGTTCTTCAGAGCTAGATAAGTATTGCGCTAAGTCAACCAGGTCAATGTTTCGTATTGCGACATTTTAGATTGGATTTTAAATGAACGATCAAATAACTATACTTTCTCCCCAGGACTCATTGGTTTCAATCATGATCGCAATATCAATGTCAGATGAAAATATTAGAACTTCTGAACTGATCACCATTCAACAAATCGTTAATCATTTACCTATTTTTTCTGAATATAACTCTCTAAGAATAAGACAAGTTGCAGAAATAACATTTGGATTATTTGAAGAGGAAGACGGTCTAGACTCTTTATTTAAACTTGTGAAACTATCTCTACCTTATAAATTATACGAAACCGCATATGCACTTGCATGCGATGTCGCAGCAGCAGATGGGAAATTAGAACAACCCGAGCTAAGATTACTTGAGGAAATTAGATACGAACTAAATATTGATCGATTAAATGCTGTAGCTATTGAAGTAGGAGCTAGAGCGCGTCACACAACGCTCTAAAGTTTTATTTATTTTAAAATCTACACCACCGATTAATTAATAGCCTCTGGAAGTATCGTGCGCTATTCATCCACGATGTAGAGCCCCGCGGATTTTCTTTTTGGTGGTTTTCTAAATTACGTCTCTTTCTCATATCAGAGACAAATATAGCAAATGCTAAATTTCTTCCTTTTGATTTATCAATATATCCTGCTAAAGTACTAACATAATGTAATGTTCCTGTTTTACCAACAATCTTAATATCATCTCCAAAAATTTTCTGACCTTTCTTTCTCCTGTATGGTATTTTTTTCAGTAACGGCTTAATTTGTATTTGCATACTACTATCTCGTAAAATGCTCACCATTGAATTAGCGCTGATAGTAGATTGATCATTTAACCCAGAATGATCAACCAAACTCACACCATTCAGATTGCACCTTTCTTCTAACCATCTTACCATTTTATGCGATGAGGCACCCAGACTACTGACTGGGCTAAAATTAGAGGATGCAGTAACCCCAAGCATCTCAGCAGTTAAATTAGTTGAGTGCTTAAGCATACTTTTGGTCATAACTCTAAGATTCTCACTTTCATGGGAAATCAAAATTTGCCCTTTAGGCATTGAGTAAGTAACCGTTGGGGCCGGCAAATCAATACCCACATCCATAGCTAACTTTTGAAACACCTGCCCCGTATATAATGTTGGATTTCTTACCGGCAGCCATCGCCCACCCATTTGCCCTAACGAGGATCTTGCAACTGTCCAGCTTTCATTGTTTTGTAGTTTTTTATACTCAAAAACTGGCGAAGTTCGGTCAGAAAGTTTAACCGTGATACCTTCTATACTTGGCCTTGCCTTTAACCCCCTGGCCTCTAAAGAAAGGGAATATGCTTCTTGTTTAAGCTTCCATTCTAAAAATATCCTATTAAAATTTAGGTTTAATCCAGAGACAGATGGATTGTAGCTAAGATGGCGTGGCTGATCAGGGTCGATACTATCAATTGAGGGCCAGTCACTGCTATAAACTTTAAAATCACCCGTAAGAGTTTTTAAGTTGAATCCACTTAATAGTTTACAAAGATCATACAGAGCGTCGGTGTCTAGCGTTGGGTCTCCTCCTCCAACTAGAATAAGATCACCCTCTAAAGTCCCGTCATTAATAGGGCCATTAGTCATTAAACGGGTTTGAAAGCTAAATTCTGGTCCAAGTGTTTCAAGAGCATAGAATCCAGTTAGAGCTTTCATTACACTAGCTGGGGGGAGAGACCTTAAGGGATTAAAACTCTCCAGCTCCTCCCCTGTTTCTGTATCACATACAACAAACGTAACATCACTTCCTACAGGCGCAAACTTTAATAGCTCTCTTATCTCTCTACTAAATCTATTAACTACAAAGTTTGGTCTGAGTATAGGTTTGGAAGTGCCAAGTAGCAAATTAGGAAGTCCAATACTCGCCACACTCGCTAGTAAAAAAGATAAGGTATGTCGTCTAGAAACTTTACTCATAATAATATTATTTTAATTGCTATCAATTGGTGAGTGCTTAACTAACCTTATTTGGGATGAAGACGTATAATTTAAAGGCGTACTAATATAGCACCAGGCTGGTGGCTCCATAAGGGCCAGGAGTTTACTATGTTTCCCAGGTATCCTTTTACCTTTAAAACTCTCTGTCATTTTATTTTTACGTGTAGCATAATTACTTCCAGGTCGATCCACTACTCCTATAGGCACCTCTCTCATAATCTTTTTCCAATTTTTCCACAAATTAAATGATGGGGTATTATCAGCTCCCATCAACCAAACAAAGGAAACTCCAGGATATAATTTCTTAAGTTTTAAAATAGTATCTGCAGTGTACTGAGTCGTGAGTTGTATCTCCAAATCTGTTATTACAACCCTTGGATGACTAAATAAAATTTTTGCCTCTTTTATCCTGTGATTAATAGAGTTTGGATGTTTTGTCTTAAGTGGGTTTTTTGGTGAAATTAACCACCAAACTTGATCTAGTTTAAAACGTTTAAGGGCTTCTTTTGTTATATGCACATGGCCGTCATGAGCTGGATCAAAAGATCCGCCTAGTAAACCAATTCTCTGCTCTCGAGTTGCATATGGAAAATTATATCTCACAAACTCTTTTAACTCAGCTTTCTAAGCATTGCCACCAATCAAAGCCTTCGTTACATCATATATTAAAAATATAGGAGAAAATTATGTCAGCTTACCAATACGTTTACCATATGGACGGAGTATCTAAGACTTATCCTGGGGGGAAAAAATGTTTTGAAAATATACATCTATCTTTTTTACCAGGAGTAAAGATTGGAGTTGTCGGTGTAAATGGATCTGGGAAGTCAACGCTGATGAAGATTATGGCAGGCCTAGACAAAGATTTCACGGGTGAAGCTTGGGCAGCGAAAGGCGCTCGTGTGGGGTATTTACCCCAAGAACCGTCCCTAGATGAGGAGCTAGATGTTCGTGGAAATGTGATGTTAGGCGTAAAAGAGAAAAAAGAAATATTAGATAAATATAACGAACTAGCTATGAATTACTCTGAAGAAACGGCAGACGAAATGGCAAGGTTACAAGACGAAATTGATACTCAAAACCTATGGGATTTAGACTCGCAAATAGATATTGCCTTGGAGGCTCTAAGGTGCCCTGCTGATGATGCCAAAGTAGAAACCTTATCTGGAGGTGAAAAAAGAAGAGTAGCTTTGTGCAAACTATTACTTGAAGAGCCAGAAATGTTATTGCTGGATGAGCCCACCAATCACTTAGATGCTGAAACTATTTCTTGGTTACAAAAACATCTTATTGATTACAAAGGTACCTGTTTAATAGTTACTCACGATCGTTATTTTTTAGATGACATTACAAGTTGGATACTTGAACTTGATCGCGGCCGGGGAATACCTTGTGAAGGTAACTATTCAGCCTGGCTTGAGCAAAAAGCAAAGCGACTTGAACACGAAGCTAAAGGCGACAAAACAAAACAAAAAACGCTGGAACGCGAACTAGAGTGGATCAGGGCAGGTGCAAAAGCTCGACAAGCAAAACAAAAAGCACGGATAAATGCTTATGAGGAAATGGCAAACCAATCTGAAAGAGAGAAACTAGGGCGTGCACAAATTATTATTCCAAATGGGGCTCGTCTAGGCTCTAAAGTAATCGAGGTAGAAAATCTGTCAAAGGCATATGGAGAAAAGTTGTTAATTGAAAACCTAAGTTTCTCATTACCACCTGGAGGGATTGTCGGCGTCATAGGTCCCAATGGAGCGGGTAAGTCCACTTTATTTAGAATGTTGACCTCTCAAGAGACGCCAGACTCTGGAGACTTAAGTTACGGTGATACAGTTGACCTTTCTTACGTAGATCAGTCTAGAGACTCTTTAAAAGCTGAGAAAACAGTCTGGGAAGAAATTTCTGGGGGCTCAGAAATTATTGAGCTTGGTGACGCACAGATGAATTCTCGAGGATATTGTTCCTCTTTTAACTTTAAGGGTGGCGATCAGCAAAAAAAGGTGGGGCTTCTCTCAGGTGGAGAGAGAAATCGAGTTCATATGGCCAAACTACTACGAGCGGGCGGCAATGTACTCCTACTTGACGAACCCACAAATGATTTAGATGTTGAGACCCTACGTGCATTAGAAGATGCTCTTGAGAATTTTGCAGGTTGTGCCGTCATAATAAGCCATGACAGGTTTTTCTTAGACCGGTTATGTACTCATATATTAGCCTTTGAAGGTGATGCACACGTTGAGTGGTTTGAAGGCAATTTTGAGTCATACGAAGAAGATAAAATAAGACGGTTAGGACCAGATTCAATAGAGCCAAAAAGAATAAAGTATAAGAAATTTACTCGTTAATTAAGCATATACAGAATTTGTAATAAAATTGCACTTCGCCCTCTTCTTTTTCAAGGTGTACATATTTCTTTAAGTCGATTGCAAATACTCAAAACTGTATTGGTAGTTTTAGTATCTGATGTTCTTACAAACTTTAACTTTCAAATTTACTTGAAATAAAACAACTGGGCCCCAGCCACCCACCTTAACCCAATACAAAACCTATCCATTAACGGTTAAATACTCATGCAAAATCATATGTAATATTAGTCAATTATTTAATAATTTTTAGTTAATATTAAACCTTCTTTTTATCATCTATAATTTTTAAATGAGCCATACCACTTTCTCCCATGGGTGTACTTGCAAAAGGCCCTCCATGACACATCTGAGCTAAATCCTGTGGATCAGCAAGCGGTGCATTTGCAAGAACTTCATTAGCAAAAACTTCTGCATTATCTTTAGGTCGATAACCCAAATAAGTTGCTGCTGAATTATCTACAACTGCTCGATCATTATTAGATATGCCGTAAGAAATTGTAAAACCTACTGTAGGAGTATCAATTGCTCGAGTTACTAATTGAATCAAGTCGTCGTAGGATAGCCAAGTGCTAAGAGAGCGGGGGCTCACAACTGCGGCAGCTGAATAAATTCTTAAACATACGGATTCTACGCCTGATTTTTCCCAGTACATTCTGCCGAGATCTTCTGTAAAACACTTTGCAAGACCATAAAATCCATCTGGCCGATGCGGTACATCAACTCCAATAAATTGATTTTTTGGGTACATCCCAACTGCATGTATCGAGGAGGCATATACTACTCTCTTTACACCAAACTTTCTTGCTGATTCCCACACATTATAGGATCCAACAAAGTTAGGCCCCCAAAGTTCTTCAAATGGCCCCTCATCAACAATAGCACCAAAATGTATCACCATATCTGCACCCTCTATTAAGGGCCCTATCTCTGACATCTGTGCTAGATCTGCTTTTACAAAACTTTCATTTTCATAAAGTGACCCTATATCCTCTGAGATATCTGTACTCAAAAGAGTAGTAGCCATCTTCGATAATGGTTCTCTTAAATACGATCCTAGTCGGCCAGCAGCACCAGTTAAAACAATCTTTTTCATATTATTGCCCTTTCAATAAATGGTTTATTTTCAATAACTCTGTTAAAGTGAAGTGGAGTAAGGTCCAAGCCCCTATATTCTCCATAAATAATTAACTCTGCAATACCTCTACCAACTGCTGGGCTTTGCTGAAGACCATGTCCAGAAAATCCGTTAGCAAATATAAAATTAGTAACCTCAGGGTGGGGTCCTAAGATAGCATTTTGATCAAAAAGATTATACGAATAATGGCCTACCCAAGAATTTATGACCTTTAAAGAGTCGAATTGCGGTATTCTATGAAACAAAGCAGGCCATATTTTATTTTCCCAAATGTCATAATCTAAGTCAAAATTATCATAATCTACCGCATAATCGTCATCTGGTGGACAACCTGCAACATAATATTTCCCATCACTGCGAACATGAACTCCAGATGGGTCAATCGTTAATGGCAAAGGTTGATCAAGTGGATTTTCTGCATCAAAAACAAAGCTATAACGTCTTCGCGGCTCCACTGGTAAAACAACTCCTATCATTTGAGAAATATTAGCAGCTCTAGTTCCACTGGCATTAACCAAAACTCCACATTCAATTGTTTTGCCAGACAATAAATGTACTCTTTTTGCCGAACTGCGCTGCTCATCGGTATCTATATCTATGACTTCGTCATTAATTACCGTAACACCTAACTCTTTATTCTTTTTTTGCCACCAATTAAAGATTGTTGCACCATCAAAGTAACCTTCATTAAGTGTGTTATGACTTCCACAAACAACATCACTAACATTATAGAATGGATAGTCAGACTTTATTTCGGCTGGTGACATTATCTTTGTTCCAGCACCTAACCCCGCTTGCATGGCTTGATCTTGCATAAAAACTTTTTCAGAAGTTTTTGAGCTTGAAAAATACAAATAACCAAAATCCTGTAGTAGTATATTTGGAGCAGCATCATCTTGAATAAATTTCTTAAAATCTCTTATAAATTCGGCACCGTACTGTGAAATTTTTACATTTAGTTCATTTGAGTATTGCTGCCTTATACAACTATTACTTCTTGAAGTTGACGCAAATTCAAATGTTAAGTCTTTCTCAATTATACAGATCGTACCGTTAAAATCTTCATTTGCACTTAAAAACCAAGCGATCGCAGAGCCAATCATAGCTCCACCAATTATTACAACATCATATTTTTCACTATCATAAGCCATTAGATTGTTGACCCAAGCGTATAGCATCCTCAATTAAAGTAATCTCTTCTAAACTTAAATCATAATATCGCTTTGAATTTTCAATACTTACATAACCTAAAACGACATCTCTTATAATTGCCTTTCGATCTCTATCCAATGGATGACCATAACCGGCACCACCCGGAAGAGACATTTGCACTCTTCGACCCTCTTCAACTAATTGAATACCCTTCCCTCGCATTTTAGTACCATCGTCCTTACAAACAACTGTGGCCCCACCAGGCTTTCCACCTTTTCGACCTTGAGCAGGGTGAAAAACACGATCAAACATAAGGGAAACATCAAACTCATAGCCGTCGTACGACCCAATCTCTATAAACTGACCTAGGCCACCCCTAAATTTCCCAGCACCCCCACTGTCAGGCCTAAGTTCTTTTCTCCATATTATTACTGGCCCAGTATGCTCTGTTGCTTCTATTGGCATTGTCATAACCCCAGAAGGGAAAGCCGTCGCGTTCATGCCATCTAGTTGGGGTCTTGCACCAGAGCCACCTGAATTAAACATCAGGACTTCTGCTCGTTTTCTAGCAGTTGATATAGTATCATTTTGACTTGGGCGTAATGAAACCTGAAAGTTACAGAGCGACCCTGCTCCCTCAGAGGGAACAGTATCAGGTAATATTTTATCAAGCGCAGCGTAAACAGTATCTGGAATTAAATGCCCTATGACATGACGTAGAGCTACTGGAGCTGGATGTTTGGCATTTAGTATACATCCTTCAGGTGCGGTAATTCTAAACGGCGCCAGTGACGCAGCATTATTAGGGATTTCTGGTGCAATAGCACATTTTAATGCGTAACAGGCGTAAGCTTTTGTATAGACTAATGGAACATTAATTCCCTTCTTATCGACGCCAGAAGTTCCATCAAAGTCACATAATATCTCATCTTTTAAGACAGAAAGTTTAACTTTTAAGTCAATGTAGTTTTGATAACCATCAATCTGCATAAATCCATTCTCTGTCCTCCGCGGTAGAGCATTTATCTTATCTAAAGTTGCAGATTTTGAATTTTCAAAAATGAACTTACTAACTTCCTCTAGCTCAGAAAGTTCAAACTCGTTCATCATTTCAACCAAACGACGGTGCCCAATTTCATTACAGGTTCCTAAAGCAAAAATATCTCCCACTACCTGATCCGGTTCCCTTACATTACCTCTCACAATTGCTATTAAAGTTTGATTAACCTCCCCATTATCTACAAACTTCATAATAGGGATATATAGACCTTCCTCGTAAACTGAGTTTGCGTCTGCCCCAAATCCTCGGCCACCAATATCTACAATATGAGCTGTACACGCAAAAAAACCAACTAAATGCCCCGCAAAAAAAGATGGCGTTACAACTGTAATATCGTGTAAGTGCCCTGTTCCCTCCCAAGGGTCATTAGTTATATATATATCTCCCTCAAACATATTAACTACTTGAATACGGCGTATAAAATGTGCGACTGAATCTGCCATAGCATTTACATGACCAGGGGTGCCCGTAACAGCCTGAGCTATCATTTCTCCATTACGGTTATAGACACCCGCAGACAGGTCTCCCGCCTCTCTAACAGACGTGGAAAAAGCAGTTCTAACTAAAGCCTGAGCTTGCTCTTCAACTATAGAAATCAAACGATTCCACATTACTTGAAAAGAGACCTTTGATGTCATTGATCCACCCTCTTAACAACTATGCTACCATCTTCCCTTCCTTCTGATATAAAATTCGTTGGAATTATAATTGTTGTTTCATCCTCAACCAACACAGCTGGCCCAGTAAAATAATTAGAGCTATTCAGCACTTTTCGGTCAGCTATTTTTGCCTCGGTAAATTTTCCTAAGGCTGGGTCAAATACCTCACGTACGCTGGTACTTTCCAGCTCAGTTTTTGGTTTGTTGGAAACAAAAGTAGAATCAGGATACTCTAAAACTGTATTCGTCACAGCATTTACTGACCAAACAGTAATCTCAACATCTAACCCTTGCACTAACCGACCAAATAAAGATTTGTATTGTAGTTCGAATGCTTCTTGAAACTTATTTTTGGTAGGGGCGACCATTTGAATGCTATCTATAATCACAGGTATCTCCCAGCCCTGTCCAGAATATCGCATATAAGCTTTAGCCTCGATGACTATTTTTTCTTCAGTACCACATTTTTTTACGAAGCTTGTAGATTCATTAGTTAACTCTGCTAAAATCTTTAAAACAACTTCTTGATCAAACTTTCCTAGTGGCATAAAAACACTTTTGGTTGCTTCAAAGCTAAATGGAGCACGTAAAAAACCAATAGCTGAACCTACACCCGCTCCCGGAGGAACAATAAACTTTTTGATGCCTAACTTTTGACACAATCTAGCGGCATGTAAGGGAGCAGCACCACCAAAAGCAATCATTGTGAATTCTGCTAAATCCTCCCCATTTTCCACAGCATGCATTCTTGCAGCGTTTGCCATATTTTCGTCTACAACCTCGGAAACACCGAACGCACTTTCAATGGGCTCCATAGAAAGTGCTTCTCCAATTTCCTTTCCCAAGGCAACTTTTGATTTTTCTACGTTAAGATTTATGGACCCTCCAGCAAAATTATCGCCATCCAAACGACCTAGTAATAAATCAGCATCCGTAACAGCCGGTTTATTTCCACCAAGATCATAGCAAGCAGGGCCTGGTTTCGAGCCCGAACTTTCTGGTCCAACTCGGATTTGATTCATCGAGTCGATATTTGCTAACGATCCACCACCTGCCCCAATCTCAACCATGTCAATAACAGGTATCGAAATTGGCATTCCTGATCCTTTTTTAAATCGATACGTCCTGGCTACCTCAAATACCCTAGCAGTCTTTGGGGATTTATCCTTAATCAAACAAATTTTTGCCGTGGTTCCTCCCATATCAAAAGAAAGAACCTTATCAAGATCATGTTTTTCAGCAATTTTTGCTGCAAAAATCGCTCCACCAGCTGGCCCACTTTCAATTAGGCGGACTGGAAATTCGGTAGCACTATCAAGGGAAATAATCCCTCCCCCAGAATGCATCAAAAATACTGGACAATTAATTTCTTGTTCTAACAACCGGCTTGTCAAACGATCTAAATAGCTCTTCATCATAGGCTTCACGAAAGCATTAGCACAAACAGTATTGAAACGTTCATACTCTCGCATTTGTGGTGACACCGCCGATGATAACGACACACTTACATGCGGAAGTCTCTCTTTTAAAGATTTCTCTAACATACGCTCGTGGCTTGGGTTTAAGTAAGAGTGAATAAAGCCAACTGCTACACTTTCAAAATTTGCCACTTCAATTATGTCAATCAATTGATCAACGTCTTCTTGCCTTAATTCCTTTAGGATACTTCCTTGTGAATCAACTCTCTCTTTTAATGTATATCGACAATTTCTGGGAACTAATGGTGTCGGTAAAACTAAGTTTAAATCATATTGTTCAAAACGACTTTCGGTACGCATTTCGATGACATCTCGAAATCCCTCTGTGGTAATCAAAGCTATTTTGGCTCCACGCCTTTCAATCAAAGAGTTCGTAGCTAAAGTGGTGCCATGAATTATTTGTTCTATCTCGCCCGGAAGTATAGCAGACTTCTGACAAACACCTTTTATGCCTTCTATTATAGCATCTTCCGGAATATCAAAAGTTGTTAACACTTTATTAGAGTACAGTTTTCCTTGGTGCTCTAAAACAACATCAGTAAACGTGCCTCCAATATCTACACCTAATCTAGATCTTTTTTTCATAATGAGAACTCTTAATGAGAAATTTTAATAAGTAAATACTTCGTATTGATAGCTAACATTTGCTTTTAATATCGGGACTAAATTTCTTAAGGTGTTTGCACCTTTTATTAAAGCAAAGATTCTAACTTAACACAAAACAGCTTACACTCCCTAATTACACTTCCTAAATTTTTCTCGCGCAGATTACAAAGTCATGGTATGAGACTCTTCTACAAATAATGATTCTAATGTTTATAAAATTTTTTTGAATCATACCATTAAACAAAACCCAGGGGGGAATATGAAAAATCTTATTAAAAAGGTTACTACCGCAGTAGCAACCACAGTAACACTAGCGGCTACATCCGCTTCATACGCGGCAGACAGCGTAAATGTAGCTTTCTTTTTAGAATGGGGCACACCCAACCAGATCTCTAAAGTCGACAAAGCATATGACGATGCTATGGGTGTCGATGTAAACTGGACTGACTTCTCAACAGGAGTTCAAATGACAGAAGCAATGTTGGCTGGTGATATAGACATCGCTTACTCACAAGGACTAGCGCCATTTGTTACTGCAATCCAGCAAGGGCACCCTCTGAAGATGGTTGGAGTGGCTATGGTCTACGAAGCAAATGATTGCTTTGTGAAAAATGGTCTAGGTATAGACTCATCAAATGCTTCTGAACTTGAAGGAAAAACAGTTGCTGTACCTTTAAACACAATGGCAGACTTTGCTTTTAAAAGCTACATGAACGCTTTGAATGTTGACATGTCAACAATGACGATTGTTGATCAAGCACCAGCGGACGGCGCAAAATCTCTTGCAGATGGTGCAGTTGATATGGCTTGTATTTTCGGTGGCAACTCGTCAAAAGCAGCTGGAGAAGTTGGAACACCAATTATGACTTCTGCCCAAAAAGTAGAAATGGGAATTGGGTCTTTTGATGTCATCTCAGTAACTGAAAAATTTGCTACAGAAAACGGTGATCTTCTAAGAACTTTCCTTGATGTTACTGCCGAAGCAAATGCAGCATGGAAAGCTACTGATGCACAACTTGCAAAAGTTGCAGCAGACGCTGGAATGAGTGTTGCAGACGTAACTTCTCAAATGGCTGGAATGATTTTCATGACAGAGGCAGATCAGCTCAAAAACTATTTTGGAAAAGACGGTATTGCGGCTAGTGCTGCTGCTGCTCTAGGTACTCTGTTCTCAGATTCTTCTGATGGAGTTACTATAGCAAAAACAATAGACGGTTCATTCCTAGACTAAAAGTCTAAGGGAACTAAATAAGTAAGCAAGGCCTTCCCAAGGCCTTGCTCCATTTAATAGAAATAATTATTAAATTTATTCTTATCGGTGGTTTAAAATGTCAGATTTGATTTGTAAAAACCTAAATATGACTTTTACAAACCCTCAAACCGGCTCTAAAATTGAGGCTCTAAAGGATATAAACTTCTCTCTAAAAAAAGGTGAGTTGCTATCTGTGTTAGGTCCATCTGGTTGTGGCAAAACTACACTTCTAAACATGATTGCTGGGTTTCTAAACCCAACTGCGGGAAGTATGTCCTTGGGAGGTAACCTTATTGAAGGTCCAAGTGTCGAAAGGGGTATGGTCTTTCAACAAGGAGCACTATTTGAATGGTTAACAGTGTCAAAAAATGTAGATTTCGGTTTAAGAATGAAAAAAACACCTAAGGCTGAAGCCAAGAAGCTTGTTGATAAATGGCTTAATATCGTTGGCCTGCAGGGATTTGGAGATACCCCAACTTATCAATTATCAGGAGGCATGCAACAGCGTGTTGCTCTTGCCAGATGTCTAGTAAATGATCCCGATGTCATTTTAATGGATGAACCACTTGGAGCTCTAGACGCACTTACCCGAGAGAAAATGCAATCCTTAATATTAGAGTTATGGAAAGAAACTGGAAAAACTATTTTGATAATTACTCACTCTGTGGAGGAGGCACTTCTACTAGGAGAGCGTCTGTTCGTTATGGCTCCTCGACCTGGACGCATTCATAAGGAGTATAAACTACCATTTGCAGAAGAAGGACTAACCAAACCACTAAGAGAAATAAAACACGATACTCGTTTTGGGGATGTAAGAGAAGAGATCCTTTCTATGATTTGGGATATGGAAGAGGAGATAATGGGCGGTGCTTAGTTGGGTTTCTGAAGAGAGAGCTTTCATTGCCGCTGTAGTAATAATTTTATTACTTTTATGCTTTACAATATCAATTTTCATCGGCGTGAAACAAACAGCTTTTAGAGAAAAAGATGAGGTTTTTGGCGATCCTGAGCGAACTTTGGGAGGGTGGTATTGGACTATAACAGGTGTTTCTTCAGTTTTGTTACTATGGTTTTATTTTTCTTGGGGAATTGGAAGAGCATTCTTTCCTGAAGCTGGAAATGAAATGTGTCAGATCGCTAAGTTGGAAACTGCTATTGCCCCAATAACTGCTACCTTACCAATAAACACTCGGTACTTTAAATCAACAACATTAACTAGAAGAAATTCTGAACAGCTAGAAATACTATTATCTAGCATGCCTACTAGCATTTTTACCAAAATCGAACAATCAGAGTTAATAGAGATTATTGAAAACTCAAAGGCAATAATTGGAGTGTTTTCAAATCAGAAAAACCAAAGCAAAGAATCAGTAGCTTTTTTAAAAAAAATCAGTTCTGATATAAGAAAACTTAGTGCAGAGCTTCGTTTGGGTTTTGATGGTTACTTACCCACCAAAGAAGCATTAGCTCAACCAAATTGGGGAACAACATACATAGAAATTCCATTACTTCCGATCACATCTAAGGGGGTATTATTTGATTCAATTAGTAATCAAGCCAGTATTATAACAAAAACTTTTCTTAAAACTCGTAACAACTCTGATGCTGGAGATACACTTATAGAATCAACTAAAAAGAAAATCTCTTTACTTAAGGCCACTAATAAGTCCTCTGTCTTTGATGAGGACATTTTAATTAGAAGAAAAGCCTATGTTAAGGCGGTTGAAAGAATATTTAAAAGATTAGATGATGGAACAATTTTCCCACCCAAGGCATTTGATGGCTTAAACTACGCTGTAACAGACCTATTCACAGCAATAGATGAGACTAAGGGAGGTCTAAAACTAATTGATACACTATTTGTCCCAGGAGCTGGAGTAATCAAGTCTAGGACGCAATGTACTGAGCAAGGTTCTGGAAGATGGTTACCCAAACCTACTGACGTAATCGCTTCTTTTTTAAAATTGGCCAACCCTAATATAGAAGCGGGTGGAGGGTACAAAGGTTCAACGCTCTTTTGGTGGAAGTGGCTTCCAATTGCCGATTTAATTGGATTTATAATTCCCGATAAAATTATTGATTTACTACCTGGGGAATATGGCAGGCATTCAGACACTGGTAATTTTCAATCTAATTACAAAGATAATTTGTTAGCTCTAGCACAGGGAGATATATATTTAGGTTCTATCCCTATGCTCGATGGACACATATGGGACTCTGTATTTCGGGTATTGGTTGCTCTAATTTTAGGTATTGGTTTAGGGGTCCCCTTAGGCATCTACATGGGGGTGTCTCGTTTCTTTAAATCGTTTTTTGACCCAATTATTGAACTCTATCGTCCAGTTCCACCACTGGCTTGGGCTCCATTAATTTTAACCATCTTTGGAATAAATGATGATGGAAAAATTTTCCTTTTATTTATGGTGGCATTTGCAATTATGGTAATTTCTGCACGAACCGGAGCATCAGGTACGCAGCTATCAAAAATTAGAGCTTCGCATTCACTTGGAGCATCTAACCGTCAAATATTAAGGTATGTTATTTTACCAAATGCCTTACCAGAAATTTTAACAGGCATAAGAATATCTATTGGTGTTTGCTGGGGAACATTGGTTGCCGCTGAAATGTTAGCAGGCACAACCGGAATCGGATTTATAGAAAACGTAGCCCGTGTTGTATCTAATTATGAATTAATATGGGTAACAATTTTAATAATGGGGTTACTTGGCCTAGCATTTGATATTATGATGCGACGAATAATTAATAAAACCATTCCATGGCGCGGTAAGGGTTGATAAGATCTCATCTTCCTAATAGAAAATAAACATTAAAAGTGTCAGACGGTAATAGAAGAAACACATATACCTAGTTTTAGAGCTTATATTGGAAAGGATTAAAGTTATGGATGGAAGTTTAAATAGTAACGATATTTCAAAAATTGTTGAAGCAGACCGTGCGCACGTATGGCACCACCTAATACAGCATAAGCCATTTGAAACTATTGATCCGCGCATAATTGTTGAGGGCAAAGGAATTAAAGTCTGGGACCAACATGGTAAAGAACATTTGGATGGCGTTTCTGGGGGTGTTTGGACAGTAAACGTAGGGTATGGTCGTGAAAGCATTGCAAATGCTGTAAGAGATCAGCTCGTTAAACTCAACTACTTTGCTGGTTCCGCGGGGTCAATTCCAGGAGCACTCTTTTCAGAAAAGCTTATTGAGAAAATGCCAGGTATGAGCAGAGTATATTTTTCAAACTCTGGATCAGAAGCTAACGAAAAAGGCTTCAAAATGATCCGCCAAATTGCTCACAAAAAATATGGTGGTATTAAAAATAAAATATTATTCCGTGAAAGAGACTACCATGGAACGACAATAGCTTGTCTATCGGCGGGAGGTCAGCCTGAACGAGGAGCACAATATGGTCCTTATACACCAGGTTTTGTAGAAGTGCCTCATTGTCTTGAATATAGAAACCAATATGGTGTGTGTGAAGAAGGGTATGGAGTACGAGCAGCGAAAGCTATTGAAGAAGTAATTCTACGAGAGGGACCTGATACTGTTGGTGGCATTTGCTTAGAGCCTGTAACAGCGGGAGGAGGAGTAATAACTCCACCGATCGGTTACTGGGAAACCGTGCAAGAAATTTGTTCAAAGTATGATATCCTTCTCCATATAGATGAGGTTGTTTGTGGGCTTGGTAGAACTGGAACCTGGTTTGGATACCAAAATTATGATGTTAAACCAGATATCGTGACTATGGCAAAAGGTGTTGCATCAGGGTACGCAGCAATCTCTTGTACAGTTACGACTGAAGAGGTTTTTGAACTATTTAAAGACGACAGCACAGATCCAATGAATTATTTTAGAGATATCTCAACATTTGGAGGATGTACCGCCGGCCCAGCAGCAGCTATGGAAAATATGCGTATCATCGAAGATGAAAACCTTCTGCAAAACACTATAGATATGGGAGCTCGTCTAGTTTCTAATTTAAACAGTCTTGCAGAAAAGCACGAAGTCATTGGTGATGTTAGGGGTGCGGGCCTATTTTGTGGTGCCGAATTAGTAACAGATAGAAAAACTAAAGAACCACTAAACGAAAAAATTGTCCAAAGTATAGTCGGTGACTGCATGCAACAAGGCGTTATCATTGGGGCCACTAATCGATCGCTTCCTGGATTAAATAATACACTTTGTTTTAGTCCAGCCTTAATTGCAACACCTGATAATATTGACACAATAACTGATGCAGTTGATCAGGCGCTAACACGTATTATAAAATAAGATTTAAGCTGGAGAGATTATTTATGAAAATGACTACAGAAGAAGCATTCGTAAAAACATTACAAATGCACGGTATCAGCCAAGCATTTGGCATCATTGGATCAGCGATGATGCCAATATCAGATTTATTTCCAGCGGCAGGAATAAAGTTCTGGGATTGTGCGCATGAAGGCAGCGCTGGGATGATGGCAGACGGTTACACACGAGTAACTGGGCAGGTTTCAATGATGATTGCTCAAAATGGTCCTGGAATAACTAACTTTGTTACAGCTGTAAAAACTGCGTACTGGAATCATACACCCCTACTTCTAGTAACACCTCAAGCTGCTAATAAAACTATTGGACAAGGTGGTTTTCAAGAGGTTGAGCAGATGAAACTATTTGAAGATATGGTAGCTTATCAAGAAGAGGTTCGTGATCCATCCAGGATTGCAGAAGTTTTAAATAGAGTAATTCAAAAAGCAAAAAGAGCTAGTGCGCCAGCTCAAATTAATGTTCCAAGAGATTACTGGACTCAAGTGGTTGATATTGAACTTCCAGCAATCGTTGATTTTGAACTTCCATCTGGAGGAGAAAAGGCATTATCAGATGCAGCACAACTACTGAGTACCGCTTCTTTTCCGGTAATTCTAAATGGAGCAGGTGTTGTACTTTCAGGTGGGATTAAAGCATCTATGGAATTAGCAGAGCGACTAGATGCGCCTGTATGTTGTGGTTATCAACACAATGATGCATTCCCAGGATCTCATCCGCTATTTGCGGGGCCATTGGGTTACAACGGATCTAAAGCAGGTATGGAGTTAATATCAAAAGCGGATGTTGTCTTAGGTCTAGGAACACGGTTGAACCCATTCTCTACACTACCTGGGTATGGCATTGATTATTGGCCAGTAAATGCAAAAATAATTCAGGTAGATTTAAACCCTGATCGAATTGGCCTAACAAAGGCAGTCTCAATTGGGATTGTTGGAGATGCAAAAAAAGTTGCAGAAGGCATTCTAAATAATCTAGCGTCCGAAGCTGGCGATAAAAACAGAAATGAACGTAAAGCACTTATTGCACAAACAAAATCCGCATGGGCTCAAGAACTTACTTCATTAGATCATGAAGAGGATGATCCAGGCACAACTTGGAATGAACGAGCACGTGATCGTCAACCAAAGCATATGTCTCCAAGACAAGCTTGGCGTGCAATTCAAAGTTCTCTCCCAAAAGATGCCATTATTAGCTCAGACATTGGAAACAACTGTGCCATCGGAAATGCCTATCCATCATTTGAAGAAGGAAGAAAATATTTAGCTCCAGGTCTTTTTGGACCTTGTGGCTACGGTTTCCCAGCAATAGCAGGAGCAAAGATTGGAAAGCCAAATATACCAGTTGTAGGATTTGCAGGAGATGGCGCATTCGGTATTTCAATGAATGAGATGACAGCTGTTGGTAGGGGGGACTGGCCTGCGATAACCATGATAATCTTTAGAAATTATCAATGGGGCGCAGAGAAAAGAAATACTACCTTATGGTTTGATGATAATTTTGTAGGGACTGAGCTAAACCTCGATGTACGTTATGCTGATATAGCTAAGGCATGTGGTTTGCACGGAGTTCAGGTAACAACAATGGAACAATTAACTGAAGAACTTGATAAAGCCATAAAAGCACAGATGAATGAGAATAAGACAACATTCTTAGAAGTTGTTTTAAATCAAGAGTTAGGTGAGCCTTTCAGAAGAGATGCTATGAAAAAGCCATCACATGTGGCGGGTATTTCAATGACAGATATGGCTGCTGAATAAACTTAACAATAAGTTGGCTTCAATCTAAATATACTTAATAGTTGAGTTTCAAAACTTAGTAGGAACGGAGAAAATCTTCGATGATAAAAGAAACTCCGTTCCTCTCTCAAATTTTACCTATTTGTCCAAAAGACTTACTAAATAACGCAAAAAAAAAATTTATTAAGCCAGTAATTGCGATAGCAGGAGCAGCTCATAAGTTGCCAATGTTAGC
>CAJWHE010000004.1 GCA_913041145.1 uncultured Paracoccaceae bacterium
TTCTTCTTTGTAGTTTCTAGTATATTAAAGAACATCCCAATGTCATTATCAATTGGCACCTGAGCCTTTGAGGCTTCTAAAATAATGCTGTGAATTTTAGGATATGAAAATGGTACTCCAGGAGAGACCAACAAAATATCCACTCCTCTCCATTGACCTTTTTTGTTCTGATTAAGTGGTTCCAACCCTCTTTCGCGAGCCTTTAGTAATACATCAGGATTATCATCCCAAACCAAAACTTTGGCTCCACTTTGGGTTAAAGCTTCTGCAAGTGCAATCCCAGACCTGCCTAGTCCTAAAATCACAATCGACTGATTAGTATAGATTTCTGAGACAATCATCTAACTTTAAGTGTTGCAAGACCAATCATCGCAAGGATCAGCGCAATAATCCAGAATCGAATGACAATTTGTGGCTCTGCCCACCCTTTTTTTTCAAAATGGTGATGAATAGGTGCCATAAGGAAGACACGACGCCCGGTTAGTTTAAAATATAAAACCTGGATAATGACACTTAAAGCTTCCACCACGAACAAACCACCAATTATTCCCATCACTAGTTCGTGTTTTGTCAATACCGCTATAGCACCCAACGCACCCCCTAGTGATAGTGAACCAGTATCCCCCATGAAAACGGCAGCTGGTGGAGCATTGTACCACAAGAAACCCAACCCACCACCAATAAGGCCCGCAGAGAAAACTAATAGCTCTGATGTTCCAGGCACATAATGGACATCAAGGTACTGAGTGAAGTCAACCCTCCCCACAGCATAGGATATTATGCCTAGTGCAGCCGCGGCTATCATAACGGGCATAATTGCTAAACCGTCCAAACCATCTGTTAAGTTCACAGAGTTTGCAGCTCCAAGAATAACAAATGCACCAAATAGGATAAAAAATGGCCCAAGATTTATAAGCGCATTTTTCAAAAAGGGTAAGGCCAATTGATTAGTTAACGGGTCAGGATGCAGTTTAGAGGCTAAGAGCGCCGCAATAACAGAGATTATTATCCCAGATAAAATCCTTACTTTACCAGAAACTCCCTTATGAGATTTTAAGGAAACCTTTGCATAATCATCAGCAAAGCCAATCAATCCAAAACCAGTCGTCACAAAAAGGACAATCCAAACGAACCCGTTATCCAAACGTGACCATAAAAGTGTAGAGGTTAGTAAAGCCCCTAAAATAAGCAACCCTCCCATGGTTGGAGTGCCCGCTTTAGTTAGTATATGACTCTCTGGACCATCAGCTCTAATCGGTTGACCATTGATTTGCTTTCGCTTTAAGAAATTTATTAATGGCCTACCAAATATAAATCCAAAAAGTAATGCTGTAAAAAATGCACCCCCCGCTCGGAAGGTTATATACCTAAATAAATTGAAGAAATCTCCACCATCAGAAAAAACTGTTAACCAGTAAAACATCTAGACACTCTCCTCATCTATTAGTTCTACGACTTGACCTAATTCCTTAATAGCGTCAACTATCAGGTTCATTTTCATTGACAGTGACCCTTTAACCATAACTACATCCCCTGGCTTTAGTACCCCTGTTAGATTGGCAAGGAAATCCTCAGCCGTTAATGTCAATAAACCACGCTTACCAGGCGGTAAGTTTTGAAAAAGGGAATTCATTAACTCCCCAACGCAGTGAACTATATTTATATCATTAAGCGATGGATATTTAACTATTTCCTCATGTAAAGATTTTTCAGTCTGCCCTAACTCTAACATATCACCTAATATAGCTACTCTTCTCCCGTGAATAGCTGGAGGCTTTGAAATAGCTAAGGTATGCAAACTAGCCTCTACTGATGCTGGACTTGCATTATAAGATTCATCTATTAGCTCTAAGTCAGATTGATATCTATCAAGTTTCCATTTTATTAAAGATCTTTCTCCACGCCCTTTGAAGGGTTTCCAGTTTTTTAACCCTACAATAGCACCTGATAGATCTGCACCAATTGCGTGTACCGCGCATAGAGTAGCAGTTGCGTTGATAGCGTGATGTTCGCCTAATGCATTAATTCCAAAATCAAAATCATATATATTACTAGTTAAAGAGCATACCATATTTGTATTGAAAAACTTTATGTTAGATAACCTCCAGTCAGCTTCTACAGATTTACCAAATGTGATTAATTTAACAGAAGAATACAAAGACAATGCTTCGTCTAAGCTCTCAAAATCACGGTTAACAATGCCAAGGCCATTTTCTTCCAAGGCTTCCAGAATACTGGCTTTTTCCTTCGCAATTTCTTTCACAGAACCAAAGGATTCTAAATGGGCTGTAGTTACTGATGTAATTATGGCCAAATGCGGCCTTATCATTCGAGCCAAAGGTAAGATTTCACCTGGACTGTTCATACCTATTTCAAAAACCGCGACTTCGGTATTTTCTGGCATATTCGCCAAACTTAATGGAACGCCCCATTGATTATTATAACTTTTTTTAGAGACATGCACCATACATTGTTTTGAAAGTGATTTCTTAAGCATTTCCTTAGTAGAGGTTTTTCCAACAGACCCAGTAATAGCCACAATCTTTGCATGACTTCGTGTTCGGCCTGCGACACCTATTAAATCTAAAGCCCGTTTCACCTCATTCACAAGAAGTAATGGACACTCTGAAGATATTCCTTCAGGAATTTTACTAACTAAAACACCACTAGCACCCTTCTTTAGCGCTTCTAAAACAAAGTCATGCCCATCTCTTTTTACAGTTAATGCAACAAATAAGTCGTTTGGCTGTAATGTCCTTGTGTCTATAGATACTCCATTGACCGTAAAAGGTTTTATTGAATGCCCTCCAGTAATCACTTCTAGTTCTTTAGAATTCCATAACACCTTAAATAATCCTCTCTAAGGCAGTTGCAGCTATGCTTGCCTGCTCAATATCGTCGAAAGGAAAGACTGTATCACCGATAACTTGACCAGTCTCATGCCCCTTACCAGAAATTAGGAGGACATCTCCAGCCTGAAGATGTGATATTGCTATTAATATTGCTTCAGCACGATCTGGAATTTCTATGGCATTTGGTGCTCCCAATCTAATCATTGATCTAATCGCCGCTGGATCCTCATCTCGAGGGTTATCATCGGTTAAATATACAGAATCCGCCCACTTGTGCGCCACTGCACCCATCATTTTCCTTTTTTTCTTATCTCGATTCCCTCCTGCACCAAAAACTATACTCACACGACCTAGAATGTGTGGACGTATCGATTTAATAGCCGTTTCAATTGCATCTGGAGTATGCGCAAAATCTACATAAACAGATGCACCATTTGACAAAGTCGCAACAAGTTGCATCCTACCCTTAACTGTTTTAATTAGTGGAATAACGGCAAATACGTCAGCTGGAAAACTTCCTGTTGCGATTGCCAGGCCGGCTGCAAGAAGGATATTGCTTGCCTGAAACCCACCTATAAGGTTAAGCTTCAGTTGAACTACCTCATTTTTATATGAAAACCTTAACTCTTGTCCATCATTATAAAAACTTTGATTGAGTATCCTTAGATCTGAAGATGAATCAGTTCCGATAGTGAGGTTACGAACCCCTCGGTTTTCTGAAACTGACTTTATTTTTTTACCCCAAACACTATCAATATTTACAACAGATGTTCCTCCAGAAGACAAAACACGACAAAATAAACTTTTTTTGGAACAAAAATAATTTTCTAAAGTCTCATGATAATCAAGATGATCATGTGAAAGGTTTGTAAATGCTGCCGCTAATAAATTTGTACCGTCCAGTCTCTTTTGAGATAATCCATGAGACGACGCCTCCATACTCGAATGAGTCACTCCAATGGCTACTAACTCAGAAAGTATCCGATGTAAGCACAATGGATCTGGAGTGGTATGATTTAGGGAGAAATTTGCAGCTCCCTCAACACCATTAGTTCCCAGATTCGCAGCTTTACAACCAAGAAGTTCCCAAATCTGACGAGTAAAGTTTGCCACACTAGTCTTACCGTTTGTACCAGTTATTGCAACTAACACTTCAGGCTGAAACCTAAACCAAAGAGAGGCACAGCAAGCAAAATCATGCCTAGGATCTTGAGTAACGATTAACTCTACCGAGGTTCCTTCTAAATATTTTTGAGATAACACTTCTCCAGCCGCATCTGTTAAAATGACACTAGCACCCTTCAAGATTGCTTCTTGCAAATATTCAGCTCCGTGAAAGTTCAAACCAGGCAAAGCTGCAAAGAGATATCCTTTTTTTACTGTCCGGCTATCCGAAGACAATCCTAAAACCTCTAAATCAGCGCTTTGGGAGGAAATAAATCCCAATTCACTTAGTTTCTTTTTATTTTCAATCACCATCTAAACATTTAATTTTCATAAGTGAGTTTTATCTACCTAATTGCACCACTTGATCGGTTTCAGAGCTAGGTCGTAAGTTCAGTAAAGGAGCAATACGTTTTATTATTTCAGCTGCCACTGGGACAGCGGTCCAACCTGCACTTCTTTCATTTTTTTCTTTTCCTCCCCTGTATGAAGGTTCATCGAAAGATACAAGTAGAACATATCTTGGACTCTTAACGGGGAAAAAGGATACAAAAGTTGAAACTACCCGGTCGTTGTCATAACCTCTTGCTCCAACTTTTTGTTTGTTTGCTGTCCCTGTCTTACCACCAACTTCATATCCTTCTACATTACCAAGTGTTGCAGTTCCTCGTTGAACTACGCTCCTAAGAATTTTTCTTAACTGATTAGAAGTTTCTGCTGATATAACCCTACGACCTAGGTCTTTATTATCTTGCTTTAAAATTGTAGGAATAACCTTATATCCTCCATTTATCAGCGTGGCGTAAGCAACTGCCAAATGTAATGGACTCATAGACAGACCATAACCATATGAGATTGTAACAGTAGAACTATCAATCCATTTTTTTGGCTTTAAAGGCGTTATGCCGTTTGCTTCTATTAACTCCACCTCAGTTGGGTGAAAAAGGCCTAGATCCTTCAACATACTTATTTGATTATTTTTTCCTATTTTAGCTGCTAGAGTAGCCGTCCCTACATTCGACGACTCAGTAAGTATATCAGTTACGCTAAGTTTTGGAACTTTATAATGGTCGTCACGAACCGCGGTACCTAAAATATTAGTTTTCCTAAAAACGTCTATTTCTGTTTCTGGATCAACCAAACCTAAATCAAGAGCCTTTGCCACTGTAAAGACTTTATAGGTGGATCCTAACTCATAAACACCTTGTACTGCCCTATTAAATAAGGGATTATTATTAGCGTCATCACCTGCAAACTCTATTTGTCGATTATTTGGATCAAAGTCAGGTAATGAGACCATCGTGATTATTTCACCTGTTATAACATCTAAAACAATGCTGGTGGCCCCTTTTGCTCGCATTATATTCATTGATCCACCTAAAATATTTTCGACAGCAGCCTGAACACTTAAATCTAAACTTAGCTGGAGTGCTTTCCCCTCATCAGCCCTATCGCTTAAATAGTTATTAAATGTTGCTTCCACACCCGCGCTACCAACCATATCCGCATTTGTTGCGCTCTGGTTGTTAAACCTTGTGCCTCCTAATACGTGGCTTGCAAATCTTCCATTAGGATAAAGTCGCATCTCTCTTGGCCCGTACATTAAACCTGGTTCACCAATCTCGTGCACAGCCTGCCGTTGCTCTGGGCTTAGTTTATCTTTCACCCAGAGAAAAGTCTTTTGTCCAGTGAAATCAGTTAACATCTTCTTTGCATTTAAATCTGGAAAAATCTTAATTAATTTTTTTACTGCAAGCTGTGGTCGAATCATAACCTGAGGCCTCGCATACAAGGCGAATGTAGGTAAATTGGTTGCTAGTATATTCCCATTTCGATCAAGTATGTTTGATCTCTGCGATATAAGATTTGAAGGACTAACCTCAGTTAATACAGAAGATACCTCAGACGAGGCCAACACAGTCATTCTAGCGCAAACCAATACAAAGCTTATTAAAAACATTATACCTACAAAAAATAGCCGTCTTTCAGCTCGTTTTTGAGTCAAGTCAGTATAGGTAATATATCGTTGGTTAACATTCTGTTTTTCAATATCATCAGGATTACCTCCAGAACTTCTAACTGCTAGAATATGTGCCAAAGGACGTAAAGGAACTCGAATCATCCATCTTCTCCAGTCAGAACAAATAATTCAAATTTTGACATTATTATTCCTTTCTGTTTGAAGGTTTGGAAAGCTCTACAGATTTAATCGATTTGAAATTCTTTATAGAAATTGGTATTAACTTAAGCTCCCTATAATGCCACTTAACTAAGTCAGTTAATCTATCTGGACGATTCAATAAGGCCCATTCTGCATTTAAAAATTTTAATTCCTCTTTTAATTCATCTACTTCTGTTCGTAAAAGCTTCGCACTATACATTGTAGCCTTTGTTTTTACACTTTCTAGATTTGCCAAATAAGCAAGGGACATAACCAAAATAAGTGAGAAACTATAAAATATTAACCTCATAATATTAAACTTTTCATAGCTAACTTTGGGAGACCTAATTTTTTTCTTTGGGGAGAGAATGGGTCTGCGTCCGATCGTATAGCTATTCTAAGTTTTGCAGAGCGTGATCGAGGGTTGGACTGTCGTTCGTTATCTTTTACTAAGTAAGGTTTAGAGCTCTTCAGTATAAAGCTTGGAGAAACATCTTCAGATGTGGGGGAATGTCTATTAGCATTTCCTTTACCAATTGACCTAGAACGAAGAAACTTCTTTACAATTCTATCCTCTAATGAGTGAAAGGTAACAACCACTAGCTCTCCACCCGGCTTCAGTATCCGTTCAGCAGCCTCTAATCCACGAACAAGCTCGGCTAACTCATCATTTACTGCAATGCGTAAGGCCTGGAATGATTTTGTCGCTGGATGAGTCTTAGTGTCAGTTCGATTATTAAAGCAACCATGTATTATAGTTGATAGACTTAGAGTGGACGTTATTGGTCGCGCTGAAACTATCTTTTTTGCAATCAACCTTGAAGATTTTTCTTCTCCATATTGAAAAAGAATATCAGCTATCTCTTCTTCTTCAAAACTATTTACTATGTCCGCCGCAGAAAGACCTCCTTCGCCCATACGCATATCTAGTGGCCCATCATGTCTAAACGAAAATCCACGTTTGGCCTGATCTAATTGCATGGATGAGACCCCAAGGTCAAAAATGACGCCATCTACAATGGCCTTATCTACGAATTCTTCAACATTAGAAAATTTTCCTGAAAAAAAAGAAAATCGTTCCGAAAACTCTTCGGACAAATTCTGCGAAAGCTTAATTACATTGGGATCTTTATCGATCCCAAAAACCTTTACGGCTCCACTTTCCAGTAAGGCACGGCTATAGCCCCCAGCACCAAAAGTTCCATCTATCCAAGTTCCTTTTGGTTGGATGTTGTTCATAATAGTATTAATCAAAACCGGAGTATGCTGTGCCTTTTGATTGGAATTGCAGGCCATACTTTCCATTACTTAATCCATTTTTTCTTTAATATCTTTATTGGAACCCGAGCTTAATAAAACTAGAGGATCAAAATCATTGCCTTGCTCTGTTAACCAGTTCTCAATTGACTTAGCTTGCTCATAAGATGATTCAGGTGACCAAATTTGGAATGTGTCTCCAGTTGCAGAAAAATGTGCTTCATTAGTAATTCCAACTTTCTCTCTTAAGCGCAGAGGTATCACCAATCGTCCAGATTCATCAGGTTGAGTTGGAAGAGATTGACCATTGAAAATATGCTCTAAGGCACGACGTTCCTTTGACCCTCGCGGTAAATGAGAGATTTTTGAGTCAACTTCATTGATAGCATTTTGAGTGTACACTTCTAAATATTTTTGCGTTGTACCTCCATATACTATCACAGCATTTGGATTTAAACCTTCCGTCCAATCCGGATCACCAGATTCAAGAACTCGTCGAAAGAGTACTGGAATCGATACGCGACCTTTCCCATCGACCTTATGTATCCCTTCGCCTCTAAATCTATCTACCAAATCTAGTAAGCTCCTTTACCCTATACTCTAAAGAAACAGCGGTTGGGTCACTGCCATAACCCAATCCGCTGAATTCCTCTTTTGGAGGTGTTTGACCCGCACCACCTGGGGGGATGTCTGCTTGCGCAGGTTCAAACTAGTTCACGATAAAATGGGAGCCTGTATGAAACCTTTATGGTCGCCTATTGGGGTTCTTAGTTGCCCCTATTTTATTTAACCCTCGTTTATCGTGGGTTAAATATACACGGGATGTGACGGAAATCAATACCACTTTATGGGAATCTATCCCATTTTAAGTAAAAAAAATTTTTATTAACTAATATATCTACATATTGTGCCTTCATATATAAACATATCTATATTTAGTAATATAAATTTCTTAAATGATTACTAAGATTAGAAAAAAGTTGGAAATAAGACAAAAACTTAAAATTTATTAAAAAAACCTTCGTGATTCGTTTATATAATTTAAAACTTTAATTAACTTAACTATTAAGTTATTTTGAAATTACACTGTCAATAAGCTTCTGTGCGATCGAAGCATACGGCTCAGAAGTTGATCCATCACCATTAGCAACTGGCTTTCCAGCGTCTCCAGACAATCTAATTTCCAAATCTAAAGGAATTTCTCCCCAAAACGGTAACCCCATTTTAGATGCTTCTGCACGTACACCCCCATGCCCAAAAATTTCCGCCTCATGCCCGCACTTTGGACAAATATAATTGGACATGTTTTCTATTAACCCAAGCACTGGCACCTTAAGACCATTAAGCATATCAATAGCCTTTTTGGCATCTATCAATGACACATCTTGCGGTGTGGAAACTATGATTGCTCCACTAAGTTCTGCTTTTTGGCAAAGGCTAAGCTGAACATCCCCAGTTCCAGGAGGAAGATCAACTATTAGCACATCCAAATCCCCCCACTGAACCTGACCTAACATCTGCTGAAGAGCTCCCTGTAACATGGGCCCACGCCAAACTACCGCTTTAGAAGGGTCAACCATAAAACCAATAGACATTACAACAACTCCAAATGCCGATAAAGGAATAATAGTTTTTCCATCTGGGGAGTCTGGTCTTCCAGTCAACCCAAGCATTTTGGGTTGTGAAGGGCCATAAATATCCGCATCCAGTAAACCAACTCGCACACCTTTTTTTGCAAGAGAAACTGCTAGATTTACTGAAACAGTGGATTTTCCAACACCTCCTTTTCCAGAACCAACTGCTATAATGTGCCGTATACTATCTGGCTTCATGGATTCCACTCTTTGATCAGGATGTTTGCCAATTTTTAAATCTGGAGGTCGAGAATTCGAACTTGTCTCACTTACGTCTCGTTGGGATGTCAAAACTATAGAGGCCTTAGAGACACCATCAATTGCTTCTAAAACCCTTTGGGTATGTTTAACGATAGGATTAAATAGCTCAGCTTCAGAGTTATCTATCTCAATCACAAAACGTACAACTCCATCTTTGATTTCTAAAGCTCGTATTAAATCTCTAGAAATTAAATTAGATCCTCCAGGAACCTCAATAGAAGATAAACAGTCCAAGACTTTATTTTGCAATGAATTCATTAATTTTACTCCAAATAAAAGTTCTTTAACACAAGTTGTGGTAATTGATATGTGTTTTTTGCATATCAGAAATGCTTTAATAATTATTGTCTACATAACCTCAAAAAACTATAGTGATCTCACTTAAGCCATAGACGACATTATTCCTCCCTTATGTCTTCTGGTTTTTAAGGTGGCGGTGCATTCCTCCCTGCACCGCCACAAAAATTTTTATAACTCATCTAGAGATTCTGCCAAAATTAAATATTTCTCAATCGGGGCTCTTAATTTTTTTTCTCCAGCTTTTTCAAAAAACACATCAGCATTACCACCGTCTAAAGCTAGGATAACCCCATAACCAAATTTTTGGTGGAAAACCTTATCATCCACCAAAAATCTCCCATTAAGTACCTCTGCATCCGTTATAGAACTCTTAATTCCAACTTTAGGTTCTTTATGGATTTTTTTAGAGTTTTGAAGCCTCCTCCACCCTGGAGATTGATACACATCAGCCATCGCCGCTCGTGATTGAATGTCATCAGACACAGTATCAGCGTTATCAATGTCTTGATTAATCCTCTCATCCAACTGATAACCATATAGGCCTGGTAAAGTTAAGTTCTCGATATACTCTACTGGGATACTATCAATAAATCGTGAAGGAATAGCTGACTGCCACTGCCCGTAAACCTGCCGGCTACCAACAAATGAAATAGTACAAAGTTCCTCTGCCCGAGTGATACCAACGTATGCAAGCCTTCTCTCTTCTTCCAAGCCTTTCACACCACTCTCATCCATTGAACGTTGCGAAGGGAATAAACCATCCTCCCAACCAGGTAGAAAGACAGCGGGAAACTCTAACCCTTTAGCAGCATGTAGGGTCATTATGCTAACTTTTTCAACTTCATTGTCCGTACTATTTTCCATAACCAAAGCTATATGCTCAAGAAAACCCTCCATATTCTCAAATTCTTCCAACCCCTTTATTAACTCTTTCAAATTCTCTAACCTACCACCAGCATCTGGTGTCTTATCCTGTAAACTCATCCACATTCCCGTGTAACCTGACTCCTCTAATATTTGTTCGGCCATTTCGATATGAGAAATTGTCCCTTGAATGTACATCTTACGCAATCGATCTAGGATATCTAAAAGTAGTCTTAACTGGGTTGCACCCTTTCCTGATATTTTGTTTGATAACAAGCATCCTCTTGCTCCATCTAGTAGAGATTTGTCAGCTACCCGTGAGTTTTCTCGAATTTTCTGTTGAGCACTGTCACCCAAACCCCTTTTTGGAGTATTAATAATTCTGTCAAAAGCAAGATCATCCCTGGAAGATACTAATAACCTGAAATAGGCGATGGCATCTCTGACTTCTAATCTCTCATAAAATCGAGGACCTCCAATTACTCTGTAAGGCAAACCTGTCTTTAAAAACCTATCTTCAAACGCTCTCATTTGATGAGATGCCCTAACCAAAATTGCCACTTCACTTAGGTTATATTTCCTAAGACCCCTAGTACCTACTTGCATGGCCTCAATTTCATCACTGATCCAAATCGCCTCTTCACCTCCATCCCAGTGACCGATCAATCGAACCCGCTCCCCTCCCTTAGAGCTTGTCCATAATGTTTTACCTAAACGATTTTTATTTGCACTTATCACTCCAGTTGCGGCTGCCAAAATGTATTCAGTTGATCTATAGTTTTGCTCTAAACGAATTATTTTTGCATCTTTAAAATCACTCTCAAACCGTAAAATATTTCCTACTTCTGCTCCACGCCAACCATAGATAGATTGGTCATCATCCCCAACACAACAGATATTTTGGTGTCCTGCAGCCAGCAGTCTCAAGAGTAAGTACTGAACCACGTTAGTATCCTGATACTCATCAACTAAGATATATTTAAATAGTTTCTGGTACCTTTGAAGTAAGTCTTTATTCTCTTGTAGTAAGGTTACAACCTTAAGTAATAAATCTCCAAAATCACAAGCATTGAGTCTCGTTAAACGATCTTGATACTGGGCGTATAAAGATCGTCCTAGCCCATCATACTTTTCGTTTTCAGACATCGGTAAGTTTTCTGGCGTAAACGCTCTATTCTTCCAATTATCTATGGTTGAGGCTAATAAGCGAGCTGGCCAATTTTTTTCATCAATACTCTCAGCTTGAATCAGTTGTTTGAAAATCCTTAATTGATCATCAGTATCCAAAATAGTAAAATTTGGCTCTAAACCTACAAGTTCAGCATGTTCACGTAGGAAACGAGCACATACTGAATGGAAGGTTCCCAACCACTTAAAGCCTTCCACATTCCGGCCTAATAAGTCGCCAACCCTGTTTTTCATTTCAAATGCAGCTTTATTAGTAAAGGTAACTGCAAAAATCTGATTAGGGTGGGCACTACCAGTTTTTAACAAATGCACAAATCTGGCAGTCAATGCTTTGGTTTTACCCGTGCCTGCTCCAGCAAGCATCAAAACTGGCCCTGATAGGCTTAAGACTGCTTCTTGTTGAGGCTCATTAAGTTCTCTTATATACGGCGGCAGTAGAGGTTCTAAGAGGTCCTGATCTTTACGCAATATCTTAATTCCTCTTTTTTTGTTATATTGATCTAATACAGGGATAAAACCTTAAGTTAAAGCCCGTTCTTATTTTGTTCCTATTATTTTTCTGGACTTTTTTAATAAATAAGGGAAAAAGATCTTATGGACTATCATTCAAAATTTCCTGCCGTATCAGATCTTAAAAAACGAGCACAAAAGAGAATCCCACATTTTGTATGGGAATATTTAGATAGTGGAACAGGGTTAGAACACACACGAAAAAGAAACAGAATCAAACTTGATGAAATAATGTTTTATCCATCAATACTCCACGGAGATATAAATCCAAACCTTAAAACTACTATATTAAATTACGAATATAATTTACCTTTTGGTGTTGCACCTGTTGGAATGTCTGGTTTAATTTGGCCTAATGCTGAAAAAATTTTGGCGGGAACGGCAGCAAGACATAATATACCCTACACACTTTCAACGGTTGCGAGCCAAACTCCAGAGGACCTGGCTACCCATATCGATAAAAATGCTTGGTTTCAATTATATCCACCTCGAAAAACTGAAATACTAGATGATATATTAAAAAGGGTAAAAGATTCAGGGTTTACGACTCTAGTTTTAACTGTCGATGTTCCCGATGCATCAAGAAGAGAAAAGCAGATACGTGGTGGATTAACTCACCCACCTAGGCTTACAGGGCGCCTAGGTTTGCAAGCGATTAGTAAACCAGTTTGGTTGGCTAACACTCTTAAAAATGGAATACCAAAAATGAAGCTAATGCAAAGTTACTCTAACGAAAGAAAGTCTCTCTCTTCTACAGCGCATATTGGATACTTATTAAGAACATCGCCAGACATAAACTATTTAAGGAACCTAAGAAAGAAATGGAAAGGAAATTTAGTAGTTAAAGGGATAATGAGAGCAGAAGATGCAAGAAGTTTAGAACAAGAAGGTGTTAATGCTATATGGGTCTCAAACCATGCTGGCCGTCAATTCGACGGTACATTCTCTTCAATAGAGGTTTTACCAAAAATAAAGGAAGTTACTAAGTTACCGATAATTTTTGATAGTGGAATAGAAGGAGGCCTAGATATCTTAAGAGCTCTATCATTAGGGGCAGATTTTGTAATGATGGGGGGAGCTTGGCATTACTCTTTAGGTGCTATGGGAACAAAAGGTCCCAATCATCTAATTGATATTTTAACAAAAGACTTAATTGCTAATATGGGACAATTAGGCCTTCAACACATCTCAGACATAAAGACCTAAAACAATTAAAATTTTATAAGTTTATATATTTACGAGGTAATATAAATGGCTGTTTTTTTAAAATGCTTAACAAATGACTTACTACTTAATAAGGTTGAACAAAGTGGTGCTCTGGCAGGGTTACCTGACTGGGATCTGAGCGACTTATACTCTAGCCCTGAATGCATAGAAATAACGAATGACGTTAATTGGTTGAAGACTGAGTGTAAAAGCTTTGCTGCTGATTACGAAACAAATTTATCTACGTTGGACGCTAAAGGTATGCTCAACTGCATAACAAGATATGAAACCATTGAGCAGGTTTCAGGACGAATAATGTCATATGCAGGTCTAAGACACTATCAAGAAACAACAAATGAAACTAGGAGTAAGTTTCTAATTGATAAACAAGATAGTCTTACAAATATAACCTCTCATTTAATTTTTTTCTCATTAGAAATAAATAAGCTTGATGAAGTTAAATTAAATAGGCTCTTTAATACAAATAAACAGTTAAACCGGTATAAACCAATATTTGATAGGCTTAGAACAATGCGTCCGCATCAACTATCAGAACAATTAGAACATTATATTCACGACCTCTCAACAGTTGGCTCATCTTCTTGGAACAGGTTATTTGATGAAACTATCTCAGGTTTAGAGTTTAAAGTTTCAAATGATACTATGGGAATAGAGGCTACGTTAAATTTACTTACTGATACAGATAGAGCGAAAAGAAAATCTGCTTCACTAGAGCTGGCAAAAGTTTTTAAAAAAAATATCAAAATTTTTACGCGAATTCATAATACACTCGCAAAAGAGAAATCAATTCAAGATAAGTGGCGTAAGATGCCAACACCGCAATATGGTCGTCACCTTTCCAATCATGTTGAACCAGAAGTAGTACAAGCTCTTCGAGATGCTGTGGTAAATGCCTACCCCAAGATTAGTCATAGGTATTACGAAATTAAACGTAAGTGGCTTAAGTTAGAAAAACTTCAAGTTTGGGATCGTAATGCTCCCCTTCCGCAAGAGGACAGCCCATTAGTGAGTTGGTCAGTTGCAAAAAGGACAGTACTTGAAGCATACGCAGACTTTTCTCCTGAAATATCTGATATTGCAAAAGCATTTTTTGAAAAGAACTGGATAGATGCCGCAGTTAAACCTGGTAAAGCACCTGGAGCATTTGCTCATCCAACGGTAACAAATGTCCATCCATATGTAATGCTTAACTACCTTGGTAAACCTCGAGATGTGATGACCCTCGCCCACGAACTTGGGCATGGTGTACATCAAGTTCTTGCTGCAAGCCAAGGTGAGCTACTTTCGTCGACGCCCCTAACACTGGCCGAAACAGCATCTGTATTTGGCGAAATGTTGACATTTAAGAAAGTACTTAAAAGTGCCACCTCAAAGGAACAAAAACGTATCCTTCTTGCTGGAAAAATAGAAGATCAAATTAATACAGTCGTAAGACAAATAGCTTTTTATGACTTTGAATGTAAATTGCATGAGGCGAGGTCAAAAGGCGAACTCTCTTCTGATGATATAAACAAACTATGGATGTCAATTCAAGGATCCAGCCTTGGACCAGCTTTTGAATTTATGGAGGGTTATGAAACCTTTTGGGCCTATATCCCACATTTTGTACACTCACCATTTTATGTTTATGCATATGCTTTTGGTGATGGTTTGGTGAATGCTCTATACTCATCTTATGAGGCTGGGTGTCCAGATTTTAAACAAAAATACATAGATATGTTAAAAGCTGGAGGCTCTCAACATCACACAGAGCTTCTTAAACCTTTTGGACTTGACGCCTCTGACCCGAAGTTTTGGGAGTTGGGTTTAAACTTAATTTCAAATATGATTGATGAGCTCGAAAGCCTAGATGACATATAGGTTTTTAATAATCGGGCTATAAATGTTAAATCATTCCTTTTTCTTCGGCCAACGCTCGCATTCGAGATTGTAGTTTTTCGAATGCACGAACTTCTAACTGACGAATTCTTTCTCGGCTAACTTTATAATGTAAACTTAACTCTTCCAGTGTTGAAATAGTTTCGGTCAATCGCCGTCTAGTGAGGATATCTTTTTCTCTATCATTCAAAATCTCCATGGCAGACACCAGAAGCTCTCTTCTGCTATCAAACTCTTCCTTCTCTTCATATTCAGTAGCTTGATCAGCATTTTCATCTTCAAGCCAGTCTTGCCATTGAGTTGAACCGTCACCGTCAACAGAAATAACTGCATTAAGTGACGCATCGACCCCAGACATTCTTCGGTTCATTGAGTCAACCTCAGTTTCTTTTACATTTAGTTCTGAGGCTATTCGTTTTCTATTCTCAGGTCGTAAATCTCCCTCTTCAAACGCTCCTATTCTATTTTTTGCCTTCCTTAGGTTGAAAAATAGTTTTTTCTGAGCACTTGTCGTACCTAATTTTACTAAACTCCAAGAACGTAAGACATATTCTTGAATTGAAGCACGAATCCACCACATGGCATATGTTGCAAGTCGAAAACCTTTATTTGGGTCAAATTTTTTCACCGCTTGCATAAGGCCAACATTAGCCTCAGAAATCACTTCAGACTGAGGCAATCCATAACCCCGGTAACCCATTGCTATTTTTGCGGCCAGTCTTAAATGAGACGTCACCAACCGATGTGCAGCATCGGTATCTTCGTGATCAACCCAGCGCTTAGCCAGCATATACTCCTCCTCTGGCTCCAACATTGGGAACTTCCTTACCTGTTGAAGGTATCTACTTAAACCGCCATCAGGGGTTGGAGCGGGTAAATTCGAGTAGTTAGACATTTACATTGTATCCTTTACTATAATTAACAGGTATTTACTGAATAGGTTTCTTTCAAGTACTAAGGATAACAAAAGATTTCTATTATTTTAGTTAAGAATGTAAATAGGAAAATTTTCTGCATCAGAAAATTAGAAGCTGGATGGCTATGCTTTAACGTTCAGTTTATCAATTAATTTAGAAAAATCTTCTGGCACTGGGGTAGTGAAGTGCATATTTTCATTACTAACTGGATGTGTAAAACCTAGTTCAGATGCATGCAAAGCCTGCCTAGGGAACGATTTTATTGAGGTTTGTGTCGTTTCAGAAAATGCTTTCCCTGGCATTTTACGCTTCGATCCGTAAACAGGGTCTCCAACCAAAGAATGTCCAACATAGGTCATATGAACTCTGATTTGATGAGTGCGACCTGTCTCCAACCAGCACTCAATTAACGATAAAGCCGCTGGAGTGCCAAACTTTTGTAAGACTCGTGCTCGTGTTACAGCGTGTCTTCCTCCATTTTTAATTACCGCTTGCCTCTGCCTTTCATGTCTATGTCGTGCAAGGTTACCCACAATTTTAAGAATATTTCCAGATTCAAATCCCACTCCTGAAATACCCAGTAACCTGGGATCAGCAGCATCGGGAACTCCGTGGCATAAAGCAAGATATTTTCTTGTCACACTATGTTTCTCAAACTGTTTTGCCAATCCATGGTGAGCAATATCTGATTTTGCTACTACAAGTAGGCCAGATGTATCCTTATCAATCCTGTGAACAATTCCAGGTCGACGTTCACCTCCAATGCCAGAAAGAGTATCTGAGCAATGGTATAAGAGAGCATTTACCAAAGTTTTATCAAGGGATCCGGGTGCAGGATGGACAACCATACCGGCTGGTTTGTTTACAATTATTAAGTATTCATCTTCAAAAACTACATCTAATGGTATATTTTGTGCTACTGTTTCTAAAGTAGTAGCTTCTGGGATTATTATTTTCCATATTTGTTTATCCAACACCGTGAAGTCAGCTTCTGTAACAATAACACCCTTCAAGCTAACAGCTCCATTATGTATTAAGCGCGTTGCATAAGATCTACTCAAATTTAAAGAGGCTGGTGCATAAGCTGCCAGTGCTTTATCAAGGCGAGTAATACGATTGCCAAATATTTCAATTTCTATAGAACGCGAGCCTTTATTCATGAGTAAAACATCGGGATTAGATCCCTCCAATATAAGATTTCTTCGCATTTTAGTAACTACCCTGACATTTACAATGATCGCAGGGATAATAATTGTGATAACCCTTCTTGTTATCAAATTACAACCTTCAAAACTTAAATTACCACAGGACATATCCCTACCAAAGGGTACAAAAGCGATTTCTTACTCTCAGGGGTCTGATTGGATAGCCATAACTACATCAAACGACAAAATACTAATCTTTGATAACAAAACAGGGGAAATCAAAAACGAAATAAATATAAATAGGGAGAGAAACTAATAATCTAAGTTGGTACCACCTCCCCGGTTTGAACGGGGGACCTCCTGATCCACAATCAGGCGCTCTAACCAACTGAGCTAAGGCGGCACTGGTAACTGACTAATCCATATTTTATACAAATTGCAAGACCTACAATTGTAAAGTCGTCCAGATTAACATACTTATATCGTTCCTGCACCTATTTTAGATACTAAAGATTGTTAAAAGTAAAAGATTAATCGTCTTATAAATCAAGGAACGAATATGAGCATTAATAGTCAGAGTAATGTAGAAGCAAATTTATCTATTGGTCCAACCACTCTAGGTATGGTTAGAATATATATAGAGGGAAAAAATATAAGTATACCTTTAGACTTCGATCCTGAGGAAGCGTTGGAAATCGCAGAGGAGCTTAAAGCTGCATCGCTTATAGCGAAAGGTATGGACAAGAAAAAAAATAAATAATTGAAATACAAAAACGGCCGCTTGTGGCTTTACGGTAAACATCTTAAGAGGATCTTGGCGGTTCTACCCTTCTCGTAATTGGAAACAACATTCCAGTGGCCTTAAGCAAATTCGAGGGAACTGGCTCTGATCGGATCTTGGTTCGATTATCTGGTGCCCACCTGTAAAACCAGGTCCTCGGGAATTAGCTATTCCAACGGTTGTTGGTGGTTCCGCTACTTTTTATTTCATTGGATATTAACGATAGCCCATATTAACAACTTGCTGTTTTGAGGTTGCTAAGTTCTCTCGACATCTTATCTAAAACTGCGTTTACCAGTGGTAAACCTTTGTTATCTGACAAAAATGCATTAGCTACATCAATAAACTCGACAATTGTAACTTTTGGAGGAGTCTTTCCTAATAGCATTTCAGCCCCTGCCGCTCTAAAGATCGCTCTTAAGGTTGGGTCTATTCTATCTATAGGCCAGTTAGCAGCCAACGCTCGATCAGTTGCTTTATCAATCATAGTTTGTTCTAAAACTGCTAAATTAAGAATATCCTTAAACAGTGATATGTTACACATTCCAAATTCAGTATTGTTGTATACTGCACCAATCCTATGCTCTTCAAATTCACTAATCACGACCTCTATAGAAAGCCCCGAATGTTCCATTTGGAATAACGCTTGTACTGAGTAGAAACGAGCTGCTGATTTTTGATTTACCTTTTTTATTTGCGTATTCACTATATTCCTTTACCCAGTTCTGTATCACCAACCGGAAATTTACTAGATTTGAACCCCACATCATTGGTCTTTTCAATAATAGTACGCTCAAAGTGAATTAAGCTTAACGCAGCAGTAGCTGCTCCACCACCTTTATTCGATTTCTTTGGGTCAGCCCTCTCTTCAGCCTGAGCCATATTCTCTACTGTTAAAATTCCATTACCAATATTTGCCCCGTGAATTCCTAATAACATCAAGCCACGAGAACTATCTGAACATACAGTGTCATAGTGTGAGGTTTCACCTCTAACAACACACCCTAAGGCAATAAATCCGTCATAATTTGATTTTCTAAAAGCTATTCGAATAGCTAAGGGAATTTCAAGTGCCCCAGGCACCTCTATTGTATGGACATCAGTATTATATTTCTTACACTCTTTCATAGCTCCAGATATCAAATTGTCACTTATACTTTTATAATATGGAGAAAACACTATTAATATCTTTACTGGGTTTAAGAAATTAAAGTTCTGTTTGTTGCTCTCAGCTGTTATCATCTAATTCCTCATGGGTTAACGGTCTAGTTCCAGAAATTTTTAGACCATAAGCATCCAAACCAACGACCTTTGGTGAAGGGGAGTTGGTCAATAATTCAATAGCTCCAAGACCTAATTCGGCTAAGATCTGTGCTCCCAAGCCATACTCCCTTAAGGTTGAAGAGGAAGGTTCTGAATCTGAACTAAGGGTTGCGCTCATATCTCGAAGTAATACGACAACGCCCCTTCCTTCCTGAGAGATTATTCTCATTGCAGTTGATAGTGCAGGTGAATTCCCATCATTTATCCCCAGTGCATCCTCAAAAGGGTTGAACACGTGCATACGAGTGAGAACTGTAGTCTCTTTGCCTAATGTGCCTTTTGAAAGGACTACGTGCAATCCTCCTTGAATTTCATCTTTGAAAGTACGCATTTGCCAATCCCCCCCATAAACAGAGGAAACCATCTTGTTCGATGTTTCAGTAACCAAATTATCATGCCTTCTTCTATAGGAGATTAGGTCACTAATTGTTCCTATACGTAAGTCGTGCTGTTTCGCGAAACCAATTAAGTCAGTCAATCGCGACATAGTTCCATCGTCATTCATAATCTCACAAATAACCCCTGATTCATTTAAACCAGCTAATCTAGAGATATCTACTGCTGCTTCTGTATGTCCAGCTCTTACTAACACACCCCCCTCTTTTGCTCTAAGAGGAAAAACATGACCAGGGGTCGCAATGTCTGAGGATGAGTGGTTTTTATCGATTGCTACTGAGATGGTATGTGCTCTATCCTGAGCAGAAATTCCAGTAGTAACACCCTCCCGCGCTTCTATTGAAATGGTAAAAGCAGTCTCATGCCGAGACGAGTTATGTGATGACATCAGCGGTAAATTTAAATGATCAACCCGGTCCCCAGTCAAAGCAAGACAAATAAGACCACGCCCATATTTTGCCATAAAATTTACAGTTTCAGCTGTTGCCATTTCTGCAGGTATTATTAAGTCACCTTCATTTTCACGGTCTTCGTGATCAACAAGTATGAACATTTTACCATTTCTTGCGTCATCTATAATTTCTTCAATTGATGAAATTACTAACTGCTGAACAGACTTAGACATTTAGACTCCATTTATTAGTATGTGTTTGCACAGGAAAGGTTCAAACAATTAATCATACTCTTTTAACCTAGAGACATAACGGGCTAGAGTGTCTATTTCAATATTTACTTCGTCACTTATTTGACAAAGTTTCCAGTTAGTTTCTGACTTCGTATGTGGAATCAAATTTATGCTAAATCTATCCCGGAAAACCTCATTAATTGTAAGAGAAGTACCATTTAGACAAACCGACCCCTTTGAGGCACAAAACTTCGCTAAAGTTTCAGAAATTTCAAATACAATTTTTGTACTATCACCACAATCCTCTTTGCTAAGAATCTTAGCTAAACCATCAACATGACCCGATACAATATGCCCCCCCAACTCATCACCTAATCGTAAAGCGCGCTCTAAATTTAGCTTTGTACCTTGGTTCCATTTTTTAATGTTAGTTTTGGAAACACTCTCAGAAGAAGCTTCAACATCAAAATACGTACTTCCAGATGTACCACATTCAATTACAGTTAAGCAGATCCCATTACAACATATGGAACAACCGATATCTATGCTATCTTCAGGATAAGAACAGCTTATTCTTACTCTTAGATCTCCCCTTTGTTCTAATTCTAAAACAGTTCCAATATCACTAACTATTCCGGTAAACATTTTTTTTCCTTAAATCAAAGTTAATCTGAGTAAACTTACAGACTATCCATTATAGTGTTTTCTTGCACAACAGTCCAAGTATGTAAAATATCATTACCGACTTTTTCAATCTCAACAGGGGTTAAAGTCGGCATATCTTTTAAATGTCTTGAACTTAGAGCTCCTATACCTGTAACTCCTAAAGCTCCAAATATCTTTCCCCCTGTAAAGCCTATAACTCGGTCGACCAGATTATTTTGTATTAATGAAGCCGCGATTTGACCCCCACCCTCACAAAATACTCTAGTAATACCCATTTGCGCAAGCACTCTTAGAGCAACTGTTAAGTCCAAGTTATTTTTATTTAATAATGGGACTTCTATAAGTTTTGCTTTTCGATGCAACCAAAACTCTCTACTCGCACTATCAGGATCGGGTCCGTGTATAAGCCAGATTGGAGAATTGTTACAGGAATCAGCTATAGGGCTTTTTTGAGGTAAATTTAAGTTATTACTTACTAAAATTCGAATAGGGGAATGCTTAATTCCTAAACCTCTTACTGTTAAAAGTGGAAGGTCTTGACGCGCAGTTCCACCCCCAACCAAAATTGCATCATGTTTAGCTCTCATTGTATGAACTTTACGTCGAGATTCAGGACCTGTTATCCATTGGCTTTCACCCGAATGGGTAGCAATTTTACCATCAAAAGTGGAGGCTATTTTTAAAGTTACCAACGGCCTTTTGAGTAACACTTTATTAATAAATCCACGATTTGCTTCAAATGCTTCCTTCCTCAACACTCCTAAACTAACTAAAATGCCCGCCTGTTTCAAAGCTTTGATACCTCTCCCACATACCCTGGTGTCTGGGTCTTTTATGGAAATTACCACTCTTTTTACTTTTGCGTTTATTAGGGCTTCAACACATGGCCCACTTTCTCCATGATGAGCACAAGGCTCCAATGTTACATAGACTGTTGAGTCCTCTGCTAATTTACCTGCTTGTGTTAAAGCAAGTATCTCGGCGTGAGGTCGTCCTCCAACTCCCGTAAAACCACGGCCTACTACTTTATCATTTAAAATAATAACACAACCAACTGATGGGTTAGGCCAAGTATTCCCTAGTCCTCTGGCCCCTAAAGACAGTGCTAAATACATCCAACGCTGGTCGGATTCATCATCCATTATTTAATCTTCTGTCAGAACAGGTGGCCTTAATTCCGAAACGAAATCTTCAAAGTCATCTGCTGCTTGGAAGTTTTTATAGACAGATGCAAATCGAACATATGCTACGGTATCAATTCGAGCTAATGCTTCCATTACTATTTCTCCTATAGTCTTAGATGGAATATCACTATCTCCGAGACTTTCTAAACGCCGAACAATTCCAGAGATCATCTGATCCATGCGTTCATTCTCTATTGCACGCTTTTGCAACGAAATTTTAATTGACCTTTCTAACTTATCTCGGTCGAAATCCTCTCTCTTTCCATTAGATTTGATTACCACTAAGTCTCTTAACTGAACACGCTCATAAGTTGTATAGCGGCCCCCACAGGCTGGACAAAATCTACGTCTTCTGATCGCCACATGATCCTCTGCCGGACGTGAGTCCTTAACTTGTGTATCTATATTTCCACAAAATGGGCAACGCATATCTGGTATCCCTTTTAACTATTAAGCATCACACTCTAAATAATTTAGTCCGACAAGATATAGTTAATCAACCATAATATGTACAGACTTTGCTTACATTTAATAACTAAATAATTAAAAAATCAAAATCTTCAGATATCAGAAGTATATTAAACTTCTGAAATAAATTTAAACTATTGCTCTAAAAAACTACGAATCTTTCTCGATCGACTAGGATGTTTTAATTTTCTAAGAGCTTTGGCCTCTATCTGCCGAATTCTTTCCCTAGTCACGCTAAACTGTTGCCCTACCTCTTCTAACGTATGGTCTGTATTCATCCCAATACCAAAACGCATCCTAAGAACACGCTCTTCGCGAGGCGTAAGAGATGCTAAAACACGGGTCGTAGTTTCTTTTAAATTTTCTTGAATCGCTGAGTCCAATGGCAAAACTGCATTTTTGTCCTCAATAAAATCTCCAAGCTGACTATCCTCTTCGTCACCAATCGGAGTTTCTAATGAGATTGGCTCTTTAGCAATTTTCATAACTTTACGAACTTTGTCTAGAGGCATTTGTAACTTTGCAGCTAACTCTTCCGGCGTCGGCTCTCTCCCAATTTCGTGAAGCATTTGTCTGCCTGTTCGAACAAGTTTGTTAATCGTTTCAATCATGTGTACTGGAATTCTTATGGTACGAGCTTGATCTGCTATAGATCTGGTTATTGCCTGACGAATCCACCAAGTTGCATATGTTGAGAACTTGTAACCTCTTCGGTATTCAAATTTATCCACAGCCTTCATCAGTCCTATATTTCCCTCTTGGATCAGATCTAAGAACTGCAAACCTCTGTTAGTATATTTTTTTGCTATCGAAATTACCAAGCGCAGATTAGCCTCTACCATCTCTTTTTTAGCCTGCCTTGCTTCTTTTTCACCTTTTTGAACTTGTTGAACAAGTCTCCTAAACTCTGTGATATCGACACCAACATATTGACCAACCTGAGCCATTTCTGATCTCAGAGTTTCAACTTTTTCTAAACTTTTTTCGATTAGTGCTGTCCAACCTCGACCAGTTTTCAGAGTTATGCGTTCTACCCAGCCAGGATCCAATTCATAACCTCGATACTCATCTATAAACTCACGACGATTTATGCGAGCTAAGTCAGCTAACTTGACCATAGTACTATCTATAGACATTATTTTTCGATTAATTCCATACATTTGGTCTATAAGCGCTTCAATCCTATTATTATGTAGGTGTAAAGAATTCACAGATTCCATTATTTCCACTCTTAAATTTTGATATGTTGTTTCTTGTTTTTTTGAAAACTTTTTTTCTTCGTTTAGTGTTGCTGAAATCCGAAAATCTTGTAGTTTTGAAAGCTTATTATAATTTTTTGCTATTAATTCCAATGTCTCCAATACTCTAGGCTTCAATACATCTTCCATTGCTGCAAGACTCATGTTTTCTTTTTCATCTTCATCTTCGTCTTCATCTTCAGATTGAATAATGTCCCCATCAGCATCCAGCTCTTGTTTATCTTCAGCTTTAGTACCTTTCACAACCGAAGGCTCAGGTACGCTTGGCGTTACCATTAGCCCACCCTCTTCACCCTCACTTGTTACAAATGTTGCTTCCAAATCTATTACATCACGTAATAAAATATCTTCACTTAATAACTCATCTCTCCAAATAGTAATCGCTTGAAATGTTAATGGACTTTCACATAACCCTGAAATCATGGTGTTTCGCCCAGCTTCAATCCTTTTCGCAATAGCTATTTCACCTTCACGACTTAAAAGCTCGACCGACCCCATTTCTCTTAAGTACATTCTAACCGGATCATCTGTTCGATCTAAGACTTCAGTAGTTGAAGTAGAAACAGCCACTTCTTTAGTCTGGTTCGACTCAACAAGATCTGTTGTTCCTAAAGGTTCTTCCTCTCCTTCTTCATTTTCAACAATATTAATACCCATCTCTGAAAGCATGGACATAACATCCTCTATTTGTTCAGAGGCTATCTGTTCGGGAGGTAGTACCTGATTTAACTGATCGTAAGTAATATAACCCCTGACACGCGCTTCCGTAATCATTTTTTTTACGGCTGCCTGACTCATATCTAGGCCATTTGCTTCATCTTCTCGCTCTTGTTTACGGTCGTCTGTGTCTTTTGCAGCCATTTAATGATTCCCTAAAACGATTCGTTTGCTACTCTGTAATCCGAATTAATATGATTCGCACGTTTATTTAGTTTTTTTCTTTTTCCAGACCTGATTATCGATAAGAGCCTGCAGTCCGTCCGAAAGAGATTTGTGATTATCTAACTCACTCTCACTCACACCCTTTTGTAACTTATTGGCGGAATCATTAGCCTCTGCTGCTCTCGAGACTCTCCATGTAAGACTTTCATCTGTAGCTCCTTTTAAATCTTCAACTGCCTCTTTAATCTCTCTTTCGATACCCTGACGAGCATGGATTTTGGTAATCTCTCCTATTATTGTTTGACGAATTGTATCGTCAGACGCCTTTGGTAACATTGCAGGCGCAATCCTAAGATGTTTTAAATCAAAAACCTTGGAGACATTGTGCGCTCCAATTTTTTCTTTAAGTATTTCTTCTATATCTCGATTATTTTCCTGATAGTAAACTCCCAGAACAGTAGACAAAATCTTTTTATGCTCTTCTAACCTAAAATCGATTAACTCAAGTTCTTTAACAAATTCACTAATAAAGCGAGGGTTACTAATAATCACTACAAGAAGTAGAGCTTCTCGTAATCTTACCTCCATATCCTCTGATGTAACGATCATCGATTTTTTTGTATTTAAAGACACTGTTCCCTTACTATCGTCTTTATAAGGATATTTTTTATTTGAATTCCTTAATTGATATCCCTTGGGTTGAAAAAATAAGTTTGACCTCAGAGAAGCAAATTCACTTCCGTAGTGCTTACGTAACTCTCTATCCTTTATTTGGTTAATAATAGCTCGCAAAGATTTATCCAGTAAAGCTCTCCTTTCTGGACTGTCAAAAATTTTTCCTTCGGTCTCTCTCTTCCATATAAGATTAATTAGTGGTGTTGATCCTTCAATTAACTCTGTCATCTTAGATGTCCCAGACAGTCTTAGTACATCATCTGGATCCTGATTCTCTGGCATCAAGCAGAAGCGAATTGATTTTTGTGCCTCTAAGAAAGGTAAAGCAATATCAATTAAGCGGTAAGCTGCTCTAGTACCAGCGGCGTCACCGTCTAGCGCTACAATAGGTTCAGCAGATATCTGCCAAAATAGAGCAAGTTGTTTTTCAGTTATTGCCGTTCCTAATGTAGAAACAGTAGCCTTAAATCCATGTGAATCCATTGATATTACATCCATATAACCCTCAACAACAAGCAAAACAGCATTATTACCAAAAGACTGTCTTGCGAGCTTATGATTATAAAGGGTATTACCTTTATCAAATAATAAAGTTTCTGGGGAGTTTAAATATTTTGCCTTTGCCTTTTGGTTCATTGCTCTGCCACCAAAGGCAATACAATGACCACGCCTGTCTCTTATTGGATACATAATACGATCTCTAAACCTATCATTTAGTCCTCGACCATCCGCCGACTTTAAGCATAGACCAGCCTCTACCATTAGCTCTTCACTTATATTATTCTTTTTCAAAAGACTAAAAAGACTTTTATAACCATCTAGCGAGTAACCAATTTCAAATCGATCAATTGACTCTTGAGTTGTTCCACGTGACTTGAGATAAGCTCTCGCATTTGTTGCATTTATACTGGTTAGTTGATCTTTAAAAATATTAACTGCAAGTTCCATGACCTTGACAAGTTCGGCTCTCTTATCATTTTTCTGCTGAGACCCCCTATCGGCTTTCGGCAGTTGTAAACCTGCTTCAGAAGCCAAAATTTCCACTGCCTCAATGAAACTTAAATTCTCTGTTTCCTTAATAAAGCTAATGGAATCGCCTTTTGCATGACAACCAAAACAGTAATAAAATCCTTTTTGATCATCGACATGAAAACTAGCAGTTTTCTCTTGATGAAAAGGGCATGGAGCCCACATGTCTCCTTTACCTTGATTGGATTTTTTTCTGTCCCAGATTACTTTACGCCCAACAACCTGCACTATAGAGGTTCTAGATCGTAGTTCATCAAGAAATGCTGTTGAAAGGTTCATTGTTACAATATTATGCTCTAATCAGATAAAGTCTAGGCATTACATTTAACTTTAAGAAATAACAATAATTCTATGAACCCATTATAAGCCCTTTAATTTATTCTGGGCAGCTATAGACTTCATAGACCCTTCTATTTCATGCACTAAAGTCTTAGAAAACGACCTAAATACCATCAACTCAAATCCTAAATCAGTTTTTCTAACTATCGTGGCCATATGCCCTAACAGCGAGCGGATAACGTCACCAGGTTCCATCAATCTCACGTCTACCGGACACAATCGATCCATGACATCAGATGAACCAACTCCAACTAACTCTACGACCGTCCAAGCATCAGATTGATCTGTTATGGCAGCGGAAATATTATCAACTTTATTTCCTACAAACAAATACTGCCCCATCCCAATCCACATAATTGTATTACCTTTGACAACTGAACTCTTTCCATCGCTGGGTAACTCTAGATTAAATTTCTTTTTTAACTCCTTTGAAACTGTCTTAGTTTTATTTTTGAAAGGCTGTATGGTGGACATGTTTGCAGACGTAATTTCACTTAAAACTATGGAACCTACCTTTATAGGTTCCATACTGTTCAAAGGAGATTTTGGGATCAAGTTAACCACGAGCTCTTACTCCTTCTTTATCTAAAAACACTGGATCACAGACTTTGCAAATTGTTTCTGTGCTTCTCAGATGGTCAACTACCTTAATTTTTTCACCCATCCTAGTTTTACCATTTCTCAAAAACCCAAGAGCTATCATAGTATTTAACTCTGGGGAGTAAGCAACTGAAGTTGAGTAACCTTGTTGCGCAACCCTTACAGGTGAGGCCTCAACATCAAAGAAGTATGAACCTGCAAAAAGTTTATCTGTACCAGTTATAGGAATTAACCCTACTAGTTGATCCCTATCCTGATCAATCAAACCAGGACGCATAGCACCAGTCTTGCCTATAAAGTCTTTTTTAGAAGACATCATTCTTTGCATCCCCAAATCAAAAGCAGTTATACGGCCATGAATTTCAGAGTGAGTAATAAATCCTTTTTCAATCCGAAGAACATTTAGTGCCTCCATACCATACAGCCCGCCGCCTAAATCCTCAGCAGATGTTTTCAAATGCTTAAACATACTTTCCCCAAAACGAGAAGGTACTGCTATTTCGTATGCATGTTCTCCAGAAAATGAAATTCTAAATAATCTAGCTTTCACTTCTCCAATACTAACTTCCTTATAAGCCATATAAGCAAAATTATCACTGTTAATTTCTTCATCTATTATTTGATTGATCAACTCTCTAGATTTTGGTCCAGCGACTGCAAATTGAGCCCACTGCTCAGTAACACTCATCAAAGTGACATCAAAGTGTGGTACCAAACATTGTTGTACAAACTCTAGGTGTGTCATAACTTCTCCAGCGGATGCAGTAGTGGTAGTTATTACATAGTGGTTTTCTTTTATACACGCCGCTGTTCCATCATCCATAACATGTCCGTCTTCACGTAACATTAATCCATAACGAACTTTACCTGGAGCTAGTTTGGCGAAATTATTTATGTAGACAAAATCAAGGAAAGCTGCAGAGTCCTGTCCTTGAATATCAATTTTTCCTAATGTAGAGACATCAACTATCCCGACACTCTCTCGGACATATCTAACTTCTCTATCACAGCTTTCACGCCAACTATTCTCGTCTTTTCTTGGAAAATACGACGGTCTATACCACAAACCAGCTTCAATCATCGGTGCTCCTAAATCAACTGACAGTTGATGGGATGTAGTGAAACGCTGCGGCGCAAATCCTTCTCCCTGCGCAAAAGCCCCCACAGCGGCTATAGAAACTGGAGTATAGGGCGGGCGAAATGTAGTTGTCCCTGTCTCTGGTATTGCTCTCCCAGTTACATCAGCAAGAACAGCTAATGCTATGACATTTGAGTTTTTACCTTGATCAGGCGCCATCCCTTGAGTTGTATATCGCTTCATATGCTCAACAGACTTAAAATTTTCCTCTGCAGATTGTTTGATATCTTTAACTGTCACATCGTTTTGAAAATCTATCCACGAACGGCCTTTGCATGGAACTGTCCAAAGAGGCACTATCACTGTCGGATCACTTTCAGCTTCAGGAACTGACGTAGTCTTGTAACTTAATCCAAGATTTTTTAAAACTTCTTTCGCTCTAAATACTCCAGACTTCATACATCCTTTTGTTGAGAAAACACCAGTCGCTGCTCCAGCAACCTCTAGCCCTGGAATCATTCCCGGCACTGGTATAAATGCTGCTAGTTGATCATTCCATTCTGGTTTTCCGTTCATATGACATGTAAGATGAACTGTCGGATTCCATCCACCTGAAACTCCAAGCATGCTGGTTTCTATTTTCGAAACAGAACCATTAGTCTGTGTAACCTCGACTTCTTTAACTCCCATTCTTCCACGAACATTGGTTACCATCGCACCTTTAAATACAGGAAAATCACCTTGAATGGTTGCATCACTCCTACTATCTACATAGGCGGCAATTTCTATTCCGTTCGAATGCAGATCTTTGGCAGTTCTAAATGCGTCGTTATTGTTTCCAAATATAACTGCTTTCTTACCCAGACTTACCCCATATCGGTTTAAGTAACCCCGCATCGCTGAAGCTGTAAAAACTCCTGGCCTATCATTGTTTTGAAAAGCAATAGATCTCTCTATAGAGCCTGCTGCATATACAGCACCTTTTGCTACAATTCGCCAAAAAATTTCTACAGGGAGGGTATGATTTTTTTCTTTAATATGATGGGATATCCGTTCAACTGCCCCATAAGTCCCTCCATCATAGGCACCCGTAACGGTCGTTCTTGACATACAGCGAACATTGTCCATTTGGTTCAGTTGATCTATTTTTTCTCTAGCCCAAATATCACCAGGTTTTCCATCAATGTCATAATTTTCTGAATTAAGTCGACCACCAAAAACGGAATCTTCTTCGCAAAAGATGACTTTAGCTCCAGCGTTAGCTGCAGTTAAGGCAGCCATAATACCAGCTGGTCCCGATCCAATTACAAGGACATCACAGAATGCATACGCTTTTTCATAGTAATCACTATTATTTGCCATTGAAAGCCGGCCCAAGCCAGCCGCACGTCTAATCGATGGCTCATAAAGAGCTTCCCAAAATTTCTTTGGCCACATAAACGTTTTATAATAGAACCCAGCAGCAAGAAATGGAGATATTAAGTCATTTAGCTCTAACAAATCCCACTTTAAAGTTCCCCAGTAGTTTTGAGAGTAAACCCTTAAATCTGGTACTAATTCCTGTGTGGTCAGTCTGACATTGGGGGTGGTTTGATTCCCATCCCTTATCTCCACTAACCCATTTGGTTCCTGAGACCCATCAGTCATCACGCCTCTGGGACGATGGTACTTAAACGAACGCCCAATGACCTTAACGTCATTTGCTATTAAAGCTGAAGCGAGTGTATCTCCTTCGCAACCCAAGAATTCCTTATCATCAAAAGTAAATTTAAGTGGCGCAGATGAATTAATTAGGCGGCCCTCTTTAACTCTCATTACTTTGAATCCTTTACGTTATTAACAAGCTCAACCTTAAAAATTTCATGGGTTGCTGTATCTCGCTGAACTAGCAACCACGCCCTACAACCTGCCTCATGCTGCCATAAATCCTCAGTTAAACCACAAGGATTTTCTCTGATGTGAAGATACTTATGCATAGCATCCAAATCTGACTCTCCTGGCCTAGTTAAATAATCTTTGGCTCCTCGGTAATAGAATTCGCGTCTATCTCTTTCACCACATAAAGGGCATTTGATACGCATAATTTAGGTTCCTCTTAATGTAAGTTGTGCTGAGAGCCTGTGGATTCTTCATCCATTAGGCCAACTCCAGTTCTAAATCGATCAAAGGTATGTTTTTTTGCAACCTCATGTGGCTTATCTTCTGCCATTAGGTGAGCCATACACCAACCTGACGCTGGAATAGCCTTAAAACCACCGTAGCACCAGCCACAGTCCATATATAAGTTTTCAACTTCTGTTTTATCAATAATAAAGGACCCATCTGGAGTCATATCCATTATCCCCCCCCAACTTCGAAGAACCTTAGCTTTTCCAATAGCTGGCATTAAACTCATACCTGCCTCCATAACGTGTTCCATCATTGGTAAGTTGCCTCTTTGAGAATAGGAGGCGTGAAAGTCTAAGTCACCACCAAAAACAAGACCACCTTTATCAGATTGAGAAATATAAAAATGCCCCATGCCAAATGTTACCACATGGTTAATAGCTGGTTTTAGTCCCTCTGAGACAAAAGCTTGTAAGATATGACTTTCAATAGGTACCTCCAACCCAGCCATTGCAGCCACTTCAGAAGAACGACCGGCCACAACAATTGCTACTTTTTTTCCACGAATAGGTCCTAAAGAAGTTTGAACACCAGTAACTTTCCCGTTAACCACATCTATTCCAGTAACTGCGCATCTTTGAATTAAATCAACACCTAGCTGATCCGCGGCCCGTGCATAACCCCAAGCTACTGCATCGTGCCTCGCATTCCCACCTCTCTTGTGAAAAAGGCCTCCGTATACAGGAAAACGGTGATTATCAAAATCTAAATATGGAAGCTCTTTTCTTACTCCTTCTCTATCTAAGAGTATTGCATCGTCTCCTTGACTTATCATCATATTTCCCCGCCGAGCGGCAGCGTCTCTTTGACCATCTGAGTGGAAAAGGTTAATAACTCCACGCTGTGAATGCATTGCATTATAGTTAAGTTCAGATTCCATAGTCTCCCAAAGCTTTAAGGAGTGGCTATAAAATTCTGAATTCCCCGGGATCATATAGTTAGCCCTAACTATTGTAGTATTTCGACCAACATTTCCTGACCCAATGTAACCCTTTTCAAGAACAGCCACATTGGTTATCCCATGATTTTTTGCCAAGTAGTAAGCCGTGGCTAACCCGTGACCTCCTCCTCCAATTATGATAACATCATATTCTGATTTTGGCTCAGGCTCTCTCCAAACAGGCTTCCAGTTCTTATTTCCTGTCAAACCTTCTTTAAGAATCTTTAAGACATTATATTTCATGTTAGTACTCCTGCGTTAAGTTGCAGATAATCAATAAAATGTGGGCTTTACAAGTACAATTTATGTATCTTTAAAAAAAATATATATAATATATATTTATTGACAATTAAGATAATAATTCATTTCCTAATAGGTACAACCTCATAGCCAGGTTCTTCAGCTTCATCATCCACCATTTCTATAGGAAATCCAGAAGCTGTAATATCTAGTCCCGTTTTTTCTTCAAGTCGCTTTATAATATTTGGAGAGAATTCATTTTCACCATAACGACTTATACCATCTTCAAAAATAGAAATCATAAGAGGGCTTATTTCTAAGGGTATACCCGCGTTATCAGCTATTTTTTGGAATAAAGATATATCCTTATGAACTAACCCCATCGTAAAGGATATATCCCTAGATCCATTCAATATTACTTGGCTTTCTGTTTCGTGAACAAATGAATTTCCTGACGATATTTTAATGGCTTCAAACGCTGTACTCAAATCCATTCCAGCACCCTTTGCGACAGTTAAAGCTTCTGCACATGTCAAAAGGTTTGCTGTCGCTAAATAATTTGTTAAAACTTTTAAAATACTTGCTGAACCAAGATCTCCCGTATGTAATACCCGTCTACCCAATGTGGTAAGAAGTGGTAGTATTTTTTCAAAAGTTTGTCGTTCACAACCTGCAAATATTGATATATTTCCTGTATCCGCCCTATGACACCCACCAGATACTGGGCAATCAACTGCTTCTGCATCCTTCAATATTACTTTCTTTCCTAACCTCTTCACTTCATATTGATCCGTAGTTGACATCTCCAACCAAACTTTACCTTTTGACAGTCCACCCAAAATGCCATTCTCACCCTCCATAACCTCAGCTGATATCTTGGGATGTGGTAGGCAAGTTATTATAACGTCGGATTGCTCTGCAACCTCTATGGGGCTATCAGCTTTTTGGGCACCCTTTTTTACAAATTCATTAACTAACTCTTGATCTAAATCTCTAACAGTTAAGCTGAAGTTATTCCTCAGCAGGCTGCCGGCAAGTTTTCCTCCAACATTTCCTAAGCCTATAAAACCAATACGCATCAAACTAACCTCTCAATAAATATTTCACTAGCATTTCAAAAAGTTTTTATGCTCTAATATAATGGATTACAGAATTTATATTTATTAACAATAGACCTAGGAATTTAATCTCTATTATATGGGTATTATTAAAAACGAACATTCAGCTTTGATAAAAATTGTATCTTTATGTAATAAGTGGACTTGTCAGGAGAAATAAATTGTTAAACTCTATAAGTCATGGAAAAAAGTCTAAAGGTCCCCCATTAATTATTCTCCATGGGCTTTTTGGATCTGCTAATAATTGGAGTTCAATCGCCAGAGCAATGTCCGACCAAAGACACGTAATTTGCATAGACTTGAGAAATCACGGCAACAGTCCTTGGCATTCAACTCATAGCTATGACGATTTAGCTACGGATGTTGCTATGACACTAGATGAACCAGCAGATATTATTGGACACTCAATGGGCGGTAAGGCTGCCATGGTTCTAGCTCTTAGGTACCCTCAGTTAGTTAACAAATTAATCATAGCAGATATATCACCCATCCGCTATAATCAGTCCCAAATATCCATCATCAATGCGTTATTAGCTATTAACTTACATATAGCCGAAAGCCGCACAGAAGTGATGTCTCAAATGCTCACTATAGAGCCTGACCTTAGAGCATTCTTAGCTCAGTCTATAAATATAAAAGAAAAGGTATGGCGAATAAACTTAAAAACCCTAAAAAAAGATATGAACAAAATTGTCGGGTTCCCAAATTTTAAGGCAGAATTCACCGGAAAGACTCTGTTTATAACTGGAGAAAAATCTAATTATACGCATGAAAGCCATAAACCAAACATCAGAAGACTTTTTCCAAATAGTAGTTTTATAAGCATCCAAAATGCTGGTCACTGGTTACACGTAGAAAAACCGCTGGAGTTTAAGGATATTACTAAAACATTTCTAAATGAAAAGTAGATTCTGTAGTTTTAAAAGTTTGTTAATTATCCATTTTAAGCGCCGAAATAAACGCTTCCTGAGGTATATTAACTTTACCAAACTGTCGCATCTTTTTCTTACCAGCCTTCTGTTTCTCAAGTAACTTCTTTTTGCGTGTTACATCACCACCATAACACTTTGCTGTAACGTCCTTACGCATTGCAGCCAATGTTTCTCTTGCCACAATCCTTCCACCAATTGCTGCCTGTATAGGGATCTTAAACATATGACGAGGAATCAAATCTTTTAATTTCTCACACATCATCCGACCTCTTTGTTCGGCTCTATCTCTATGAACCATAATACTTAAAGCATCTACGGGCTCTTCATTAACTAAAACTTGCAATTTCACGAGATTATCAGTTCTATACTCAAGCATCTGGTAGTCAAAAGATGCATAACCTTTCGATATACTTTTAAGCCTGTCGTAAAAGTCGAAAACAACCTCATTTAGAGGGAGGTCGTAAACAACCATTGCTCTAGATCCGGCATAGGTTAGTTCCAATTGAATCCCTCTACGGTCCTGACAGAGCTTTAAGACATCTCCCAGATACTCATCTGGCACTAAAATAGTTGCTTTTATTCTTGGTTCTTCCATATGGTCAACATGTGTTAAATCTGGCATGTCAGCCGGATTATGTAGTTCAATAAACTCTCCATCTCTCATATAAATATGATAAATTACTGATGGTGCTGTTGTTATTAATTCGATATCAAACTCCCGCTCTACACGATCTCGTACAACCTCGAGATGTAACAAACCTAAAAATCCACACCGAAAGCCGAAACCTAATGCTGCTGAGGTCTCCATTTCATATGAAAACGACGCATCATTAAGAGATAATTTCTCTATAGAACTCCTTAAGTCCTCAAACAGCGATGAGTCTATAGGAAATAGTCCACAAAAAACGACAGGTTGAGACGGCTTAAACCCATCCAAAGCCACAAGAGTACCATTTTTTTCATGCGTAATTGTATCACCAACCCTAGTATCTCTTACCTGTTTGATTGATGCAGTAATAAAACCAATCTCTCCAGGTCCCAGCAAATCAACAGCTTCCATTTCTGGTCTGAATACTCCAATTTTTTCAACATGATGAACAGAATTATTTGACATCATCCTAACTCGGTCTCCTTTTTTTAAGAAGCCGTCGATTACTCGGACTAAAACAATTACTCCAAGATAGGCATCGTACCAAGAATCTACCAACATAGCCTTGAGAGGCGCTTTTGAGTCTCCAAGAGGTGGCGGAAGCATAGAAATTATGGCTTCCAACGTCTGATGGATTCCTTGTCCAGTTTTAGCTGATACGAAGATAGCACCTGAAGCATCAATACCAATTACATCTTCTATCTGCTCTGCAACTTTGTCGCAATCGCTTGCTGGTAGATCAATCTTATTTAAGATTGGAACTATTTCGTGATCAGCATCAATAGCTTGATAAACATTCGCTAATGTCTGCGCTTCTACGCCTTGGGTGCTATCCACTACCAATAATGATCCCTCAACAGCACGCATTGATCTGCTTACTTCATACGCAAAATCAACATGACCAGGTGTGTCAATTAAATTTAGAACATAGTCTTGGCCGTCATCAGAAAGATAATCTAATCTAACAGTATTTGCCTTTATTGTAATTCCCCGCTCCCTCTCAATATCCATAGTATCAAGAAGTTGCTCTTTCATATCTCTTTGACTAACCGTTCCAGTTTCTTGAATAAGCCTATCAGCCAGGGTTGATTTCCCATGATCAATGTGCGCCACAATAGAAAAATTTCTAATTTTTGATAAATCTGTCATGATCGACGCATATGAGATATGGAGAAGTCTGGGTCAAGTCCCAACACTATTTTTTTAAAAAAAATATTATTAGAGATATAACAAATTTTTATCAAAGAAAACCACAATTAGTAGATTTTTAAGTTATCCTATTGAACAATTAGGGTAGTTTCTATTTCACCAAAGCTCTCAAAATTTAACCAAATTTTTAAACTATCACCAGTCAAAATTGGTTTATTTGGACCCATCAGCATTAAGTGCTTACCACCCGATGCAAGGGTGACCTCTTCTCCCTTGGAAAACTTTATTCCCATCATTAAATGCTTCATTTTAACAACACCATCAGTAGACGTTATTGTGTCATGCAACATTGCTTTTTTAAAGTCTAACGTTCTAACAGAAATTAATCTATCCGCACCGTCAGTATCATTTACTATAGTCATGAACACAGCAGCAGCCTTACCCATTCCACCCGAAACTTTTATTGATGAATTGCTTATTATGACTTCAGCAACTACACTCTTAGAGAAGCACATAACTGTGAAGAAAAAAGATAAGAAAATGGTTTTAAACATATTATAAATCTTACTTTGGTCTCTATAACAATCTATTCTCTACTTATACTGAAGCTAATCTTGCTTTCTCAATGTCTCTTTTAACTTTTTGAGCTTTTAAGGATAAAATCTCTGGTTTAGCTTTAGACATAAAACTATCTAAACCACCTCTATGGTCAACAGTTCTCAAAGCAGCTGCTGATATTCGAAATTTAAATGATCGCCCAAGAGCTTCTGAAATCAAAGTAACATCATTTAGATTAGGTAAGAATTTTCTCTTTGTTCTATTCTTAGCATGGCTAACATTATTACCAGACATTGGTCCTTTAGCTGTAAATTCACAAACTCTCGCCATAGTCTTTCCCTTTAATTCTAAGTTTACTCAGATGTGTTTGATAGTGATCGTAGCCATTACTAGCACTGAGCTAATTCGTCAAGTAATGAGTATCAGAAATTCATAGATATTACTTATTAAACGATTCAATTATTTTTTTTGCAGCAGAGTCTGGTGATAACTCGTTAAGTGCTACTTTTTTTGATAAGATTTTCATCTGTTTTTTTACATCAGGTTTATTATTCATCTCATTAATTATCCTATTTTGGACTTCATTTTTAAACCAATGCACTGCCTGTGCCTCACGACGTTTTAACCAGCTCCCACTTTCTTTTCTCCAATCCATTAACAACTGAATATCAAGCCAAACTGTGTCAATTCCGTCACCCGAAATTGACGAGACTAGAGACACTTTAGGAAACCCTGCTGGATCTTCTTCTCTATCTCTAAATAGCTCTAGAGCACCCGCATAATCAGCCTGAGTACGTGCTGCGGCCAACTTTAGTTCGCCATCAGCTTTGTTAACCACTATAATATCTGCAATTTCCATTATACCTCTTTTCACACCCTGCAAGTCATCTCCACCAGCGGGGGATAGTAAAAGTAAGAATAAGTCTGACATCTCAGATACCATTGTCTCTGATTGCCCCACTCCAACAGTCTCAATTATAACAACATCAAAACCTGCTGCTTCACAGATAGTTATCGATTCTCTAGTTCTCCGCGACACTCCTCCTAAATATGTTAGAGATGGAGAGGGTCGAATAAATGCCTGCGATCGCCGACTTAATTTTTCCATACGTGTTTTGTCACCCAGAATTGAACCTCCAGACTTTATCGAACTTGGATCAATTGCTAGCACAGCTACACTCAATCCCTTTTCAATCAACATTAAACCAAACTTTTCAATAAAAGTTGACTTCCCAACACCAGGAGTTCCAGACAATCCTATCCTTAAAGATTTGTTGTCAGATTTAGATAATAAGTCAATTAAACAGAGGGCCTCTTCTCTATGGTCTAACCGAGAGCTTTCAACAAGAGTTATCCCCTGCGCGATTGCACGCCTATCTTTCTTTAAAATCTTGTGGGCAAGTGTTCTGATTTCATTCAAAGCTTTAAATCTTTCATATACAAATTAATACTCTAATAGTTATAGTCATATAAACATATATTATGCTACAATAGTCTATATTATGCCATAATTGTATAACAGTCTGCACAGGAACGGTTCAATGCGCTTTATTTTAAGTTTTTTTTTAATTTTTACCTTTGCTTGTACTGCGGCACACTCTTCCAAAAGTAATAAGGCTTTTTTTTCATTGAAAATAAAGGGTTTGAGCGTAGGAACATTATCTTTTTTAGGGACAAATGAAAATAACAACTACGAAATATCAGGAGAACTCAAAAGTGGGGGGGTCTTCAAGTTTATTAATAAACAAAGGTACAAAGCTACAGTAACAGGCACCTCAGTTAATAATAATTTTAAACCAGTTATTTATAATGAATTTAGAAATAAAAAAGGAAAGAAATCTTCTGCTAAACTTGCATATAAAAATGGTATACCTCAAATAAGGGAATACGACCCACCAAGACAAATAAAAGAAGGTTCGATAAACCCCGATACTCAAGGAGGAACCGTAGATCCTTTAACTGCCTTGTACCTCACTTTACGAGATAATTATAGCTTAAAGCCATGTCAGCTTGAGTTAGAGGTTTTTGATGGTAAACGAAAGTCGCAGGTTCGTTTGTTTCCTGAGCTCAAAAAACGAGGAGATCTCATTATGTGTATTGGAGAGTACAAAAGAGTGGCTGGTTTTTCCAAAAAAGATATGGAAGAAAAAATACGTTTTCCATTTAATATCTTTTACCAAAAAACCAATGAGCATACGTATTATGTAAAAAAACTCATCATTGAAACAGTTTATGGCACTGCTATCTTAACAAGAAAAGCTCGGTAAATATAAATATGATTTTGGTAAGTAAAAACAGCGTTAATATGTTTTAAGAGCGTGTAAGATTGTAGAAAAAATGAATTAAAGTAGCCCTGTAAGAAAATGTTACTCATATGCAATGAGCTCTATTTGACTATTAACATTCCTAATCTTTTCCTATTAAGGAGAAAAGAGACATTACTGCAGGTGATTAATGATGAAGTCTAAATGAATTCACAACTAATGTGTTTAAATATAACCATATTAATGTTAGTGCCTGACTGCAAAAATCTAGACTGCGTAAAAAACCAGAAATAACTATTAGGATCCCCATTATGGCGATGGAAAAAACTTTTAATTCAAATACAGCTGAAGCGAGAATTTACTCTAAATGGGAAAATGACGGTTGTTTCAAGGCTGGTGCTAATGCCAGTAAAAATGACACGTTCTGTATTATGATACCTCCACCAAATGTCACAGGCATACTTCATATGGGGCATGCTTTTAACAATACGCTACAAGATATCTTAGTAAGGTGGCATCGTATGCGAGGATACGATACTCTTTGGCAACCAGGACAAGATCACGCTGGCATTGCAACACAAATGGTAGTGGAGCGGCAACTTGCAAAAGATAAATTACCATCACGCAAAGAACTGGGTCGCGATCTTTTTTTAGAAAAAGTTTGGGAATGGAAAGAACAGTCTGGAGGAACTATAATTGACCAGTTAAAAAGACTGGGGGCGTCCTGTGATTGGTCCAGAAATGCTTTTACAATGGATGAAAACTTCCAGAAAGCAGTCATAAAAGTCTTTGTAGAAATGTATAATAAAGGTCTGATTTATCGAGGTACAAGATTAGTAAATTGGGACCCAAAATTTGAAACAGCTATATCAGACTTAGAAGTAGAAAATATTGAAGTTGATGGGAAATTTTTTCACTTCAAATACTTACTAGCAAATAATGAAACCTATAAATTTATTGAAAAAGACGAAAATGGGAAAATCATTCTTGAGGAAGAGCGTAACTACATAGCAATAGCGACAACTCGCCCGGAAACAATGTTAGGAGATGGAGCCGTAGCTGTTCATCCTTCAGATGAGCGCTACAAGAGTCTAATAGGTAAAATGTTACATTTACCGTTATGCGATAGGTTAATTCCAATAATAGAAGATGAATACCCTGACCCTAATTTTGGCTCTGGAGCAGTAAAAATAACAGGTGCTCATGATTTTAATGATTACGATGTCGCCAAACGAAATAATATACCACTTTACCCACTTTTAGATACAAAAGGAAACTTAAGAGATGATAATTCTGTCGAAAATACTGTTCCTAAAAAGTATCAAGGGCTAGATAGGTTCGTTGCACGAGAACGCATAGTAAATGATATGGATGTACTAAACTTAACAATAAAAATCGAAGATAAAAAAATTATGCAACCGGTAGGAGACCGGTCAAAAGTGGTTATCGAGCCAATGCTGACTAATCAATGGTTTGTAGATACTAAGGAAATTGTTAAACCCGCAATAGACGCCGTTAAGGTTGGTGAAACACGGATCATACCAGAAAGAGATGAAAAGGTGTACTTTCACTGGTTAGAAAATATTGAACCTTGGTGTATAAGTAGACAACTATGGTGGGGGCATCAAATTCCTGTGTGGTTTGACACAGATGGAAACGAATACTGTGCCGCTTCTGAGGAAGAGGCTCAAGCAATGGCCCCTGAAAAAGTCCTTACTCGCGATCCAGATGTATTAGACACCTGGTTTTCTTCAGGAATATGGCCTATTGGTACTCTAGGTTGGCCAGAAGATACCAAAGAATTAAAAAAGTATTATCCAACAAATGTATTAGTAACTGGCTTTGATATTATCTTCTTTTGGGTGGCCAGAATGATGATGATGCAGTATGTCATCATGGACCAGAAACCCTTTAGTACGGTTTATGTTCATGCTCTGGTGAGGGATGAAGCAGGACAGAAAATGTCTAAATCTTCAGGAAATGTCTTAGATCCGATAGAATTAATTGAAGAATACGGAGCCGATTCAGTGCGCTTCACATTAACAGCAATGGCGGCAATGGGAAGAGATCTTAAACTGAGCACCCAAAGAATTGCCGGTTATCGCAACTTTGGGACAAAACTTTGGAATGCTGCACGTTTTGCAGAAATGAATGGATGTGAGCTTCAAGATAGTTTTTCTCCTACCAAAGTTACACACAACGTTAATAAATGGATTGTTGGTGAAACAGGGAAAGTTCGTGAACTCACAGATAGCTCACTGGTTAACTACAGGTTTAATGATGTGGCTAATGGTTTATACGCCTTCGTTTGGGGTAAAGTTTGTGATTGGTACGTAGAGTTTTCAAAGCCACTTTTAAATAACGAGGATCAATCTGTAGTTGATGAGACCAAAAACACCTTAGCTTGGGTTTTAAATCAATGCCTTATTCTACTGCATCCTGTAATGCCTTTTATAACTGAGGAATTATGGTCTTTGGTTGGGAAACATCAAAAACTATTAATTCATACTGACTGGCCAACTTATGGTACGGAGTTGATTGATAGCGTTGCAGATCAAGAAATGAATTGGGCTATAAACCTTATAGAGAATATCAGGTCTATTAGAGGAGAAATGAATGTTCCTGCAGGTTTAAAAATTCCTTTAATAATGATCAGCCTTGATGTCTCTAAAAGACCTGGTTGGGATTTTAACACTAACTTGATTATGAAGTTAGCTAGAATTGAAAAAATAACCGAAAATGCTAAGCTTCCAAAGGGTTGTGTAAACATAACTGTAGTTGGTGGTGAATTTGCTCTTCCATTAGCTGAAATTATTGATATCTCTGAAGAAAAGAAAAGATTAGAAAAAAATCTGACCAAAATTGAAAATGAGTTAAAATCCATCAATGGGCGTTTAGAAAATAATAAGTTTTTAGAAAGTGCTCCAGAGAGCGTCGTAGCTCAAACAAAAATTGATAATAACTTGAAACAGGAAGAATTTGAAAAGATAACAAATGCTATTGCTAGGCTAAGAAATATAGAGGAGGCGTAAATTATGACTGGAAATACGATTAAATTCACACCCCTCATGGACAGCCTTCCAAGTTCTGTCCCATTTGTAGGTCCTGAGACGCAAGAACGATTCCGTTCGTCTAAGTTTTTAGCAAGACTCGGGGCAAACGAAAATGTCTTTGGACCCTCCCCCTTTGCCATAAAAGCCATGCAACAAGAATCAAAAAACCTTTGGATGTATGGAGACCCTGAAAATCATGATTTAAAAGAGGCACTTGCTGCTCATCATCAAATAAATAAAAATGAGATCATAATCGGGGAAGGTATAGATGGATTATTAGGTTACCTTGCTCGAATGCTCATTAAACCTGGAGATACTGTAGTAACTTCTAACGGAGCATATCCGACCTTTAACTTTCATGTATCAGGGTACGGCGGAGTTTTGCACAAAGTTCCTTACAAAAACGATATGGAAGATCCTGACGCTTTAATAAACAAAGCAGTAGATGTAGGGGCAAAACTTATCTACCTTGCTAATCCAGACAATCCAATGGGAACATGCCACTCGAAGACAGTGATAACAAAACTAATTAACTCAGTGCCAGATGGGTGCCTTCTTATTTTAGACGAAGCTTATATAGAGTTTGCGGACAAAGACGTGGCTCCTAAGCTAGATCCAAGTTCTTCAAAAGTAATACGAATGCGCACTTTTTCTAAAGGTTATGGACTTGCAGGTGCGCGAATAGGCTACGGCATTGGACATCAAGAGTTAATCAAGGGTTTCGATAAAATTCGTAATCACTTCGGTGTAAGTAGAATTTCTCAAATTGGTGCCCTCCATGCCCTTTTAGACCAAGATCACCTAGATAAGACAATTTTATTAGTAAAAGAATCTAGGGATAAAATAGCTAAGATAGCAATAAAGAATGGGCTAAAGCCTATTCCATCCTCTGCTAATTTTGTTTGTATCGACTGTAATTCAGATGGAGATTTTGCACGCAAACTTCTTGGACAATTAATAGATAATGGAATATTTGTCAGAATGCCGTTTGTAATGCCACAAGATAGGGCAATCCGAATTAGCTGTGGGACAAACAAGGATCTCGAACTTTTAGGGCAAATATTACCTCGTGCCCTGTCAGTTATCCGCACAAATTAAAGACGCTGCTTCTAGAGCACCATTGCCATGTGGAATTTTTAAAGATTTCAAGCCTGCATCAATAGCCCCTAAAGTTCCTAAGACCATATGAGCATTTAAATGTCCCATATGCCCAATTCGAAAAAATCCGTGCCATGCTGGATCATTAGGATCAGCCATTCCAATACCAATACCAAGTGTAACTCCAGTGTTTTCAGTTAACCAATTACGCAACTTAGTTCCAAATAACGGATCAATTCTAACAGCAGTTACAGCATGGCTTCTATCCTTTGGTTCTTTAATGTTTAGTTCTAGAGAACCTTCAGAGCTCCATCTGTCTAAAGCTGACCATATTGAATTTGCAAGGATTTTATGTCTTTTCCAAACCAAATCTAACCCCTCTTCATGTACAATCATAGTCAGAGCTTCTCGCAGCCCAAGTAAATGATGCGTGGGGGCAGTGCCACAAAAGTATTCATAGAAGTTATTGGGTTGAGCCCGAGGGATCCAATCCCAATAACTTGAGACTAACTTTAAACTCTTCCTGCGATCCATAGCTTTTTCATTAAAAAACACAAAGCTCATACCCGGAGGGACCATTAACCCCTTCTGACAACCAGCCACCATCACATCAACACCCCATGAATCCATATACATTTCATCACATCCTAGACATGCTATACTATCTACCATTAATAATGCTGGGTGATTACATTTATTAATCAACTCTCTGATGCCTAAAATATTTGTTTTAGCGCTTGTGGCAGTATCTACCTGAACAACGAGTACTGCCTTGATTTCTTTCTTCTTGTCTTCATTTAGTATCTGTTCAACAGTTTCAACTTCAACTACACTTCTGTGTCCAAAGTCGACTAATTTAACCTCTAGACCTCTCTGTTTTGCCATCTCTGCCCAGCTATGTCCAAAGCGTCCTGTCGCCAACACGAGGATATTGTCTCCTAAAGCCAATACGTTAGCTAGAGAAGCTTCCCAAGCAGCGTGACCATTACCAATATACATAGCAACGTAACCATCAGTCTTAGCAATTTTTTTTAAATCGGGCACAAGACTGTCAGTAGTATCTAATAGAGATCCAACATATATATTAGGTGCTGCAGTGTGCATCGCGTTTAATACTCGGTCAGGTATTACAGACGGCCCAGGGATCGCTAAAATATTTCTTCCATTAGCTAATGACATTTTCCATTGTTTCCTTAAATCTGAATGAGTTGACAGTGTTTTATAAGTTCACCAGTTAAAGATACGATCTACAACAAAATAACAATACGATATATGACATATATACAGGTTTTCTAGAAAATAGTTTTTACCTCTGACAAAATAATAACTTGAGGGTATATTATAATATTTAGAAATATTAAATTATTTCGACTGAAAGCTATCATTATTTTTTTGCATAGCATAGTTAAACCAAAAAATGTTATAATTCATAAGGAGGTACTTTGCTTATGGGCTCTAAAAGAAACCGCACTATCATTGAAATATCCGGTGAAGAAACGCTAAAGTTTCTCCAAGGTCTTATAACGAATGACATAGATAAGTTAGATAAGGGCATTATCTATGCGGCTATGTTAACACCGCAAGGAAAGTATTTTGTGGATTTCTTTATTGTTACTTATAAAGGTTGTATATTAATTGATGTGTCCAAAGAAGTTAGTGATGATCTCCAGACAAAATTATCGCTATACCGTTTAAGGACAAAAGTAGATATAATTAAGACAGACATGAGTGTGTATACAGGAATTGATAACCCACCTTTAGGCGCTTTTAACGATCCCAGACATCCGGCTTTGGGTTGGAGATCATATGAAAACAGCTCAATCAATCAAGATATAGACTGGAAAAAGCTACGGGTAAAACACGGTATTCCAGAAACAAATATAGAATTAATTCGAGATAAGACCTATATCCTAGAAGCAGGCTTTGAAAAGTTAAATGGTGTTGATTTCAAAAAAGGTTGTTATGTTGGCCAAGAAATAACTGCTAGAATGAAACACAAAACTAACTTAAAAAAAGGTTTGGTAAAAGTTTCAGTAATTGGTGAAACCCCTGTTGGCACTGAAATACTAGCTGACGGCCGGCCAGCTGGAGTATTATACTCTCAATCAGGTGGACATGGACTGGCTTTTCTTAGGCTTGACCGTGCTTCTCCAAAAATGCAAGCAGGTGAAGCAACAGTTATAATTGAGAACTAGGCTCGTTATATTAAGAAGAAGATCTTATAATTGTCGAAAATTGTTCAAAAATCTCACCGTTTCCAGCAATAATTTCACCACCCTCAAGTTCATTTTTCTCAGGGCTTATACTCTCAACCAACCCCCCACTTTCCCTTACAATTAAAATTCCTGCTGCCGTATCCCAAGGAGACAAACCCCTCTGCCAAAATCCGTCAAAACGCCCAGCAGCAACATAAGCAAGATCAAGTGCAGCAGCTCCAAAACTTCTAACGCCTGCGCACTTTGGTAATAAAAGCCCTAATTCCTTGAGTGAAATAGAGAGGTTTTCATCTCCCGAGTGAGGAACCCCTGTGGCATATGTAGTTTCTTGCATTCTCTTGCGGCCAGAAACTCGTAATCTAGTATCATTAAGCCAAGCGCCTTGGCCTTTTTCTGAAATAAACATTTCATCTGTGCAAGGGTCATATATTACAGCAGAAACTATTTCATTTTTATGCTCTAAGGCTATTGAAATAGCCCAATGAGGTAAGCCATGTAAAAAGTTTGTGGTTCCATCAAGAGGATCAACAATCCATCTTCGGGTTGGATCCTCACCCTTAATCGGCTCACTTTCCTCACCCAACCAACCGTAAGTAGCCCTTGCTTCCAATAACTCCTCTTTAATGATCTGTTCGGCGGCTCGATCAGCTCTAGAAACAAAATCTCCTGCACCTTTGATCGAAACCTGTAAATTTTCCACTTCCCGGAAATCTTTTGTCAAGCTCCTACCTGCAACCCTAGCCGCTTTGATCATTAAATTAAGATTGGCACTGCCCTGCAACTTTATTACTCCCTCATATGGTTAAGCGGCGTATAGCGGCTAGACTAAGATATTAAAAGAACAATCGGTATTAATATAAAAACGGGTTAAGAAAAATTTTACTGTAATTTTTAAAAGGAGATAACCTTTAAAGTATAGAGTTACTCATAGAATTATTTTCATCAGAAAAGCTATTGTTTTCGCAGTATTCTCTCAAGAGTACGAGCAACATTGTCAATTAAATTTTGTTTAAACACCATCTCATAATTGCTTTTTGGACATGTAGCCTATTCTCAGCCTCGTCAAAAACCACAGAGTTCTTTCCATCTAACACCTGCGATGTCACTTCTTCGCCTCTGTGGGCAGGCAAACAGTGCATAAATAATGCATCTTTTTTTGTTTTGTTCATCAAATTTTCATTCACTTGATATTCAGCAAGAACATTATGAAGCGAACTTCGATCAGACTCTGAATGATGCATTGAAACCCAGCTATCCGTAATGATTAGATCAGCACTTTTTACAGCCGCATCGACATCTCTTTGAATCTCAAAAGCTGCACCGTCAGCGATAGCGGCTTTCACTACTTTTTTGTCCGGATCTAAAGCACTTGGCCCAGAAAACTTTAATAAAAAATTGAATTTTGCTGATGCCTGAATAAGGGAATTGCAAACGTTATTTCCATCTCCAATCCAGAGTATTTCCTTGCCCGAAATTGATCCTCTTTTCTCTTCAAAAGTTAATATATCCGCCATAATTTGACAGGGGTGAGAATGGTCTGTCAAACCATTTATAACCGGTACTGTAGAATGTTCAGATAACTCTCTTAAAGTTTCTGCAGAAAAGGTTCGTATCATAATAAGATCAACATATCTTGATAGAACTTGGGCTGTATCACTTACAGATTCACCATGCCCTAATTGCATGTCTGCTCCACTTAAAATTAAACTTTGACCGCCCAACTGTCGAACTCCAACGTCAAAAGAAACTCTAGTTCGAGTCGAAGGCTTTTCAAATATTAATGCTACAACGCACCCAGTAAGAGATGCGTCTCTATCGAGTTGTCCATTAGTAAAACCCTTGCGGGATTCTTTGACTTGAATAGCATCGTCAATAATAGAACTCAGATCCTCAGCACTAACTTGGTCAATATCTAGAAAATGTTTCAAAGGGCTGCCTCTAGTGATAGAGCTGTTTGTTCTAACCTATGAAAAGCCTCTGTAAGTTCTACTTCACAAATGTTTAAAGCTGGAAGTAGTCGAATAACGTTATCTCCTCCAGGAACTAATAATAGGTTATGTTCGTAAGCGTTTGCAACCACATCCATGTTTGGAACCTTGCACTTAATCCCAAGCATAAACCCCTGCCCTCTGACTAGCTCAAATATTTCAGAATGCTCTGCTATTAAACTCTCTAATTTTTGACGGAAAAAGCCAGCCTTCCTATTAACATCAGCCAAAAAATCAGGTTGGGATATTATGTCTAACACCTTCAAGCCAACGGCACAGGCAAGTGGGTTCCCTCCATAAGTAGAGCCATGCGTTCCCGCAGTCATTCCTGAGGCCGCCTCTTCGGTTGCAAGGCATGCACCTAATGGAAACCCATTTCCAATACCTTTAGCAATTGTCATAATATCGGGATAAACACCCGCCCATTCGTGCGCAAATAATTTCCCAGTTCTTCCAACACCACACTGTATTTCGTCAAATATTAGTAATACACCAGTTTGGTCACAAAAATTTCGAATTACATTCAAGAATTCATCTGAGAGCGGAATGATTCCACCTTCACCTTGTATTGGCTCCACAATAATTGCCGCAATATCTGAGCCTTGAATTTCACTTTCAAGTTGAGAGTAATCGTCTTTTTCAATCGGAATTTGAACAAAACCAGGTAACAACGGACCAAATCCTTTAGTAAGTTTTTCGGAACCAACTGCAGATATTGTTGCTATAGTTCGACCATGAAAAGCATTATCAAATGTAATAATAGTTGACCGGTTCGATTCACCTTTTTCAAACCAATATTTCCGAGCCATTTTAATAGCACATTCCATCGATTCCGCTCCAGAGTTGGTAAAGAAGACGGTGTCGGCAAATGTTTCATCAACCAATCGGTTAGCTAGCTCTTCCTGATTCGGAATTTCATACAAATTTGAGACATGCCACAATTTTTTTGCTTGTTCCTGGATAGTATCCACCAACTCTGGATGAGCATGACCTAGAGCGGTGACAGCAATACCAGCACCAAGATCAAGATAACGTTTATTTTCTTCATCAAAAAGCCAAGAGCCTTCTCCCTTAACAAAACTTAAAGGGGCTCTAGAGTAACTTGGCAAAACTGGCGTAATCATTAGTTTAGATCCTTAAAACTGATAAGAGATTCATATATTTTATATATTACTCTTAATAGTCAATGCTTGTAAAAAGATTCTGACTCTGACAAAGAATTTCTAAACAGAATTTCAATCATTATATAAAAATTTATAATTTTCTTATATTGTTTTACATATAAGGAAATTGAGAGTAGGAAGCTACTTATATCCTGGCCAGAAAAAGGCCGAATTTAATTAAGGTTTTGATTATGGCTTGGACAGACGAACGCGTAGAAATACTAAAAAACTTATGGGTTGAAGGTCAATCTGCGTCCTTTATAGCTAAACAGCTGGGAAGCGTGACTAGGAATGCCGTTATAGGAAAAGTGCATAGACTGGGGCTGTCAAATAGGACAAGTGGCTCACCTGCTAAGACAGCAGTAAAAGAAAAGACATCACCAGATCAGAAAAAAGCTCCCATAAAAGCAAAAATAGCAGTGGAGGAAAAACCTGATTTGGTACCTGCTCTTGCAAAGCCAATCCCTAGGCCAAAATTAATTATCAAAGCAGGCCAACCTCTACCACCACAGCCTTCTGCTAATGAAATTAGTCCAGAGGCACTCGCGACTGTACGAGAAGTTGAAAAAAAGGCAAAAAAACTTAGTGTCATGGAACTCACTGAAAGAACCTGCAAATGGCCAGTGGGCGACCCAGCTACCGAAGATTTCTGGTTCTGTGGCTTAACAGCTCAAGCAGGAAAACCTTACTGCGAAGCACATGTAGGGGTTGCATTCCAACCGATGAGCACTAGAAGAGATAGGCGCCGATAATAATTAGTAGGTGAATTATGAAAAAGCCAAATGTCCTTAAATCAAAAATCTAGACGGCCAGACATTGCCCCAAAAATAGACATCGATAGCAACTCTGAGAGAAGTCAACCAAACATTGGCATGGTCTCTCTTGGTTGTCCTAAAGCTTTAGTAGATAGTGAACGTATTTTAACAAGATTACGAGCAGAAGGGTATTCTATTAGTCCCGATTATGCTGGTGCGGACGCAGTGATAGTAAATACTTGTGGTTTCTTAGATTCAGCAAAAATTGAAAGTTTAGAGGCTATTGGGGAAGCTTTAGAAGAAAATGGGAAAGTCATTGTTACTGGTTGTCTAGGGGTAGAAGAAGGCTTGATTAAAAAGTCTCATCCAAATGTTTTATCTGTAACAGGCCCTCAGCAATACGAGAAGGTGTTGGACGCCGTGCATAGTGCTGTCCCAGCAAGGCCTAATCCATTTTTTGATTTACTACCCACACCGCAAGTCTCATTAACGCCCAGGCACTACAGTTATCTGAAAATTTCTGAAGGTTGTAACCACAAATGTAAATTCTGTATCATCCCTTCTATGCGAGGAAAACTAAACTCTAGACCTTCACATGCGATTCTTAGAGAAGCAGAAAGACTAGTCGATTCCGGCGTGAAAGAGCTCTTAATTATTTCTCAAGACACTTCAGCCTACGGACTTGACCTAAAATATAAAAAGAATCTCTGGAACAATAAAGAAGTCAAAAGCCACATTACTGATTTAACTAGGGAACTTGGGACATTAGGGGCTTGGATTCGGCTTCACTACGTTTATCCTTATCCACATGTACGTGAATTAATTCCAATAATGGCTGACAAGGAAAATAATGTATTACCATATTTGGACATTCCCTTTCAGCACGCACATCCAGACGTTTTAAAGCGAATGAGTAGACCTGCAGCTTCGACCAAAACTCTTGACGAGATATCGGCTTGGAGAGCAGAATGTAAAGACTTGTCAATTAGATCTACTTTTATAGTTGGTTTTCCAGGTGAAACAGAAGAAGAGTTTCTCACACTATTAGACTGGTTAGACGAAGCTCAGTTGGATAGGATTGGTTGCTTTAAATATGAGAATGTTAAGGGAGCAAGATCTAATGATTTACCTAATCACGTCTCAGATGAAATTAAAGAAGATCGTTGGCAACGCTTTATGACCAAGGCTCAATCAATTTCCTGCACAAAACTACAGCAAAAAGTAGGTAATAAATACGATGTAATTGTGGATAGCGTAAAAGATAAATTAGCAATATGTCGGACGATGTCAGATGCTCCAGAAATTGACGGTAACTTATTTATTGATAAAGAAACTAAATACTTAAAACAAGGTGATATAGTTAAAGTGAGAGTAACGGATGCAACAGATTATGACTTATTTGGTGAATTATTAAATGAAAACTAGCATACGAGTTTTATATAATGCGGAATGTCCAATTTGTAATTTTGAAATTAAACATTACCAAAAATATACTAACAATAAGAAAATTCCTATCCAGTTCGATGATTTAAATAGTTCAGGCTTGGCACACTGGAACATCACGGCTGACCTTGCGGCAAGAAGACTGCATGTCGACATTGAAGGAGAAGTAAAAGTAGGCATGGAAGGTTTTTTAGCATTATGGAATACAATGCCAAAATATCGTTGGTTATTTCATATTTTTAGACAGCCAGTTATAAAACAAATCTCGTCATTTCTTTATGATTACATATTAGCTCCATATATATATTTTTTACATTTACGTAGGAAAAAGAACATAACAAGGCGTAATCAATAAACTAGTAAAAATATTTAATCCAAATATTAGGAGGGAGAAATGAGTACAGGTTTTATTTGGGATGAGAGATGTTTTTGGCATGCAGGTGGCGATTTTGCCTTTACTCTTCCGCTTGGAGGTTTGGTGCAACCGATGCCTACCAGCGGTCTACCAGAAAACCCAGAGACAAAGCGGCGCTTAAAGAATTTAATGGACGTCACAGGCCTATTAAACGAATTGGATGCGAGATCACACAGTGGAGCCTCTTTTGAGGATCTATTAAGAGTACACCCTCGAAAATTTTTAGAAAACTTCAAAGCATTATCAGATAAAAATGGTGGAACAATTGGCCTAAACATACCTTTTACAAAAGGTGGCTTTGAGATAGCCTCTTTATCTGCCGGACTAGCAAAAGAAGCTATTTTTTCTGTACTAAAGGGAACAAATCGGAATTCATATGCGTTATCTCGGCCACCCGGGCACCATTGCCTACCAGATCTTCCAAACGGATTTTGTTTGTTATCGAATATATCCATTGCTGTCGAAGCAGCGTTAACTGAAAAATTAACTGAGCGAGTCGCAATTGTTGACTGGGATGTTCATCACGGAAATGGAACAGAAGCAATTTTTTATGATAGGGCCGATGTACTTACAATATCCGTGCACCAAGATAGATGCTACCCTATAGATACAGGTGCTGCGACGGATATTGGAATTGACAGGGGTGAGGGATATAACATGAACATACCTCTTCCCCCAGGTGGAGGTCATACACTTTATTTAGAAGCTATGAAAAGACTAATTTTACCTCGTTTAAGAGAGTTTCAACCAGATATTATAATAATCGCCTGCGGTTTTGATGCCTCCGCCATTGATCCTTTAGCAAGAATGTTAGCTACATCTGAGACCTTTGGCCAACTTACAAAATTTGTAATGGGTGCTGCACATGAGCTTTGTAATGATAGGCTCTCTATGATTCACGAAGGTGGTTACTCTGAAGTATATGTTCCTTTTTGTGGTCACAGAGTGATCCAGGAGCTTTCTAACAGCTCAATTAAAGCTGAGGATCCCTATAAATTTCTTTTCGAAAGTAGACAACCGAGTCAACGTGTTCAGAATTTTTATTCAGAGTTAATTACTGAACTTGAACAATTTTTCTTTTAAATAAATATTATTAATTGACTTCAAGGCTATCAGCGGCAAGAACAAATTTAGGAAATGATAGGAATTAAAAAATGAAAAAAGTTTTTAATAATGCAAAGGAGGCTCTTTCTGGGCTTTTAAAAGATGATATATTTATTGCAGCCGGTGGATTTGGTCTGTGTGGAATTCCTGAGTTACTATTGAATGCCATAAAAGAGTCCAAAGTTAAAAACCTAACTTTTGCGTCAAATAATGCTGGCGTAGATGACTTTGGGATAGGTATTCTTTTACAAACAAAACAGGTGCGAAAAATGATTAGCTCATATGTTGGAGAGAATGCAGAGTTCATGCGCCAATATCTATCGGGAGAGTTAGAGCTTGAATTTAATCCACAGGGAACACTAGCTGAAAGAATGCGGGCGGGAGGTAGCGGTATTCCAGCTTTTTATACAAAGACAGGGGTCGGAACAATAATAGCCGATGGTAAAGAACATAAAGATTTTGATGGTGAGACATACATCATGGAAAAAGGATTAGTCGCTGATCTTTCGATAGTAAAGGCCTGGAAAGCTGACGAGACAGGGAACCTAGTTTTTAGAAAAACTGCACGTAACTTTAATCCACCAGCTGCTATGTGTGGGAAGGTTTGCGTCGCCGAAGTTGAAGAGATAGTACCAACGGGTTCACTTGATCCAGACCTAATACACCTTCCTGGAATTTATGTTCATAGATTAATCCAAGGTGATCACGAAAAGCGTATCGAACAACGCACTTTACGAGAGGTTAAGTAATATGGCTTGGGATAGAAACCAAATGGCTGCAAGAGCAGCTCACGAACTTCAAGATGGGTGGTATGTAAATTTAGGTATTGGAATTCCCACGCTCGTATCTAACTACATACCAAAAGGAATAGAGGTAACACTGCAATCTGAAAATGGCATGTTAGGAATGGGACCTTTTCCAACAGAGCAAGAGCTTGATTCTGACCTCATAAATGCTGGCAAACAAACTATCACCGAATTACCACAAACTTCATATTTTGATTCTGCGCAAAGCTTTGGGATGATAAGAGGTGGAAAGATTGCAATGGCAATTCTAGGTGCAATGGAAGTTAGCGAAGCTGGTGATTTAGCAAACTGGATGATCCCTGGAAAGCTCGTAAAAGGCATGGGAGGCGCTATGGATTTAGTTGCAGGTGTAGGTAGAGTCGTCGTCGTAATGGATCACACGAACAAACATGGTGATAGCAAAATATTAAAGGAGTGTACTTTGCCTTTAACTGGAAAAGCTGTGGTAAATAGGATTATAACAAATCTTGGTGTTCTTGATGTTGTAGATGGTGGACTAAAAATTGTTGAGACAGCGGATGGCGTAACAAAAGAAGAGTTGATTGAATCCACCAAAGCAAAAATTGTAAGTTAATAACCCCTAATAGCTCTAGATAATTTAACTTCCTTATTATTTATAAGTAGTGAACAAATTATTACGTTAAAAAAAGCTATAAGTTAAATTTTTGGATCAGGGTTCTCTGTGTGCCCATCAACAGAGATAACTTGACCAGAAACAAACCTTGCTTCATCACTTGCCAAGAAAACCATCATGTTGGCGATATCATCAGCTTCAATAAAGGAGCGCATTGAAGTGCCTGAAGCGTAGCCATGGTATACTTGGTCTCTTGTCAGACCTTTTAACTTAGCCTCTCTTGCTAGCACAAGTTCCATCCTAGGTCCTTCAACCGCACCAGGGCAAACTGCGTTTGCACGTATACCAAATGGGCCTAATTCCATTGCTAAAGTTTTCATAAACCCAATTATTGCCCATTTAGCCGCTGAATAAGGCGCGCGATTAGGATAACCATAAATACCGGCAGTTGATGATGTAAATAGGATCGACCCTGCCAACCTTTTTTTCATCAACGGAATTGCATATTTACTAGTGAGGAATGCCCCTTCTAAATTTACTGCCAGACAATTCTTCCAATCGGATAGTTCAATTTTCTCTGTTAAGCTGGTTGGCCCTGCGCTACCTGCATTACAGCAAACGGTATCTAAAGTACCCCACTCAGAAGTAATTTTTTCGAATAAACTCTTAACCTTTATTTCGTCACTTACGTCCAGTAAGGATGTTTTCCAATTTTTGGGAACTTCATCAAGAGTGGATTCATTAATGTCACAAACCCATATATTGTAACCTTTATCAGCGAACCTTTCAGCTATTTTTTTACCAATACCTGCGGCTCCAGCCGTTACTAATACATTTTTCATTTCTTATTACCTATAGATGCCCCCACACCATCAGGTCGAGGTAGATTAGAATGACATTTAGCTATTTTTCTCAAAATATTTAAAATTGCATCACTAGGCATAGACGATCTCCTAGTATCTAAATTGACGTGGATAAGTATATGTTCACCACTTGCTATATAACGATCTCCATTTTTCATAATGTGAAAGAGGTGGAGTTTTTTCCCTTCCCCAACCAGGCAATATGTAAAGATTGTTATCAATGACCCTGCCAAAACTTCATCTATGTGTCTTATGTGGGTCTCGGCAGTGAAATAACTATTTCCAGATGAAATATAATTAGAATCGCACCCAATAATTTCCATAAATCGATCCGTAGCATCCCCAAAAGCTTGTAAATAACGCGCCTCATTCATATGATTATTATAATCAACCCAATCTAATGGTACTACTCGGGAAATAGTTTCAATTGGTTTATCAAATTCATATTCTTTTTTTTCTAAAAATTTATCGATTGAATTAAGGTGTGCTCCCGCGCCCCAATTTTGTAGCTTAAGGGATCTCATAATACCGACTAAGTTGTTATCACGAATGACCTCTAACTCTCTGATTGTATAGCGACCAGACTGAGCATCAGATTGGTTTGAAATTTTTTCTATTAACGATGGAGTTAGTTCTGGAACATCCATTAGTTTAGTCCACGGCCAGGATAAGGTGGGCCCGAATTGCTCAATAAAATGCTTCATACCGGCTTCGCCACCAGCCAATCGGTAGGTTTCAAACAAACCCATTTGTGCCCAGCGCAATCCAAAACCAAATCTAATAGCGTTATCTATCTCTTCGGTAGTAGCGATATCATCCTTTATGAGCCAAAGTGCCTCTCGCCAAACAGCTTCTAAAAGTCTATCCGCAATATGTGCGTCAATCTCTTTATTTACAATTAAGGGGAGCATACCAATATCAAATAAAATCTTTTTGGCTTTTTCTTTGATATCTTCAGAAGCACCGATAGCAAGAACCAATTCGACTAAAGGTAATAGGTATACCGGATTAAACGGATGAGCCACCATTATACGATTTTGAGCGCCTGCACCATTATTCAATTCAGAAGGCTTAAATCCAGACGTCGAAGAACAGATAATAGTATTCTTATCTGCATATTTTAATATATCATTATATACGTCATGCTTTAGATTTAGTCGTTCAGGTATACTTTCTTGTATCCAAGTCGCATCTTTTACAGCACACTGGATAGAACTGCAAAAAGTTAAAACTCCCTCTTCTGGTAATTTTTCTTCATACAAACCAGGTAAAGAACGTCTAGCATTCCCTAAAATTTCGTTTACTTTTCTATTAACATCAGGGTCTCTATCGAAAACATTTACGTTCCAACCCATTAATAAGAACCTAGAAGCCCACCCAGCACCAATTACACCACCACCAATGATTGAAGCTATTTTTTTCATAGAATTTCTATCCCTTAATTAAATTTTTAAAGAGGTGCTCTTTTAGACAATTTCAGCTTCTCTCTGACTTTTTCAGGTCCAATAACTCTAGCACCCATTTTTTCGATTATATTAACCGCTCTATCAACCAGAGCTTCGTTGGTAGCGAAGACCCCTTTTTCAAGTAATAAATTGTCTTCGAGGCCAACTCGAACGTTACCCCCTGCTAATACACTAGCCGCGACATAAGGCATTTGATTTCTTCCCAAAGAAAAAGCCGAGAACGTCCAATCTTTGGGTACATTATTAACCATGGCCATTAACGTGTTCATATCGTCTGGTGCCCCCCAAGGAACCCCCATACATAATTGCACTAAACCTGGGGATTTTAAAATCCCATCTTCAACAAGTTGCTTCGCATACCAAAGGTGTCCTGTGTCAAAGGCTTCGATCTCGGGGCATACACCTAGATCAGTCATCATTTTTCCCATTGCTGTCAACATTCCAGGTGTATTTGTCATAACATAATTGGATTCAGCAAAATTCATCGTTCCACAATCCAAAGTACATATCTCTGGTAAACATTCAGCCACATGCGCTACCCGTTCTTCCGCCCCAGCCATATCAGTACTATTTGAAAGTGCTAAGGGGTCATCAAGTGATCCAAAAACCATATCCCCTCCCATACCAGCAGTAAGGTTTAAAACAACATCCGTCTTAGAATCTCGAATTCTGTCTGTCACTTCTCTATAGTATCTGAGATTTCGTGAGGGTGCGCCTGTATCCGGATCTCTGACATGACAATGAACTATAGCCGCACCTGCCTTACCAGCAGCGATAGCACTGTCAGCAATTTCCTTAGGTGATCTTGGGACATTAGGGCTACGATCCTGAGTGCCCCCTGATCCAGTCACGGCACAAGTAATAAAAACTTCCCGATTCATTTGTAACGGCATTTTATAACTCCTTTAAAAAGATACTATCTGTATATCACTAGTCACCTTAAGATAATCTTACATCATAGACTATGCCCAATCTAAACATTGGTTTAGTAAGGCATAGGATGGGCTTTATGAACTTCACTAATATCATCTAATATTTCTTTATTTAACTCAATATCAACTCCGCTAACTATAGTTCTTAACTGATCTAAATTCGTAGCCCCAAAAATTGGAATAGCCTTAAAGGGTCTATATTTAAACCAAGCTAAGGCCATATGAATTGGGTTCAAGTTGTATTTTTTTGCTATATTAATATACCCTTGAGTCGCGGGCAGAACACGTGGAGATGACCTTCCACCCATCGTATTATTAATGGACATTCTAGAACCTTTTGGTATTTTTTCATTTTGATATTTTCCTGTAAGATAACCAGCCGCCAATGGCGAAAACCCTAGTAGGGTAACATTTTCATTTACAGATAATTCAGCTAGATCTGTATCAAACAACCGACATAATAAAGAATACTCATTCTGAATACTTAAAACTTTTGGGTAACCTAATTTTTCTGCAATTTGGATCCACATTGACGTCCCCCAAGCAGATTCATTAGATAAGCCAAAATGGCGAATATTTCCAATCTCTATCTGCCTTTGTAGTTCTTCTAGAGTATCTTCAATATGGATCACAGTATTTTTTTTAACTTGTTGAGACGGATCAAAAGCCCAGTTTTTTCTAAACATATAACTGCCCCGATTAGGCCAGTGAAGTTGATATAAATCAATATAATCTGTCTTTAATCTACGTAGTGAGGACTCAATAGATCTTCTCAAACTATCAGATGAAATAGCTTCTCCACCTCTAATATCTAAATTTCCTTCACCAGAAATTTTGGTTGCCAAAATAATAGATTCTCGTTTCTTTGTCTTATTCAGCCAACTACCAATTACCTCTTCAGTTACACCAATAGTATCTTTAGATATTGGATTGACTGGGTACATTTCAGCAGTATCAAGAAAATTGATATCGTTATCGACAGCAAAATCAATTTGGTTATGAGAATCTACCTCATTTTTTTTATTAAATGTCATTGTTCCAAGACAATATTGGGAAACTTTTAACTTACTATCTCCCAGTAATAATTTTTCCAATTCCTTTTCCTTTTTAAATAAATCTATTGGTTATGAGCTTATAAACTTATAAAAAATAAACAACAATTATTAATAATATATTGAGAACAAAAGAAGAACATGTTAATTAAATAAAATGCAGTATAACAATTTCAATAATAATCTAAATTTAAATAAAAAATTCTTAAAAATGGGTGAGGAAATTGTATTTTCCTTCGAAAGGGTGCATGAGATTTTTGGAAACTCTCGACGCACCTGTGCACTCTGGGTAGCAACAAAAATTAATGGCCCAATAGTCTGGATACGTCCAAACTGGTTTAGCGACCAACTTTTTCCAGATGGAATTATAGACTGGGTTAATCCTGGACGCCTAATAACTATAAGCATAGGGGGTTCTAATGATATTTTATGGGCTGCGGAAGAAGCACTAAGGTCTGGGATCTCAAAATTAGTAGTTCTCGAAGTCACCACACATCCAACACTAAAATCTGTAAGGCGTTTAAATTTAGCCGCTGAAACAGGTAGAAAAGAAAGGGACAACCATGCCCTCTGTTTAATGTTAACATCACAAAATGGAGGAGTTCAGGGCGCAGAAAGTCGCTGGTCTATGTCAATGCAACATACTGCAAGGGAAACTATGTGGAAATTAGAGTGCATTAAGTCACGACATACTCCACCATCAACTTGGAAATTAGAAAGTAATCTAAAAAAAATTACTGTCAGGAAGTAATTTAAAATATAAATTACTTTTTATATTATGTATTAATGTATATGGGTTGGATTAATGCGTATTATTATCTCTTTTATCCCACTCTTTTTGTCAGTGATCCTATTACAGCTTAGTACTTCAGGCATAGGTCCTCTGGATGTGTTGTCTGGTTTGAAATTAAATTTTTCAAATTTTCAAATTGGACTCTTAGGATCATCACATTTTTTTGGTTTTTTTATTGGTTGTTGGTGGGCCCCAAGGCTTATGGGATCGGTAGGTCACAGTAGGGCATTTGCAGCTTTTACCGCCTTAGGGGCAATCGGAATTATAGCTCATACACTGACATCAAATCCATATGCTTGGGCTGTCATGCGCATTGCGTCTGGCTTATGCGTAGCCGGATGTTACACAGTTATTGAAGCGTGGTTAAATGGTAAAGTCACCAATCAAACGCGAGGTCGTGCGATGGGAACTTACCGAATGGCTGACATGGGTGCTGCTATGCTTGCTCAACTATTAATTGGCTTGCTGGAACCTGCTTATTATATCTCCTACAACTTTTTGGCTATAGTATGTTGCCTTGCTATCTTGCCATTAACTGTAACAAAAACTTCCCAACCACAGACACCTACCACTCCAAGGCTTCGACCTAAATTAGCGCTTCTAAGATCTCCTCTAGCAACATTTGGTGTTGTTATTGCTGGGTTAACTGCCTCTTCATTTCGTATGGTCGGACCAATTTATGGAGAGAGTATAGGCCTAAGAGCAGATCAAATTGGTTATTTCCTTGCACTTTCTGTACTTGGCGGAGTTATTGCTCAATACCCTATAGGTTGGCTAGCTGATAAATATGATCGTCGAAAGGTCTTAATAAGTCTTTCATTAGCAACCATGGTAGCCTGCGCAATAACAATAGTATTTGCTAAACACGGTACTATATATATCTTAACTAGTTCTTTTCTTTTTGGCTTCTTTACATGGCCAATTTTTTCAATATCTGCAGCTCATGCAAACGACTTTTCTAACTCTGAAGAGCGCGTAGAACTCGCAGCGGCACTCATATTCTTTTATGCGGTTGGCGCTATTGCCTCTCCTTTATTTACTGCTCAGCTATTAGAATATTTTGGTCCATCATCTCTATTTATATTCTTTTCCATTGGACATTTGGTATTAATTGTTTTTGGTATATCTCGATCAAAAATACGGCCAACCAATCAAGTTCGTACCCCCTATGTTTCAATCCCGCGAACAAGTTTTGCAATTGGTCGCTTACTACGTCGTTCTCGAAAATAAAAAATTAGTTTCAATCAAATCAGTTTTATATATAAAACAACCTAGCTCTTTTAACTTTGTTTGATTATATACCTTGGGAAACAAACTAAAGGTTTCTACAAATGGCTCGTTACCTGATTACTTCAGCAATCCCTTACATAAATGGTATAAAACATCTAGGAAATCTAGTTGGAAGCCAATTACCAGCTGATTTATACGCTCGCTATCTCCGGCAACGTGATCATGAAGTTATGTTTATTTGTGCAACAGATGAACATGGGACACCTGCTGAATTAGCCGCTACTGAATCTGGAAAACCAGTAGCCGAATTCTGCGAAGAAATGCATAAAATTCAAACTAAGGTAGGAAGTGGATTTCGACTTTCTTTTGATTACTTTGGGCGCTCCTCGAGCCCACAAAACCATAAGTTAACTCAGTATTTTGCCGGCAAACTAGCGGATGCTGGTTTGATTGAAGAAATTATAGAAAGCCAAATATTTTCTATAGAAGACGAACGGTTTTTACCAGATCGTTACATCGAAGGAACTTGCCCCAATTGCAATTATGAGAATGCAAGGGGAGACCAATGTGAGAACTGTACAAAGCAATTAAATCCAATAGATTTGATTAACCCAAGATCTGCCATTTCTGGTTCCAAAAATTTAGAGGCTAGAGAAACAAAACATCTATATTTAAAACAAAGTGCTTTAAAAGATAAACTCGATACTTGGATAAACAGTAAGAATAATTGGCCAATTTTAACAACATCGATTGCAAAGAAATGGCTACATGACGGGGATGGCCTTCAAGATCGCGGGATTACTAGAGATTTAAAATGGGGGGTGCCAGTAAAAAAAGGAGATCAGCCTTGGCCTGGTATGGAAGGAAAAGTCTTTTATGTCTGGTTTGATGCACCCATCGAATATATAGCTGCCACAAGTGAATGGGCAAAGAGTCACAAATTGCCAGATGGTGCGTGGGAACGTTGGTGGCGAACCGATAAAGGCGCCGAAGATGTTAAATATGTTCAATTTATGGGTAAAGATAATGTACCATTTCATACCTTAAGCTTTCCAGCAACAATTATGGGATCCGGGGAACCGTGGAAGCTAGTAGACTACATTAAGTCCTTTAATTACTTGAACTATGATGGCGGGCAGTTCTCTACATCTCAAAAACGTGGTATATTTATGGATCAAGCGCTAAACCTTTTACCTTCTGATTATTGGCGTTGGTGGTTACTCAGTCACGCGCCAGAAACATCAGATAGTGAATTCACATGGGAAAACTTCCAACTAAGCATAAATAAAGATTTAGCTGATGTTTTAGGAAATTTTGTAAGTAGAGTCACAAAGTTCTGTCGTTCAAAATTTGGTGAAACAGTACCTGAGGGAGGTAGTTTTGGGGTAGAAGAATACAAATTAATTTCTAATCTAAACAAAAGATTAAAAACTTATGAATCTTACCTAGACGGCATCGAGATTAGAAAATCAGCATCTGAGCTGCGTGCAATATGGGCCTTAGGTAACGAATACCTCCAAATAGTTGGCCCTTGGAGCTGTTTCAAAGAGGACCCAATAAAAGCAGCAATGCAAATCCGGTTAGCACTAAATTTAATACGTATTTACGCAGTTATTTCGGCCCCTTTCATTCCTGACACCGCTGACGCTATTTTAAAAAGCTTAAAGATATCGGATAAATCGTGGCCAACCGATTTAACTACAGCGGTTACTAAATTGGCACCTGGCAATCCCTTTGTCACACCTGAAAACCTATTCAATAAGATTAGTGATGAAGATCGAGATCTGTGGGCTCTCAAATTCTCTGGGAATGACACGTAATTACCTTAAGAATTATACGAGATGTTCTTATAAAGTTTTCTAATTAAAGGAATTGTAAAATAAAAGATAAAATCTAGCACTGTATCAAATTAGGGCCTTGGCCCTCAATAATAAATCGGTTATCGACATCTATATCATTAAGCTAACACTATTCACAAAGTTAAAATTGTGAAGTGTAAAAAAAATTAGCTTGATAAGCCCGCGTGGTGGAATGGTAGACACATGGGACTTAAAATCCCTGGGCCGAAAGGCCGTGCCGGTTCAAGTCCGGCCGCGGGTACCATAAAGAAAGCGTCTCAAAGGAGACGCTTTCTTTCTTACTCTCAGTTCACTTAAGCCGCTTCTGCTTGAGATCTCCTCTCACTTTCCTCACGGGAAAGCGCTACAGAAGTTCTAACTCCATTTTCTACAAAAGCCATTAATCCTGAAACTGCTCTCTCACTTGGATCAACGCCCGAACAGCTGAGAACTTCTCTTCCATCACGGGACCGCGCCCATCTAGCTATTTGCTCTGGCCCATTCCCATATTTTTTATCATCTGCAATTGCATCGTCCAAGGCGGCTAATACAACGGCTGCAAACAATTTTCTTGCTCTCTGCCCTTGCTCATAATTAAAAGCACTACTATCTACAAAATCGGCTGACATTAAGATTCCTCTTGATTAGTTACAAGTAATTTACGGTGTTAATGTCCTTGTGACATAAAAAAACTCATTTGTCATTGCGTTTAAAGCATACCTATTATGCGTTAAGAACATACCTTTTACTTAACTGATATTAATATATAACACTCTTGAGTAATAATATAACTTAGATCACATGAATTAGCTCTGGAAATTTCAATATAAAGGACGACAGAAATGCCAAAAATAAATGGAAATGAAATAAAAATTGGAAATATTTTAGAGCATAATAATAGTATATGGACCGCTGTGAAGGTTGATCATGTTAAACCAGGTAAAGGCGGTGCATTTGCCCAAGTTGAAATGAAAAACTTACGAAATGGTTCAAAGCTAAATGAGCGTTTTAGATCTGCTGATAAAGTTGAAAAAATTCGTTTAGAACAAAAAGATCAACAATTTTTATTTGAATCAAACGGAATGCTGACATTCATGGACACTGAAAATTATGAACAGTTTGATCTATCATCTGACTTATTGGGAGAGCTAAGACCTTTCCTGCAGGATGGAATGATCGCTATAATAGAATATTATGATAATGACGCTTTAAAGGTTACTCTTCCTCAAAAAATAACTTGTAAGGTTGCAGAAACTGAACCAGTCGTTAAAGGTCAGACGGCAAAAAGTAGCTTTAAGCCAGCTATACTAGAGAATGGTGTCAAAGTGATGGTCCCACCATTTATCAATCAAGATGAACACATTATTATAAACACTGAAACACTGGAGTACGCGGAAAGAGCTACTTAAACGTTTTTTCTAAACTTTTAATTTAACACAAAATTAAAAAACTAGATCTTACAGCTATGAAAAAAATATAAATAAACCCTTTTAAAAAAGTGAAAAAATGACAAAGGTAATAATGATCCAAGGATCAGGGTCAAATGTTGGGAAATCGTTGATTGTTGCAGGTTTATGCCGCTTTTTTACAAATGAAGGGCTTAAAGTTCGTCCCTTTAAACCTCAAAATATGTCAAATAATGCTGCTGTTACTGCAGATGGTGGTGAGATAGGTCGTGCTCAAGCACTACAAGCAATGGCCTGCAATTGTGAGCCACACACAGATATGAACCCAATACTCTTGAAGCCTGAATCTGAATATGGATCACAAGTAATAGTTCAAGGCAAACGCTTTGCAACTCTTCATGCAAAAGATTACTTCGTTCAAAAACCTTTACTCCTAGGGAAGGCCTTAGAAAGTTTTTCACGCTTAAAAAAAAATACGGATCTAATTATAATAGAGGGTGCAGGTAGTCCTGCCGAAACTAACTTGCGGAAAGGGGATATTGCCAATATGGGGTTTGCTGAGGCCATCGGGGCACCAGTAATAATAATAGGCGATATAGACCGTGGTGGCGTAATTGCTCAGCTAGTAGGTACCCATGTAGTTATTTCTCCAAAAGATCGAAAACGGATAGTTGGGTTTATAATCAATAAATTTCGTGGAGATCCAAATTTATTTTTGAATGGTATCAAAGATATAGAATTAAAAACAAAGTGGGTTTCGCTAGGGATCCTACCCTGGTTTCAATCTGCCTGGAAACTTCCAGCAGAAGATATTATGGATATTAAAGAAAAAAAGGGGGGTCACATAAAAGTTGTAGTTCCCAAGTTAAACAGGATTTCAAATTTTGATGACCTTGATCCACTTCTCTTAGAGCAAAACATCTCAGTAGAAATTATTTCTCCTGGTAAACCACTTCCCGGGGATGCAAACTTAATAATACTTCCTGGATCAAAGTCTACAATCTCTGATCTACAACTTATCCGCTCTGAAGGCTGGGATATCGATATCTTTGCTCATGTTCGGAGGGGTGGACATATTTTGGGAATCTGTGGCGGATACCAAATGCTTGGGAACACTATTCGTGATCCGCAAAAAATAGAGGGGGATATTACAGAAACCCCTGGATTAGGGTTACTAAATGTCAGTACAACAATGCTCCCAGAAAAAAAACTTCAAAACGTTTCTGGGAAACATATTAGCAGTGGAACAGAAATATCCGGTTATGAAATGCACATAGGTAAAACAATTGGCCCAGACTGTAAAAATCCTCTCTTAATGATAGATGGAAAAGGTTCCGGGGCAGTTGGAACAAATAATAGGATTTCAGGATGTTATCTTCATGGAATGTTCGCATCAGATACTTTTCGAAGTAAATTTTTGCACAACCTTAACAGTATATCTGTTCTTAGCGACTACCAAGGATCTGTTAATAACACATTAGATGAGTTAGCCAAATACTTGCATCAGAATATGGATACTCGCCAGTTTCTTAATCTAACTCGAAGCCTATAAATACTTAACAACACTTATGCCTAATGAATTATTAGCAGTTATACCCATGAAGTTTTTATTAGCTAATTTGAATATCTTTTTAGTATTTGACTTAATTTCTTACCCTTTTGTGAGAAAATTGACGGAGCCGTATGGGCAGAATCTGAATAGTCTATTACTTTGTAGTTTTCTAAATCAATATTCAACTCATTTGCTGTGAGTTTTCCTGCAGATGCTAATAATTGATATCCGGCCAATTGCGATTGAGTTTCTAGAATGACACGGTTCGTCTGGGCGTCAAAAAGTGCCTGTTCTGCATCTAACACTTCTAATGTTGTACGAGCGCCAAGGCTTGCCTCTTCACGCACTCCAAAAAAAGCTATCTCAGCCGCTAATATTTGGCGCTCATTTGATGAAAGTTGAGATTTGGAAACCGACAATTGAGACCAACTTTGTGCTATATTTTTATGAGTAACTAAACCCTGTTGCCTAAGACTTGCTTTGGATGCATGAACCGCAGAGTGAGCCTTTCTCAAAAGTGAGTTAAGTTGTCCACCCTTATACAAAGGTAAGTTAATGGTGAGACTAACACTACCATTTAAATCATAAGATGTACTGTCCCCAATCTGAGCCCCAATAGACATAGTAGGGCCAAATGACGCTCTTGCCGCCATCAAATTATACTCATTTGCTTTAACTTCATGTTTAAGTCTAATTATATCAGGGTGATACTCTAGGCCATAGATGACGGCATCACTCAAAGCTTTCGGTAATTCAAGGGTGTCTTTTAATTTTACTAAATCACCTGGTTGTCGACCAACGGCTAGTGTAAATAATTCCTTTGAAATCGCCAAGTTTCCTTCAGCTTCAACCAATGAACTCTTTGCTTGTGCTAATCTTGCTTCAGCCTGAGCAACTTCTGTACGTGTAACTTCACCAACTTCAAACCTATCTTTAACGGCTAAAAGCTCTTGGTTAATCAAATCCACATTCTTAATTCGCAATGAAAGGATTCCTATATCCCTTGTGACAGCAAGTCGAGATTTTATGGCTTCTAAAAAGACGTTTTGTTCCAATGCTTTTAAGGCCTGATATGCTCCAAGCGCTGACTGTTTCTTTGCTAAGAATGTTGAGCTTTTATTTCCAGAATCGAAGATCATAAGATCAGCTGAAATACTTGCACTGCTAGATAAAGTTGAACTTGTAACTGTTCTAGAATAATCTGACTTTTTTGTAGTTAACTTAGAAGTCACAGTAGGTCTTAAATAACTTAATGCGACCCCAACGTCTTCATCAATGGATCGAAGAATTGCTCGATTTTGAGCTAATAAATTAGAGTTCGTGTAGGCATCTAATAAAGTCTTATTTAAACTTTCTCCTATCACTAAAGCAGGTGTCAAAGAAATAAAAACTATAACAAAAAATCTTATCATACTAATTTTTTTCCAATCAAAGTGAAAACGTTTTTAATTTTCTAAATTCCTTCATTACAGGTACATCACAACTAAAGCACGATCGCCAGGAAAGTATTCCATTAACCTTAATCCCAACCCTTGCTTCCGTAAGGTTTCTTTCACTAAAGAAAGCCGCGATACGCCCATATTCTTTTAATTGGGAAAGTATAATGTCTGGCACTTGATCAATTGCACCTTCGAAAATTATCACATCATATAATCCATGTTGAGTGGCACCAAGTGACAATTCACTCTCCACAATGATTACATTATCAATACCAGCTTCAATAAATGATTGCTCAGAGCTCTCAATTAGTACTTTATCACTTTCCACCCCTACAACTAATTCGGCAAGTTTACCTACGACTGAAGCCATATAACCACAACCACTACCAACAACCAAAACTGATTCGTCCTTTTGAATAAGTAGGTTTTCTAATAATTTACCTAATATTCTTGGCTGAACCATAAATCTCCCCGAATCAAAAACTATGTTCTCTTCAATATAGCTTAGATTTTTCAGGTACTCGGGCACAAAAAGCTCACGCGGGACGCTGGCTAGGGCATCAATCACTTCAGTGCATGACACACCAGATGGTCTAACCTGAGTATCAACCATGGTTTTCCTTAATTTTTCGAAGTGATTCATTCCAACTCCAATACCGACATAGGCAGGTTTCTGATTTTACATATTTAGCTAGAAACAACAATATCAAATAGAGTGAATTGATAACCTATTAATTTTAATACATTTGAATTTTGTAAAAAACTACAAAATTGGTATTTTGTGAAGTGATAAAGTAAATCTATACAATCTTAAGGGCTTGATTGTAGTTTGTTGTTAGTATAGCGGTTTTGACCGTGAGGCGAGTTGGCGGAGAGGTTACGCACCGGATTGCAAATCCGTGTAGACCGGTTCGATTCCGGTACTCGCCTCCAACTTTTTATATTTACGTATGGCACTAAAAAGGTAATCTCAGAGAGAAAGAAAAGGGAAAGTTTATGACAATTAGGGCAGTTTTAGACCATATTGATAGCAACCTACCTAAGTCACTTGCACGTCTTTTAGAGTTATTAAGAATAGAATCAATTTCAACTGACCCTGCTTTTAAAGATCAGTGCATTAAAGCAGCTGACTGGTTAGTTTCGGACCTCAAATCTATTGGCTTTCAGGCAGAAAAAAGGAAAACGGCTGGTCACCCAATGGTAGTCGCTCATCATGAAGGTACGGGCCCACAATTTCTTTTTTATGGGCATTATGATGTCCAGCCGATTGATCCAATAAAACTTTGGAACTCACCCCCCTTTTTGCCAACTGTTGAAAATACAAATAATGGTCAAGTAATTAGAGGCCGTGGCTCTTCTGATGACAAAGGTCAGTTGATGACTTTTGTGGAAGCCTGTCGTGCATGGAAATCTGTTTATAAGAAATTACCTGCAAAAGTGTCTATTCTCTTTGAAGGGGAAGAAGAAAGTGGTTCACCGTCACTAATACCCTTTTTGAAGAATAACTCGGCTGAGTTAAAATCAAGCATCGCTCTCATTTGTGATACTGGATTATATGACAATGATACTCCAGGAATAGTAACTTCTCTTAGAGGTACAGTAGGTATAGAACTAGAAATTATAGGACCAAATAAAGATTTACATTCTGGAAAATATGGTGGGCTATCTACTAACCCAATCCGAGTTTTAAACAAAATATTAACCGGATTACACGATGATAACGGAAAGATAACCCTACCTGGATTCTATGATGGGGTATCTGAAATTTCTGATGAACTAAGAAAACAATGGGAAAGTTTAAGCTTTAATGAAACAAAGTTTTTAAATGATGTGGGCCTCTCAGAGCCTGCTGGAGAAAAAGGTAGAACAGCCTTAGAAATGCTTTGGGCTCGCCCCACTTGTGATGTAAATGGCATTTCCGGTGGATATCAGGGAGAAGGTTTTAAAACAGTGATAGCCTCAAAAGCTTCTGCAAAAGTAAGCTTCAGGCTAGTTGGAAAACAAGATCCAAAAAAGGTTGTATCTAACTTCAAAGAGTATGTACAAAAGTCGTTACCTTTGGACTGCTCGGTTAATTATGTAGCTGAAAAAGGGTCCAAGGCTACTGAGATGTCTTTAAGCCATCCAGCTTTTGAAAAGGCTCGTGATGCCCTTTCTCAAGAGTGGTCTAAACCAGCTAAGTTCATTGGTAGTGGTGGGTCTATACCTATTGCTGGATACTTCAAAGAAATTCTTGATATGGATTCTATGTTAATTGGATTTGGTAGGCATGATGATCAAATCCATTCACCAAATGAAAAATATGACTTAGAAAGTTTTCATAAAGGTATTAGAAGCTGGGCCAGAATCTTAAACGAACTTTCTGATTTGGAATAAATAGGCCAACTAAAAGCTATAGTTTAACCCACGTCAGTCACATCCAAGCTCCCATATTTTCTTATTTTTTTTGTAAATAAATCAACCTGCTCAAATAATTTTTCAGATGTAAAATCTGGCCACATAGTGTCTACAAATGACAACTCAGAATATGCTGAATGCCAAAGTAAAAAGTTTGATAATCTCTTTTCTCCACCAGTCCGAATTATTAAATCAGGAGGCCCACAATGGGAGAGGTCACTAAAAAAATCTAAAGAAGTCTCACTTACTTCATCTACTTTTAATTTCCCAAACGATATGTCATTTGCTATTCTTTTCACGATCCGTACTATTTCATCTCTTCCTCCATAGTCCATAGCAATATTTAGACAAAGTCCATTACAATTGACCGTCAAATTTTCTATGTGATTTATAGATTTTATCATTTGAGGCGATAATCTATCTCGAGAACCAATAAATCTAACCCTGACATTTTTCTCTTTTAACTCTAATGATTTTTTCTTAACTTGATGTCTTAGTAGCTGGAATAATAGTTCAATTTCTGGCTGAGGTCGTTTCCAATTCTCTGTCGAAAAAGCATAAAATGTTAGGGCTCTTATTCCATAATTCGATGCAACGCGAATACATTCTTCTACCCTCTCAACGCCGACTTTGTGACCATAAGATCGAGGCATACCTTTTTTTGCTGCCCACCTACCGTTACCATCCATTATTATTCCAAAATGCATAGTTTTACCTATATTCTATGCACATTTGGAATGGCCACATGAACTGCATGTCATACATCCTTCTATCATATGTAGATCATTTTCACCGCAACTTGGACAAAACGTCGTTAATCTCAGAGAAGTCGGGGAGCTTTGTTGCGTTGATGTCGGTTTCTTGGTCTCTGGACTTTGAGGATCTAACACTGCTCTTGACAAAAAACCTATCTCAATCATGTGAGTCTCGATGGTGTTACCAATAGCTGCAAGTATTGATGGTATATATTTACCACCCATCCACGCTCCCCCTCTAGGATCAAAAACAGCCTTTAGCTCATCAACCACAAAAGACACGTCTCCTCCACGCCGAAACACAGCCGAAATCATTCGTGTCAAACCAACAGTCCAAGCAAAGTGTTCCATATTTTTAGAATTTACAAAAATCTCAAATGGTCGCCTTTGATCATGGAGTAGAATATCATTTATAGTTATATAAAGCGCATGCTCACTATCAGGCCATTTAACTTTGTAGGTTCTACCCTCTAAATCTTTAGGTCGAGCTAATGGCTCTGACATATAAACCACCTCGCCACTAATTCCAGTCATCTTAGATGTTTCTATATCTTTTTTTTCGGAGTTATCTACGCTAAGTACTGAACCTGTTACAGCATTCGGACGATATGTTGTACAACCCTTGCAACCCTGATCCCAAGCAGCCATATAGACCTCTTTAAACTCCTCAAAAGATATATCTTCAGGGCAATTAATTGTTTTTGAAATAGATGAGTCTATCCACTTTTGAGCAGCAGCCTGCATTCTGACATGATCAGTTGGACTTAAAGTTTGCGCATTTACAAAGTAGTCAGGGAACTCTTTGTTACCAAATTTCTCTTTCCATAAATTAACAGCGTAATCTATAACCTCCTCTTCTCGTTTGGTCCCATCTTTCTGGAGGACTTTGCGATGATAGCTATAAGCAAAGACGGGCTCAATGCCACTGGAAACATTCCCAGCATACAAACTAATTGTCCCTGTGGGAGCAATTGAAGTTAGTAAAGCATTTCTAATTCCATGAGATCTAATGACTTCTTTTACATCATCATCCATTTGAACCATATTACCACTTTGGAGAAACTGATCTACATCTAGTAAGGGGAATGATCCTTTTTCTTGCGCTAATTCCGTGGATGCCAAATAAGCTTCCCTCGATATTAAATGGAGCCACTCATCAGTTTTTGCTACAGCTTCATCAGAACCATAGCGAACACCAGTCATTAGTAGAGCATCCGCTAGACCAGTAACGCCCAAGCCGATCCTGCGTTTAGCATGAGCTTCCTTTTCTTGAGAAGCCAAAGGGAATTTAGAAACATCAATAACATTGTCCATCATCCGCACTGCCACGGACACAGTTTCCTTTAATAGGGTAGCATCCAACTTTGAGTTTTCACTAAAAGGTGCATCAATCATTTTAGGTAGATTTATTGAACCCAGCAAACAAGCGCCATATGGAGGCAGTGGTTGTTCTCCACATGGGTTAGTCGCTGATATTGTTTCGCAATAATTTAAATTATTCATTGCATTTATGCGATCAATAAATATTACGCCAGGCTCAGCAAAGTCATACGTACTCTGCATGATTTTGTCCCATAAGTATTTAGCGCTAACAGTCTTGTATATTTTTTTATCAAACATCAAAGACCAGTCTTTTTTATTTTTAACAGCATCCATAAATTTATCCGTCACTAATACAGATAAATTAAACATTCTCAGTTTTTGAGAATCTGATTTTGCATCGACAAACGAAAGTATATCTGGATGATCGCACCTCATTGTCGCCATCATCGCGCCTCGTCGCGAACCAGCTGACATTATTGTTTGACACATAGAGTCCCAGACATTCATAAAAGAAAGAGGCCCAGAAGCATCTGCCGCAACACCCTTTACATCTGAACCAGAGGGACGAATCGTAGAAAAATCATAACCGATTCCTCCTCCCTGTTGCATTGTTATTGCCGCCTCCTTTAGCATATCAAATATTCCAGGTATTGAGTCTGGAACTGTCCCCATTACAAAACAATTAAACAACGTGACTGAACGACCTGTACCAGCCCCTGCTAGAATTCTACCTGCTGGCAAAAACTTAAAGTCCTTTAAAGTAGAATAAAATATTTTCTCCCATCTTTTTGGACTTTTTTCAATCGACGCAAGGGATTTGGCGACTCTAGACCATGAGTCGGTTACAGCTTTATCCAGCGGTATTTGAGCAGCATCTTTGTATCTATACTTCATATCCCAGATTTGTTCTGAAAAAGGTGTTACAAAGTCAGACATTGTTTGATAACTTCCCTATTAGTGTTCTAAAATATTTAGTCATAAACTGAATAATAGCGTACGGCAAGAATAAGGATGCGGTTAAAACAATAATATGGAAAATTAATGAACTACATTAACCTCGTAAAAATCAATGTTGGGTCCTCATCTGTTAAAGATGTAAAAGAATGGCAGACCACAAACAAGCATAAATGGCCAGATGGGTTACCAAGGCATATAACAAGAATGTGGCCAAAAAGACAAGAAGAGTTACTGGCTGGTGGCTCTATTTATTGGGTTATTAAGGGCTATATTATGGCTCGCCAGAAAATAACTGATATGGAAGAATATCGTCGTCATGATGGTGTACGATGCTGTGCACTAATTTTTGATCCGATTATTTTTGAAACCGAAAGTATTCGGAAGAGACCTTTTCAAGGTTGGCGTTACCTTAAAAAAGAAGACAGCCCAATTGATTTACAAATTAAGGGAAATGACGACGACCATTTGCCCATAGAGCTTTTGACCCAGTTAGCTGATATTGGCGTTCGCTAGGAAACTTTTTAAGTTTAGATAAGGTTATTTTTTCTTAGCAATAATGCAAAACTTATAAAAAATACCAAGTCACTTAACTCCATTTAAGTACTTGAATACTCAATAAATTGCCTTCCAAATCTTTTTATTTAAGGTGTTGATTTATTAGCTCAACTAATTTGATGGCTGATTTTTGGGCTGCACTATCATTTCGTCCGTACTTAACGCCACTACGCACACACTCTATTGCGTATTCCCAATAAAACGGATTTTCTGTTACATCCCAATTTAGGTAATTATCTAACTCAATTCTCATATCACCAAGCCTCCATGACCTATGATGGTCACTATCAATCCAGAAATTGCACTTGTCAGTTACGAACCATGCCCTTGAGTTAAATTCAGGGGGTGGCGAATCCCAAAAAGGGTCATCAAAATTATGGTATGCACCAGGGTAAACATCGACAGAAACATCGTAACCTAATTTATTAAAGCTGTTTGCCATTTCACGGCAATGTCTTGGTGGGACGGCATCAAACTCCCCTATAAAAATATGAAGCTTGTTTTTTGAGTATTTTGGATCATCAAATTGCCTACAAAAAGGGTAATAAGGAACCCTCAAAGCAAAATCTAGTGTATCACCAACTATTGATTTTCGAACTAAATCAATACCAGTCCATAGGGCAACTTGGCCACCCCAACTAAAACCTGTAATACCAACTTTATCTATATCAACTTTTGGATGTTTTTGTAAAAATTTTAGAGCATACAAGGCATCAGCCGCTCCCATCCAGGGGTTTAGTATGTTACCATTACCTGCTCCAATCGGGTAAGCCTCACTCAGCCCTCTAGGCTTACAGTTATCCAGCTCAAGAGTTGCAACACCCTGGTTTTTAATATCTACACCATAAGTAAACTGTCGAAAGTTGTAACCACAGCCTGAATTGACAATCATCATCATTAGAGGGTATTTTTCTTCATCACCTTCAGGAAATGTGAGTAATCCTGTTAGGGTATATTTTTGATCATTCTTAACACCATCAACGTAATCTAGTAGATTTTTTGGTGAATTTGACTCAAAGGATATCTTTTCTGTTCTATATAACTTCGCTTTGCAATCAGATCCTTCATTATTAATTTGCAAAGTATTATTGCTAGTTAAGTTTCCTTCCCAATTCATCTTCGACTCACCCTGATCATTTGTAAATATATCACTAAATGAGATTTTGTTCGTTGATATTTCAAAGGACTTAACAGATCTGAAATCGCCTCCATAATCTAACCAATTATTATCCTTAAAAATTCTTTTATTGGGGTTGTCCTCATCTTCGATGATGGTGAAGTCTATTGCACCAGAGAATTTACCGTTTCCAAATTTGTATTCACCACCGCCCCACCCGTCTTTATCCCAATTACAGATAGCTAAACCACGCCATCTACCTTTTACGTTCATATCTTCCTTTTGAATTACTTTCTTATTTTTACTTTTCAAAGCTAAACTAAGAAAGTTCTCTCTAATTTTAATTAGGAAACGGAGTTCGTTTTCATCAAAAATACCATCAAAAACTGAATTATTTATCTTATAAAATTGTTGTAGAGCAGTATCTGTTTTCTTTCCCCATAATCCGTCAGATGGTCCTGCTTTATACCCCATCTCATTCAAGATCTCTTGTGCGCGCTTTAACTTGGGATTTACTTCACTCCAAACCATAGTGCAGGAAATACTTAACGAAACAGTAAAAAAAATCAGTTTGATAAGATACATTAACATTTTCTGTTAATAGCTAGGAGTAAATCTTCTAAGATGGATATAGTAGTAGATACATGTTCCATAAATAACATCGTCACATATCTTTGCTTTAGTAGCAATAAAGATTTCGTTATTAACGATCTCTGTTCAATATCTTACGTACTTCTAAAACAAGGTCATCTCTTAAAACCTCAGTTTGTGCTGGTTGTGATTTCCACTGCTCAAGGGTGGCACCCTTTGCAATTTCTGAACCTAAAAGAAGGTCTTTTAGTTGAATTACCCCTTTACCTGCTTCCTCTGAGCCTTCAATAATTGCTATTGGAGAGTTCCTTTTATCAGCGTACTTTAATTGGTTGCCAAAATTTTTGGGATTACCCATATAAACCTCTGCTGGAATACCAGCAGATCTTAACTCAGATGCAATATTCTGATAAGATGTCAGCATCGTTTTGTCCATAACTGTAACTACAACTGGCCCAATTGGACTGGTTGACTGATCATCATTTGCGGCTAAAGCTGCCATTATTCGATCAACTCCAATTGAAATTCCAGTTGCAGGAACTTCCTGACCAGTGAACCGCTTTATTAAATCATCATATCTACCACCGCCTGCAACTGATCCAAATGAACGCTTGGCACCATTTTCATCTAAGACCTGAAATGTTAATTCTGCTTCATAAACAGGGCCTGTATAGTAGCCCAAACCTCGCACTACGCTTGGGTCTAAATAAACTCGATCACTCATATAACCTTGTGATTCATTTAGCTCTAAAATTGTTTCAAGTTCATTTACTCCCACTAAACCAACCGCTGACCCCTTAACCAAATCTGTTAGGTTTCCAATAGTTTTAGTACCAGTTGATCCTTTTGATTGGACGAAGCTGAGTATTATCTCAATTTGATCCTCACTTAGATTAGCTCCTTTGGTGAAATCACCACTATCATCCTTCCTGCCATTTCTCAGCAGTTCAGAAATATTTCTAACGCCTAGTCGCTCTAACTTATCTATTGCCCTTAATACTGTACCTCGTTCATTTATTTTATAATCAACGTCGTCAGGCTTTAGGAGGCCCGCAACCTCCATGACCCCATTTAAAATCTTTCTATTATTGACTTTAACAATGTAGTCACCCCTACTTATACCAGCTGCCTCAAGTGCATCGCATAACAAAGTACATATTTCTACATCAGCAGCTAGGTTAGACGAGCCAACCGTGTCAGCATCACACTGGTAAAACTGTCGATACCGACCCAATCCAGGTTTTTCATTTCGCCATACTGGCCCCATAGAATAGCGCCTGTATGGGTTAGGCAAATCATTCCTAAACTGAGAATAAACCCGCGCTAAAGGTGCTGTTAAATCATACCTGAGTGCAAGCCAAGTATCATCTTCCTCCCAGGCAAATACTCCCTCATTCGGGCGATCAATATCAGGTAGAAACTTTCCGAGTGCTTCAACAGTCTCCACTGCGGAGCTTTCCAAAGCACTAAACCCATAAAGTTGATAAACTTCAGAGATATCATTTAACAATTTCTGCCGTTGGATAAGTTCATACCCAAAGTAATCCCTAAAACCTTTAGGAGTTTCCGCCTTTGGACGCGGTTGTTTTTTTAATTTAGACATTGAAACAAACCGATTAATAATTCTTTAGCCCTGCTTTAACTGACGTGCTAATGAGGGGCAAGGCAAAGGCTAATTTAAAACTATAAAAAAGGTTAAATTCATGGACTCCATTATAATAGAAGAAAAGTTATCACACATTATGAAGAGCTTGGACGAATTATCTGATATCGTTGCCAAACACGAGACCACGATTTCTTTATCAGCTTCTAGGATCGAAAAATTAATGAGTACGGTAGCAGAAAAAGAGCTTGAAAGTGGCGGTGCTGCATATTTTCAAGATGACAAACCACCTCATTACTAACTATTTTTTAGGTACAAACTCTACCTAAATTCAATATTCCTCTACTGATAAAACACCCTTAATTTCTTTTAATGCATTGTTTACTTGTGGGTTAATTGGAAAAGAGTCTCCAACTAAAAGCTCAACCTCCCCTGGAAGACCTGAGTCTACCAAGCAAAGAGAGACCTCTCCACGACCAAGAACACTTTTCTCTTTGTCGACACGGCTTAATAAGGAGGCAACAGAAGAAATCGTTCCACCTGAGTTAACAAAAACTTTTAAACCTTTTTTACTTTTGTCCACTAAAGCAGTATCGATAGGTTGCGCCGCCCGACAAAGTAACTTTAATTGCTCAGCCTCTGAGGTTGCTTCAACACTCATAACTACATTTTCTCCAGCAACAAGATATTGCTCAGAGGAATCTAAAACATCAGAAAATAAGGTTACCTCAAATAAACCCGTTGGATCTGACACCTGAACAAAAGAAAACCTATTTCCTCGTGCTGACTTTCTATCTTGACGTCCTGAAATAGTTCCTGCGACTTTGGCAATTACCGGTCCATTTTTTACTAAAGTTCGTAGTTCAGCAAGTGTGGTCACTCCATTTCGCTTTAAAGAACTCTTATAATCATCTAACGGGTGACCCGAAAGGTAAAACCCAATCGCACGATGTTCCTCAACGAGTTTTTCACTCGCCAACCAGCTATCAAGCTCTTTCAATTTCGGTTCTAATAAGTCTTCTCCCGCCTCCCCAAAAAGCGAACTTTGATTAGAACTCCTTTGATCATGAATTGCTGATGAATATGAGACCAAGCTATCTAAGCTTTTCAATAAAGCCGATCTGTTTGAATTGAGTTGGTCAAATGCTCCTGCTCTGACCAACATTTCCAGTGGCCGCTTTCCTATTTTCTTCATTTCAACCAGTCTAGAGAATTCAAAGATATCACTGAATTTTTTTGAAACACTTTTTTCACGTGCGTCAACTATTAATTGCATCGCCTCTGGACCAACATTCTTTAAAGCAGCTAGAGCGTAGATAAGTTCATTATTCTTAACGGAGAAATCTACTTCCGAACGGTTAACGCAGGGTGGTACTATTGATAAGTGTAACCCATTAATAATTTCATCTTTATAAATCGAAAGCTTATCTGTTAAGTGCATATCACAATTCATTACACCAGCCATAAACTCTAAAGGGTAATTAGCCTTCAGCCATGCTGTCTGATAACTAACTATGGCATAAGCAGCTGCGTGGGATTTATTAAAGCCGTAATTGGCAAACTTCTCGAGTAAATCAAAAACTTCTGATGCTTTTTTTTCATTAACTCCTTTAGACTCAGCACCCTTCATAAATTTTGGTCTCTCAGCGTCCATAGCTTCTTTAATTTTTTTACCCATAGCGCGTCTAAGTAGATCTGCTCCCCCCAGACTATATCCAGCCATAACCTGGGCAATTTCCATAACTTGTTCTTGATAGACAATAATCCCTTGAGTCTCAGCAAGAATATGGTCAATGAGAGGGTGAATTGAAACTAATTCTTTTAAACCATTTTTTACCTCACAATAAGCTGGAATATTTTCCATCGGCCCAGGTCTGTATAGAGCTACCAATGCGACAATATCCTCTATGCAGGTAGGCTTCATCCTACGAAGAGCATCCATCATGCCCGAGCTTTCCACTTGGAATACTGCTACCGTTTTGGCCGAAGCATATAATTCGAAGGTTTTTTGATCATCAAGAGCAACGTTACCGATATCAATTATGACATTGCGGGTTTTTAATAAGTTTAATGCATTTTGAATAACGGTAAGAGTCTTTAGACCCAAAAAATCAAATTTTACGAGGCCCGAAAGTTCAACCCATTTCATACTAAACTGCGTTGCAACCATAGTCGATCTCGAGTCTTGATATAATGGGACAAGTTCATCTAATGGTCTATCACCAATTACAACTCCAGCAGCATGGGTAGACGCGTTTCTCAACAAACCCTCAACTTTTTCTGAATAGTCCAGCAGCCTAGCGACTACTTCTTCCTGTTTAGCCGCATCTTTTAAGCGAGGTTCATCGGTCAAAGCTTTTGCTATACTGACAGGCCGAACCCCATCAACGGGTATTAACTTGGCTAAAGAATCAACCTGCCCATAAGGCATCTGCAAAACACGACCAATATCTCGAATTGCTGCTTTCGACAGTAATGCCCCAAAAGTAATTATCTGTCCGACTTTATCTTGACCATATTTCTGCTGAACGTAGTTAATTACCTCTTCTCTCCTATCCATACAAAAATCGATATCGAAATCAGGCATAGAAACACGTTCCGGATTCAAAAATCGTTCAAATAAAAGGGAATAACGCAAAGGATCTAAATCAGTAATAGTTAAGGCATACGCCACTAAAGATCCCGCTCCAGACCCTCGCCCTGGACCAACAGGGATTCCTTTAGATTTTGCCCACTTAATAAAGTCTGCAACGATCAGAAAATAGCCTGGAAATCCCATTTCTTCTATTACTTTAAGCTCAAAATCTAGTCGGCTTTCGTATTCTGATATTGGAGCTACCAGTTTAATAGCTTTTAACCTTGATTTAAGTCCCATTCTTGCTTCATTACACAATTCTTCATTTTCGTTCTCAGCAAATTTTGGGAGTATTGGATCTCTAGTTTCAGCTTTGAAGGCGCACCTACGAGCGATCTCAACGGTGTTACTAGTTGCCTCGGGCAAATCAGCAAATAATGTCAGCATTTCCTGCTGAGTTTTAAAATAGTGCTGAGTACTCAATTGTCGTCGAGACTGCTTTTGATCAACATAAGACCCAGATGAAATACACATTAAAGCATCATGAGCTTCAAACATTTCAGTGTCATGAAAATGAACATCATTTGTCGCAACAAGAGGGATTTGAAGTTCATATGCCAGATCAATAAATAAGCTCTCGGTCTTCGCTTCTATATTTGGAAGCCCATTTTCTCCCGGATGCCTTTGAAGCTCAATATACAAATTACTCTTAAAAATATCTAAAAAGTCTACTAATAACTGTCTAGCATCTAAAATTTTATCAGAATTTAACAATCTTCCTACCGGACCTTCCGCTCCACCAGTAAGGCAAATTAAACCCTCTGAATATAATCTTAAATCCTCTATTTCTATTTGAGCTTGCCCTTCACTCTCAAAATAAGCTCTAGAATTAAGTTTTAAAAGGTTTTTATAGCCAATTTCATTTTGAACGAGAAGAACGATAGAATCACTATTTTTGGACGCACCTATTTCTGGTAGCTTTAGATATGACAAATCCATCTGGCATCCCAGAATCGGTTGAATTCCCGCTGAAGAAGCATATTCGGAGAACTCTAAGGCACCAAATAAATTGTTAGTGTCTGTGACTGCTACCGCTGGCATCTCCGCAGAAATACACATTTCAGGTATTTTTTTTAGTCGAATAGCGCCTTCAAGTAGCGAATATTCTGAATGGAGTCTTAAGTGGATAAATTTAGGATTCTTTGACATAATTCAAACTTACTATACTAAGTAGAAATCTAAAAGTGCACAAAACACTTGCCAAATCTGTTTTTTGGCCTTTTGCTAACACACGGGTTTATTTTGTTTACGCCGCATCAACAAAACATGGACTCTAAATAATCTTTAGGTATCGCGGCAGGATGATTTTTAATGGTTACGTTTCTTCTAAACGGGGAAGTCGTAAATGCAGAAGTAAAATCTTCGGACACTCTGTTAAATTTTTTACGCGAAGTCAAAGGGCTTACCGGAACAAAAGAGGGATGCAACGAAGGTGATTGCGGGGCCTGTTCAGTAATAGTAACTGATGAGACCGGCATAGCAAAAACGACTAACTCTTGCATTGCTTTAATGCCACAAATACATGGAAAAGCCGTGAGGACAGTTGAAGGAATAAGTAGTCCAGACGGTTCGCTACATCCCATTCAAAAGTCGATGGTAAAAAACCATGGCTCTCAATGCGGGTTTTGTACTCCGGGGTTTATAAGCACGCTGGTCGCTGCTCATAAGAATGGTGATTCTGACTTCGAAAACCAATTAGCTGGAAACCTCTGCAGATGTACTGGCTATGGCCCTATTATCCATTCAGCTAAAGAGAATTTGAGTGAACCAGTTCCTGTGTGGATGGATGAAAATCTAGACAGATTAAAAGATATAACCTCCCCTAACAACTTACCTCAATCATTAGAGGATCTAGCAACATTATATAAGAATAACCCAGAAGCAACGTTAGTGGCCGGTGCGACAGATTTAAGTTTAGAGATCACAAAGAAATTAAAATATTTCAACAACATGATTTTCTTAGGGGGATGTGAACAGTTAAAACGCATTGAGATCACCAAAGAAACAATACAAATTGGAGCAGCGTGCACCATCTCAGAATTAATCGTCAGTTTGCGCTCTACATTCCCAAGCTTTACCAACATGCTTTTAAGATACGGAGCAGTCCAAATTAGAAACTCAGCTACGATTGGTGGCAATATAGCAAATGGATCTCCCGTAGGGGATGGTCCTCCCGCTTTAATAGCTCTTGGAGCCATCCTCAAGTTAAGGCACGCAGAAACCATAAGGATGCTACCAATTGAAGATTTTTTTATAAACTACGGGGTTCAAGACCTAAATCCTGGGGAGTTTATCGAATCTATTATAATCCCCAAGGAAGTAGATATTCTAAAGTGCTACAAAGTGTCCAAACGTTTTGATCAAGATATTTCAGCTATTTGTGGTTGCTTTAAATTAACTGTGTTTGAGAACACTATAACAGAATGCCGAATTGCATATGGCGGAATGGCAGCAACACCAAAAAGAGCATTTAAGACAGAAAAGAAGCTTATAGGATCGCAATGGAGCTATAGTACCTTTGAAACCGCTAAAAGTGAGATCTCAAGAGACTTCTTCCCTATAAGTGATCTCAGGGCCTCCTCAAACTATCGCCTAAAGGTAGCACAAAACCTACTAACCCGTCTCTTTTACGAAATGACTGATACAAATATAGATTCTAGAGGGGTACTGCCGTGTCCATAGGTAAAAACACACCCCACGACTCAGGTGAACTTCATGTTACTGGCAGAGCTTTGTTTACTGACGACATTAGTCTTTCGAATGACTCACTACACCTGGCGTTTGGTCTCTCTTCTATTGCTAAGGGTTCAATTATAGAACTGGATTTATCAAAAGTGGTAAAATCGGATGGTGTAATCACAGTAATATCTGCCAAAGACCTTCTATTCACAAGCGATACATCGCCATCGGCTAATGATGAGCCATTACTTTCAGACGGGACAATTCATTTTCTTGGTCAACCAATTTTCTTAGTTATTGCGAGTAGTCACATAAATGCAAGGAAAGCGTGTCGGCTAGCCAAAGTAAATTACAAAAAAGAAAAACCGGTGTTAACTATTGAAGACGCTATTGAATCAAAATCAATAATAGCAGACGGCGAGTGTCACTACATAAAGGGAACACCTGAAGTTGCTATAAATGCTGCACCAATCAACTTAACAGACAGTTTCTATGTCGGAGGACAAGAGCATTTTTACCTCGAAGGACAGGTAGCAATAGCCACACCGCAAGAAGACGGAGGGTTAGTTATCTATTCGTCAACTCAGCACCCAACGGAAATTCAGCATAAAGTAGCAGAAGCTACAGGCTTAAAAATGCACGAAGTACGAGTTGAAGTAAGAAGAATGGGTGGGGCTTTTGGTGGAAAAGAATCCCAAGGTAACGCACTGGCAATCGCCTGCGCAATTGCCACAAAAGCTACCGGTAAAACCTGCAAAATGCGTTATGATCGTGATGATGATATCATTATAACTGGCAAACGTCACGACTTTCGAATTGACTACGATGTAGGCTTCAATGAAGACGGAAAAATCCTTGGAATTAAATTTAAACACTATGTTAGATGTGGTTGGTCACAAGATTTATCTTTACCTGTAGCAGACAGAGCAATGCTTCATTCTGACAACACTTATAACTTAGAAGATGTATCTATTACATCGCATAGATTAAAAACCAACACGCAATCAAACACCGCTTTTAGAGGGTTTGGAGGTCCACAGGGAATTATAGGTATAGAAAGGGCAATTGATCATATCGCCTCTCACTTGAACCTGGACCCCACCAAAGTAAGAACTATTAATTTTTACAGATCAGGTACATTGGTAAAGGAGAATTTACAGAAGCCACAAACCACTCCTTATGGTATGCCAGTTGTCGACTCTATATCGACAGAAATCACAGAAACTTTACTCAAGACAGCAAATTATAAGTCAAGGTTAGAAGGTATTACGGCTTGGAATAAAAATAACTCAGTTATAAAAAAGGGGATTGCGCTGAGCCCCGTAAAATTTGGAATTTCATTTACTCTGACCCATTTAAACCAAGCAGGTGCAATAGTTAATGTGTATACAGATGGATCTGTGTATTTAAATCATGGTGGCACAGAAATGGGGCAAGGCCTTTTTATAAAGGTTGCACAAATTGCTGCAGAAACTTTCGGTATAGGGATCGATAGAATAAAAATTTCTGCAACGGACACTGCTAAAGTCCCAAATACATCTGCTACAGCTGCATCTTCTGGCGCTGATCTTAATGGTATGGCAACAAAAATAGCATGTAGAAAGATAGTAAACAGGATTAAAAAAGTTTTATCAAAAGAAAATAAAATACCCGAAGATCAAATTATCTTTGAAAATGGAAATATCTTAATTGGAACAAAATTAATAAGCTTCAAGGAAGGTGTTTTAATCGCTTATGAAAACAGAGTATCCTTAAGTTCCACAGGATATTATGCTACCCCAGAACTGTCTTGGGACCGAAAGACTGGGGTAGGTCGACCATTTTTCTACTTTTCCTATGGAGCAGCAATCACAGAGGTTGCAGTCGACACCCTTACAGGCGAAACAAATTTTTTACAGGCTGACATACTACATGACTGTGGTCGATCACTTAATCCCGCTATAGATTTAGGTCAAATTGAAGGAGGATACATTCAAGGATTAGGTTGGCTGACAACTGAAGAGCTTGTATGGGATAAAAGAGGAGCACTGAAAACTTTTGCACCCTCTACCTACAAAATTCCTTGTGCATCCGATCGCCCAAAAGTACTTAATATTGAGTTATGGGACGCACCAAATAGGTTAGATACGGTATATAACTCCAAAGCGGTGGGTGAACCTCCACTAATATTAGGAATCTCTGCATGGCTTGCTATTTCAAATGCCATTTCGCAATGTGGAACACAGTACCCTCACCTTAACACTCCAGCAACTCCAGAAGAAATTCTAAAAGCAATTGACAGGGCAAGAAATGGCGTTTGATTTGAAAATACTTCGAGAAAAAGTACTTCTTCACGGTAGTGTCTGTCGCACGGTAATAGTTGAAACAAAAGGCTCGGTACCTAGGGAAACTGGAACAGAAATGCTTATTTGGGAAGGTGGCCAGCAAGGCACCATCGGAGGGGGAGCTTTGGAGTTCCAAGCAACTAAAAAGAGTTTCGATGGCGAATACTTAAAAACAGTACCTCTTGGTCCAAATTTAGGACAGTGCTGTGGCGGTAGCGTGACACTAGTAAATGAAATTTTTAACCTCGACCGTTTGGATCGAATGAACTCCAAAAACTTTTTTTCTAGACAAGTTGCAGGTTCAAACGAAAAACCCCCTTCTATCTTGAAATTAGAAAATAACATAAATAACATGTCCGGTGAGAAGGAAAGGTGTTTACTTTCTAAAGGATGGTTAATCGAGTCAGTAAAGACAAATAAGACCCCTATTTGGATATATGGAGCTGGCCATGTTGGACAGGCTTTGATTCATATACTTTCACAGTTACCGGAATTTGAGTTAACTTGGCTAGATACAAGTAAAGAAAGGTTTCCTAAAAATATACCCCACAATGTGAAAGTTTTATACTCTCATGAACTTCCCTCTCTAACAGAATACGCACCAGAAAGCTGTCAACATTTGATACTAACATACTCTCACGCGCTTGACTTAGATCTATGCCATAGGCTCTTAGGTAGCTCCTTTTATAGTATTGGACTTATAGGTTCTAAAACAAAGTGGGCGAGATTCCAAAAACGGCTTACTGAACTTGGGCACTCTTCAGATAACATCCAGAAAATATCATGTCCTATTGGTAATCCTTTATTAGGGAAACAACCTCAGGCAATAGCTATTAGTGTCGCCCAAGAGCTCTTATTAAATCAAAATGCCGAAAAACCGGGAAAGACAGTCAAAAATGAGTAGCTCCTCTCTCTTAGAAATAAATGGCATAACAAAGTCATATCCAGGTGTAATAGCTAATGAGGATGTCAAATTTACAATAAAAACTGGCGAAATACATGCATTACTTGGTGAGAATGGGGCTGGGAAATCAACTTTAGTTAAAACAATATATGGATTAGTAAAGCCAGATAAAGGTTTGATGAAACTTAATGGAAATCTTTACTCACCAAACGAACCACGAGATGCTAGGACTTGTGGAGTAGCCATGGTCTTTCAACACTTTTCTTTATTTAACGCACTAACAGTCGCAGAGAATATAGCACTTGGAATGGAATCTCCTCCAAGTATCGACCGTCTATCCAATAAGATTGAAACCATTTCAATTGAATATGGTTTGCCAATAAACCCAGAGAAAATGGTTGGGAGTCTTTCTGCCGGGGAACAGCAAAGGGTAGAAATAATAAGATGCTTATTACAAAACCCTAAACTTTTAATAATGGATGAACCAACATCAGTTCTCACACCAAATGAAATAAAAACTCTCTTTAATACTCTTAAAAAATTAAAAAGTGAGGGAACTTCAATTTTATATATATCTCATAAATTAGAAGACATTCGATCCATTTGCGATACAGCAACAATTTTGCGTGGTGGTAAAAATGTTGGGACATGTGATCCAAAAAAAGAAAATGTAAGAAATATAGCTGAAATGATGATAGGGGAGACAATAAAAATACCTAAAAAAAAATCAACAATAAGTAAATTGGTTGCGCTAGAAGTAGATTGTCTGAATTGGGTTCCTAGAGATTCTTCGCAAAAACAATTAAAGAATATTAGCTTCAAGTTACTTAAGGGTGAAATACTAGGGATCGGTGGGGTTGCTGGTAATGGGCAAGATGAACTGACGGAAATTCTTTCTGGTGAGGTCTTGAGTAATAAAAATACAATTAGACTTTTTGATAACCCCATTGGAGATATTGGAGTAAACAAAAGGCGCTTGCTGGGCTTACTAACTGCGCCTGAGGAACGGTTAGGACACGCAGCAATACCGGATATGGACTTAATAGAAAATACTAATCTTACAGCACATACCCGGGAGAATTTAGTGAAAAAAAGTGGGATAGTCGACTGGGAAAAAACTCATGAACTTGCCAAAAATATAATAAAAGAATTTGATGTCCGAACTCCAAACGCCAAAGTTGCTGCAGGGTCTTTATCTGGTGGAAATTTACAAAAATTCGTAATTGGACGTGAAGTTCTCCAAAAGCCTCTAGTATTTATAGTTAATCAACCAACTTGGGGCGTTGACGCAGCTGCGGCCAGTTCGATAAGACAAGCTATTCTAGATCTTGCATCTACGGGTTCTGCAGTTATCATTATCAGTCAGGATTTAGATGAATTACTCGAATTAACTGATAATTTTATGGCTATTAATAGTGGAGAAATGTCGCAAAAGATAAATACACAAGGGTTAACTGTAGATGAAATCGGCTTAATGATAGGCGGAACAGGTGCTTACTGGAAACGGCATGATTAGATTAGAAAAGAGACCACAGCCTTCTAAGAAATGGACATCCATAACACCATTTCTTGCAGTTTTGGCAACTATGTTTGTAGGTGGAATTATGTTTTGGGCTCTTGGGCAAGATCCTATTGAAGCAATAAGAATTATATTTTGGGATCCACTCTTTAATCCTCAGTTTGCCAGTTATGCAAGGCCTCAAATATTAGTTAAAGCTGGACCTTTAGTCCTTATAGCACTTGGCTTATCTCTTGGTTTTAGGGCTAATATATGGAATATCGGTGCAGAGGGTCAATATATAATTGGTGCCATATGTGGTGCTGGCGTGGGATTAGCTTTTTACCCAAGCGAGGGGTGGTTTATTTTTCCACTAATGGTAATTGCTGGAGCGCTCGGTGGATTTTTATGGGCAATGATTCCTGCAATATTAAAAATAAAATTTAATACAAACGAAATATTAGTTTCCTTAATGTTAGTATATGTTGCCGAAAAAATATTAGTAAGTGTTTCCCTTGGTTTAATGCGAAACCCAGAAGGTGGCGGGTTCCCGGGATCACGAAACCTCCAGTATTATAAAGCAGCTTCAAACCCAGAACTCATTTCTGGTACAGGGATGCATTGGGGAGTCCTAGTAGCAATAGCTCTGACCTGTCTAACTTATATAATGTTAACAAAACATATCCTTGGTTTTCAAATAAAAATTAGTGGTCAATCCAATAAAGCAGCTCGTTTTTCAGGAACAAACCCTTCGATCATAACAGCTATATGTTTGGGCGTCTCCGGAGCATTAGCTGGTTTAGCAGGTCTATTCGAAGTCTCAGGCCCATCAGGGCAAATAAGTATCGACTTTAATGTAGGATACGGTTTTACAGCAATTATCGTAGCATTTTTGGGAAGGCTGAATCCGTTTGGAATTCTTCTAGCAGGTCTATTAATGGCTTTAACATATATTGGGGGAGAGCTTGCACAATTCATGTTGGGTCTTCCTGCTGCTGCAATTCAGGCATTTCAAGGAATGTTACTATTCTTCTTACTAGCGGGAGATATTTTAACAAACTATCGACCTAAGTTTACATATAAAAAGAGGTTATAATGGATTTTTCTTCTCTAAGCCCAGTTGCGCTTTTGGCAAGCTTAATGGTAGCGGCCACCCCAATTATGTTAGCAGCAATTGGTGAGCTAGTTGTAGAAAAGTCAGGGGTTTTGAATCTTGGCGTAGAAGGTATGATGATAGTTGGAGCTGTGTGTGGTTTTATAACCGCTGTTGAAACAGGATCTGCGTGGTTTGGATTGTTAGGCGCTGCTTTAGGTGGGATATTAATCTCAAGTATTTTTGCTTTCCTCACGCAAATTTTATTAGCCAATCAAGTCGCATCAGGTCTAGCTTTAACTTTATTTGGCTTAGGTGTCTCGGCGATGATTGGCAATGGCTATACAGGTATTAAACCCCCAGGGTTTAATACTGTGCACATACCCCTATTAAGTGATCTTCCATTTATAGGGCCAGCCATTCTTAGTCATGACCCAATTGTTTATATAGGGATATTACTAGTCATCTTAGTTTGGTATTTCTTAAATAAAACAAAAAATGGATTAGTCCTTAGGGCAGTTGGTGAAAATCATGATGCCGCGCATGCACTTGGTTATAAAGTAATATGGATTCGTTTTTCTGCTATCCTGTTTGGTGGGATGTGTGCTGGATTGGGAGGCGCTTATTTGTCACTTGTGAGGGTGCCTCAGTGGACAGAGGGTATGACAGCTGGTGCAGGCTGGATTGCTCTTGCCATTGTTGTTTTTGCTAGCTGGAAACCCTATCGACTTATATTAGGAGCTTATTTATTTGGTGGTGTGACCATTATGCAGCTTAATTTACAGGCTCTTGGAGTAGAAATTGGAATAGCCTATTTGTCGATGGCGCCATATCTGGTAACAATTATAGTACTAGTTATGATTTCATCGAATCATTTGCGTTCTTCTGCGAATGCTCCTGGTTCTTTGGGACGTATTTTTCACGCCTCTCAATGAGGTAATGCTAAAACGTAAAAAGGAAACATGTATGAAACTTTTAAAATCTATTTTACTCGGCGGTGCTCTATTAATGAGTGCCACATTTACTGCGAATGCCGCTGATCCAATAAAAGTTGGGTTTGTCTATGTAGGTCCCACAAACGATGGTGGCTGGACTCAAGCACATGATAAAGGTCGCCTCGCTCTAGAAGCGGCACTTGGTGATAAAGTGGAAACAGTCTACGTAGAAAATGTAGCAGAAGGCCCAGACTCAGAACGGGTAATGACTCAAATGGCCCTCAGTGGTGCTGATCTAATTTTTACTACTTCTTTTGGGTATATGGATCCAACACTAAATGTAGCAGCAAAGTTTCCCAACGTAAAATTTGAGCATGCTACTGGGTACAAAACATCTGATAATATGAGTAATTACTCCGCACGCTTTTATGAAGGTAGAGCAATTCAAGGTCACATTGCCGGTAGTATGACTAAGTCTAATATAATTGGATATATTGCTTC
>CAJWHE010000005.1 GCA_913041145.1 uncultured Paracoccaceae bacterium
ACTGGTGATAATGCTTATGCGGCATTCCTTAATGGTGGAGAGCTGAGCGCTCCTCTTCCAAGGGTTGGATTTGTTGATGAAACTAAAGTTCAGGTTTTTTGGAGATTTCTAGTAGAAGGGATCCAACATATTATTCCCAAAGGTTTAGATCACATTTTATTTGTGTTTGGGTTATTTTTATTTTCGCTAGCTTGGCGGCCATTGCTATCACAAATCACTACATTTACTTTAGCTCATACTGTAACATTGGGCCTATCCACACTAAATTTTATTACTATTCCTGCTTCGCAGATGTGGCTTGTTGAGGCGCTTATTGCTATTTCGATTGCTTATGTAGCAATCGAAAATATTCTGCGCCCAAAGCTTGGGTGGTGGCGTATTGTAGTAGTCTTTTTATTTGGACTGTTACATGGATTGGGGTTTGCATCAGTCTTGGGAGATCTTGGGCTTGCACAGGGTCAATTTATCTTATCATTAGTTGCTTTCAATATTGGAGTAGAGTTTGGCCAGCTGACTGTAGTTGCGATAGCATTTATTTTTTTAGCACTACCATTTGGGCGCTTTATTCAGTATCGAAAAGTTGTTGTTTTTCCTTGCTCATTGGCCATAGCAGTTATAGGAATTTATTGGTTTTTTGAAAGGGCTTTTTTGTAGACTCCTTTCAAAACTATACGTTTGCATTGCAAGTGCTGTGCACAAGATCTGCATGAACTATCACCATTCATTCAAACTCCTCTAATTCTTTCTGCACTTTGCTGAGTCATTGTTAGATCAGGGTAGGGGGTTCCATTGTTCTTCCTATTGAGCATGGTCAGTTCAGGGCGGGTTTTTCGTTGTCCCGCCTTGGACGGCCACCACAGGCACAACGAACAAAGGAAACCACATGATATTTTTAAGAACCAAAGAGTTCATTAAATACCACCTCATACATAATATCGTTAACAACCTTCTTCTCATTATTCATATTGTAGCAATCCTAAGTATTTCTATCTTGTTATACTCAAAAAGTCTAAAAGCAGATGGGATAACCTATGACGCAAAGTTTGTTAAAAACGGTCTGGTTAAGTCAAATGATTAATAAATGGCATCTTTGCGATAGATTAGCAGGGCTCACTTTGGTCATCATTTTTATATTATCAATATCTGTGCCTTTAAGGGCAGAATACTCTCCTAAACAGCCCTCAATTAACCTGGACGATGTCGAAAGTGGACAACTTCTGATGCGATCAGGTAATAAGCTTAGTTCCGCAATTTTACTCTCAACAGATATAAAAATTGCTGTCGCTGGATCGTCTAGCAGAACTATCGTTAGTCAACGGTTTATTAATACGAGCGAGACATGGGCAGAAGGCGTTTATGTATTTCCAATAGGAGAAAATGCAGCTGTTGATACATTAAAGTTAAGGATTGGTGAGAAATTTATTGAGGGCATAATTAAGGAAAAGTTTGAAGCTAAGGTTATTTATGAAGAAGCCAAAGCCGAGGGAAAAAAAGCTTCGTTAATTGAGCAACAAAAACCAAATCTCTTTACCAATAACATAGCTAATATTGGCCCTGGAGAAGTTGTAGTGGTTCAGATTGAATTCCAGTCAAAATTGATATCAAAAGACGGAACTTGGGAACTTAGAGTGCCACTCGTTAGTGCGCCACGGTTTGATATAAGTGTAATAGAAGAGAAGATTGAGTTTGGAAGTTCAGGGTTTTCAAACAAATCAATTAACACAGACTATAATGAAAATATTGATGTAAAAATTCTAGGCGAAAAGGAACTCTTCAATCCTGTAGAAATATTTATTGATTTGAATACAGGTTTTGATCTCAATTCGGTCAAAAGCGCTTTCCATAAAGTGAATATAGATAAGCTTTCAAATGGTCACCATAAGATTAGTTTACCAGGCCCTATATCGAGTGATAGAGATTTTGTGTTGAGATGGACCGCAAAAGATAAGGATACTCAAACATCATTATTCAAGGAAACTCAGGGCAATCAGGAGCATCTGCTTCTAACTTTAAACCCACCTCTAACAAATAAAAATAAATATTCTCCAAATAGAGAGATTATCTTTATTCAAGATATTTCAGGCTCTATGGGAGGAGAACCTTTGCGCCAATCTAAAATTGGTTTGGAAATGGCAATTAAGCGTTTAAAGCCCAGTGATAAATTCAACATTGTATTGTTCAATGATCGCTACTTAAGTTACGCAGAAAATCCTGTTTTAGCCACTGCCAAAGAGCGCGATAAAGCAATCAGATATGTGCGTAGGTTAAACAGTTACGGCGGCACAGAGATGTATCCTGCACTTAAATATGCTCTTAAAAACTTTAGATCTGAAAAGTCAGTTTTAAAACAATTAATCTTTTTAACTGACGGCGCTGTAACTCAAGAAAGTAAACTGTTCTCGCTTATAAATAGAGAGTTAAAGACAGCACGATTATTTACCATTGGTATAGGATCAGCACCTAATAGTTTCTTTATGAGTAGAGCTGCAGAACTTGGAAGAGGTTCACATATTTACATTGGAGATATGGATGAAATATCTAATCGAATGACAGATCTGTTTGGTAAAATTGAAAACCCTGTGATTACTGATTTAGAGCTTATACTTCCAAAAGGCTTTGTGGCGGAAGTGTATCCAAATCCACTACCAGATTTGTATGCAGGAGATCCTTTGTCTATAGCAATTCGAGGCAAGAATGCATCAGGAATTGCAAAAGTAATAGGTAAAATAGGCAACCAAAAATGGGTTGCTAGAGTAACATTAGATCAAGGCAGTGACCAAATAGGTATTGCAAAACTTTGGGCGAGAGAAAAGATTTCAAACCTTGAGCGTAATAGAATTTCGTTAAGTCCAAATGCAAGTCAGAAAGTAGATATTGATAGTGAATTATTACAAACAGCACTAAATTATGGATTAGTATCCCGCCTAACTTCCATGGTTGCGGTTGATAAAACACCTTCGCGGCCTCAAGGTGTTAATCTCGACACTTCAAAGCTAAAAATTGCAATTCCAAATGGCTGGGATGCAACGCAATTTGAATATAATTACAAAGAAATTATACCACAAAGATTACAAAAAATGTCATCTAATAATGAGTTGCTTATAACTGCTAGCCTAATTCAAAAATCAGAAATGTACTCACTTCCTCAAACTGCGTTGAATTGGAAGAGTTCTATTCTTTTTGCATTATTGTCTACACTATTGGGAGCAATTGTTCTCATCACTATGGGTCGTAAAAATAATGTATAAAATGATTTTCATGGCACTTGGATGTTGCTTAGTTCTAGGTGGAGTTCTTGGAATAGCAAAGGCAAGTTTAATGCCCATCAAAGCAATTGTTGGGCAGCATTATCTAGAGGTTGCATGGCAAGAATCTTTGAGAACTAATGAAACAGAAAAGCCTTGGAAAAACGCTGATTTTTATACGATTGGAGAACTAAAAGTAAAAAGGCTTAAAATCTCTAGAGTTATCTTAAACACTATCTCAGGTGAAGCAATGGCATGGGGAATAGGACGAATAAATAATATAAAATCTAAATCATCTAGCGGGCCAGTTATACTAGCAGGCCACCGGGACAGTCATATGAAATTTATGTATGAATTAAATGTAGGCGATAAAATTGAATTAATAATGTCTGACGGATTAATGCAAACATATATAGTTTCTAAAACAGAAATTACTAATAAACCTGAGCTGGAAATTCCAGAAAGTATATATAAGAAAAATAGCTTGATACTTACAACATGTTGGCCACGTAAATCATCCAAACAAGCGCTTCAAAGATACATTATATTTTCCCAACAAGCAGTGTAATTACTTTTTTTCGCACAGATAGAACTTAAAATGTTTGAGTGAAGAATATAGCTAAAAACTATATATATGCATCAAAATAGATTTAATCAGATTTTAACAAATTTTGGTATGGCGGACACCCACGCCACCAGATTATGGCGTTCTTTGTACTCACTTGCAAAATTTGATGGTTACTGATTATATAGATCTGCAAGGTCGTTATCCCAGCTGAAATTTTATTCAAGAAGAGGAAATACCTTGCCCAGTGCTGATCACCCTATCTTAGAAATTATTGATTTGACCATCACATTGCCGATTAGAGCGGATAGAACTTATGCTGTTGAAAACGTTTCCCTTAAGATTAATCGAGGGGAAATAATGTGCGTTGTTGGAGAAAGTGGTTCTGGAAAATCTGTTATGACAAGTGCGGTTCTTAACGATATTGCAAGCACTCTAACACTTCAGTCTGGTCAGATTTTATTTGATGGAAAAGATGTTTTAAAACTCTCTCAGAAGGAGTTAAATAAATTACGCGGTGCACGCATTTCAATGATCTACCAAGAGCCAATGGCAGCACTCAACCCTTCAATCAAAATTGGGAAGCAGGTTGAAGAGGTGTTTAGTTTGCATAGACCTGAGATTTCGGCATCACAGCGTAGGGTAGAGACCATAAAACTTTTAGAGCAGATGAAATTACCAACTCCAGAAAGGATATATGCAAGTTATCCTCACCAGGTCTCTGGGGGGCAATGCCAACGCATTGTTATAGCAATGGCATTAGCTTGTAAGCCAGACATTTTGATTGCGGATGAACCAACAACAGCCCTAGACGTCACCACACAAGCGGAAATTCTTCGACTTATTCAGGATCTTAAAGAAGTTTATGATAATGGAACAATTTTCATTACTCATGATTTTGGAATCGTTGCTGATATTGCGGATAGAGTTGCTGTGATGTGTAAGGGAAAAATTATTGAACAAGGTTCAAAAGAAGAAATTCTTATGTCGCCTAAGGAGCCTTACACAAAATTACTTGTTGATGCGATGCCTCTTTTAAAGACTACCAGAACTCCAGTTTTAGACCGGGATGATGCGCCTGTTTTAGAGGTTAATTCCTTACATAAAATATATGATACTGGATCTAAAGAAGTCCATGCATTGAAGGATGCAAATTTTTTACTTCGAAAAGGTGAAACACTAGGAGTTGTTGGAGAAAGTGGATCGGGTAAATCTACTCTGGCAAAGACACTAATAAGACTAGCAGAACCAACATCTGGTTCAATCATGATTAACCATCAGGATTTTTTAGCTCTATCTGGTGAAGATTTGGTTAAAGCGAGGAAGAATATTCAGATGATTTTCCAAGATCCTTTTGGGTCTCTTAACCCATCGCAGACTGTGGGTTACATGGTAACTCGAGGGCTATTGCTTCAGGGGGTACCTGCCGCAGAAGCTCATCAGCGTGCGGTAGAGCTTCTCACGCAAGTAGGATTAGGCGAACAGTCTCTTCACAGGAAACCCATTAATTTCTCTGGAGGTCAACGACAACGAATTGGTATCGCACGCGCACTTTCTATGGGACCGGATGTGCTTGTTGCTGATGAAAGTGTATCTGCTTTAGACCTTTCCGTACAAAAACAGGTACTAAAGTTAATGAATGATCTGCAGAAAAGCTATGAAATGGCAATAATTTTTATTACACATGATCTCAGGGTTGCTGCACAAATATCAGATTATATTACGGTAATGGAAAAGGGGATAATGGTTGAGTTCGGTTCGGCAGAACAAGTCTTTAATAATCCAAAGCATGATTATACAAAAAAGCTACTGAATGCAGCACCAGGCCGTAACTGGAATCCTCCAAGGCTTGACCCTAAAGAAGCCGCCAGGATCGTAAGGGAACTTGAAGAATTTTAAATTCTTAATGATGTTTTACATATAAACTAAAACAGATACAGTAAGTTAATTACAACTTTAATAACTTGAGGTTCGCCATGCCTATTGAAGACGACTTTCCACCACTACCAAAGATCCCGAGCATCTTAGGCGTCCGTGTCTCAGGTATAGCCGCAGGTTTAAAGGGCAATGGAAAGCATGACCTATTTGTCGCTGAATTGGTCCCTGGCTCAACGATAGCGGGAACTTTGACGCGTTCGCGATGTCCTGGGATGCCAGTTGAATGGAGTAAGCGCCAATTACCTGGAGGTAAGGTTCGAGCCATTGTAGCGAGCTCTGGAAACTCTAACGTCTTTACGGGAAGCCAAGGGCGCAAGCTGGTAGAAAACACTGCGGCTGCTGTTGCAAAGTCAGTCGGTTGCCGCACGTCTCAGGTTTTTCTCGCATCAACTGGTGTAATCGGTGAGAAGAAAGATATTCGATTTGTTGCTGACAAGGTACCAATGGGCGTTAAGGCCTTGAAGAACGCGGCATGGCATGACGCGGCGCGAAGTATCATGACAACTGACCGATTTCCAAAAGCGGTTGTGCGTAAAGTGAAGATTGGCAATGTTGATGTGACCTTGGCAGGTATAGCTAAGGGTTCAACGATGATTGCGCCAGATATGGGAACCATGCTTTCTTTTCTTTTTACGGATGCAAAAATACCAGCAAAGGTGCTGCAAACTTGTCTAACTCGTGCAGTCGACCGCTCGTTTAATTGTATTTCGGTAGACGGCGATACTTCCACCAGTGATACCGTGTTACTTTCTGCGACTGGCCAAGTGAAACGTCAGCCGAAGATTGAACGCGCGAGTGATTCCACTTTAAAAGAGTTTCGCGCTGCGCTTGAGGATATGACAATTGAGTTAGCACAGATGATTGTACGTGATGGTGCTGCCACGGGAAATTTATTGACCTGTGATGTAGTAGGGGCGGAGTCGCAACGGGCAGCTCGGAATATTGGTCGTGCCATTGTCGATTCCACATTAGTACGCAAGGGTATTGCGGGGGCAGAACCCCGCGCAGGCCGTATTGTTATGGCAGTTGGTAAAGCTGGAGAAAAAGCTGAACGTGATCTACTCGGCATTTCTATTGGTGACATCGTTGTAGCAAAATCTGGGGAGTCGTCACCTAATATCGATGAAGGGGCAGTAGTTTCTCATCTTCGTTCTGGTCAGGTTCATTTCACTGTCGATATCGGAATTGGACGTGGCAACGCCCGTGTTTGGTCTGCATTGTAAGTTTTTACTCTCCCAGGTGGACCTGTAACTAAAGTTCATGATTCTTGAATCGTATGTCTAGATACAAATAAATGAACCTGAGCTTTTGTGAAGCTAAACCAAATTATTAATTACCTCGACAGTTTGAATGTTTCATGTTTAGATTTGATATAATATTTTACGGATGCACTAAAACTAGCAAAGAAAGGGACTCATAATGAAAAATAAAAATTTTGTACTTTCATTAATTGGCGCGTTAGCGGCAACCATGATGTATTCTCCAGCCTATGCCGATAAGTCAAGTGATACACTAAATATAGCAATAGACCGAGAGCTAGAGTCAATTGATAACTACTATAATACTGCTCGTGAAGGTATTGTAATATCAAGGATGATCTGGGATGGCCTTTTATATCGTGACCCAGCTACAAATGAATATATTCCAAATCTAGCTACTTCGTACGAGTGGATCGATTCTAAAACACTCCAGTTTGATCTTAGGTCAGACGTTAATTTTCATAATGGCGAAAAGTTTGATGCGGATGATGTTGTGTTTACAATGAATTATCTTGCTGACCCTGCTAATGGTGCTAAGCCTGCCCGTAATGTGAACTGGTGGAGTAACGCTGAAAAGCTTGGGGATTACAAAGTCCAGTTAAACTTGAAAACAGAATTTCCAGCAGCGTTAGAATTTCTTTCTGGTCCTGTTGTGATGTATCCTAACGAATATTATGGTGAAGTTGGACCGGAGGGTATGGCACTAAATCCTGTAGGGACGGGACCTTATATGGTTACCAGTGTTGAGCCTGGTAAGCGCTACAAATTTTCGAAATATGCTGGCTATCATTCAGGTAGCCCAAAAGGTTCAGCAAGTATTGGAAAAATAGTTATCCGTACTATTGCGGAAAGCAATACGCAACTTGCGGAGTTGTTCTCTGGTGGAATTGACTGGATATGGAAAGTTAAGCCAGATCAGGCCCAAAGAGTTGAGGCGCAAGGGAATTTCACAGTAAAAAATTCTTCAACTATGCGAATTGGATATCTTAACTTTGATGCTTCTGGTCGACATGGTGAAAATCCTATGAATGATGTGCGAGTGCGAAAGGCTATAGCTCACTCGATAAATCGTGAAGGTATAGTTGAGGCATTGGTGCAGGGAGAATCTATAGTGGTTAATTCACTTTGCTTCCCCACTCAATTTGGTTGCACTCAAGACGTTGCAAAATACGATTATAACCCAGAAAAAGCAAAAGAACTGCTTGCAGAAGCTGGGTATCCAAATGGTTTTGAAACACCATTCTTGGCATATCGTAACCGTGATTATGCAGAAGCAATGATCAATAATCTAAACGCAGTTGGTATTACGGTTAAGTTTACTTACCTTAAATACGCAGCATTCAGAGATAAGGTGCAGGATGGTGGTTCGCCATTTAATTTTGGTACATGGGGATCATACTCGATAAACGACGTATCGGCTATTACTAGTCATTTCCAAAGAGGTGGAAAAGATGATTACTCACGGGATTCCGAAGTTATGGAAAATCTGAAGACTGGTGACACTTCTGTAGATTTAGCTGTTCGAAAGGATGCCTACAAAAAGGCTCTTTCCCGGATTGCTGAAGAAGTGTTCATGTTTCCCTTATGGTCGTATAATACGAACTACGCTTTCTCAAAGGATTTAAATTTTAATCCAACCCCTGATGAGATACCGCGTTTCTTTACGGCAACTTGGAAATAATACACATATGGCGTCTATGCTTTTAGAAAGCGTAGACGCTTTTTCTTAAACATTTTAGTAAGGCTTAACAGAGATGATTGCTTATGCATTTAAACGGTCGATACTTGCCATTTTAGTGGCTTTGACTGTTTCAATGATTAGTTTCAGCCTTCTTTATATTTCCAGTGACCCAGCCATTGCAATGGCAGGGGAAACTGCTTCTGACGCTGACATTGAAGCTATACGTCAATTATATGGATTTGATCGTCCTATTGTTGTGCAATACTTAGACTGGCTGAAAAAAGCAATTTCTGGAGATCTTGGTAAAAGCTATTATTTTCGTACGGATGTTAGCCACCTAATTGCTGAGCGCTTACCAACCACTATGACCCTTGGACTTTGTGCTATTATTTTTGCAATAGGATTAGCAGTTCCGCTTGGTGTTGCGTCGGCAATTCGACCAAATAGCATCATTGATAGGGTAGCGTTGTTCCTTTCAGTTATGGGGCAAGCTCTTCCAAGTTTTTGGTTTGCACTTATTCTAATTGTTTTATTTTCAGTCAATCTCCGTTGGCTACCCGTGTCGGGATCAGACACTTGGTTGCATTTTGTTATGCCGACCATTGTTCTTGGTTACTATGCGGCTCCCGCAATAATGCGATTAACTAGAACTGGTATGCTAGAAGTGTTAAGCACAGACTATATCCGCACAGCGCGCGCAAAGGGGCTTCGGCCACCAGTCGTGCTTTTTAAACATGCTCTTAGAAATGCAATTATCCCAGTAGTCAGCCTTGCGGCAGTACAATTTGGGTTTATGCTGGGCGGATCAATCGTTGTTGAGACAATCTTTGCGTTGCATGGTGCTGGTTTTCTTGCTTGGGAATCTATTACAAGAAATGATCTACCAACAGTGCAAGGACTTATTCTAGCATTCTCACTGTTTTATATCATCTTAACGTTAATTGCTGATCTTATTAACGCATGGCTAGATCCAAGAATAAGGATCAGTTAAAAATCATGACTAACTTACCTCAGACAACTTCGACCCTCCCCGTTTCGGGACTGAAAAGTCGCGTTCTTAGGCATAAAGGTATGATGATTGGCTCTACGATTGTTGTTTTTGTTGTCCTTTTAGCTTTATTAGCTCCACTGATTGCTCCTCACGATCCTTATCAACAAGATTTGCTTAATCGCCTAAAGCCTCCAGTATGGGATCCTCGTGGCAGCTGGGAGCATATATTTGGTACAGACCATCTGGGACGCGATTATCTTTCTAGACTAATTTATGGGTCACGAATTTCGCTACTGATAGGAATAGGTGCAGCATTAATTTCTGGAGTAATTGGAACTTTCTTAGGTGTTATGGCGGGTTACTTTGGTGGTCGTGTTGATATGGTGGTCACTTTCTTGATTACTGTTCGTCTATCAATGCCAGTGGTATTAGTCGCCCTTGCAGTGGTAGCTATTGTTGGTGGTTCGCTGCAAGTTGTTATCGGGGTTTTAGGACTTTTACTGTGGGACAGGTTCGCAGTAGTTATGCGCTCCTCGACATTGCAAATTAGGTCAATGGATTACGTTACGGCAGCACGAGCTGTTGGTTGTTCGACAACGCGAATACTGATGACTGAGGTTATGCCAAATGTAGTTAATAACCTCATAGTAATTGCAACGTTAGAAATTGCTCACGCAATCATCTTAGAAGCTGCGTTATCGTTTCTTGGGTTGGGAGTTCAACCACCTCTCCCATCGTGGGGCTTGATGGTATCAGAGGGTAAAGATATGATGTTATTTGAACCATGGCTGATTACCATTCCTGGGGTTGCTCTCTTTGCATTAGTACTATCGGTTAATCTTTTAGGTGATGGAATGCGGGATGTGACTGCGCCTGAAAACAGGAATTAGGAGTGTAAGTGGCTGATCAAGTATTAAATGTTGAAAACCTCTCTATCGACATACCTCTTTCGGGGGATATTTTACATGCAGTTGATGGTATTAGTATTAGTGTCAACAAAGGTGAAACCCTCTGTATAGTTGGAGAGTCTGGATGTGGAAAGTCTTTAACTTCATTGGCTATAATGGATTTATTACCACAAAAGGCGATCAGAACTGTTGATAAACTTGAACTGAACGGTACTAGCATTGCAAATCACTCAGATAAGCAAATGTCTGATATTAGGGGTAGTAAAATTGGGATGATATTCCAAGAACCTATGACAAGCTTAAACCCTTCATTTACAGTTGAAAATCAGATGGTGGAGACATTAGCACGACATCGAAATATAAGGGGTAAAGAAGCAAAAAAATTAGCAGTTGAAATGTTGGAAAAGGTAGGGATATCCCCAGCCAAACAACGCCTTAAACAATATCCACATCAGCTTTCAGGAGGTCTTAGGCAGCGTGTAATGATTGCTATGACACTGTTATGTGAGCCGGAATTAATTATTGCAGATGAGCCAACGACAGCTCTAGATGTGACCATACAGGCTCAAATCCTTGAATTGTTGGCGAGATTACAGACAGATTTTAATACAGGGTTGATTTTAATAACCCATGACCTTGGTGTAGTTGCAAAAATTGCTGATCGTGTAGCTGTTATGTATGCGGGGCAAATTGTGGAAGAAGGCAGTGTGTATGAAATCTTTGATAATCCTTCTCACCCATATACAAGAGGATTGTTGAGTTGCATCCCAGTTCCAGGAAAAATAAAAAGAGGTGAACATTTGGGATCAATACCGGGCATGGTCCCATCGCTAATTGGAGACTTTACTGAATGTCGGTTTTCTGGAAGGTGGGAGGAATCTTCAGATAAAGATGACGAAAAGATTGCAAACCTTGTCTCTTTAGAAGGCATTGAAAATGCATTTCTGGTGCATGGAACAACGGATCATATTGTTCGATTTTGTTGTGACAGTTGTTTAAAAAAATCTAAATCTAAGATAAGCAAAGGTGTCAATTAATGACTGAAATAATGATTGATGCAAAAAATATTGTTAAAGATTTTAAAATTTCTAAGGGCCTATTCCGGGGAAAAGAAAACTTACGCGCTGTAGATGGAGTGTCTCTTCAAGTTATGCGAGGGGAAATATTGGCGATAGTGGGTGAATCTGGTTGTGGTAAAACCACATTAGCGAAAATTCTCCTTGGTTTACTACAGCAAGATAGTGGAAGTGTAGAACTCTGTGGATCAAAAATTGAACAAATTCCTCGCCTGGAGCTTGCCAAAATGGTCCAACCAATTTTCCAAGATCCATATTCGTCACTGAATCCCCGAAAATCCATTGGATCTATAATTACATTACCCATGCGTATCCAAGGTGAAAAGAATTCTGATGTTTGGATGAAAAAAGCTCTCCAAATTATGGATTTAGTTGGATTGCCTTCTCGAATGTTTGACCAATACCCAAACCAGTTATCAGGAGGGCAACGACAACGCGTAGCCATTGCAAGGGCTCTGATAAATAGTCCCAAAATTGTCATATGTGACGAACCTACCTCTGCATTAGATGTCTCTGTTCAATCGCAAATTCTTAATCTTCTAAATGACCTACGTGAAGAACTAAACCTTACTTACGTTATTATAAGCCACAATCTTGCTGTTGTGGAGCATATGGCGTCGCGTGTTGCTGTAATGTATTTCGGAGAGAAGGTCGAAGAGTCTGAGACTGATCAATTATTCTCAAACCCCCAACATTCTTATACTAAAATGCTTCTTAGTTCGATACTTTCACCTGACCCGAGGCAACGTATAAAAAAAAATTAGATTCTGTATGCGCCTATATAGAAATAGTAATGCAGTTTAAGGTGGTGAACTTTGAGGGTTTAAAGTTGTAAGACTTGTTTGGTTAATTGTGAATTTTGTATTTCTTGAGATGCATAGAGTTTAATTGGCGGCGATTATGTGACTTTGGTTGGCTCAAAAACCTAATAACAATGTCCAATTTAAAATCTGAAGTTAAACTACATCAAACCCCTGCATTTTTAAAACAACAAGCCTTAGGAACTTTTTTGACAATAAGTTGAAACCCTCTTAGCGTATATTACTAATTAAGCCTTATAACTTTTGTATATTACATTTGAGGAGATCGTCATCATGAGTCGAGTTCAGGCGTTAGAAAAAATTGAAGAGTATTTTCAGTCAGGTGGCTTTGAGTCTGATCTGGGTCAACGAATTGCCTATAAAACTGAAAGTAACTTACCCAATTGTGATGTTGCACTAAAAAGTTATCTAGAAGAAAATCTTTCACCCTATCTTCAAGAGTTAGATTTCACTTGTACCATTCACCCAAACCCGCGTGCGGATGCGGGGCCCTTTTTAGTAGCTTATCGTTCTGAGGGGGATGATCTACCAACGGTGATGACTTATGGTCACGGTGATGTTGTTGCTGGTTATGATGATAAATGGGATAACAAAATGAACCCCTGGGAAATTACCAAAATTGGTAATCGGTGGTATGGACGAGGTACCGCTGACAACAAAGGACAGCACACTATTAATCTAGCTTCCTTAAAAGCTGTTATTGAAACTCGAGGTCAACTAGGGTTCAACGTTATCGTATTGATTGAAATGGGTGAAGAGAGAGGTTCGCCTGGCCTCAGGGAATTTTGTGCTGCAAATAAGAACCTTTTTAATGCTGATGTGTTTATTGCTTCAGATGGACCGCGAACTGCTCCAGAAATGCCAACAATTTTTATGGGCGCTCGGGGAGTATTAAATTTCACAATGCGACTTAACTCGCATACGGGCGCACATCATTCAGGGAACTGGGGTGGATTATTAACGAACCCTGGCGTTGTGATGGCGCATGCACTTGCCAGTATGATTGATCGCAATGGAAAAATTCTTGTGGAAGGATGGCGCAACACAACACTTTCTAAGTCGGTTCGAGAAGCAATAGCCAAATTAAAAGTAGGTGGAGGTGAAGGCTCGCCAGAGATTAACCCTAATTGGGGCGAGCCTGGTATGACACCGGAAGAACGTGTGTTTGGAAGTAACACTTTTGAGGTGCGGGCTTTTGAGACTGGTAATCCACAATTTCCAGCAAATGCCATTCCATCAAATGCAGTAGCATTTGGTCATTTACGTTACGTAGTAGGAACTCAACCTGAGGAACTAATACCAATGCTGAGGTTGCATCTTGATAGGCATGGGTTTGAAGATATTACTATCACCAGCGAGCCTGACCCGATGTATGCTACCCGTCTTGAACCTAATCACCCATGGGTATTGTGGATAGCAAAATCACTTACACACACAGCAGGTGCTGATATTGCAATAGTTCCAAATCTTGGAGGCTCCTTGCCAAATGATGTGTTTTCTGAAGTACTTGGCCTACCGACTATCTGGGTGCCGCACTCCTATGCCGGCTGCTCTCAACATGCACCAAATGAACATATACTCGAAACAACTTCGCAAAGTGCGTTAAAACTCATGACTGGGTTATGGTGGGATCTTGGTGAAAGCGGGACGCCGTAAAAACACAATTTAATCGGGCCATAGCGCTAAAGGATACCAGGTCTATACAGTAACTTCGAACTCACGGCTTGTGATTGTTCTAACATTAGCTCTTCGGTCAAATCGGTAATAACTCTGGCACATCCTTCTAGTTGCTTAATCTCCACCACTAAGTTTGGGCTATAGCTCCCGCAATTTAGACTGTCTATTATGGATATCACCTCTTTAATATAAGATAATTTTTAATAGGAATATATGCTATTATCAAAATTTAAAGAAAATATATAATATATATTTACAATATACTTATAAGATGATCTATTTCTAGTGTCTTAGATATAGGCTTTATTTGTGGTAATTTACAAAAAGACACCATTTTTAATTATCATTATTTGAACTGAATTTATTGTGGGTAATTGGCTTATGGGTACAAAAAAAATTACAACCTCAGATATTACTAGTGCTGAGAAACTTTTGGGAATTACATATTCTAAAAGTGAAAGAGAGCAGATGGTCCAAAACCTTGAAGGCCAAATTCTCTCAGCAAAGTTACGTAGAGGAATAAAGTTAGATAATACAACTCCAATGGCCTCAAAATTTGATCCAAGATTGCCAGGATTCCAAATGCCATCTAGGTCAGGCATTAAATTACAAAAAAAGGATACTAAATTACCAAAAAATAAAGAAGACATAGCTTTTTCAAGTATTGGTGAGCAGGGTAAATGGATTAAAGACGGTCTTCTAACAAGTCGAAAATTAACGGAAATATATTTAGAGCGCATTGAAAGTTTTGAAAGTAAACTTGAATGTTTTGCAACTGTGACAAAAGATCAAGCATTGGCAGAAGCTGACGCAATGGACTTGTTGACCAGTGCCAACATTTATTTGGGTCCCCTTCATGGTATTCCATATGGTTTAAAAGACCTTTTTGATACCAAGGGTGTCAGAACAGGTTGGGGTGCTGAACCCTATCAAAATAGAGTTCCTTTTGAAGACGCGGAAATAGTAAAACGTTTGCGTGCAGCTGGTGCAGTACTTCTAGGCAAAACAACACTTGGGGCGCTAGCGTACAATGACATTTGGTACGGAGGGCGAACTAGAAATCCTTGGAACCTTAACGAAGGCAGTAGTGGTTCCAGTGCAGGTTCCGCATCGGCAACTGCTGCAGCTTTATGCAGTTTCGCTATAGGGACAGAGACTCTTGGATCGATTACTTCCCCAAGTCAGAGGTGTGGTACAACAGGTTTGAGGCCTACTTTTGGACGAGTAAGTAGGCAAGGTGGTATGGCTTTATGTTGGTCTTTAGATAAGATAGGTCCAATCTGTCGTAGCGTAGAGGATACAGGGATCGTACTGTCAACTTTAAATGGATACGATGAAAATGACCTTTCTAGTATTAGAGCTCCATTTAATTTTGATACATCAAAAAATATTAAAGATCTTGTTATAGGTTACCTGCCGGAGGCATTTGAGGACGGAGCCACAGAAGTTGATCGGGCCACACTAAAGGTCGCAATGGGTCTTGGGGCAAAAGTTAAGGAGGTAAAGCTAGAAGATCTTCCATATATGTCTCTGATTAATATTCTTTATGCTGAAGCGGCTGCAGCCTTTGAACACCTCACTCTGTCTGATGAAGATGATACCCTCACTTGGCAAGACGATGGCGCCTGGCCTAATACCTTTCGTAAAGCTAGGTTTCTTTCAGCTGTTGATCACGTTCAATTAGATCGGCTTCGCTATTTGGTAATGAAAGCTCTAGACAACCTCTTTAGTGAAATTGATATATTAATAGGGCCCTTTGATACTGGACCTATGCTTGTTGCCAGTAATTTTACAGGGCATCCTTGCCTTCACCTTAGAGCTGGTTTTGAGAAGCTCGCCTCACGAGGTGCGGCATCTCTGGGTGAGGGTAAACTTAGTACTGGTGAAGCTGGCACGGGGACAAAATTTTTAATTCCTCATGGGATTTCACTTTGGGGCCGCCTCTTTGAGGAAGAAAAAATTCTTAATTTTGGGATAGCTTTAGAAAAGGAGCTTGGTGTTTATAAGACAAGGCCAAATTTATAAATTTAGCTGACATAATTTGAGCAGAAAATCCTATGAACCTTTGATTGATTGGTTGCATAGACAGAGTTCTTTATAAGGGACCGTAGAAAATTTAATCATGAAAATATAACTACGTTATGAAAAGAAAGGATAAAATGATGAAAAATAAAATAATTCATAATGCAATATCCGCCCTTGGTGCAACTGTAATATTAGGACTTTTGTCACCTGCTTGGGCTGCGTCATGCCCTACTAAAGGTGGAACGCTGATTTGGGGTCATTCTGAAACTACCCAGAACCTTTACACCCATCAGACTGGTACAATATCAACAATGAGGATTTTACAAAATATCCACGATGGACTTGTGACAACTGATGAAAATCTAAACATTATTCCTGAATTGGCTGAAAGTTATTTAGTTAGCGAAGATGGAATGAGTTATACATTCAAGCTTCGTGACGGGGTAAAATTCCACGACGGTTCAGATATGACTTCGGCTGACGTTAAATACAGTTTTGAAAAAGTTATGGACCCTGATACAGGGGCGGTGAATAAACCCGTGTTTAACAGTGTTGGATCAATTGAAACACCAGATAATCACACCGTCATAATAAAAATGGATAAAATTAATGCACCGTTTCTTGGTAGGCTTGCTGCACTTGGAGCGGGAGCTATTATTCCTGAAGGATCTGCTGAAACACAGGGAACAATGCCTACTGGAGCGGGGCCATTTAAGTTTGTAAGGCGTGAAATTGGGAATGAAGTTGAGCTTGAGCGTTTTGATGATTATTGGAACGGACCTGCATGTATAGATCGACTAATTGCACGAGAAGTTACTGAACCTACAGTACGTCTTACCGGTTTGAGGACTGGAGAAATGCATCTTATAAATGACATTCCAGCTGATAGAATTGATGAAATCAAGGCTGATAAAAACCTTGAAGTATTAAGCTGGTCACACGGTGTTTTTGACTTTGTAAATTTGAATTACAAGTTTGAGCCATTCCAAGATCAACGCGTTCGTTTGGCAGTAGACTACATAATCGATAAAGAAGTGTTATTACAAGGTGCTCTTTGGGGCCAGGGTAAAACAGCAGCTTCACCAGGATTTGCAAGTAGTGCGTCATACAATAACGATCTTAATCAAAGACCTCAAGATATAGCCAAAGCAAAGGCACTTTTGAAGGAAGCTGGCTATGGTCCTGGAGATCTGAAAGTTGTCTTTAAGGCGACAACTAATTATCCGTATCATGTAGAAGCAGCCCAAATCTTAGTAGAGTGGTTTCGGGAAGCTGGTGTTGAGTTGACTATAGAACAGTTGACGTGGGCAGATTGGTTGGGTCAAGTTTGGGTAGATAAAGATTTCCAAATGTCCATGATGAATTTCAATTCTATCTGGGAGGAGGATTTCCTTTATTATAGTCTTTATAATTCAACAGGTGGGTTTAACTACCGCGGTATTAACGATCCAGTTATTGATGACTTAACAGAGAAAGCACGCGTAACTATAGATGATGCGGCAAGAGCGGATATCTATAGAGAAGTCCAGCAGCGCGTTTTTGATAAAGTTCACGATATTGTGGTCTGGCATCGAAATAGCTCTTTTGGAGCACAAAAAAGTGTTGGAGGTCTTGATACATTAGTTAATGCAGATGGCGCCACCTACCACTTTCATAAAGTGTGGCTAAAAGAATAATTGATTAGTGGAGCGCAAAATGCGCTCCACTTATACTGATTTCGTAAAGGTTAACCATGGCATATTTTATCCAGCGGCTACTCTCTATGGCGGTGACACTTTTCCTTATTTCAATTATTACGTTTACCGTCACAAATATTTTGCCAGGCGATGTCGCTATGATGATTATGGGTACACAATCAAACCCAGCAGCATTAGCAAATCTTAGAGAAAACTTAGGGTTAAATGACCCATTAGTTTACCAATATGGCCGGTGGATTTTTGGTATGTTGACAGGTGATTGGGGCAATTCTTTACTTTTTAAGCAACCTATTGGGCCAATAATATTACAAAAGATGACAGCAAGTGCACTTATCGTTCTGTTGTCTATGACGATAGCTCTCACTCTTGCTGTCCCATTAGGAGTTTGGTCTGCCGTTTATAAAAACCGGTGGCAAGATACTGCAAGTAGCTCTGTGTCCATACTGGGTGTCAGCCTACCAGATTTTTTTTGGGGAATAATGTTAATATTACTTTTTGCGAGAGCTCTAGGTTGGTTTCCTTCGTCTGGTTTTGTTCATCCAAACGAAGATTTCTTGATGGCTCTAAAACACGCTTTTTTACCATCTTTGGCCCTTGGGCTCGGATTGATGGCTCACCTTACTCGAATGACACGTGCCACGATGACAGGAATATTAAGTCAGGAATTCATTCGTGTAGCTCGTGCTAAGGGCTTGGCAGAAAAAACTGTTATTTGGCAATACGGCTTAGCAAACGCAATTGGACCGGTTATGACAGTTGCAGGTCTTCAGATGGGATATCTATTTGGTTCGATAATCGTAATGGAAAGCTTATTTAATTATACTGGAATGGGTTGGCTTACGTATCAAGCACTCCTAAACAGAGATATGCCACTAATACAGGCGACAGTTTTTGTTATTGCAGCTGTCGTAATGTTGGTGAACTTGATAGTGGATTTATTGTATCCATTTTTTGATCCAAGGATCCAATTAAAGTGAGTATTTTTAAAAAATTTTTAAACTTTAAGGGTATAATTGGAATCACTTTAGTACTTTGTGTTGTTCTGATAGCAATTTTTGCACCCCTTATTATTCCTCCCGAATTTGCGACAAAAATGGATATGAGGGCGCGTCTTTCTCCCCCAAATATGGCACACTGGATGGGCACTGATCAACTGGGGCGAGATCTGTTCTATAGAGTAATGCTTGGGGCGAGAACCTCAATTAACATAGCGACCTCTGCTGTTTTAATGAGTCTTGTAATTGGCCTTCCCTTAGGGCTTGTGTCTGGGTATTTTGGTGGACGCACTGATAATGTTCTCATGCGTCTTGTTGATACCCTCCTTAGCTTTCCAGCCCTTCTTTTGGCACTTACAATTAGTGCTGTACTTGGCCCCAACTTACAAAACACTATTATTGCTATTGGGATTGCATTCACTCCATACCTTGCTCGGCTTATTCGAGGTGAAGCTCTTAGAGTAGCTCAAATGCCTTACGTAGAGGCGGCAAGATCGTCTGGTGCAACGAACTCTCGTCTGATTATTGGTCATGTTTTGCCAAATATTATGCCAGTGGTTATTGTCCAATCTACCATCAGTCTTGCATTTGCTATCCTGGCAGAAGCAGGGCTGTCATTCCTAGGCTTGGGAACACAACCGCCAGAAGCTTCTTGGGGATTAATGATACAGGCCTCAAGAGACTATCTTGATCGCGCTCCATGGACTGCTTTGGTGCCGGGTACAGCGGTTGCTCTGACCGTACTAGGATTAAATATGTTTGGTGATGTTCTTCGTGACGTACTTGATCCGAGGTCACAGTCATGAGTGAAAGAAACAAATTGTCTTCTAAGCTTGATACACAGGTTGATGATCCTATCGTCTCTTTGGATCATCTTCGAGTTGAGTTTGAAACTGATGGAGGGACAGTTGTTGCGGTAAATGATATTAGCTTCAAAGTTTTCCCAGGTGAGACTGTATGTTTAGTTGGCGAGAGCGGTTCTGGAAAGTCTGTTACATCTCTTTCTCTTATGCGTCTTGTTGAGTTTGGGGGTGGAAAAATCACCGGTGGTAAAATGCTTTTAGCCCGAGACGGAAAAAAAACTGCTAATCTTTCTGAAGTTGATGTTGATACAATGCGTTCTATACGTGGCAATGAAATTGGTATGATTTTTCAAGAGCCAATGACATCACTTAACCCAGTATTTTCAATTGAACGGCAACTTACAGATGGATTGCGGTTACATACTAATTTATCTGCTAGTGAAACTCGAGAGAAGGCTATTGAATTACTTGAAGAGGTTCGAATCCCTGACCCTGAAAAAAGACTTCGTCAGTACCCGCACGAACTATCCGGTGGGATGAGACAGCGAGTAGTTATTGCAATGGCAATGGCATGCCGTCCGCGGTTACTTATTGCTGATGAACCAACAACAGCATTAGACGTCACGATCCAAGCAGAAATACTGAGTTTGATTAATCGACTTAAAAGAGAAACAGGTATGGCTGTTCTATTTATTACTCATGATATGGCTGTGGTTGCGCAAATGGCGGATAGAGTGGTTGTTATGTACCAAGGAAATCTAATCGAGGAGGGAACAGTGAATGAGATCTTCTCGGCTCCCAAGGAAGAGTATACAAAAGCATTATTAGCTGCCGTTCCACAATTAGGTCAAATGGCTGGTACATCACTACCTAGCCCGCTGAATATTCCAGGAGCTAGTGCAACTGTTAAACCCACAAGTGGGGACATAGGTATTGAAAAGAAAACCCTTTTGGAGGTTAAAAACCTAGTTACACGATTCCCAGTATATGGAGGTATTTTTCGTCGGAAGGTGGCTAATGTACACGCCGTTGAAAATGTTTCATTTACAATCGATCGTGGAGAGACGATGGCGCTTGTTGGTGAATCTGGTTGTGGAAAATCTAGTTGTGGACGTTCTATCTTAAGATTAGTTGAGCCGGAATCAGGTCAAATATTTTTGGATGGAAAGAATATTATATCATTAAATGGTACCGAATTACGTAGTGCAAGAAGAGATATGCAAATGGTATTCCAGGATCCGTATGCGTCGTTAAACCCATATATGAGGCTCCGTGAGCAGATAGCGGAGCCATTAAATAACTTTGGTTTAGCTGGAAGGTCGGAAGTTGATGACATTGTCCATGATATTTTAGAGAAGGTAGAGCTACCAACATCCTTTCTAAGGCGGTTTCCCCATGAACTCTCAGGTGGACAAAGGCAGCGAGTAGCAATCGCGCGGGCAATTGTAGTAAATCCAAGTCTTGTTATAACAGATGAGGCTGTATCAGCACTTGATGTATCAGTTCAAGCGCAAGTCCTAAACTTGATGATGTCTTTGCAAGATGAACTTGGACTATCGTATCTTTTTATTAGTCACGACATGGCGGTCGTTGAGCGTGTTTCGCATAAGGTTGGTGTGATGTATTTAGGTCGACTTGTTGAGGTTGGGAGCCGGTCACAAATCTTTGAAAACCCACAACATGAATATACTCGCACGTTAATGGCGGCAGTTCCGATCGCAGACCCTAAGAAAAGAAATATTTCAAATGATATGAGCTTTAAACCTATTCCTTCTCCAGTTTTTCCTGTTGGTCACACGCCTGAAAACCCTATATATGAAGAAATTGAGGATGGTCACCTGATCCTTAGAAACTAATTTTTGCTGACCTGTGAATTGATAGATTAGTAAAAGGTCAGAATAAAGAGATTGGGTTAATTACATTATGAATTGTGTCGTCTGTGAAAGTAATTTAGTTGAAGTTTTTGATATTATAGATCAAAAGAAATACTTGGAATGCAAAGTATGTTTAGCAAAATTTCTTGATAAGGCTAATTTACTTAGTCCGGTAGAAGAGAAAAATCACTATTTAACACATCAAAATAATATTTCTGATGTTAGGTATAGAAAGTTTTTGTCCAAGCTATCAATTCCACTTAAAACTAAGCTGTTTAAGAATGCCAAAGGCTTAGATTATGGTTGCGGCCATGGTCCAGCATTAGTTGACATGTTAAGATCTGAGGGTTTTCCAATGGACTTATATGATCCGTTCTTTTTTCAAAACGAATTTATATTTTTAAAAAAATATGATTTTATAAGCTGCACTGAAACGATAGAGCATTTTTTTAAACCATCGCAGGAATTTAATTTATTAAATCTGTTGCTGAAAGAAAAAGGTTGGTTGGGTTTAATGACATGCTTTATGCCAAAGAATAAATTTTTCAAAAATTGGTATTACAAAAATGATCCAACTCATGTTGTTTTTTATTGTGAAAAAACTTTTGAGGTAATCGCTCAGAAACGTAATTGGATTTGTGAAATAATATCAAAAGATATTGTTTTGTTCAATAAAACCTAAGGTAAATCCAGATGTTTAAGGCTCTTAGGGTGAGTAAGTGTTTTACTATTTCTTAACCCTATTGTTATATTTATTTTCTCAAAGCTTAAGCAGTATCTATTTGCCAAAGATAAGATAATCGATATTATTATAATATTACCGATACTTACTACGTATAAAGTTGAATATTACGCTTAATAGTTTCATGAAATGAGTAATAAAATATGTAATTTAAGGATGGTCTTACTATGTACACAGAAATAGATACACCCTCAGTATTAATAGATACCAAAATAGCTAAAGGTAATATTAAAAAGTATCAAACTTACTGTACTGATCAGGGTTTAAATCTAAGACCTCATATTAAAACACACAAACTACCATATTTTGCTGGTTTGCAGGTTGAGGCTGGAGCAGTAGGAATAACATGCCAGAAAATTAGTGAAGCGGAAGCAATGTTAGATGGTGATAAAAGTAATTCTATAAAAAATATACTGCTGTCCTATAATATTCTAGGCCGTAGTAAACTCGAACGTTTAAAAAAAATATCTGAACGAGTAAAACTATCTGTAGTTGCAGACAATATAGATTGTATAGAAGGGCTATCGCAGGCTTTTTCTGACCTTAGTGAGGAGCTGCCTATTTTAATAGAGGTAGATACTGGCGCGTTGCGCTGTGGGGTCATGACTCCTCAAGAAGCGTGTAATTTAGCTTTAAGAGTTAGTGAACTTCCTGGAGTGAGTTTCGCCGGACTTATGACGTACCCACCCAAGTCAAATGCGGCAATAATTATGAATAATTTTTTTAATGAAGCTAAAAAATTAATTGAGTCAAATGGATTAGAAATTAAGACTATTTCTATCGGGGGCTCTCCCCAAATGTGGAAGGCACACGAAGTTCCTTTGGCAACAGAGTATAGAGTTGGCACGTATATTTATAATGATAAATCATTAATAGTTGCAGGAGCATGTGAGATAGAGGATTGTGCGTTAACTATTCTTACGACAGTTATTTCAACACCAGCGCCAAATCGAGCAGTTATAGATGCTGGCTCTAAGGTTCTTACTTCTGATTTAATGGGGTTAGAGGGTCACGGACTGATTGTCGGGTATCCAGACTTAACGATCTCGCAGTTATCTGAAGAACACGGATGCATAACTTCTAATACATCAACAAATTTACGAGTTGGTCAACGCATACAAGTTATACCAAACCACGCATGCGTTGTAAGTAATATGGTAGATCATGTTGTTTTTATAGAAGATGATCAAGTTCTCCTGCACGAGCCGGTAGTAGCTAGAGGTAAGGTGTGGTAGGACTTATGTCTTACATTACCTCTTAAAGCTTTACATACATCGCGGTGAAATCATACGGTGCTAGAATTATCATAAATTAAGTCACATTTGGCTGCCATAATAAAATCATTTTCATGTAGATTTTGGATTTTGTGGCTCCACCACTTAACTGTAACTTTGCCATATTCTAAAATAATATCTGGATGATGACCTTCTGCGTCCGATAATTCAGCCACTAAGTTAACAAACTCGAGGCCTAACGTATATTTAGAAAACTTGTACACTCTAGTTATTTGTGGAAATTCTACATCATTCGACATACTCCAATCACTATATTTAGCTAAAAAATTTGAGAGTGATCCTTCACTTGCCTTTGGTGCGTCAGCATTACAAGCCTCGCAGGTTTTTGTTGAATAGTCTTCCATATCTTTCTCCCGTGGTTAAAAACTAGACTTGCTCTAGCAGAGGTTTCTAAAGACATAAACCAAAATAGAATGCGTAACTAATACTAAATTGAAAAAATAAATAACTATTGAAATTACATAAAATATTAAAATACTGATAAAAATGAATTAAGACGCCCATAACGGGTTGACGTAACTTAATTCCAGACCTAATACCGATGGGCTAGCTTACTAATACTAGTGTAGTGCGCGGTTGTAGCTCAGCTGGTTAGAGTATCGGCCTGTCACGCCGAGGGTCGCGGGTTCGAGTCCCGTCAACCGCGCCATTACTATAATTCAGAAATGTAAACTTTTAGGTGTCTGTTCTATTTTTCTTTGAGAACCTTGGAAGCATTGCACTAAAGTCTTTTCCTTGCCCATCCTCTGTTTCTACAAATGTTTGGTAAAGAGATGTTGCGTGCATTCCTAAGGGTGTGTCGGCATCCACCGACTCTGCAGCTTGTTGACTCAGACGTAAATCTTTTAACATTAAGTCAGCAGAGAAACCAGGCTTGTAGTCATTATCAGCTGGACTAGTAGGCCCAATGTTTGGAGCAGGGCAGTATGCATTCATTGACCAACTGTAACCTGATGAGGTGCTTACGACGTCATACATTTTTTCTCTGTCTAGACCTAATTTGTCAGCAAGAGAGAAAGCTTCACAGGTTACTATCATCGTTGCGCCTAATATCATGTTGTTACAGATTTTAGCCGCCTGACCATTCCCTGAATCACCACAGTGGACAGCTTTTTGACCCATGATATCAAAAAGAGGTTTAAGAGTTGAAAAAGCTTCTGTTGATCCGCCTACCATAAAAGTTAGAGTTCCAGCTACGGCACCACTAACACCGCCAGATACGGGTGCATCTGCCATTAATACCCCTTGGTTTATTGCAGCCTCGGCAACTAGGCGAGTGGATTCTACATCTATTGTTGAACAATCTAACAGTATCGACCCTTTAGCCATATTAGGTAAAATTTCGTCGGCAACTTCCTTAACTATTCTTCCACTTGGTAACATCGTAATGACAACGTCTGACAATGTAGATAGCTCCACTGCACTCTTCGCTGCTTTAATATCTTCGGGGCAGGGGCTGACTATATCAAAACCTCGCACTTCGTACCCAGCTAAAACTAAATTTCTAGCCATTGGTACACCCATATTACCTAAACCAATTACGCCAATTTTCATAACTCAATCCTCCCAGTTGTTTACAGTTTCAGGAAGTACTTCTAACATTTTTTCGATATTAAGCCGAGGCACATTCCTTATATGCTTATTTTTCCATTTTGGATTTCTATCTTTGTCTATTACTTGCGCACGAACGCCTTCTATAAAATCTCCAAATTCGAGTGCCCGGTATGTATATCTATACTCATATGCTAGAGATTTACGAATAGTGAGATCATCGCTAGCTCTAAGCTTTCTAATTATGTCGAATGTGCACAGCACAGATAATGGAGAATTGCGTTCAATCGACTCTATAGTTTTCTTGGCAAAACTTGTGTTATCTTCATATAAACTATCCAAAATCTCTAATAAGTTACTTTTAGAAAAGAAATACTCTATTACCTCTAAGTTTTCGCTTAATGGCCCTTTAGCAGGTGCTCGCTTATAGTTATTTAAAATTGAAATATCCCGAGTCTTTATTAATTCAGTTTTTAATTCCGTCCAATACTCATTTGGAACATAGAGATCCGCAAATCCAACCATAATAGCGTCATTTGAGTCCATCCTATAACCAGTAGTTGCAAGATATTCTCCTAAAAAATTCTTTGCTTTAGCTAGAATATAAGAACCGCCTACATCTGGCACTAATCCAATAGCGCATTCTGGCATTGCAATTTTGCTACTTTCGCAGACTACTCTATGGCTCACATGGCATCCTAACCCTACGCCACCTCCCATAGTGAACCCCTGCATGAAACTTACTATTGGTTTAGGGTAATCAAAAAGTTTTTCATTCAATCGGTATTCATCAAGCCAAAATTGTTGACCATATGAGAATTTCTTCTCTAGTCCACTTTGATATAAATCGGTAATATCACCGCCAGCACAAAATGCCTTTTCACCTGCAGCATCGATAATCACTAAATCTATATTTTCAGATAACCAGTTGTCTAGTGTTTCTTCTATTTGTGATATCATCTCATAAGTAAGGGCATTAAGCGCATTAGGTCGATTCAGAGTAATATGGCCAACATTATTTTCTACTTTTATAATTAAATTTTCCATGGTTTATTTACTTTTTGAGCATTGTTCGGCTTACAATCAGACGCATTATCTCATTAGTGCCTTCCAAAATCTCATGAACACGTAAATCCCTTACCAGTTTTTCAATACCATATTGAGTGAGATAACCATAACCCCCATGAAGTTGTAAGCAATCATTTACTATTTTAGAACCTGCCTCTGTAACAAATTTCTTTGCCATTGCACAAAAGTACGTTGCATCTGTGTCTCCATTATCTAACTTTGAAGCAGCCTGTCTCAGAAAAATGCGAGAAGCCTGTAATTCAATTTCCATATCTGCCAACCTAAATTGAAGAGCCTGAAATTGATCGATATTTCGTCCAAATGCCTGTCTTTCACTCATATATAATAAAGTTTTATTTAACGCGTGTTGTGCCGCTCCAAGTGAGCAAGCAGAGATGTTAAGTCGTCCACCGTCTAATCCAGCCATTGCATAAGAAAACCCACTACCTTCGATTCCGATTAAATTAGATAATGGTACGTCACACTGATCAAGTTGAACTTGTCGAGTTGGTTGAGCCCTCCAACCCATTTTTTCTTCTAGTGCACCAAAGCTAAGGCCTGCTGACCCATCCTCAAGATAAATCGTCGATATCCCTTGCGGCCCAGGTTCACCGGTTCGACACATAACTAAATAGGAATCGGAGTAGCCACCACCAGATATGAATGATTTAGTACCAGTTAACGTGTAGCAATTGTTTGTTTTCTCAGCGCGAGTTTTTAAAGCTGAGGCGTCAGACCCTGACCCTGGCTCCGTGAGACAGTAGGAAATGACATTGTCCATTTTTAAAGCGTCGGGCAATACCTTATTAATTAACTCACTCGACCCGTATTTATCTATCATTGAAACACACATATTATGAATCGATAGAAATGCAGCTACTGATGGGCAAGACATGCTTAATGCCTCAAAAACTAGAGTTGCATCAAGTCGACTTAAGCCTGAGCCGCCATTTTTTTCTGAGACGTATAAACCTCCAAAACCCAATGAAGCTATATCTTTCCACAAAGTTTTTGGAATAGTACCAGATTTCTCCCAATCTAATGAATGTGGAGCTATTTTCTCTTGCCCAAATTGGTGGGCAAGATCAAAAATGGCAATTTGTTCCTCCGAAAGTGAAAAATCCAATAGCTTTCCTTAAGTAATTAAGGGTGATTTAGTTTTAATATTCGTTAACTTTATTCCATTACTGGGATCGAGAATTCCCCACCTTCTTTAATTCCTGAAGGCCATCGAGATGTAATAGTCTTTGTTCTAGTGAAGAATTTGAAAGCATCTGGACCATGTTGGTTAAGATCTCCAAACATTGATTTTTTCCAACCACCAAAAGTGTGGTAAGCTAATGGGACGGGGATAGGTACGTTAACTCCAACCATGCCTATATTTATTCTATTAGAAAAGTCCCGTGCGGTATCCCCATCACGAGTAAAAATAGATGTTCCATTTCCGTACTCATGATCAATTGCCATTTGTATAGCTTCTTCATATGTTTTAGCTCTAACTGTTGACAATACAGGACCAAATATTTCTTTTTTGTAGATATCCATATCGGTAGTAACATTGTCAAACAAATGAGCTCCAACAAAAAACCCGTCTTCATAACCTTGTAATTTAAAGCCTCTTCCATCCACTACCAAACTTGCGCCTTGGTCAATTCCAGTTTGCACTAAGTTTTCGATGTTAGCTTTTGATGCGGCTGTTATTACTGGACCAAAATCGACATCATCTCCAGAAGTGTATGGTCCAATCTTTAATGCCTCAACACGCGGAATCAATTTTTCAATAAGTTTATCAGCTGTTTCATCACCAACTGGAACCGCAACTGATATGGCCATGCATCTTTCTCCTGCAGCTCCATAACCAGAACCCACTAATGCGTCTGCCGCTTGATCTAGATCAGCATCAGGCATAATAATCATGTGGTTCTTTGCACCACCAAAACATTGAACTCTTTTACCATTTGCACACCCCGTGGCATAGATATATTCTGCAATAGGTGTTGAGCCTACAAAACTGACTGATTGAACTGTTTGATTATGAAGTATTGCATCTACTGCCTCCTTGTCACCATTTATCACCTGCAAGATGCCTTTAGGAAGTCCTGCTTCTTCTAAAAGCTCAGCAAGCATTAATGGAACAGAAGGGTTTCGTTCAGAAGGTTTTAAAATGAATGCATTCCCGCATACTATAGCCGGAGCAAACATCCACATTGGTATCATGGCTGGGAAGTTAAAAGGTGTTATTCCTGCACAGACGCCTAGAGGCTGTTTCATTGAGTACATATCAATTCCTGGACCTGCGCTATCTGTGAATTCACCTTTAAGATGGTGTGGTGCTCCCATACAGAATTCTACTACCTCCAGGCCCCTTTGGACGTCACCGGCTGCATCTGGAAGTGTCTTACCGTGCTCTCTACTAAGAACTTCAGCTAGTTTTTGCATGTCCCGATTGAGAAGATCAACAAACTTCATCATAACTCTAGATCGTCTCTGGGGATTGACTGACGCCCAGGCTGGCTGAGCGGCTGCAGCAATTTCAATTGCAGTCTCAACTTCAGCTGTAGTTGATAGTGGACACTTCCCTTGAACTTCTCCTGTCGCGGGATTTAATACATCTCCAAATCTATTTGATGTACCTTTAATGTGCACGCCATTAACGTAGTGAGTGAGCTCTTGCATAATATTCTCCTTTGAAAAATTTAATTTGGATATAGCTATGTAATAATAAATTTAACATAGCTATAACCATGTAAATTAATCTTTAAAAGACCTTGTTTATCAATTTTTAATTTATCTATCTATTTTTGTGACTGTTGTTTTAAAATTGAAAATGTTAGAGAGTTAAAAGATCTATTTTTTATATAGTTTTGAATGGAAGCATAAAAATGCGTATTGGTTTATATCCTGGGACTTTTGATCCCATAACGGTTGGTCATATTGATATAATCACTAGAGCGTTTGCTCTGGTAGATAAACTTGTTATTGGGGTTGCAATTAATGCTGATAAATCACCGATGTTTTCTCTCGATGAGCGCGTCCATATGATAAAAACTGAATGTAAGAAAATTCAGAAAAAGTCCCCTATCGAAATTATAGTTCATCCTTTTGAGAATCTTTTAATTCATTGTGCAAGAGAAGTGAATGCAAACGTAATAATTCGAGGATTAAGAGCAGTATCTGATTTTGAGTATGAATATCAAATGGTCGGGATGAATAGGTCGATGGATGATGGGGTTGAGACCGTTTTCTTAATGGCAGAAGCACAACATCAAGCAGTTGCTTCTAGACTCGTAAAGGAAATTTCCAGGTTAAACGGGAATGTGTCAAAATTTGTAACGCCAGAAGTAGAAAATGCGTTGATAAATAAACAAAAATAAAGGGCTTTACAAAACTACCATGTTGTCTAGTTTAGCCCAAATTATTTATTTAGGAGCTTTATTATGAACGATAAATTAGATCTTGAGAATATTATATTAATTCAACTTAAAGGTGGAGAGGTTAAGATAGAGTTACTTCCTGATGTCGCTCCTAAGCATTGTGAACGGATGAAAGAATTAGCAAGATCGGGTGCATACGATAACGTAGTTTTTCATAGAGTTATTGATGGATTTATGGCTCAGACTGGAGATGTCTCGAACGGAAACACAGAAAAAGACTTTAATTTAAGTTCTGCTGGTACAGGTGGTTCAAATTTACCAGATTTACCAGCTGAGTTTTCGAAATTACCTCACGATAGGGGTACTATTGGAGCGGCAAGGTCTCAAAGTCCAGACAGTGCAAACAGTCAATTTTTTATAAACTTTAGTGATAATAATTTTTTAAATGGACAATATACTGTTTACGGTAGGGTCATAGAAGGCATGGAGCATGTAGACGCTATTGTCAGAGGTGAACCACCACAAAGTCCAGATAAGATGATTAGTATGAAAGTTGCTGCTGATGCTTAGAGTTCTACTAATAATATTGATATTTTTCTCTAGCCCGGTACTTGCTTCAGGTATTATCATTAGTGTTAAGGGGCAGGCTTCAGGTGAAATTACAATTGATCTTTTTGAAGACACAGCTCCACAGCATGTCAAACAGATCATTAAGTTAGTAGATGATGGTTCATATAATGGGATAGCCTTTCATAGGGTTATAGAGGGGTTTATGGCCCAAACTGGTGACGTTCAGTATGGAAATATATCAGGCGATCTTAAAAGGGCTGGTATGGGGGGGTCTGAATTACCTGATTTAAAAGCTGAATTTTCAGATATTAACTATGACAGAGGTATAGTGGGAATGGCTAGGTCTCAGGATCCTAACTCGGCAAATAGTCAATTTTTCATTATGTTCAGTGAAGGAAGTTTTCTAAACGGCCAGTATACTGTCATAGGTAAGGTAGTTAAAGGTTTAGATGTACTTGATATGATTAAAAAAGGTGACGGACAAAGTGGTTCAATTTCAGGTGATCCTGACTTTATGGAAAATGTATCTAGTTTTAAGTAATCTTATTAATTTCTTTTTAAGAAATTAGCTACTTAACTTAACTAATGCGTGACGTTTTTTGCCTGCACTAAGCTTAATGTCTTCTAATAAGTCTTCATGTGTAATTACAATTGAGTTATTACTTATAACTTTATCATTCATTTTTGCACCACTTTCAGATATTAACCTCTTCGCTTCTTTACCTGAACTTGCAAGACCTGTTCTTACAATTAGTTGCACAATAGAAATTCCACTAGATGCTTCCTCTAGAGCAAGCTCAAGAGTAGGTAATTGATCTCCAGAACCTCCCCGCTCAAAGACGTCTCTTGAAGTTTTTTGGGCCGTTAATGAAGCTTCTTCACCATGAAGTAATTTAGTAACCTCATTTGCTAACGTTATTTTTGCTTCATTAATCTCTGCCCCACGTAAAGTTTCTAATTTCTCACATTCAGCTAATGGAAGTTCGGTGTATAACTTTAAAAACCTTCCAACATCTGCGTCAGACGTATTTCGCCAAAACTGCCAAAACTGATAACTGGAAACTAAATTTTTATCTAACCAAATTGCTCCATCTTGTGATTTACCCATTTTTTTTCCATCTGAAGTCTCTAATAGGGGAGATGTAATTCCAAATACCTCAGCATTAAGAGTTCGTCTGGTTAGATCTATTCCATTTACAATATTACCCCACTGATCAGAGCCACCCATTTGGAGCAAACACCCGTAACGGCTATGTAATTCCATGAAATCATATGCCTGAAGGATCATATAGTTGAACTCTAAAAAACTTAAAGATTGTTCTCTATCTAATCGAGATTTAACAGATTCAAAACTTAACATTCTATTAACCGAAAAGTGCCGGCCTATGTCTCTAAGAAAGTCTAAATAATTTAAATTATCAAGCCATTCTCCATTATTGACCATTATGGCGGTGCTGTTAGTTTGATTAAAGGTGACGTAGTTTTGGAATACACTTTTTATACCATCAATGTTCTCATTAATTTTTTCAGGTGTAAGTAAAGGGCGTTCGTCCGCTCTAAAACTTGGATCACCGACTTTCGTAGTGCCGCCTCCCATTAAAACTATAGGTTGATGACCTGTCTTTTGTAACCATCTGAGCATCATTATTTGCATTAATGAGCCGACATGCAAAGAGGAAGCGGTTGCATCGAACCCAATATAACCGGGCACAACACCTGATAATAGAGAGCTATCCATACGTTCATAATTAGTGCAGTCTGCTAAAAACCCTCTCTCCAACATAATTTTTAAAAATTCTGATTTAGGATTATAATTCATTATAAGATTCCACTAATTCTTGCACGACTGAGTGTGTATGATTATCGTGTATAAACGCTATTAGAAGAAAAAACGAGATTAAATTTACTGATTTTTTAATATTTCACTTCCAGCATATTTTCCTAATGAGCCAAGCTCTTCTTCGATCCGTATAAGCTGATTATACTTTGCTAACCTGTCACTCCTTGCGAGGGATCCTGTCTTAATTTGCCCACAATTTGTTGCAACTGCGAGATCCGCAATGGTTGTATCCTCTGTTTCACCAGATCTGTGACTTAGTATGTTAGTGTAGCCTGCTAATTTCGCAATTTCTACTGCCTCTAATGTTTCTGTGAGGGTTCCTATTTGATTTAATTTTACTAACATTGAGTTTGCACAACCCCTATCTATACCAATTTTTAATCTAGATTTATTAGTTACGAATAAGTCGTCACCAACAAGTTGCACGGTATTCCCTAATTCATCAGTAAGGGTTTTCCATCCATCCCAATCGTCTTCTGAGCAACCATCCTCAATACTTGCAATTGGATAGTCAGCGACAAGGGACTTTAGGTACTCCACGTTTTCGTCACTTGTTAAATTTTTTCCTTCGCCAGAAATTATATACTTGTTGTTTTTGTAGTATTCAGTTGCCGCACAATCTAACGCTAGAAAGATTTCCTTTCCAGGAATATACCCGGTTTTCTCGATTGCCTTTATAATAAACTCAATTGCATCTCTTGTAGAAGATAAGTCTGGAGCAAACCCACCTTCATCACCTATCCCCGTTGAAAGCCCGGCAGAAGTTAATTCCGACTTTAATGTATGAAAAACTTCAGATCCCATTCTCACGGCTTCAGATATGCTTGAGGCGGAAGTTGGCATAATCATGAATTCTTGTATATCAATTTTGTTATCTGCGTGCTCTCCACCATTTATAATATTCATCATTGGTACTGGAAGAGTTACTGCTTCAGAGCCACCAATATACTTATAAAGTGGCTCCCTTAAAGCTATTGAGGCTGCACGAGCAGCAGCAAGGGATACCCCTAAGATCGCATTTGCGCCCAGACGGCCCTTATCTTCAGTTCCATCCAGCGTTATCAATGTGTTATCAATGCTAACTTGATTGCAAGCGTCTGCGCCAATTAATTGCTCTTTTATTTCTGAGTTCACCGAGTTTACCGCAAGTTGGACACCCTTTCCGTTATATTTCTTCAAATCATTGTCACGTCTTTCGATAGCCTCGTATGCTCCAGTTGATGCACCTGAAGGAACTGCCGCACGTCCCATTGACCCATCCTCTAAAATAACATCAACTTCAATTGTAGGATTTCCGCGGCTATCTATTATCTGCCTTCCCTTAACATGCTTTATGATAGTCATTTTGGAGTTTATGATAGTCATTCTGGAACCTTTATAAATTGATATTAATAAGTATGCTTTGAGGTAGTCTTAATAGAATGTTTTAATTGGAAATAGATAACTTTTAGAGTTTATAGGTTAGATGCTTCATAACGTACCTTTAATCAAAAAGAAGCTTAACAAACAAGAACTAGTATTAAAAATATATTTCTACTGAGAGTGTGAAAGTTTTAATAGTCTATTAATAATCATTCTTGACTTGTAGCAGATAAAGGCTCAATTGAGCCCTAAATAACCTGTGCCAGAGTTTATAAATTTATTTATTTGTGTTTAATTAAATTTATACTCTTTGATATACTTAGTAATTTATTTTCTTAAATGCTACTTGAGACTTTACTAATAATAATTTTGAGAAGGATATCATTTGAATAAATTTGAAGCTTTGGGAATTACACAAAAGCTAGCAAAAAAGTTAGAAGTAAATGGTATTCTAAATCCAACACCCATTCAATTAGAGGCAATACCAATAATTTTACAGGGTCGCGACGTACTTGGGTTGGCTCAAACAGGGACGGGGAAAACTGCAGCTTTTGGCCTCCCTCTTATACAAAACCTCGCAAAAGAAGGTTCTGCTCCAAAGAGTAAAGAGGTTAAGTCGTTAATATTAGCTCCAACAAGAGAGCTAGCCAAGCAAATAACAGATGCATTAAAAAGTTTTCAAGGTGATGGCCATTTAAAAATTAATATGGTGGTAGGAGGTTTATCAATAAACCCACAAAAAGAGCGTCTTGCAAGAGGCTCAGATATTCTTGTTGCCACCCCTGGAAGACTTATTGACTTACTAGGGCAGGGTTCTCTTACACTAAGTAAAACATCATACTTAGTTCTAGATGAGGCAGACCAAATGCTCGATATGGGTTTCATCAAACCACTGGAGCAGATTTCTAAATTGATTACGTCAGAAAGACAGACTCTGTTGTTTTCAGCCACAATGCCTGTTTTGATGGAAAAGCTTGCAGCGGCTTTTTTAAAAAATCCTCGCAAGGTACAGGTTTCTGTTTCTGGTAAAACTGTAGATAAAGTAGTTCAAAAAATTTGTTTTATAGCTAAGAGTGAAAAAAGTAACTTTTTGCTTGAACACTTAAGTGCACACCAAGATAGTTTGGCCTTAGTATTTGTACGTACAAAAAGTGGAGCAGAGAAATTATTAAAGTTTTTAGATCGCAACAAATTATCTGTTGCATCAATTCATGGAAACAAAAGTCAAAACCAAAGAGATCGAGCCCTTTCTTTATTTAAGAATGGAAAGGTGAAAACGTTAGTTGCGACAGATGTCGCTGCAAGGGGAATCGACATACCCGATGTTTCGTTTGTTTATAACTTTGATTTACCAAATGTACCTGAAAATTATATTCATCGTATTGGACGCACTGCAAGAGCCGGTAAGTCTGGCACTGCAATTACCTTATGTGCATCGGATGAGATGGCGATGCTTAAGGGGATCGAAAAGTTAATGAAACAAGAAATATCAGTTGAAAGTGGGATACGTTGGATTGTATCGACTGAAAAAGGATCAAAATCAAAAAAGCCAGAAGGTAAAAAAACATTTAAAAAGAATTTTAAACGCTCAGGTCCAAAAAGAAATAAAAGTCAGTCAAGTAGAAAGAAAACGCAGTAAATATTAGTAATTCAAATTATTTTATTTTATGTACCACAGAAAGTTTGCGAAACGAGATTGCCAGACTCTGGAGGGGTGTAAAGTGCTTCGTTATCCAAGGATTTTTTAAATGGGTTTTTACTTGCAAGTAATAAATCATTAAACAATTTATAATCTCCTATGATGGCATTTTGTATTGCGTGCTCAATTAAGTGGTTGCGTGGGATAAACATTGGATTAGTCTGTGACATAACCTTAATAGGATCCTTTTCTTGCTCGAGTCTATTCGCCCATTTTATTTTCCACTCGTTTAAAAATTTCTGTGAATGATCTATCTGAGAATTATGATTTAATACGCTCAACTCTATAAAAGTTTGAGTAAAATCTGCTTTAAAATTTGTCATAGAATTTAAAAGATCAGTAAGAAGCCCTAAATCTCCATTTATCTCATGCGATATACCTATTTTTTTTAAAAATAAGGTTCGAAAATTGTCCTGATAAAGTTTATCAAATTTACTTAAAGAGAGTTCTGCTTTTTTAATAGCTTCCGATTCTGTGTTATCTATAAGAGGTAGGAGTGATATGGCTAACCTTACAAGGTTCCAAACTATAACCTTTGGTTGCTCTTCATACGAATACCGGCCGTTAACATCTATTGAAGAGAATACTTTAGAGGGGATATAATCATCCATAAAAGCACACGGTCCGTAATCAATTGTAATGCCTCCTACATGCGTATTGTCCGTGTTCATGACGCCATGGATAAAACCAACCCCCATCCACTTGGAAATTAATGTAGCCTGTTTTGAAATTACGGCATCTAGAAAACCGATTGCATCTTTAGAATCAAGTGCTGGAAAGTGAATGGCGATTGAATATTTTAAAAGTTGTGAAATACTTTCAGTGTCCCTTTTAGACGAAAAGTACTCAAAAGTTCCTACCCTAATAAGCGATGGTGCAACCCGAGTTAAAATTGCCCCTGGAAGAGGCTTTTCACGGTATACAGTTTCACCAGTAACAACAGAAGCTAGTGCGCGAGTAGTGGGAATACCAAGTTGATACATCGCTTCGCTAATAAGGTACTCTCTTAGAACAGGTCCTAGCCAAGCTCGTCCATCGCCTGACCTTGAGTAGGGTGTTGGTCCGGAGCCCTTAAGTTGAATGTCCCAATTGCTCCCATCTTTTGCCTGCACTTGTCCTATTAGATGTGCTCGTCCATCACCTAGTCTAGGAGACCAACCTCCAAATTGGTGACCAGCATAAACCTGTGCTATCGGATCGGCTCCTTTAGGTAAGCTATTTCCAGAAAACATCGCTATACCTTCTTGTGAAGATAGCCACTTAAGGTCAAACCCTAGCTCTGAGGCTAATTCTTCATTTTGATTAATAACACTTGGAGCTTTTACAGGGGTTGGTGTGGACCTGGAAAAAAAACTTTCAGGTAATTGGGTGTAAATATTATGAAATTTTGGTGAAATCATAGTTTTGATAATCTCTCAACAAGTAAATCGAAAAAACGATCAGCATCCAACCCACCTATAAACATTGCATTTGGCTCCCTATCTGTCACTTTCCACCAATCAGCGACCGTCATACCCCTAGTAAGCTCAGAGCTTGTTTCAATTTCGACATTCACATACCTTCCATCGAAAATATTTGGCTCTATCAGATACGCTATTACACAAGGATCATGCAGTGGAGCACCTTTGGAACCATATTTTTCTTTATCAAAGCGTTCGAAGAAATTTGTCCACTTTGCTACCGCATCCCCTACGGGTGAGTTAATTTCTTTAAAAGCTGTTATCCGTTCCTCGGAAATTAAAGCTTTATGGGTGACGTCTAAAGGTAGGACGGTTATTTTAATACCAGAATTAAATACTATTTTTGCCGCTTCAGGGTCTACAAAAATATTAAACTCAGCAGCAGGAGTTATGTTTCCAACTTCAAAGTACGCCCCACCCATTAGGATGATCTGTTTAACTCGCTTTGCAATATTTGGTTCCTTTAGAAGCGCCATTGCAACGTTTGTTAATGGTCCTAGTGCGCAAAGAGTTATACTGTCACTCGGATTATTTTTTATGGTATCTATTATAAAATCGACAGCATGAAGCTCCTGAATAGCCATGCTTGGCTCAGGTAACGTGATACCATCTAAACCTGTTTTCCCATGGACATGCTCTGCTGTTACAAGAGGTCTTTTTAAAGGTTTAGAGCATCCTGAATAAATAGGTATAGATGTTTTTTTTGCTAATTCACAGATTATTCTAGCATTTTTTACAGTTAAATCGAGTGGAACATTCCCTGCGACAGCAGTAATTCCTAATACATTGATACAATCGGGAGATGCCAGTGCTAAGAGGATAGCAACGGCATCATCTTGCCCTGGATCAGTATCAATTATTATTTGTTCAGGCATTACAATCTACCTATTTTTAATTTAGTCAATCGGTTTGACAGCTTTTGAATTACTTCAAATCTAAATCCAAGAAATGAAAAAACTTGTCCCTTTGATGGTATAGACTGTGCTTCGTGTATAAGTATTCCAGCCAGCGTATTGGCTTCTTCGTCTGGAAGACTCCATTCAGAAATACGGTTGAAATCGCGAATTGTCATCGATCCATCAACTGTGTAACTCCCATCAGTATTCGGCTTAATAGTTTGCACTTCATCTATATCAAACTCGTCAGTGATTTCCCCTACGATTTCTTCTAAGATATCCTCAAGGGTAATCAGACCTTGAATTCCACCATATTCATCGACAACTAGCGCAAAATGAGTTCGTAACTTTAGAAACTGTCTCATCTGATCGTCAAGAGTTGTAGTTTCGGGAACGAAGTATGGTTCTCTCATTACATCAATTATATTAAAACCTTTTAATGACTTATTTTCAGTTTTTGAAGAATTGAAATATTTTTCCATTGTTCTTAATAAATCTTTGACATGTAAGACACCGATTATATTTTCAGGTTCATTTTTATAGACTGGAATTCTCGAGTGGGGGCTTTCTAAGCACTGACGAATTATTGTTTCGGGAAGTGCACTTCCATCTATCATTTTAATTTCGGAGCGATGTAACATTACTTCTTCAACATTTCTTTCATTTAAATCAAGTGCCCCAAGTAGTCGGTCGCGATGTTCTTTTTCAACAATCCCTTCACGTCGCCCCAATTCAAGCGTACCTGCTATTTCTTCGTGAACCGATAAGATTTGCGAGTCGGGATCTATTTTCACACCGAATAGTTTCAACAACTGCCTTACAACCCAACGAAGGGCAGATACTAACGGGGAAGTCAAAAAAATGAAAAAATTTATTGGAGATGATACTCTGGCAGCTGCTTTTTCAGGGTTTGTGATTGCGTAAGTCTTAGGAAGAACTTCGGAGAATACTAAAACAAGAACAGTCATAACCACGGTTGCTAAGAGCACTCCCGATTCTTTAAAAATATCAGTGAATAATTTTGTAGCAAGAGCCGCTGCCAATATATTAACTAGGTTATTACCTAGTAATATCGAGCCTATAAGTTTTTCGTTGTCTTCAGTGATTTTAAGCGCTCTAGTTGCTCCAGGCTCTCCTTTGTCAGCCCTTGATCTAAGCTTTGCCCTTGATGCCGCTGTTAGTGCCGTCTCTGATCCAGAAAAAAATGCTGATAAGAAGAGGAGCAATATTATACTGCTCCCAGTAATCAGGATATTTGAGTTAATCGAGGCTTCTAGTACGTTCATCACTTTAAGTGTCCATTTTGATTGAGTTGCTAAAGTTTAATAATTAATTGAAGGAATTGATGACAATATTATAAAATTTCAAAGAAAACCAGACTCATGATTTATAGTAATATAAAATGTTACTTTAATGTTTAAAAACTACTTTATACCTATTACCTAATTACTATATTTTTGATAGTGGATGATGATTAAACACTAGGCTCTTTAACCTTTCATCAAGTACATGAGTGTATATCTCTGTGGTTGATATATCAGTATGCCCTAGGAGTGTCTGTATAGTTCTCAGATCAGCACCATTACCAAGAAGGTGGGTGGCGAAGGCGTGACGTAGAGTATGGGGGCTTACTTTCTTAGGATCAATATTTGAGCTTAGGGCTATTTCCTTTACAAGTTTATAAAAACGATGGCGAGTGAGGTGGCCGTTAACGCTACTTGAGAAAAATAAAAACTTTGAGGTTGAACCTTTTTGTTTTCTAATTAGAGCATCCATTCTATCTCTTAATACGAGCCACTCAGCCATTAGAGTCCGAGAGATAGGAGTTAACGGGACCATTCTTTCTTTATTACCTTTTCCTTTTATCAAAATCATGTTGGGGTCTCCTCTAACTGCCGAGGCTGGAAGGCTTACTAATTCGGTAACACGCATTCCCGTCGCATAAAGTAAATGCATCATGCAGTGATTTCGTTTCCGGTCATTGGACGTGCGCCCAACAGTTGCAGAGACTTCTAAGAGTTTACTGACTTCAGCTGTAGTTAAAGTTTTGGGAAGCGATTTACCTTTTCTTGGACCAGAAATTTTTATTGAAGGGTTTAATTTACACCAACCTTCATCGTAACAAAAGCTGTAGATTTTTTTAAGTGCTGATAGCCTTCTAGCTCGCGTGGAACTAGCCAACCCTACATCAGAACAATAAATAATGTATGCCTTAATTTGGTTTTGGTCGACCTCAAGAAAGTTATAATTTTTCTTTGCTAACCAATTTGTGTAATGCTCTATGTCATGCTTGTAGGCTAGGATCGTATTTTTAGCTGCATCAAATTCTGCAACTTGAGCATTCAAAAATTGTTCTATTAAATGCTTTAACCCCTTATTTTTATTCATTTAACTACCTTATTTGCGAGAAGGTAGACTGACGTCTCTCTGGCTAAATCATCAAAGCCAAGAAAATTAAGCAGCCCTATACTTTCTTTTAAATTTTTAGGATCTCTTAAGTTTGTTCCTTTAAGTAAAAGTATGGAGCGTAATAATGCATCTCCGTACTTTTCCTCTGCTACCATGTCTTTATAGGCTAAGGGCACTGATTTTTCCTGTAGTGCTATTGAAAGGGCGCTTGTTACTTTAGAGTTAGGTTTTCGTTTTAGCGCGGTGCCAAAAATTAAGTTTTGATAAATTGGTGTTAATTTTCTTTTATTTTTTAGTTTTCGCAGGCTAATTAAATCTGCTGACTTGAGAAGAAGATTTAACACGGTTTTAGAGTTTTGCTGATTGTTAGCTAGATTTAACAACTCATTAGAGTAGTGACGAATAGCTACACTCTCTAACCCTGTTTTTTTTAATTCTCTAAATAACTGAGTAAACTCCTTGGAAGTGTTCGAAGTAGGCAGTGACTTAAGTTTTTTTTCTAAATTAACAGTTAACCGAGCTCTTTTTGATAAATCACCAGTCGCATCGACCGGTATTTCTAAGTAAGTTGAAATAAGTTTTTCAAATTTTACTGCACCAGTTTTAACCAGTACTTCCGTTGCAGATGTTTTTGCTTCCCAGTTGGATTCTTCAAGTAAGGTTGAATAATGATACATTTTAGGAAGCTTATTAAGTGATAATTTTCTCCCAATTTGTTTGTAAATTCTGTAATCTAATGGAGTTATATTACTTTCCAAATCTTCAAAGCTTGAAAGTAAATTTATGTCTGGGTGTAAGAGGTTATAAAGTAAAACTTCATCTCTTAAAGGAATAATCTCCAGCGCTTCTAAAGCTGTTAGAGATAATTTTGCTTTTTTTATGCTTTTTAAAGTTGTTAAACAAAAAATTTTCTCTTTATATTTTGAGAGCTGGTAGTGCTCGAGAGTTAAAGATTTGCAGGGCTCTTGTTCAGTGTATGAAAGTAAATTTACATCAAACCATCTGTCAAAAAAATAATTACTATTTCCTTTTTCAGTGTCTAATATGAACTTTGCTTTATCTACTGCACCAAAATTTAAGAGTTTTTCAACTTTAGCATTTAGTAACTGATGACTGTTTTCATCCTCGAAAGTTTCAATGTTCTTGATGGAAAGAATTTTATAGAAAAATGAAAGAAGTGGTAGGGGGATGTCACTATCAATTTGTGAAATCATCATATTTAAGTTTTCAAATGTAGATTTCTTTAAAAAAATTTTTGAAAGATCTAAGGGCTTCTTTTTTGTTTGGCTAATAGCTTTTGTGGAGGTGCTTGGATTTACAGGTTGAGTGGTGCTAAAGGCTGAATCAACATCAATAGATGGATTAATTAAATTAGGGATTACTTCATCGCCAAGGTAAATATCAGTTAGCCAATCAATTGCAGATAGAGGTTGTTCTTTAAGTTTGGTTTCACTGAAGCCAATACCAATTATATTAAACATGGAAAGACTAAATAAACATATAAATAACTTAATTTGCATCCAAATTTATCAACTTGGTAATTTGTGTTTGTTCTGGAAGGAGCATTCCAAAGTATGCATGAATTGAATTTGCTGCTACTGATATTACTAATATTATAAAAAGAAATTTTATTACTTTAAGCATTGATAACTGGACCCATTTTTATATGATCTTACTATAGGTTAAAAACTATTATACCAAGATTTTATTTAGTATACCACTATTTATAATTAAACTGTATTTTATTTCTTGGTTGGTTAGGGCGAAAATGATTTTAAGAAAATCCATAGTTCTCGTTGGTATGATGGGTTCTGGAAAGACAGCGGTAGGAAATGCCCTTAGTAAAATACTAGCCATAGAGCACGTAGACTCTGACGAAGAAATTGTTAAGGCTGCAAATAGGTCTATTGCAGAAATTTTTGAAAGAGATGGAGAAACTTTTTTTCGCGAGAGAGAGTCAGAAATTTTAAATAGAATTTTAGATGGAAAGCCAAAAATTATTTCTATCGGTGGAGGTGCTTTTTCGTCACCTCTTAATCGGAAATTAATTTCTCATAAAGGAGTTTCCATTTGGTTGAATGCTAATCTTAATCTCCTTTGGAGTAGAATAAAAAATAATAAAACCAGGCCTTTATTAAACGTAACTAACCCTTTTGAAGTTTTAAAAAAATTAAATAGCGACAGGAGCACCATTTATGGTACGGCTACTATTTGTGTGGAGATTCGTGAGGAATACACTATAGCTATGACCAGTAATGCTATTATTGAAAAACTGTTAAATAATTCTTACCTCGAGAGGGATACGAATGATTTCTAGCGTAAACGTTGATCTGAAAGACAATTCCTACTCCATAAAAATAGGTAGTGGTTTTATAAAACAATTACCCATTTTTTTAAGTTCAGTTCTAAAACGAAAAAAAATTGCAATTGTAACTGATACTAATGTTGAGAAACTATATCTTGGTAGTGTTACCTCTGCTTTAGTTGAAGGTGGGTATGATGTAATATCATTAAGTCTTAAGCCTGGAGAAATTTCTAAAGATTGGTTGAATTTAAAAATAGTTATTGATTGGATTCTTGCAAACAAACTGGAACGGGATGATTTTGTTTTAGCTTTAGGTGGAGGAGTAATTGGTGATTTAGTTGGGTTTGCGGCCTCTATAGTACGGCGAGGTATAAGATGTATTCAGATGCCAACAACTCTACTTGCGCAGGTAGATAGTTCTGTCGGTGGAAAAACAGGAATAAATTCTAAGTTTGGTAAAAATTTAATAGGTAGTTTTTATCATCCTAAACTTGTTTTGATTGATGTTGATTTATTGAGTACACAAACACATCGAGAGCTTATGTCTGGTTTTGGTGAAGTGGTTAAATACGGTCTTCTGGGTAACTATAGTTTTTTTGAGTGGCTTGAAGTTAATGGAAAGAAAGTAATAAATGGTGATAGGGCTTCTCTGGTTGAAGTTATTTCTACATGTTGTCAAATGAAAGCTGATATCGTTGCGCGTGATGAGAAAGAGCACGGTGATCGAGCCTTGCTAAACCTAGGGCACACTTTTGGACATAGCCTTGAAACGGCTACCGAGTATTCTGACCGACTTTTGCATGGAGAGGGTGTTTCTATTGGGTGTTGTCTTGCATTTGATCTATCTTATAAGCTCGGTATTTGTTCTCAAGAGGAGCCAGGACGTGTTAGATCTTTTATGAAATCTCTTAATATGATGACTGATATATGGCAAATATCAGGTGAAACTCCAATTAGTGATGATTTAATGGATTTAATGAAACAAGATAAGAAAGTACGAGATGGAAGGTTACGGTTTATCATTCCTAATAATATTGGCAGCACGTTTGTAGCTGACGGGATTGATATAGACCTCGTGCGTGAGGTTATAAATAGTTCAAGCGAGAAGCCTTAGCAAATAGTATGATTTTAAAAAGGTATCTCGTCATCTATATCATTGGTATTTGTAGACAGAGAATTTTCGTTTGAATTTGGTGTAAAATTATCCGGAGATTTATTAAATTCTTCATTGGAGTTATTTCTGCCATCAAGCATAGTTAGGGTACCTCCAAAGCCTTGAAGTACAACTTCAGTTGAATATCTGTCTGCCCCAGATTGATCTTGCCACTTTCTAGTTTGCAAACTGCCTTCTACAAAAACTTTTGAACCTTTCTTGAGATATTGTTCGCAAACTTTAACAAGACCCTCTGAGAAAACGGATACTGAGTGCCATTCAGTTTTTTCGCGTCTTTCTCCAGTATTTTTATCGCGCCAATTATCAGATGTAGCGATTCTTAAGTTACATACCTTATTACCATTTTGAAAAGTTCTAACTTCTGGATCTGCGCCTAAATTTCCAATGATCATTACTTTATTAAGTGAGCCAGCCATTTTTATTCTCCTTTAAGGGTATTCAGATATTTATGTTTATATAATATTTTATATTTTAAGTAATACAAGATCTTCTCTTAATCCAGTCCTTACATATGTTAATTTAAAACTATTTCCCTCTGTAGTAAGCGTTTTCTACTACTTAATTGTTTTCTATTTATTAAACCAGTTAGGCGGCCTTTTCTCTAGGAAAGCATTGATACCTTCTTGCGTATCTAAAAGGCCCATATTTTCAGCCATAACTTCACCTGTATATTTGTATGCTTCTACTAAAGGCATTTCCATCTGTTTGTAAAAAGCTTTCTTACCAATTTTAACTGCTGCACTAAGTTTTTGGCTTACGGTTTTAGCAAGATTCATTGTTTCAACAGATAGCTCAACTTCTCTTGAAATACGGTTTATTAAGCCCAATTCTTTGGCACGTAGAGCACCAATGAATTCACCTGTTGTTAACATTTCAAAAGCATGTTTTTTTGAAATATTCCTTGTTAATGCTACCATTGGGGTTGAACAAAAAAGGCCAATGTTGACTCCATTAACTCCGAATTGAGCTTCTTCTGAGGCAACAGCCATGTCACAAGTTGCTACAAGTTGACATCCAGCTGCTGTAGCTAATCCGTTTACTTGAGCAATTACTGGTTGAGGCATCATTTGAATTGTTTGCATCATTTTAGAGCAACGATTAAATAGGTCTACCATAGCGACCTTTCCTCCGTCAGCGTCTGATTTTGATGCCATCATTTCTTTAAGGTCATGACCTGCACAAAAAGCTTTACCATTTCCACGTATTATTACCGTTTTGATTTCTTTTTTTAAAGATATCTCATCAAAACAGTTCTGAAGTTCTAAAAGCATCGAGTTACTTAGCGCATTAAGTTTGGCAGGGTTGTTCATTGTAATTATCTCAATGTTATCCTGACATTCCCGCAAAAGAATTGAGTCTGATGGTGTCCCTTTCATTTTTAATTTCCTCCTGATAAGTAGGGTAAACTTAATTTTGGTTGGAGGGAAGTGTGGATTTAAAAATGACTATTCCAGACCTTAATGAATTTATTAAGGTTGAATTCCCACAAATAACTGATGAATTTGTAATACGAGAAATCTCTAAAGATAGCGCCGTTTTAGGATTTATGACAAACCAAAAACACTTAAGGCCTGGAGATACAGTTTCAGGGCCTACGATGTTTGCACTGTGTGACGTTACTTCCTACATCTGTCTGCTAGCTATATTAGGCCCAGTGGCTCAATCAGTTACAACTAATTGCTCTATTGATTTTATGAGGAGGCCAGAAGCGGGACTATTAGTTTGTAGAGCCAACGTTTTAAAATTAGGTAAGCGGCTTGCCGTTTTTGATGGACGTATCTATTCTGGAGCAGTTGAAGAGAAGCCGGTTGCTCGTTTTTCAGTTACTTACGCCATCCAAGTAAATAGCTAATATAGGTATTATAATACCTATATTATAAATCATTGATAAACATAGATAATATGTAATTTTTGTACTTGACTGCGTCTCAAAAAAATAGCAAACAGCTCATAATTATACAATTAAAAATATTAATTTTATTTCGAGGTACAATTATGAAGACCTTTACCGCTAAACCTGCGGATATTAATAAGACTTGGATATTAATTGATGCGGAAGGAATTGTTTTGGGACGTTTAGCTTCATTTGTAGCAACACGTCTACGTGGAAAGCATAAGACTACGTTCACACCTCACATGGACATGGGTGACAATGTTATTATCATAAACGCTGAAAAAATTCAGTTGACTGGAAACAAAAGAGAAAAACCAAATTACTGGCATACTGGTCACCCTGGTGGAATAAAGTCCCGTACTAATCAAGATATTCTTGATGGTAAGTTTCCTGAAAGGGTTCTTACGCAGGCTGTGAAAAGAATGCTCCCTGGTGGACCATTGTCTCGACAACAGATGACTAATCTTCGTGTTTATGCAGGATCTGAACATCCACATGATGCACAAGCGCCTGAAATTTTAGATGTTGCTTCTAGAAACAAAAAAAACACGCGGAGTGAATAATAATGGCTGATGAAATTAAAACACTAAATGATTTGGGCGAGGCGGCATCTGCTTTACCAGTGGTTGCAGAAGAAGTTGTTACCATAGAGCGTGTCGCAGTGCGAGATAACTTAGGTCGTGCATATGCTACAGGAAAAAGAAAAGATGCTGTAGCTAGAGTTTGGATAAAGCCTGGCTCTGGAAAAGTTGTAGTAAATGGTAAGGAAATGATTAGTTATTTTGCTAGACCTGTTCTGCAAATGATTCTTAGGCAACCATTTACCGTTGCTGGAGTTGAGGGACAATTTGATGTCACTGCAACTGTTAAAGGTGGTGGATTGTCTGGTCAAGCTGGAGCAGTTAAGCATGGTATTTCAAAGGCATTGCAACTTTATGATCCTGCTCTAAGGGGGGCCTTAAAAGTGGCAGGCTTCCTGACAAGAGATAGTCGAGTTGTTGAACGTAAGAAATATGGAAAAGCAAAAGCCCGGAAGAGCTTTCAGTTCTCAAAGCGTTAATACTAGATTTAAAATTTATACAATTAAAACAAGTGCTCATTCATTTAAGTGCTTGTTTTTTTATGTTCATAATACGTTGCTTTTTATTTGGTTTATTATAAGAGATTGAGTGTATTACGTTAAAACAGAGATTACGGTCCCTGAAGCGTTAAAATTATACAGTACTTTAAGTTAATTTAATCTTAAAAAAATAGTTTGCTATTTAAAAACATGCTACTTTTCTAGAAGTACCTTTTTTTAAACGCCTTTATGCTCGTAATGAGTATCTTTGTGCTAAATTAATTCATCTCAGCCTTATGAGCCTCGACTAATTCCGCCATTGAGTTGAAAACCATGTCATAAGACGGCATTGGGCCAGGATTCATTGTTGCGCCAAACCCCTCTTGGTCATGCCTCCGGTAAATCCAACAATTTGAAAGCCCGCATTGATTGGCCGGTGCATGATCATGAAACATGCTCTCAGCAGTGTGAAGGATCTCTGTTTTTGATACCCCAAGGCGTTCAAGGTTTTCAATCATGTAGTCAAAATTAACTTGGGAGGGTTTGTATGAACCAATATCTTCAGCAGTATAAACAGCATCAAAAACTACATTTAATTTCTTATTTGAATGTACAAAACTTGTGTTGTCGATATTTGAGAGAACAACTAGTGCAAAATGTTGTTTTAGGTATTGAAGAGCTTCGATGCTGTCTTTGAAAGCAGGCCAGTCTTTAACTGAAGCTCCATAAGTCAAACAGTCACTCCAAGACACCACAACACCCCATTCTTCAGCTAGACGCTTATACACGACTGCAAGAGTATCGCTATATACCTTTGTGGGAGTATATAGTTGGGTTGTTGACTCGTAATGCGCATGAGCTTCAAGTATTTCATTCCGAGTAATTCTTCGGCTCATCTTGTCAGTTAGGGTTTTGAGTCCATTAACCATGCCTGTTTCCCAGTCAATAAGAGTTCCATAAACATCAAATGTTAGCACTTTGAAGTCAGTTAATTTCATTTTTGTTCCTCTTTTTTAAATATGTTATTTACTAGAGCGCTTGCTTTTACTGAGAGTGGAGATAGGGTGTTATACGATTTTTATTTCTTAAAATGAAAATAGCAAGCTTTGTAGGTCTTACCAAGTATTCGTACCTCTTATTTTACTTTAAAAATATTGTTGATTTTGCTTCCAAAGCCAAAGGTTTTATCGGCTCTAAACCCTAATTTTCGATCTAGAATAATATCTGCTGCTACGTATGTTGAAAAAGAAAAGGCTAATGTTAATGAAATAAATAATAAATTAACATTTAGTTTTTTAGATAGGTTGAAGATTGGATAACTTAAGTACACTTAATAATCCATTTTGTTAAAATTTGTTATTTTCAATTTTGTTTTGTCACATGTTTTCTTAGGTAATACTATTTATAATAGGTATTAAAAATAAAAAACTTAAAATATAAAGTACAATTGATGAAGCGATGGTCGCAGGGCCTTTATGTCCAGAGGTAGTTTCCGCAAGCATAACAATAAGTAAGAAGGCAGTTGCGAGAATATTCATTAACCCAAACGCAAACATAGTCATCATCAAAGGGAAGCAACATTTTAAACTTGTTTTCCCAAAGCTGAACCCAGACCTAGCAATTTTAGTGCCACAACAAAGTTTTAAGTCCGTCTCACTTTTTAAATCTTTTAATTTTTTAAGATTTTTTACTTTGTGATTAGATAATTGATAGGTTGCGACTAGAGCGAGAAGGAGTGCAGCAATAAACTTGTTTGACAGAACCATATGTCCATCAAGCGTTCCAGTAGATCTGAGGGCCCATTGAAAGAAAACCATAACTATGCAAAAAATTAGCCATACCAAAATAAACCCAAAGATAAATCTTAATGTATTTGTATTGTTTAAAGACCTTTTCTTTAAAACAGCGAAAATGCAGGGAAGCATCATAGCAAAAATCATAGCTACCCACATACTGAAAGCTTTGAAAAAATCCCAAACTTTCCATAATAATTCTGTAGTAGTGCAAAAGTTTAAAGAGGATTCAAAGCTAAATGGATCATTAAAGAGAAGAAAGTTTATAAAAGAGAAAATCTCCATCCCTGGACCTGCATCCGCAAAATTACTCAATGAATTAATTGAAACAACTTGAACAATTGAGTATAGCCAACCTATGCTGATCAAAAAAAATATAAACAACAATGAAATATTATTGTCAGATTTTAATCTGTCAGTTCTTAACGTCAACGTGCTTTACCCTTTTCGATTAATTCCTGAGCATTTGGCATAGAAAATGGATTAACATATAATTTATCGTGAGATTCCACTCCGACATCAAAGACACAATCTTCTTGGGGTCTGGCTACACATAATAACACGTACCCCTCTTTTGATTGACGTTTATTTAGAGCAGTGCCTTTTGGTTGTTTTACTCTGCCTGATATCATTTTAGCGGCACATGTTATACAACCCCCGTAGCGACAGGCTATTGGTAGCACGTAGCCACCTTTTTCGACAGCATCTATTACAGGTGTGTCCTGTTCAACAAAGAAGACTTTATTTCCCCTGTTGCGAAAAACCACTTTGAAAACTTTTTTAGGCATATTTAGAATAGAAGGGGGGCATAAATCCCCCCTTCTTTTTAAACCCAGATGTCAGATGAGCAGTCACCGCCCGGATATCGAGTTTCATGCGCTCGAGCTGGCCCATTTGGCTCTTTACCAAAGTCTATCATAAAGTCTTCACGTATTTTCATGCCACCATTTTCAGGGTCACAATCAACGATAAGCATCATACCGCCATTCTCTTTCATGCCTGGATAAAATTGGTTATCCCATGTAGAGAAAAGTGATGTAGTTACAAATAGGCGTTTACCATCTAGTGAAAGTTGTATCATTTGTGGGGCGCCATCCACTGCTCGACCATTTACTTCGTCGGCTTTTCCGAGCATTCCCCCTAACCAAACTTGACCAGTAAGTTTAGGATTTGAAGGATCTGATATATCATATTGACGAAGATCTCCGTGTAACCAATTTGAGAAATATAGATACTTATCATCCATAGAAACGAGAATATCAGTGATTAGTCCAGGCATTGGAACTGGTAAAATCCCATTATCAATTGATTCAACGTCTATTACTTTTTCAATTTGGAGCTCTCCAGCATCGTCTTTGTACCAATGAAAGATATTTGAGCTCAATGTTGCACCAACAAATCCATGGGTTGAGTCCGGGTTGTGGAGAAAGCGAGCCTCAAGGGGGATCATGCCTTCTTCACCTAAATCAATTGATTTTTCAATTGACTTGTTTTTGAAGTCCCAGAAATGAATATGTCTTCCATAATTTCCTTTTCCAACATCTTCTAAGTCAAAACCCGGCATAAACGTGTTCGGTGCTGCCCATTCCGTCGAAATCATCATATTGTGGCGGGGCTGATACCAAAAATCGTAGCTAAAATTCATGCCTGTGGTGTCAGTCTCCCAACGCCCCATAATCTCAAAATCCTTATTTAAATGTAAATAACCCCCTGGAGCATTACCATCTGCATCTCCAAGCATTGAAACTATAATGTCTGCTCCCAGGCAGTGAACGGTATGTGGAGCTGAGAGATTAGTTTTAGCTTTTATTTCTTCTCCATCTACTGTCTTGTAAAGAGTGGGTGCTCGTGGGTCTGTAGCAGTATCTACTATATAAAAATTTGACGTCCTAACACCGGGTATAATTAAGTATTTACGTTCCATATCACCATCGCTATTGCATGATGAACATGCGTTCCATCCCATGTGATGGAGCTCATCGCCAGCACTTCCCATTTCTGTACGATGAATTACTTCTCCATAAGTCGAGCTCGTTTCATCGACATCTACAGTAGCTAGGTAATCGGGTTTTTCGATTCCTGTACCAGTGTAAATACAAATAGTGTAAACAACTTTCTCTCGTGGAGCTTTAATAGCATCCTGTGGCGATGCGTAACCGGGGCCCGCACAACAAACTTCATTTTCTGTAGACATTTTTCTCTCCCTATAAATACAGAACTAACTTTGACGTGTATTAATCTCAGTACAAACGATTAAAATATAAAGTATAGATAAAATTATATTAATCCATGTTTAATTAAATAGAATGTATTTATAGTTTTGAGAATTATTTTGTGAACATCAGACTAGATTATCTTGCCATTTATTAGAAGTGGTGTTTAAGTTTATCGATTATCAGTTTGGGAGATTAGTAATGAGAACTCGTGCAGCGGTAGCTTTGGAAGCAGGTAAACCTCTTGAAGTCATGGAGGTAAATCTTGAAGGGCCAAAGTATGGTGAGGTTTTAGTAGAAATAAAAGCTACTGGGATATGTCATACAGATGAATTTACTCTATCTGGCGCAGATCCAGAAGGTCTTTTTCCTGCAATACTCGGACATGAAGGAGCTGGTGTTGTTGTAGAGGTTGGCCCTGGGGTTAAATCCCTTGAGGTGGGTGATCACGTTATTCCCCTTTATACCGCGGAATGTCGTGAGTGCGAATATTGTCTAAATCCAAAGACAAATTTGTGCCAAGCAATTCGAACCACTCAAGGGCAAGGTGTTATGCCAGACGGAACCAGCAGGTTTACTATGTTGAATGGAACACCAATATTACACTATATGGGGTGTTCTACATTTTCCAATCATACAGTGCTACCAGAAATTGCGTTGGCTAAGGTTAGAAAAGACGCTCCATTTGATAAAATTTGTTATATTGGGTGCGGTGTTACTACAGGTATAGGAGCAGTTATAAATACTGCAAAAGTAGAAATTGGTTCTACATCAATTGTTTTTGGACTTGGTGGAATTGGACTTAACGTGGTTCAAGGACTAAGACTTGCAGGTGCTGATCAAATTGTTGGTGTTGATATAAACGATAGTAAAGTTGATATGGCTTCGCAGTTTGGTATGACTGATTTTGTTAACCCCTCAAAAGTTGATGGTGACCTAGTGGCACATCTTGTTGAATTAACTAATGGCGGTGGGGATTATACTTTTGATGCTACCGGTAACGTTAGCGTGATGCGTACTGCTTTAGAAAGTGCTCATAAAGGTTGGGGCGAAAGTGTTATAATCGGAGTTGCGCCAGCTGGAGCAGAAATTTCAACTAGACCTTTTCAGCTTGTTACGGGAAGGGTATGGCGTGGAACTGCCTTTGGTGGTGCTAGAGGAAGGACAGATGTCCCAAAAATTGTTGACTGGTATATGGATGGGAAAATTGAAATTGACCCTATGATTACGCATAAGCTATCTCTTGATGATATCAATAAAGGTTTTGATCTAATGCATGAAGGAAAATCAATTCGTGCTGTGGTGGAGTATTAATTGGTGGAATCGTCTCTAGCAGAGATTTACAGTTACTTTGATGAGAAAACGAATGCGGCTTGCTACATCGTAAAAGATCCAACCTCTACTTCGTGTGCTGTGATTGACTCAATACTTGACTTTGATCTTTCAGCAGGAAAAATTACGACTGAACATGCAGATATGATAATAAGCGAAATACAATCTAAGGGATTGAATCTTGAGTGGATTATCGAAACCCATGTTCACGCAGATCACTTATCAGCTGCCCCTTATCTCGCGAGTGAGTTAGGGGGAAAAATTGCCATTGGATCTAACATTGATGCCGTTCAGAAAGTGTTTGGAAAAATTTTTAATGCTGGCACAGAATTTCAAATGGATGGAAGTCAATTTGATCGGTTGTTCGAGGACGGTGACGAATTTCACATTGGTAATTTATCTGTACAGGTGATGCATACCCCGGGCCATACCCCCGCATGTGTTACATATGTAGTTGGAGACGCTGCCTTTATCGGTGACACATTGTTTATGCCCGATTTTGGGACTGCTAGAGCTGATTTTCCTGGAGGTTCTGCAACTGAGTTATATAATTCTATCTTGAAAATCTTATCTCTTCCTGAGGAAACACGTTTATTTCTTTGTCATGACTATAAGGCACCTGGTAGAGACTGTTTTGCTTGGGAAACTACTGTGAAAGTTCAAAAAGAGAGCAACGTGCATATTGGTGGAAAAAAGACTAAGGAAGAGTTTATTGAGTTTAGAGTGAAACGAGATTCTCAGCTTTCCATGCCAAAGCTTATAATTCCATCTATTCAAACAAATATGCGAGCAGGTAATTTACCTGAACCAGAGGACAATGGGACTCAATATTTAAAGATTCCAATAAATAAATTATAAAATTAGTTTTTTGAGTGAGGTTTTAGTGGAAATTATTTCTGAAAATTTATGTTTTGGTGGGATTCAGGGTGTGTATAAGCATGCGTCATCAGCTTGCAGTTGTGATATGACATTTGGTGTATTTCTTCCACCACAAGCTAAATTGGGTAATGTTCCAGTAATTTGGTTTCTTTCAGGACTTACGTGTACTCATGAAAATGCCATGGTTAAAGCTGGAGCTCAGGGATGGGCAGCCAAGCACGGGGTAGCAATAGTATTCCCAGATACTTCCCCAAGAGGAGACCAAGTTGCCGATGATGAAGCGTACGATTTGGGGCAGGGTGCCGGGTTCTATGTTGATGCAACTGAAAAACCGTGGTCACCAAATTACAATATGTGGACTTATATAAGTGAGGAATTACAGGGGTTAGTTATAAGTGAGTTTTCTGTAAATGATCAAAAACAAGGGATTATGGGTCATTCAATGGGAGGGCACGGAGCGTTAACTCTGGCGTTTAGTTTGCCCAAATTGTTTAGATCAGTTTCAGCATTTTCTCCAATTTGTAATCCAACAAAATCTGATTGGGGTAAGAAACAGTTTACTGCATATCTTGGATCTAATGAAGACCTTTGGCGGGCCCATGATGCAACTATTCTTATGGAAGAGAAGGGCTTTGATAACCGTGTTTTAATTGACCAGGGTAAGGCAGATAACTTTAATGATTTGCTTATGCTTAATTCAATGGAATCTGTGATTTCATCTCGAAAACAGGTTGCATCATTACGTGTTCATGATGGTTATGATCACAGTTACTTTTTTATTCAAAGCTTTATGGAAGATCATATTCGACACCATATTGAGTTGCTTTAATTGCTTAAAACCTAAATATAGGTTAAATTAATTATATCTATAAAGGTTTTTATTTTCGTTTGTAAAGAGTTCGCTAGAGGTAAAAGCTCGCAGGAGTGAATTTTACGGGGGATACAAGATGACCAAAATCCATGAAGTACTTATTGTTGGTGGAGGGGCCTCAGGGCTTGCAACAGCTTCTAGTTTAAGAAAAAGAAATCCACAGTTAGATATAACAGTTATAGAACCAGCAGAAAAACATTATTATCAGCCTGGTTGGACTATGGTTGGTGCAGGTGTTTTTAGTAAAGAACAAACCGAAAGAACAATGGACTCTGTTTGGCCAAGTGGGATTAAAAGAATAAAAAGTAAAGTTGTTACATTTGAACCTGATAATTCATTAGTGACGATAACCTCTGGTGAAAAAATTTCGTATAAAACTCTTGTGGTTGCAGCGGGACTTAAGCTGGACTGGGAAGCAGTTGAGGGTCTAGAAGAAAGCCTTGGGTCGAACGGTGTTACCTCAAACTATCGTTACGACTTGGCACCATACACTTGGGAACTTGTTCAAAAGATGTCTGGAAAAAATGCAATCTTTACCCAGCCTCCAATGCCTATCAAATGTGCAGGAGCTCCCCAAAAGGCTATGTATCTATCTTGTGATGAATGGTTACGAAAGGGTATTCTTAAAAATTTGAAGGTATCTTTTTGTAATGCAGGACCTGTACTGTTTGGATGTGCGGCTTATGTTCCAGGTTTGATGGAGTACATTAATAAGTATTCAATCGATCTTGATTTTGGTCATAATTTAGTAAAGGTGGATGGAAATGCTCAAAAGGCTTGGTTTAAGGTAGCAAAAGAGGGTTCAGAGCCTGAAGTAATCGAACGCAGTTTTGATATGTTGCATGTTTGCCCACCTCAGTGTGCGCCAGATTTTATTAAAAGTAGTCCATTGGCTAATGCCGGTGGTTGGGTGGACGTGGATCCAGCTACACTGCAGCACACAAAATTTAAAAATATATTTAGTTTGGGTGATGTGTGTTCTACTTCTAACGCTAAAACTGTTGCTGCAGCACGCAAACAGGCTCCAATAGTTGCCCAAAATGTTATCTCTGTTCTTAACGAGAGTACACCGAATATTCAATATGATGGATATGGGTCATGCCCTTTAACTGTTGAAAAGGGTAAAATTATTTTAGCAGAGTTTGGCTATGGTGGGAAACTTATGCCTACTTTTAATTGGGATTCGACTAAACCACGTAGATTGGCTTGGTTCCTGAAAAAATCAATCTTACCAACTGTATATTGGAGCTTGATGCTTAAAGGCAGAGAATGGCTTGCGAAATAACTTCTTAACTATAAAGGGCACAACCTTGTGCCCTTTATCTAAATATATTTTTAAATTTAGTGGGATTTTAATTAGTTTTATTTATCAAACTTAGTTTAAATGTTTTTATATCTTATTTATGGGTTTAATCAACTTATAGCCTTCCCAAACTTACTGGCTATTTCATAAACCCGGAGTACATCTTCCCGAGTTGTCTCAAAAGACCCAACTGATACACGAATTACGAATTTCTCACTGGTCAACGTTTGTGTGAGGTAGCATTCTCCATCTGCATTTATTAAATTCAAAAGCTTTTTGGTGCTTTCATCTGAGCTTTCACCTTCTTTTAAAAGTTGAAAAGTAAATAAGCCAAAAGGACTAGAAGTTATAACTTTAAAGTTTTTATCTGCTTCGAATAAATTTTCGAGCTCTTTTGCCCATGTTATGTGGTTTCGCAACATCCCTCTGAGTTGCTCTAAACCATAAACTCTCATTAAAAACCAAATTTTAAGAGCTCGAAATCTACGGCCCAGTGGTATTGTCCACTCATTATAATTAGTAACCTCTTCCACGTCTAATGTTTCTAAGTATGCAGGCCTTAAGCCTAATGTATTTATTTGGCTTGCCGGGTCTTTCAAAAACTGTATTGAACAATCGAACTGTGCTCCTAACCACTTGTGAGGGTTGAAGACAATTGAATCGGCCATATCTACTCCATCCCATAAGTGACGAAACTCAGGACACAACATAGCAGATCCCGCCCATGCAGCGTCAATGTGGGTGTAAAGATTATACTTTCTTGCGAGTGACATTAGAGGTAAAATATCATCAGAAGCTCCAATAGATGTCCCTCCAAGGCTTAGAATTAGACCAGCAGGAACGTGACCGTCTTTTATATCTTTTTTAATTTTTAACTCTAGTTTAGCACAGTTAATTGATAGGTTCTTATCTAATTCAATTTTGCAAAGATTATTTTCACCTATTCCGGATAATCGAACTGCCTTCTCTATTGAGCTGTGAGCATTATCCGAAGCATATATTCTTAGTTTCTGTGAACCATAAAGGCCATCCTTTAAGCCAGAAAAGCCTAGTGCTTTCTCTCGCATAGTTAATACTGCGCAAAAAGTTGCTGTTGTGGCTGTATCTTGAATTGTGCCCTTAAATCCCTCTTTCAGTCCTAGTGCCTGACGTAGCCAATCAATTACTACAGTCTCCATCTCGGTAGCTGCTGGTGAAGTTTGCCATAACATTGCTTGAGCGCCCATAGAGTTTGACAAGCTCTCTGCGAATATTGAAGCAGGGGATGCATTAGCTGGAAAGTACGCAAAGAACTTTGGATGCTGCCAATGTGTCATTGCATCGGGAACAATATTTTTAAAGTCCTCGAATACAGTTTTAACGCTTTGGGCCTTTTCGGGCGGTGATAATGATAATTTTTTGGTGAAATCCCCTGGAGCTATATTTGGTCTTACGGGCCTTTTGGAGAGGGTTGAATAGTAGTGATCTACCCATTTTGCAGATTCAGTTAGCCAATACCCTAATTCGTGATATTTCATATTATCTTTCCTATGGTCATAATAAAAATTTACATAAAGACTTTATGCTAAGTTATCGATTTAAAACATGTGCTACAATGAATTTATTTAACTGAGTAGTTTTTTTCACGAAAGACATGGTTGTAATATTATGCGTTTCACTTTTTAGCAGAAATATAAGTTTTATGTTTTTTGGTTCTTCGGGTATGTCTTAGCTTATCGTCTTACTTTAGTAAGAGGACTCTTTTCTCCTAAATATTTTTCTTTCGTACCAGAGTAATAGATCTTATTAAGTGTCATTAGATTAGTTAATTGCTATTATTCTAAGATAATTTTATTTAGTGATTTCAGAGCTGCAGTAAACCCTTTTAATGAAAGTGATGCTGTAACTTCTAGATTTGGATTTCTGGCAGAGTATATTTTTGCTTGAGCCCAATTACCCAGTTTTAAGTTACTTAAATCGTCTTGCGTAAGTCTCATTCTAGCTACGCATCCTGAAACATTGCAAAAAGAGAATTCATAAATTTTTATGGGACCATTATCGATAGAAAATAAAATATTTTCAGTCAAAAGAGTTTCTAATGGTGTCATCAAGGAGGCTCCCGCTTGAGTATTACCACCATCTGACAAAATAAAGATATGTATATCGGCAACTGGGTTTGAATTGATATCGAAAAGTTGTTGATATAGTTGACATGGATCTGTTTGACCATCAGGAGCCTTGATACACTTAATAGACCAATCATCATATTGAGCTAAGAAGTAAGTGTCCCCAACCAGTGCTACTGAATTTTTGGATAATTTCTTTACTGTATTAGATGATTCAGCAGCGTGTGAAGGCACAGAAAATTGCGATATACTGGTCAAAAAGTATATTAATACTAAACAAAATTTTTTTTTAAAATCCATTTTATACTCCCAATAGTGTTATAATGCCTATTTGTAATTACTTCTGAGTATTTTGTTAAGAAAAATAATTGGAACTAAGCCTGCTAAAATAATCATTAAAGCCGGCAATGATGCCTCACTCATAAGTTCATCATGAGCAAACTGATATGTATGCGTTGCTAATGTATCAAAGTTAAAAGGCCTAAGTAAAAGTGTCATTGGGAGTTCCTTCATTATATCAACGAAAACTAACACTCCGCCTGCAATTATAGAGGGTCTTATTAATGGGAGGGTAATTTTTGTGATAGTACCTGAAAAACTAATTCCAAGAGTTCTACTTGCCCAAATTAGGTTTGGTGAAGTTTTTTCGAGCCCTGATAAAATTGCACCATAACCAACAGCTAAAAACCTTATTAAATAAGCAAAAATTAGAACGAATAAACTTCCGCTAATATAAAAAGTACTGTTTGAATTTGTAAAATCAAATAATAAAAATATTTTGTCAAAATAACCAACTGTAATTATGACACCTATTGCGAGGATAGTGCCTGGAAAAGCGTAACCTGTTGCAGATAGCTTCGAAAAAACTTGTAGTTTCTTGTCATCTGTTATTTTTGACACTGTTACACATAGTGTTGCTATAAACATTACAGTGAGAGAACCTACAAACGAGACTAGTAAGGTATTCTTTAAAATTACAAAACTCTCCAGAATGCTAGGCCAACTGAGACCACCTAGTGCATTAGAAAGAAGAATAGAAATCGGAATTAAAAAACCAAAACTAACGGGTAATAAGCAGATAAAGCAACAGAAAAAGGCTTTAGTTCCTTTTAAATTTAGTATTTCAGGTCTTCTTTGTTTTCTGCTTGTATCATTAAATCTTCTTCCATAACGCGATTTTATTTCAAGAATTAGCAATGCAATTATAAAGATAAAACTAAAGGTCGCTAACTGAGCTGCCGCGGTTATACTATTCATGCCTATCCAAACATTAAATATTCCCAAGGTTAGGGTCTCTAGAGAAAAATATTCAACCGTTCCAAAATCAGAAACAACCTCCATGCAGACCAGTGCTACGCCAGCGACTATAGCTGGTCTAGCTATTGGTAGACCTAATTTCCAAAATGAACTTTTATTGTATAGACTTGTGATTTCAAGAAGACTTTCAGGGATTTGCCTGAATGCAGTTCGAGCAAGCAAATAAATATAGGGATATAGAACAGACGATAAAACAAAAATTGCCCCACCTAAAGACCTGATTTCAGGAAAAAAGTACTCGGATGGTGAGGACCAAGACATTAAGTTTCGCAGTATAACTTGAATTGGGCCTGCATATTCAAAGAAATCAGTATAAGCATAGGCAACTAGGTATGCGGGACAGGCTGCAGGTAGTAACATCATTAAATCAATTACTTTAGAAAATTTAAACCGATACCTCGCAATAATCCACGCTGTAAAAATTCCAAACACTGATGATAGTGCTGCCACCCCTAGCATTAGGAGTATAGTATTCATAACGTACCGAGCTAAGACGGTTTCTACTAAATGTGTCCAGAGACCGTGAGTATTGCCAAAACTAATTAGAAGTAAAGATATCAAAGGGCTCAGTAACGCAACTGAAAGAAAATAGACTAAAATTTTCCACAAAAGTGTATTATTGACTACAGGAAACATCACATTCCATTAACAGGTTAAAATTTAGATTTATAGTTGAAATAAAAATTAATTGCACAAGCTCTTAAAGAAGTATTAGATTTCCAGTTGATCTGGAAACCTTAACTAATTTAATTCAATTATACTTATAAAAAATCATTACAGTTCCTCGCAATCTAAAATACTTGAAAACTGTAGCTGCTAACAAGTACCCATTAACCGTTTTACTGTTTTCTTATTAATAGTCTTTGCATTGTAAAAGGATAAAATACAACTCTACTACCAGCCAACCCGATCTATAATTTTTTGTGCTTCACCTGATAACTTTGCGATCTTGTCGATAGGTAATTTATCTTCTTTAAATGAACCCCATGATTTTAGTTCCTCTGACGCATTAATACTTGGATTGACCGGGTATTCAAAATTTATATCTCCATAAAGTTTTTGAGCAGTTGGATCAGTCAAGAATTCCAAAAGTAAGATTGCCTCTACTTTATTTTTTGAATACTTTGCAACTCCGCCACCAGATATATTTACGTGAGCGCCACGTTCACTTTTTGCTTGATTAGGAAAGACAAGGTTTAATGATTTTGCCCATTCACGTTGATCGGGGTCTTCAGAATATTTTAGTTTTCCAAAGTAGTAGTTATTTATTATCGCAATATCACATTGACCATGATAGATTGCTTTTACTTGAGCTCTATCGTTTCCTTGTGGTCGTCTAGCCAAATTTGAAACTAGCCCTTTAGCCCATATTTCAGCCTTATCTAAACCATGCTCGGCAATAATTGATGCGAGTAGAGCTCTGTTATAGACATGACTTCCAGGTCGACTACATATCTTTTTTTTCCAACGTGGGTCTGATAGGTCTTCTATGTTTTTTATAGAACCAACTGGCACCCGTTCCTTTGAGGTAACTATTATACGTGCCCGTTTGGATAACCCAAACCAGGTGTTGTCTATACTTTTTAAATGTGAAGGAATATTTTTATCAAGTTTAAGTGAAGAAATAGATGCGAGTAACCCCATATCCTGATAAATGTATAATCTACCAATATCTACGGTTAAGATTAAATCTGCTGGACTATTTTTTCCTTCTGCCTTGAGTCGTTGTGCTAACCCTTTTGTTGAGTAAACAACATTAGTCTTAATACCAGTTTTATTACTAAATGCTTCAAGAAATGGATTTATTAAAAAAGGTTGACGGTGAGAGTAAATATTGACTTCAGCTGAGTGTGCCAAGTTTGCAAAAAAGATAAGAAATGCAAAAAATGTTGGAATTTTAAATTTTAACATTAGTATTGTCCTTACGTTGACTAATTAATTTTTTCTTAATTTGTCGTTTTATTTTTAAAAATTGATAAATTATTTTTTTAATATTTTGGTAAGAACTTATAATTTTTGTTCTTATAATTTCAATTACTTCTACCACTGGTGATATATATATCGTATAAAGACTGTGCTCTTTAGATGTCTGGTTCTCATCTAAACCTAAAGTAAGTTTTTCTGTGTCTGTAGAGTAATGAAGAGATTTGAATATCCAATCCCATAATGCCAACGTAGCACCAAAATTTTTATCGTGATGTTCTTTTGCTATGGAATGATGTAACTGATGTTGAGCTGGAGAAATTAATATAAACTCTAACCACCTCCAATATCGTATGCCTATATGAGAATGACGCAAATTCGATCCAGCTACATTGAATAGAAATATCACAACGTTTACCCCTAGAACGGTGGCTAAGCTTACCTTATCTCCAAATAAAAAGAAAAAAACTGATATTGCTAGACCCTGAGTGAATGCGCTTCTTAATGAAAAAACAATTCCCTCTAATGGGTGAGTTCTGTATATTGTAAGGGGCGTCAATTCTGTAGCTGAGTGATGTACTTTATGTAGAGCCCATAAAATAGGGTATTTATGCATCCATCGGTGGACAAAATATTTAGTTAGATCATCAAGTAAAAATATAAAGAGTGTAAAGAGACCAACTATTATGGTCTTTGGAACTTCTTTAAACATGTTTACATCAAGCCAAGTAATTTGATGCAACGCATGAAAAATAAAAGTCGCAATTACAATTTGAGTAATCAGCATTGGTGAAATAAAAAGTGTAAAAACTCTATTTAACAAAAATATTAAATAGTCACTTTTAGACGACTTAGAAAAAAAAATTCTTTTATCGAATACCTTTGAAAAAGCGTCGTTTAAACTAAATTTTTTTATAAAAATTAACCAAATGAAAGCTATTACTAATGATAAAATTATATACCCTAAAAAAATTCGTTTTTTTGGGTCAACAAAATGTTCAAATATGCTAATTAAAAAATCAATCAATTGTAATCCATTATTTGTTTAAAAAGTTATGTTTTAGCCCAAAGGCAAAGTGGAGCTCAATGGACTAAAACAGTTTCTTTACTAGTCGTTTTCAGCACTTTCTGAAGTACCTAAAGATGCTGCTAGTGCTGCAAGACCTTCAGTTTGGTCATTCGCTCGGGCTTCTACTCCAAATGCGTCGATCATTAGCTTTTGAATCTTTAGCATATGAAGCTTGTACTCACCCCAAGACAATGCCTCATCCTTAAGGAACTCTCCAGATGAGTTTATACCAGTCACCTGAGAAGCATTAAGCAATACAGGTCCAAAACCAATCATTCTATTCATTTTTACGGCTGTTTCGCCTAGATTATTTTTACCTGACTGAATTGCCATTGAAAAACCCTTAAGTTCTCCCCAATGCTTACAATAGTTTGCAAATGCTTTTGTTGTATCACCATTTGAGTCTAATAGCCCTTCAAGCTTTCCAATATCCTTGTAAACTGACCCAGCATATTTAAATACTGACTCCGCAATAACTTTTTCCCAGTTACTTGATATAACTGCGGCATATCCAACGAGCTGATCTCTTTGGGCATCAGTTAGATTTTTACTATTAGCGGCAGATATTAATTCCCTACCATCAACAAATGCTTTTGTTACGGTATGCAAATAATTTGTTTTTCCACCTTTATCATAGCTTGATGCGTAATATGCATGTGCAAAAGTCATTTCAGTTTTCAGGTCTACTTCACCATCATTATTGAAATCTGCCGCTGTGAAGTTTTTCATTTTAGCAACTTCATAATTTTCTTTAGCACTAAGGTTTAGCGCGTTAGCAGCAGCGCCCCAATAACCAAATCCTTCGTCCCAAACGTGCTCTTTACCACTATAATAGGCGCCATCTTTGTAAGGTTTTGCATTTGGCTTGTTGTCTGCACCAAGTTTTTCATCTAAATAATTATCTACTGCTTGATTATAAAAAACTGCGCCCATTGCAAATTTTGAAATTAGTTGTGGATAGTTATAGCCAGTATTTGGATCAAAACCACCTTTTGCTGAAGCTGCCTTCTTAATCATATGCTCTAAAACTTCCGCACCAGTCATCTGTCCAGGCCATCCGTTAACAACGCCCTTATAGGATTTTCCAGAGAGATTCTTTCCAGAAGAAATACTGTTTACAAGAGTCTGTTTTAGCTTGAACCCATCCTTAGAAACAGGCGCAATAATTGCTTTGTTTTTCTTAGAACCAGAAAAGTATGCCATCATTTCGGCTTCTAGTGCAGGGTTAGCTTCTCCTGTGCCTGTCCCTGCAAGTTTCTTTAAACTATCATGTAAAACATGTCGGGCCATTTGCCCGGTATAAGATACTGAGTTTGTTTTAGTTCCAGTATAACCCTTAACCGTAATAGGGAAAGGACCATAAGTTGTGTCGCTAATTGCTTGACTTGCAAGAGCAGAGCAGCTTGCAAATATAACGGCTAATGTTGTTAGTTTTGATTTTTTCATTGTCATTTATTGACCTCGTTATTTTATTTAAAGTGACGATTTTATTACGTGACCGTTTTAGTCAGATATACATAAAAATGTCAATCCTGATTTTTTTTGTCAGGTTAAAATAACTGTGAGCATAAACTCAAAAGAGTAGATTAGCCCTTTTCATTTTTTTTTGCTTCCTCCCACTGGCCTTCCCATTGGGTTTCACTCAACGATTTAAGTGCCTGATGTTTTTTACTGGCAGCTTTCTCGATATAATCAAAACGCTTGATAAACTTAAGGTTAGCCCTCCTAAGAGCGTCTTCTGGTTCAATGGATAAATGCCTAGAAAGGTTAACGACCGAAAATAATAAATCTCCTAATTCTTCTCTTACCTCGACTTCTGTCCCACTTACCGAGGCATTTTTAAGCTCCTCAATCTCTTCAAGTATTTTATCGTAAACTGGACTAATTGACTTCCAATCAAAACCAACCCGCGACGCTCTCTTTTGAATTTTAAAACTTCTAGTTAAAGCGGGTAATGCTAATGCTATTCCAGAAAGAGCTCCACTATCTGGTTCAATAGATCGCTCTTTTTCTTTTATGGATTCCCACTCAATCATTTGTTCATCGATTGTTCGATCAGGAGAACTCTCTTCAAAGACATGAGGGTGTCTGTCCACCATTTTTTGAGAGACCTTGCTTATTACGCTGTTCAGATCGAATAGGCCTTTCTCGGAGGCAATTTGAGATTGATAAACTGTCTGCAATAGTAAGTCGCCTAACTCGTTTTCGAGATTAGCCCAGTTTTCTTTTGAGACGGCATCAAATACTTCATATGCTTCTTCAATGGCGTATGGAGCGATTGAAGAGAACGTCTGTTCGATATCCCATGGACAACCACTTTCTGGATCTCGAAGAGCTGAAACAATTTCTCGAAGTTTATCTAATCGTTCAGTAGAAGTATTAAACTTCTTCATTTTTTTATCTCCATCACGTTTTGTTTAGTTAGTATAATCTAGGAAACGTAACCTCTGTTACCATATAATAAGGGCAAACCGGGTTGTGTTTTTAAATTTTGAACTTCACCTATAAGTACGTGATGAGTTCCAATTAATTCAGAAGATAATAATCTGCAGTCAAGGGAGATAAGACAGTCTGAAAGAACAGGTGCACCAGTTGTTAAACTTTCAAATATTGACACTTGAAATTTACTGTCAGTGTTATCACTTCCACGAGTAGAAAAGACATTTGCAACTTCCTTTTGATTGTTTTTTAAAGTGTTGATGCAAAAACATTTATTTTTTATAATTAGTGGTGCGGCTGTTGAATCCTTATGTAAACAACATAAGATTGTTGGGCTATTACTATCGACAGAAACACTAGTTACAGAAGAAACAGTTGCCCCAGCTTTTCCAAAACTTCCGTCAGTTGTTACTATATGAACTGAAGAAATTAACTTACTCATTGCGTCTAAAAATTCGGACTTCAAGTTCATACTGTCCTTTCCTGTATTAATAGTAAGGGTATATTAAGATTACTAAAATACATCAACGTCTTTTAATTCTCCATATTGTAAATTATAGGAGGTGATATCTTTTGATGTTAATTGATAGGACAAGCTATGAGTTTTTCAGTAGGAATTTTAGGGGCTTCTGGCTACACGGGCGCTGAACTAATTCGTCTAGTAATCAATCATCCAAAATTAAAAATTATAGCGTTAAGTGCTGATAGAAAAGCTGGTTTGTCTCTGTCAGAAGTTTTTCCTCATTTAAGCTTTCATAATTTACCAAAATTAGTAAAAATTGATCAGATTGATTTTTCAAAATTAGATTTATGTTTTTGTGCATTACCTCATCAAACCTCACAAGCCGTAATAAAAAAGTTGCCTAACAACTTAAAAATAATTGATTTAAGTGCAGATTTTAGACTTAGTGATCCTGAAGAATATAAAAGATGGTATGGTTCTACGCATATAGCGAAAGATTTACAAAAAGAATTTGTATACGGCCTAACCGAGTTTTATCGAGACGAAATAATATCAGCTCGCTTGGTTGCTGGAACTGGATGCAATGCAGCGGCTGGCCAATACGCGCTTCGACCACTATTGGAAACGAAGGTAATTGATTTGGAAAATATAATTATTGATTTAAAGGCGGGGGTTAGTGGTGCTGGCAGGGCTCTTAAAGAGAACCTTCTTCATGCTGAACTTTCGGAGGGATTGCATCCATACTCCATAGGAGGAACACACAGGCATTTAGCAGAGTTTGATCAAGAGTTATCCAAAGTGGCTGGAACACCTGTTAAAATTCAATTTACTCCACACTTGATACCTATAAATAGAGGTATACTTGCAACTATTTATGTAAAGGGGAGCCCAATCGAAATTCACAAGGTTTTAAGTGATACTTACCTAAATGAGCGTTTCGTAAAAGTTCTTCCATCAATAGGGGATTTCCCCTCAACCCATCATGTTAGAGGGTCAAATCTTGTTAAAATTGGGGTGTCTGCTGACCGAATTAAGGGACGAGCGATAGTAATTGTCGCAATTGATAATCTAACTAAAGGTTCTTCAGGCCAGGCATTGCAAAATGCAAACTTAATGTTAGGTCTAGAGGAGAGTTTAGGGTTAGATTTGGTCCCGTTGTTTCCGTGAAAAATTAATAATGCGCAGTCTAGAAAAACGAAGAAGAATTCAGGTTATAATTATCTTATTGGGATCACTACTTATTGCTTCAGTATTGATTGGATATGGGCTACGCGAGGGTATAAGTTACTTCAAGTCGCCGACTGAATTAACTAGTTCACCGCCTAGGTCTGATCAATTAATTAGGGTTGGTGGTTTGGTTGAAGGAGGCTCTATTAAGATGAAAGCAGATGGTGAAATTAGCTTTTTAGTAACAGACCAAAATAAAAGTATTGAGGTTAGGTACCGTGGTATATTACCTGATTTATTTTCAGAAAACCAAGGTATGATAGGTAGTGGGTATTTTGTTGAAGGTATATTCGAAGCAAATGAAATCTTGGCTAAACATGATGAAAAATACATGCCCATTGAAGTAATAGATACACTAAAAAAACAAGGTATTTATAAGGTTCCAAATTCAAATTAGATATCACTATTTTTGTACCATTCATTAATAAAGTAAAAGGAGCTAGTAAGTTATGGAATATAAAACTTTAGATTTGATAATTGAAGATAATTTAGCAATTATTAAATTCACAAGACCAGCAGTTTTAAATGCCCTTAACTCACAGATGCGGGCTGAAATTCTTCATGCGGTAAAATACTCAGAAACGAGGGCTAGGTGCCTTGTAATAACTGGTGAGGGGCGGGCTTTTTGTTCTGGCCAAGATCTTGGAGACAGGAGTAGTCTGTCTGATATTGACTTAAAGAAGACACTTAGAGATGAGTATGAGCCGATGCTTAAAGCTATTTATGAGTGCGAAATACCAACTATTGCAGCCGTTAATGGCGTAGCAGCCGGTGCAGGTGCAAACTTAGCACTATGTGCTGATGTTGTTATTGCAACAGAGTCTGCTAGTTTTATTCAAGCTTTTTCAAAAATTGGTTTAATACCAGATGCGGGTGGCTCTTACTTTTTACCAAGAAAGATTGGTTTAGCTAAATCAATTGGCGCAGCATTTTTTGCAGAAAAAATTTCTGCTAAAGAAGCCAGCCTTATTGGATTAATTTGGGAATGCGTTAATGATGAACTTTTTGCTTCTCAATGGACAGAAAGAGCCGTTTATTTGGCGAGTGGACCAACTCAGGCGTTTATTAGGGCAAAAAAAGCTATAAAAGAGAGTTTTAATAACACATTGGAAGAACAGCTTAAGCTTGAAGCAAATCTTCAAGGTGAATGCGGTAAAACTTATGATTTTAAAGAGGGGGTGTTAGCCTTTTTGGACAAAAGGAATCCCAATTTTGAGGGAAGATAATAGTTATTTACCGGTCACCTATATCCACATAATCCCTTTTTGTCTCTCCAATATATAGTTGACGCGGTCTACCTATTTTCATTTTAGGATCAGTAATCATTTCTTTCCACTGAGAAACCCATCCAATAGTTCTTGAAACAGCAAATATTGGGGTAAACATGGATGTAGGGAATCCCATTGCTTCTAAAATAATCCCTGAGTAAAAATCTACGTTAGGAAAAAGCTTTTTCTCGATGAAATATTCATCGGCTAAAGCTGTTTCCTCAAGTTTCTTTGCCACCTGTAGAATTGAATTATTTTCTACCCCCAGTAACTCTAATACTTCGTCTGCAGACTCTTTGAGAACAGTGGCACGTGGATCGCGATTTTTATATACACGATGCCCAAAGCCCATTAATCTAAATGGATCATTTTTATCTTTTGCTCGCTCTATGAATTCTGGAATTTTGTCTACAGTGCCAATTTCTTCTAACATTTCAAGACAAGCTTGATTAGCTCCGCCGTGTGCAGGGCCCCACAGACATGCGATACCAGCTGCTATACACGCAAATGGATTTGCTCCCGATGAGGAAGCTAATCTTACAGTGGATGTAGAAGCATTTTGTTCATGATCTGCATGTAATGTGAATATTCTATCCATAGCACGCGACAGTATTGGGTTGACCTCATAATCTTCAGCAGGGACAGCAAAACACATTCTCAAAAAATTTGATGCATAGTCTAGATCATTTCTTGGATAAACAAACGGTTGACCGGTATTATACTTAAAAGCCATTGCTGCAATTGTTGGCATCTTTGCAATCAATCTAATAGAAGCCACTTCACGCTGCCAGGGGTCGTTAACATCAATGGAGTCATGATAAAATGCAGACATTGCGCCGACCACTCCAGTCATTACTGCCATAGGGTGAGCGTCTCTCCTAAAACCTCTAAAAAAGTTCATCATCTGTTCATGTAACATAGTGTGGCGTGTGACTCGTGTTTCAAAATCAGTCAGCTCTGCAACATTTGGTAATCCACCATAGAGTAGTAGGTAGCAAACTTCTAGAAAATGTGATTTTGAGGACAACTGTTCGATCGGATAGCCTCTGTGTAAGAGTATTCCCTCTTCACCATCAATAAAAGTAATGGTGCTATCACAAGAGGCTGTTGACGTATATCCGGGGTCATATGTAAAGACGTCCCCTTTTGCATATAATTGACCGATATCAATAACATCTGGTCCGGCAGTCGGTGAGTGTATAGGGAGTTCAACTTCTTTAGACCCAATTACTAATTTTGCTGTCTTACCTGACATGTTTATTCCTCTTAATTACTAAAAACTTATATTTCTAAAAAATAATAGTATCTTAATTATTATTAACTAAAATCATACAACCTTGCGAGAGTTTCCTCTTTACCTAGAACTGTCATCATATCAATAATACTTGGTGTGTGCGATTTGCCAGATAAAACTATCCTAATAGGGCGGGCAAGCTCACCAAACTTAATATTATATGACGATGAGAAGTCTAGGAGTAAGGTTTCTAGTTCGTCACGTGTCCATTTAACATTTTGTAAAAGTGGCGTCAAATCGTTAAGTAATTTTTTATTATTACTGATTAAGGTGACTAATTTTTCATCACTTATTATAATAGGTCTATTCACTTTAATAAATGTTATTTGTTCAAGAAGATCAGAGAATGTTTTGATTTTGATCTTAAGAAAGTCAAACGAGTTATTTAACAATAATTTTTGCGATGTACTTAATGCATCCTCGCCTATATTTTGTAAGTATTGATCAAAATATTTTTCAATCATTTTGTATGGAGCTTTAGACATGTGTTGTTTGTTTACAAACTCCATTTTCTTTAAATCTAACCTTGCAGGACCTTTTCCAATATTCTCTAAGTTGAACCATAACTTTGCCTGACTAGTTGAGAAAATTTCATCATCGCCGTGACTCCACCCCAGCCTACAAAGGTAATTGATTACCCCCTCCGGTATATACCCCATTTCCGCATAACTTTTGATATCTAAAGCTCCGTGCCTTTTACTAAGTTTTTTCCCATCCTCTCCGTGAATAAGTGGGATATGAGCAAAAATAGGTACAGGCCAGTCTAATGCTTGATAAATTAGTTTTTGACGACCTGCATTTGATAAATGATCATCACCTCTGATAATATGAGTAACACCCATGTCATGATCGTCCACGACAACAGCTAACATATATGTAGGGGTGCCATCAGACCTCAAGAGGATCATGTCGTCAATCTGATTATTGCTCCAATTAACTTCTCCTTGAACTTCATCATTAATCTTTAAAATTTGATGCTCGGGGGTTTTTAATCTCACAGAGTAAGGTTTATTTGGGTGCTGGTCTTTGTCTACATTCCTCCAAGGTGACTTAAAAAGTGTTGAGTCACCGGATTCTTTTGCACTCTCTCTATTTTTTTGAATTTCTTCTTTAGTGGAAAAACACTTATAAGCTTTATTAGTGTTGAGTAACTGAGTTACTATCTGCTTATGACGTGCTTGAAGTGAACGTTGACTAGTTGGCTCACCATCCCAGTCTATACCCAGCCAATTGAGGCCAGAAAGTATTGATTTTGTAGCTTCTGGTGTGGATCTTTCAAAGTCTGTATCTTCTATGCGTAATAAAAATTTGCCTCCATGTCTCCTGGCTAGCAACCAATTGAAAAGAGCAGTCCTAGCACTTCCAATATGCAAATCACCTGTGGGGGAGGGAGCAAAGCGGGTTACAATTTCAGTAGGTGTATTTCCCATATTTATTTCCAAAGCTAATTTACTCACTTACATGTTTTTATTTCTTGTGGTGAGATAGTCGATTATGGTCAATAAATCAAATAAGGTATTTTTTTAATTTGAAACCTAATAAGATCTTATTAAACCTACTAATCGCCCTTGTATTTCAATTAAATTATCAGGAATTACTCTAGTTTCGTAGGCAGAGTTTGCTGGCTCTAAGGCAATAGAACTACCATGGCGTCTGAAGCGTTTTAATGTGGCTTCATGTCCTTCAATTAATGCAACTACTATATCTCCATTATTGGCATTACTCTGCTCTTTAATAACGACAACATCACCATCATTAATTCCTGCTTCGATCATTGAGTCACCTTTGATTTCAAGTGCATAATGATTACTATGATTTTTTATCATTTCACTTGGTACTGAAATGTGATGGGAAACTTGATTAATTGCTTCAATTGGTGTTCCTGCAGCAATTTTGCCCATTACAGGTAAGTCAGTCGATTTTGCTTTGAACTCGATTATATTCAAATCATTACTATACTTTGACTCCTGCTCTACTAACTTGAGACGTGAAGAATTATTTTCTTTAAGATCTGGAAGTTTGATAATTTCTAATGCTCGCGCTTTATGAGCTAGTTTCCGAATAAAGCCACGCTCCTCTAACGCCGTAATAAGCCTATGGATCCCTGATTTTGATTTAAGGTTTAAAGCGAGTTTCATTTCGTCAAATGAAGGAGATACTCCATTTGCACTCACCTCATTATCGATGAACTTGAGTAACTCTAATTGCTTTTTTGTTAGCATTTGCATGGCTCCCCTAGAATAAAGCATTTTTGTTCTTGCTCTGTTCTATTATATTTTTAAATTTATGTCAATTTAAAAGGATTGTTGGAACAAGTTGTCCTTTTTTTATTTGTGGGGAATTAGGTTTTCGTACAACTAATGAATTTGAGTTAACTAATACACTTAACAGTGAACTGTCTTGCCTGTCTTCGACATTAACCAATTTGGTCAGTGAATCATAATTTGCGCGCATATAGTGTTCTCTGGGTCCATTTTTCTCTATAGTTCTAGAGGATTTAACATGGATTACTTCTCGAGAATTAGAACTAATATTTAAAAAATGATTAATAGCAGGAACTAAAAATATCTCAGTACAAATCAACGATGAAACAGGATTTCCTGGTAAACCAATAACAGCACTTTTATTCAACTTACCAGCAAAAAGAGGTTTTCCTGGGCGCATCGCTACTTTCTCAAATTCAGGTTTCATACCAACAGTTTTTAGCACTTTTTTTACTAAATCGTAATCGCCGACAGATGCACCCCCAACAGTTACAATAATATCGGATCCCATTGCCAGTTCTAAAATTGATTTAAGAGAGCTTTCGGTGTCTTTTGCTATTGGTAATAATCGGGGATTAGCACCTGCTAAAGCTAGTCTAGAATAGATGCCAAAACCATTTGATGAGATGATTTGACTGGCAGATCGTTTTTCTCCAGGAATTACAAGTTCATCCCCGGTGGAAATTATGGCGACAGTAGGCTTTTTGTAAACAGTAACTTCGCTTGAATTCATTGAGGCTATAAGAGATAAATGGAATGGAGTTAGGACTGTTGGAGTTTCAAATACTTGACCTGACTTGAAATCACTTCCGATTTTTCTTATGAAAGTTTCATCACCATTTAACTCATTAATTGTAACGGTGTTATATTTGATTACCATGTTTTCTTGAATTATTACTCGTTTTCCACCAACTGGAATGGGAGCACCAGTAAAGATTCTAATAGCCTCTCCATTACCAAGTACTCCAGAGAAAATAGAGCCTGCACTCACTTCACCTACCAAATTATAAGATGATCCGACCCGAGGTGCTAGATCTGAAATTACATAACCATCCATTGCTGAAGTTGAGAATGGTGGTTGGTCATTTTTGGCCAATACGTCTTTCGCAAGGACCCGTCCACAAGCATTGAGGAGTGATATTTTTTCATTACCATTCTTTGGTAATATTTTAAAAATCTTTTTTAATGCGTCTTCAACACTAATCAAGGTTTGACCCCAAATTGCCCTGATTTTCCACCATCTTTAAAAGTTAATATAATATTATTTATAGACATAGTTTTGTCGACTGCCTTTATCATGTCGTATATTGTTAACGCAGTAATAGTTACCCCGGTTAATGCCTCCATTTCGACACCTGTCTTACCAAAAGTCCGAACTGTCACTTTAATGTCTATACCAGGGAGATCCGTATTAATTGATAACTTAATATCTACTTTTGATAAGGGTAGGGGATGACATAGTGGGATTAAGTCAGAAGTTTTTTTTGCGGCCATAATCCCAGCAATTCTCGCAACGGCTAATACATCTCCTTTCGGGGTATTTCCGTTTGCAACCAACTCTAGTGTTTCTTCCTTCATGGATATTGAGCCACAAGCAATTGCTGTCCGGTCTGTATCAACCTTACCTGCAATGTCCACCATGCTAGCCTGCCCATGGTCGTCTAAATGAGTTAACTTGGTCATAGTGACTATCCAATATTTTCTTGTGTGGGAATAATTTTACGTAATGCAGCCTCAACGTCGGCCTGTCTCATTAATGTTTCGCCAATTAAAAAACCTCGGGCACCACATTTATACATTCTTTCTAAGTCACTCGAACACTTGAGCCCACTTTCAGTAATAATAACCTTTTCAAATGGCACTGATTTTGTTAATTCCTCTGTTGTTTTCAGGCTAACCTCAAAGGAATTTAAATTTCGATTATTTATACCTAATAATGAAGATTTAAGGTTTAAGGCCCTATCCAACTCTTCAATATTGTGAACTTCAATAAGAACATCAAGGCCCAATTGGAAGGCAGTCTGTTCTAATTCATTAGCTTGATTGTCACTTACGGACGCCATAATTATAAGAATACAGTCAGCTCCAAGTAAGCGAGATTCAAAGACTTGATAAGGATCATACATAAAGTCTTTTCTTAAAATAGGGAGATGTGACGCTGAGCGTGCCACTGCGATAAAATCTGGATTGCCTCCAAAAGAAGGTGCATCTGTTAGCACGCTTAGGCATACTGCGCCGCCATTTGTGTATGCTTTTGCTATTTCAGCAACATTAAAGTCAGTTCTAATTAGACCTTTTGATGGGCTTGAGCGTTTTATTTCTGCAATAATCGCATAGTTTGAATCTAAGGAACTTGTTAGCGCTTTTTTAAAGCCTATCGGCATAGGGGAACACAGTACCCTTTCCTCTAGTTCGCTAAAAGGCAACTTCTTTTTGCTCTCTTGGATTTCTTTTAGTTTATATTCTTTAATTTTGTTTAGAATTGAAGGTGCCACTTTCTAATTCCTAGTAGTTAGGGTTGCTAATAAAGAAACTTTTTCTTTAGCAATGCCGCTGTCTATACTATCTCTTGCCATTTCAACGCCCTCTTTCAAGTCGGTTACTTTATCACTAACTAATAATGCTGCTGCAGAATTCAAAAGAACAGAATCGCGATAAGCCGAATGTTTTCCCTCAAGCAAGTCAGTAAATGCTTTCGCATTTTCTTTTGGTGTACCTCCTTTTATATCTTTAAATTTAGATAATTTAAGACCTGCATCCTCTGGCCTAATTTCGAACTCTGATATATTACCATTAGATAATTCGACTACTGAAGTTGAGCCTGATATCGATATTTCGTCAGTGCCGTCACTTCCATGAACCAGCCACGCCTTCTCTGAACCTAATATTTTTAGTGTTTCTGCCATTGGTCTTATTAAGTCCTTAGAAAAAGCACCTGTTAACTGACGTTTAACGTTTGCTGGATTGGTTAAGGGACCAAGTATGTTGAAAATTGTGCGTGTGCCAAGTTCCGTTCTTACGGGCATGACATGTGCCATTGCAGGGTGGTACAAAGGAGCCATCATAAAAGTTATCCCAATCTCATCTAAAGCTTGGGAGACTATCTCTGTTTCTGCAAATATGTTAATACCTAATTGAGATAAAACATCAGCAGATCCAGATTTTGAACTAAGATTCCGATTGCCGTGTTTTGCAACTGGAACCCCGGTGCCAGCTACTACAAAAGCTGTCGCAGTTGAGATATTTAAAGTACCTTTTCCATCACCTCCAGTTCCTACTATGTCCATAGCACCAACTGGAGCAAAAACTGGTGTAGCCTTTGCTCTCATAGCTGCTGCTGCAGCAGAATACTCTGAAATGCTTTCTCCTCTAACCCTTAAAGCAATTAAAAACCCCGCTATTTGTGCATTCGAAGCATCTCCTTCAAATAGACAGTTAAAGGCTCTTCTTGCTTCCTCTTTTGTTAACGGTCCGGCAATGGCTTTAGGTAAAAGGGATTTTATAAGAGTTGTCATTCTCTGCTACTTTCAATTTTATTCAAAAAATTTTGTAATAATGCATGACCATTTTCAGAAGCTATGCTTTCTGGATGGAACTGAACCCCAAATATATCCTTCTTTTTGTGTGTTAGGCCCATAATTGTTCCATCTTGTAATGAGGCAGTGACCTCTAGAACATCGTCTGGAAAACTGTCTACGTCAACCACCAAAGAGTGATACCTTGTTGCCTTAAAAGGTGTGTTTAAGTTTTTAAAAATCCCATTCTTATTATGATTGATATTAGCGACTTTTCCGTGCGAGATCTCTGTGTGTCTTATTACGGTTCCTCCAAAAGCTTCTCCTATAGCTTGATGCCCTAAGCACACACCAAGTAAAGGCACCCGTGTTTTTGCAACCTCTTTGATTAAATCAATGCAAACGCCCGCCTTTGAGGGTGTACATGGACCAGGACCAATTACTATGCCGGTTGGCTTTAGAGCTAATAAGTCTGGAACACTTTGAATGTCGTTTCTTATAACTTTAACATTTGCTCCTAACTGCCCAAGGTATTGAACTAAGTTATATGTAAAGCTGTCATAGTTATCTATCATTAAAATCATGGTATCAACCTACTATTTAAGGTTATCAAATTTAATTGAATTACCTTCGATTTAACTAGCATCATCCCTACTTGTAAACATAGTTGCCAATTCTGCTGCCGCTCTGATTGCTTTGGATTTATTAACGCTTTCTTCATACTCCGCAGTAGGGTCGCTGTCATATACAACTCCCCCACCAGCTTGGATGTACAATTTTTTATCTTTAACAACAGAAGTTCTGAGTGCTATGCACATATCCATGTCCCCATTAGCTGAAAAGTAACCACATCCACCCCCATAAATACCTCTTTTTTCAGACTCTAACTCGTCAATAATTTCCATCGCACGTACTTTAGGTGCACCTGAGACTGTTCCTGCAGGTAGGCCCGCTAACAATGCTGAAATAGCATCTTCCCCATCCTTTAAAGTACCTACAACGTTAGATACTATGTGCATAACGTGACTGTACTTTTCTATAATGAATTCTTCAGTTATCTTAACAGTTCCTACTTCCGAAACTTTTCCAATATCGTTTCTACCTAGATCAAGTAACATGAGATGTTCTGCCAGCTCTTTTTGATCAGATAATAACTCTTTCTCATACTTTAAGTCAGCTTCAGCTGTTGGGCCCCTCGGACGAGTCCCTGCTATTGGCCTAATTGTAATTTCTTTACCAAAAACACGAACAAGAATTTCTGGACTTGCTCCGATAATTTGGAATTCACCCATATTAAAGTAAAACATAAAGGGTGAAGGATTAGTCCTTCTTAAAGCTCTGTACAATGAAAATGGTGGGTATGGAAAATCTTGTGTCCAACGTTGTGAGGGAACTACCTGAAAAATATCCCCCTCTTTTATGTATTTTTTTGCTTTATTTACTGCAGCCTCGTAGGCGGTTTTAGTAAAATTTGATTTTGCTGGAGATATTGATTGAGAAGGGATCAGATTTCTAGACTCAGTAAGTGTTGCCTTCTCTAGAAGCTCAACTGTTTGTTTAACTGCTAGAGTAGATTTTTTATATACATCCTCAGCGGAGACATTTTTTGAGAACCAAGCTGGACTGACCACGACTACCTCTCCTTTTACGCCGTCTAAGACAACTACAACTGATGGGCGCATTAGTATAGCGTCAGGCACATCAAGAGGGTCGGAAACATTGCCTGGTAGAGCCTCTATAAGGCGGATCATGTCATACCCTAAATATCCAAAAAGCCCAGCACACGACGCAGGTAACCCATCTGGAATATCTATTGAACTCTCACTTAATAATGCTCTCAATGTATCTAAGGGTTGTTCCTGAAGCAGAGAAAAATTGTTTCGATTGATTAAAGCATTTCTATTTATTTCTGATTTTTTATTTTTGCACTTCCAGACCAAATCTGGCTTCATTCCGATAATTGAGTATCTCCCACGAATTTCACCGCCGGTAACCGACTCCAAAACAAAACTATCAACGGAAGCCTTTGTTAATTTTAATAGTAGTGAAACTGGAGTATCTAAATCAGCCGCTAAATGGGTAAAGATGATTTGATTTTTCTTCTTCTTATAATTTTTTAAGAAGTCTGAATGGAGTGGTTGTAATTTCATGACTGCTTTCAAAATTGTTGATGTATTGAATTTAATGCTCCTTGATCTAAAGTAAAACCTAGATTTTTGCGGATAGATTCTATGTAGTAAGAAAATACATCATTTTCGAACTCTGCTAGCATTTGGTCTTTAAACTCTTTTGAAAAGGCTTTTGCAGCAACGCTATTTAAGTCGGGTGAAGTCACGTCGGTCACTTCATACACGATGACAGTTTCTGCGTCATTTACAAAATCAACAGTCCCAACCTTAGTAATAAAAGCTTTTTGGGCTAGAGGAAAAGGAGTATCCAAATTTTGAGTAAGACGACTTATTTGTGTAACTGTTGGTTCTTTACCTGCAGAGTTTTCCCAGTCTGGGTTAACTCTAAGTTGTTCGCTAATTTCTGTTGCAAGATCAGTCAAGCGTTCTGATATTATGTATGATGTCCAATCTTTCTTAACCTTTTCTCTAATTACTTGGAGCTCAGGAATAAATGAAGGAAGAACTTTGTCTAATCTGATTGCTATTATACTGCCGTCATTAAGATCAAAAAGTGTAGGATAATAATCTTTTGTGATTAGTTTTGCTTCCTCAAAAAATGATATATCAGAAGTTAGTGAATTACTTAATTCTGTAGTGAAATCCATTGTTTTTATTTTAAACTCTGATTCTGTTGCTAGCTCTTCTAAGGTGCCACCACTCACTAATAAATCTTCGTATATTTCTTTTTTTGTGGTTATAAGGTTTTTTGCGTCTTCGAGCTTTAGTATGTTTATAAGCTCGTCCATTACATTTTCAATTGGCGTAACTACTGCAGTCTCTATTTCTACTACTTTAAAAATGGCTGGGCCAATTGAAGACTCTATTACTGAACTAGCTTCATTTAGTGGTAAGTCAAAAACTATTTCACCCTCTAAAGATGAAAGCTCTTTTTTAGAGAGCATTCCAATTTCTGTATCTTTAGACGAAAGCCCTCTTTCTTTGACAAGGTCATCAAACGTTGATTTTCCTGATGCAATTAAGTCATACGCTTTTGATGCAGCCTCTTTATTAACAAATGCCAGCCGATTTATACGACGCTTTTCGGGGGGGTTGTAAACAGAGGCTCTACTATCAAATAATTCTTTGATGGTTTTATCACTTACTTTTATTTGATCGAAGAGCATTTCAGGTCTTAAAATAGAATAGGTAATAACTTTAGTCTCAAGCTCTCTAAACGATTCTTTGTTATCCTCAAGAAATGAGCTTAATTCTATTTCAGTTGGAATCGGAGATGGGTCCTGTAAATTATTTTTGGTTAAGGTAATTGACCTTAAACTTCTTTCTTCATTTATGTAGTTATATATGTTGTTGGCGTATGTGTCTGTACTTTCCAACCCACCTGTTACAGCTTGCCTCAGAAGGTCTCGTGAAAGATTTGCACGCAGCTCACTTTCAAACTCTGAGACGGTTTTACCAATCTGAGAAATAACCATACGATACGTATCTTGATCAAATACTCCGCCTGGTCCAAAAAATTGAGGTATTTCACGGACTCTTTTTGCAATTTCTGTATCACCAACAGAAATTCCAATTCTCGAAAGCTCTGAGTCCATTGATGCTGTGGATAAAAGTTTATTGATCGCCACACCATCTAACCCAAGAGTTAGTGCCTCATTGAAACTAATTGGTTTTCCATTTTGTCTTTCAAAATTAGAGATCTCTTGTCTTAGAGTGTTTACGTAGTCGTTTGTCGAAATTTTCTTATTCCCAATACTTCCAATTTTATCTAGAGAACGCCCAAAGCCTCCAATGCCAAAGCCTCCAAGACCTACGATTAACATAAGTAATATTGCCCAAACAAAGAATTTTGACATTTTAGAACCTGAAGAAGAAGCCATTTTTATCACCCTAAAAAATACAATTATCGAACTCGTAAACCTTTGTCTTCGTGTGAGCAAGTCTTACAACTTAAAAGATTTAAGCCGTTGAAAAAGAATTTGGATGTCATCTAAGCTAATATTAGCAAACGCAACTCTCAAAAAGCGGTTTGCTGCAGCCTCAGTTTTGTTAGAAAAAAGTGCACCAGGCACTGTTAGGACACCTCTTTCTTCTAACAGACGTTTAGATAACTCTCTTGAAGATATGGTAAACGGATATTCTAGATATGCAAAATATGCTCCAAGGCCTCGTAAAACCCATCCATCAGACTTTAAATCTTCAAAGCCTCTTTCTAATGACTTACGCCTTTTCAACAGATCCAGACGTTGCTCTTGAACCCAGTATGATAACTTCTTCAGACCAAATAATGCAGCATGTTGCCCAATTTGGTTGGCACAAATTGTTGATGTGTCCAAAAATTTTTCAATTTCTTGCATTCTTTTTGTAGAAGTTACAACTGCTCCAACACGGTGTCCTGTCAAACGAAACACTTTAGAAAATGAGTAAAGTAACATAAAGTTATTACTCCAGTTGGGTTTCAGAAAAATATCATGTGGTGGGTTTTCACTAATATTAAAATCTTTATATGTCTCGTCGATTATTAATTGAATGTTTGAACGAACACAGAGATCATAAAACTGTGAAATTGTTTCTGGCGGGTACTCAATCCCAGTTGGATTATTTGGATTCACTAATACTATGGCCTTTGTTTTATTCGTAATTAATTTTGATGCTTCGTTTGCATCTGGTATTAGTGTTGTGCCAGTGTTTAGGACTATGGTTCTTATGCCTAACATGTCTAGCCACATTTTATGATTGAAGTACCAAGGAGAGGGTAAAATTATTTGATCGTCAGCCTGAGCAACTGAAGTGATTGCAGCCGCAAAAGCTTGATTGCAGCCTGCTGTAATTCCAATGTTTGCACTTGATAATTTATTACTTTTGTAGAATTTGTTCAGGTGATCTGAAAATTCTAGCCGCAATTCAGGAAGACCAAGAACCTCGCCGTATAGGTGAACAGAGGTATCATTAAGGATTAGTTGACTTAGATGTTGTCGCATCTCCATTGGGGGAGGAGAAGAGGGTGCTGCTTGGGAGACGTCTATTAATGGAAAATTGGGTGGTAACTTAGTTTCCTTAACTAGACTTGCTAACTCCATTATGGGTGGTTGGGTGGTTGATAATAAGTTTGGGTTATAGTTTTTCATTTACACCTGTTTACCAATTTTTTTAACTACCTCTAAAGGGCTCAACGTATTGTAATGCCATATCCCATGGAAAAAATATCCAGGTATCTTGACTTACTTCTGTAATGAAGGTGTCTACTAGAGGACGTCCTTTGGCCTTTGCATAGACAGTGGCGTAATGGGCTTTTGGATAAAGTTTTTTGACCGCTTCCAGTGTTTTCCCACTATCGACCAAGTCATCGATTATGATAATTCCAGTCCCATCTTTGACAAGGTCATTTGACGGTTTTTTTAGAATCTTTGCTTCATCTTGAGATTGATGATCATAGGATTTAATTGAAAGTGTATCAACCGTTCTAATGTCCAATTCGCGAGCAATAATCATAGCAGGAGCCATTCCCCCTCTGGTTATGGCAACAATTGCTTTCCATCGCCCATTATCAGGCCCTTTACCGTCTAAGCGCCAAGCTAGTGCTCTGGAATCCCTGTGTATCTGATCCCAGCTAATATGGAATCCTTTTTCATGTGGTAATCGATCTGTCATAACTTCTCCATGTCTGGTGCATCAACAGCTTTCATTCCAACAACGTGATACCCGGCGTCTACATGAAGTACTTCTCCAGTAACTGCAGACCCTAAATCTGATAGTAGGTAAAGAGCCGAGTTCCCAACCTCTTCTTGTGTAACTGTTCGCCTTAAAGGAGAGTTATATTCGTTCCATTTCATAATATATCTAAAGTCTCCTATTCCTGAAGAGGCTAAAGTCTTTATCGGTCCTGCAGAGATTGCATTAACTCTAATTTTATCCTTCCCAAGATCCTCTGCTAAATATTTCACTGAAGCTTCTAGTGCTGCCTTAGCCAAACCCATCACGTTATAGTGTGGCATTACTTTTTCTGCACCATAATAGGTGAGTGTGAGTATAGAGCCGCCTTTAGACATAAGTTTTTCTGCTCTCGCTGTTGCAGCTGTGAAAGAGTAAACTGAAATGTCCATGGTAGTTTTGAAGTTCTCCTGAGAAGTGTCAACATATCGACCCCTAAGTTCATTTTTATCTGAGAAACCAATGGCATGTACAAGGAAATCAATTTCGCCCCAGGCGTTTTTTAAGTAGTCGAATAAATGATCTAAAGAATCTGCTGAACTTACATCACACTCTATTAAATGGCTTGAGCCAACTTGATTGGCCAAAGGCTCTACTCTTTTTTTAAGAGATTCCCCTTGATAAGAAAAAGCTAGTTCTGCTCCTTGGTCGGCACAAGCTTTAGCTATCCCCCAGGCTATAGACCTATCGTTAGCAACGCCCATTACCAGACCACGCTTGCCTTTCATAAGATTATTCGTCATATCTTTCCTTTTAAATAGGTACCATTTAATTTCTTATGTCAAAGGTCAAGTGGTATCAAGCAAGGAGAACTAATTTTTGCGATCTATAGTAATATAGTAAAAAAATAAAAAGGAACTTTCCTTAATTATTTGGGCATTAATCTTTAATTATTTGGGCATTAAAATGAGTGATGAAGTAGAAAATTTTGAAACAGTGGACCCTATGGACTTATTTAAGTCTTGGCTGGAAGATGCTGAAAATAAAGAATTAAATGATCCTAATGCTATTGCATTGGCGACTGTAGATGATACTGGTTTGCCCAATGTAAGAATGGTTTTGCTTAAAGAAATTACTGACCAAAGTTTTGTTTTTTACACTAATTATAAAAGTGTAAAGGCAGAGGAGATAATTTCATCTCCAAAGGCATCTTTTGTAATTCACTGGAAATCAATTAGACGTCAGATTAGGGTTAGGGGCTTTCTAGAAAAGGAAGATGGAGTGATGGCAGACCAGTATTTCTCATCGCGTTCATTGGATAGTCGAATAGGGGCCTGGGCATCCCGGCAGTCACAGGAAGTAGGATCTAGGCAAGAGCTACTCGATTCTGTTAATAGGTTGACTGTCGAATTAGGCGCCAATCCTTCTAGGCCGCCTTTCTGGGGAGGATTTAGAATAACTCCAATAGAGATCGAGTTTTGGTCTGATGGAGATGCACGTTTACACAATAGGTTTAGATGGAGCCGCAAGGACATAAAGTCAAATTGGAAAGTTTGTCGCCTACAACCTTAAATTTTTTCTTGTGTCTTTAAGAGTTCACAAGGAGCGTTTGAAGGTTGTTATTGTATGATTAAGTTATTATTTTTCTTATTTATTTCAATTACTTATACAGTATCTGATGCACTAGCATCATGTGAGAGCAATAAACTGACTATTTACAGTGCTATGTCGAAACATGTGTTTTATGTCGAGATAGCTGACGACCCAACCAAAAGAGCTAATGGCCTAATGTTTAGAAAGTCACTTAAAAATTTTGATGGAATGGTATTTTTGTATGACAAACCTAGTAGGTTAGTTTTTTGGATGAAAAACACACTAATTTCGTTGGATATTATATTTTTTGATGAAAGAGGAATTATTAAGAAAATTTATGTAGGCGCTACTCCTCTGAGCCAAAAAAAGATCCTTGGTGGTAGTAATCTAATCGGAGCTCTAGAGATAACTGGTAATCTATCGTCAAAACTTGGTTTTTCAGAGGGTGATAGTATCCAATTTAATCTACTAGACAACAAAAAAGCTGTTTGGCCTTGTTATTAGTAATTATTTTCTGTTTTGGGCTTTTCAAATATACTTACTGACGATAGTAGGAGAAACGATTGTCGGGGCGTGGCGCAGCCTGGTAGCGCACCTGTTTTGGGTACAGGGGGTCGTAAGTTCGAATCTTACCGTCCCGACCATCAAACTAATCAAAAATTAATTTACAAGATATTTTAATTTTTGATTAGCTTCGAATCTGTTATTTTAAAA